>NZ_WKCB01000065.1 GCF_021606685.1 Pseudomonas syringae
CTTTTCTTAGGTGTCGCGAGTAGAGGAAGTGGCGCACTGACCTGCGGAATTATTGGCGGCGCGGCGGGTGGGTATGTAGGAGGAAAAGCCGGTGGGGAGGGCGCTGCGTTTTTGGGTGGTCTAATCGTTGAGGTCGACGGTGATCTGATCTTCCGGCCAGAGGGGGCTTAACAATGTCATTTTTTTTCGCCTACACCGTCGTGATGATTGTCGGGACGTTCGTTGTGTTAGGGCTGTTGCTATTTGCAGGCCGTACAAAACTCGACGAGCTGGAAAGTTACTTCAGTGAAAACCCAGAGGTTCGTAATAGTAGGCAACGTTGGGAGCGAACCCAGCGGGTCACCCGGTGCAGACGCATGGGGCTGTTGATAGACATCCTCCGCACGCCAAAGCGTTCGGTGAAAGAGGGATATCTGACGGAGGCTGAATTGGCGACCATTCCGTCATCACTCAGGCGTTGGGCAGTATGGCCCTATCGCCTCGCGATGATTTGGGCCATAAGTTGGGGCTATTGGTGCACTTGGCTTGAGTGGTAAGTTTTTTCGAAAAAATACTGTACATACATCCAGTCATATCCTACATTCCATCCCAGGTGACCGGATGTCACCTGAGCTTCACTTTTTAACTATGGATGGATAAAAAATGAAATCGAAAAAAGCCTTTATGCTGGGTGCGGCCATGGCGGCCACCTGCTTCGTTTCGGCCTTTGCCCTGGCCGAGCAATACCCGCATCTGGCGGCGCAAGCAGCGCCACCCGCTGTCAAAAACACGCTCAAAGCCGCTGGAAAAGTCCAGGCCAGCAAGGCGTCTGCCGCGCTGAAACAGCAACTGCAGGCCGGTGCTCAACTCAAGAAGCCCCTGTTTGCGCCCAAGGCCAAAGCCGACTCGGTGGTGGAGAACCACACCGCACCAGCCCCGGTGACCCAGGTAAACAAAGCCGATGCCCAGCGGGCCAGCGCCGTGCAGGCGGCGCTGGTGCAGGGCTGTGAAACCACGCTGGACGTGAACCAGTTGTACACCGTCAATGGCGTACAGACCGGCGACTTGCTGTGCTACCACTTCAACCTGCCACAGAAGGCCCGGATCAACGCGCTGCTGGTCGGCCAGACGGCGGGCACCAACATGGCGCTGACCCTGTTCCAGGACGATGGCCAGGGCAACCCGATTGCGCTGGGCACTTCCGATAATCCCGGTACTGGCGATGAAAGCCTCAGCGGCGTGCTGCCGGCCGGTGATTACTACTGGTTCATGGAAGCCAATGCGACGGTGCAGGGGTCGAGTTTCCAGTTCGGCGTGGCGGTGGATGCCAACCTCGATGCCTTCGAACCCAATGACACGCCGGACACGGCCTTCCAACTGCCGGACACGCTGAACTACCTCAGCGGCAACGCCGACAGCGTCAACGATGTGGACTATTTCGACTTCACCGCAGTGCGTGGCCAGAGCGTGGGCATCGCGTTGACGGCCGATGCTGCCAGCGGCAGTACACGCAACAAGTGGATCCTGGAACGCCTTGATGGCAACCAGTGGGTGGTGGTGGACAGCACTCTCAAGTCGACCTCCGTGCCAAGCCCGGGTGTCGGCGGTGTGGTCAAGGTGCGTGTGCGTCCGAACCCGAATGACGCGTGGAGTGCGACGGGCAAGTACAACTTGTCGTTTGGGTCCAACCCACGCATCAACAGCCCGGACGTGAAAGGCGAGGCCAGCGTGATCCGCATCCCGTATTCCGCCTCCGATGTGGGTTACGGCTACATGACCACCCAGGCCTATCGGAACCTGAACTGGACCATGGGCCTGTCGGACAGCACCGGTACGCCGCTGGTGGGGCTGCACCCGATTGTGTTCCTCGATCAACACATCAACCCGGACTCCGGCGCGATCGTCTACAAGGCGTATTCGGCGGCCACCGACAGCTCCGGCCAGGCCACTGGCATCATCAATGTCGGTACGTGCAGCGGTGATTTCCAGACCACGTTTGTCGACTACGCCCAGGGCTACAACAACACCTGGCGTACCGACTTCAACTACGGCGTGTGGCGCATGGAAGTGCTGGAGTACCCCGGTATCGGCGTAGGGGGTGACAATGTCCAGTACGTCAGCTTCGGCCACCTGTGCAACCAGACCTTGCTGAGCAGCTCCAAGGCCTAAGGCCTGCTGCACCCGAGGGCATACAAGCCAGGCTTGTATGCCCTTTTTGCATCAGGGCGCCAACGCCAGCGCCAGCGGCAGGCGCGCGATGCTCGTGCTCTTGAGCGAGCCCAGGTACAACCAGTCGCCATACTCCCGGGCGGTGGTGATCGGCGAGTAGTTGCCGGCGCTGCCATCCTGCAAATTGGCGATGACGTTGCCCTCGGTATCCAGCCCCAACACAAAGGCTTTACGCTCGATGGGCTTGGGCACCACCATCAGGGCGCGCACCATCACCTTGCGCAGCAGCGGGTAGCCGGCAAAGCTGTCCAGCAAGGGGTTGCGCGGCGAGTACAACGCCACCCAGAAGCGGTCCTGGCCATTGAAACTGAGGTTGTCAGGCAGGCCGGGCAGGTTGTCGATGAACAGGTCGTGCTGGCCGGCGCGTTCGCCTTTGAGCCAATACCGACTGATACGGTAGGCGCCGGTTTCATTGACCAGCACGTAGTTTTCATCCGGGCCCAGGGCCACGCCATTGGCGAATTGCAGTTGCTCCAGTAACACCTCGGTGCTGCCGTTGCTGAAGTCATAGCGCAGCAGCCGGCCGTCGCCGCCATGCTCGATCACCGCCTCGCCATCCTGGCCATACCCCCAGCGGCTCGACGCATCGCTGAAGTACGCATAGCGGCCCGCGGCGTCCACGGCCACGTCATTGGTAAAACCAAAGGACACGCCATTGGCGGCGGTGCTCAGTGATGTGAGCTGGCGACTGGTATCGAGTGCGAGCAGGCCCTTGACCCCGTCGGCAATGATCAACCGCCCATCCGGGTGCAGCGCCATGCCCAGTGGGCGCCCGCCGGTATTGGCCAGCACTTGCAGGCTGTGGCTGTCGGGTGCGGTGCGGATGATGCGCCCATCGTGCAGCCCGCTGATCAGAAAACCCTGTGCATCCAGCAGCAAGGCCTCGGGCCCGGGAATGCCCTGGGCACCGATGTTCTGCACGCCCTTGAGGCGCTGGTTTTCGGCGTAGGGCCCGTCTTTCATTGAAGGCGCCTTGGGTGGCGCCCAGTTGACTGGTTGCACCTTGGTGGGCATCAGCAGCAGAAACGCGAGCACGGCAAGCAGCAGTACGAACATCAGATGGCACAGTTTTTTTGGACGGGTACTCATGACGATTCCTGGTTGTCGTTGGGGCCCGGTTCCCAGGGCAGGGTGCCGAACGGGTAATCCATCAGCGGGACGACGATGTTGAAATTGCGCCCCTGCATCAGCTCGCGTCGATGGGGTCGGCCATGGCAGGGTGCTTGTGTTTTTTTGTTGGAGGCTGAGCTTAGTTGGTGGTGGGGAATGTGCGAGTTTTACAGCCTACGCAGATCGTAATGTGGGCGCGGGCTTGCTCGCGAAGACGTCGAGTCAGGCAATACCTCGAGTCACTGACCCAGCGCTTTCGCGAGCACGCCCGCTCGCACATTTTCACCGCGACCGACCAGTGGCCCCTTGCGTCCGGGGAATTTCCTTGCTAGCTTTTGGCAAAATGTTAACGATAACATTTGCTCTAAAAATAAAAACAAAACAGAGACCCACGCCATGAAAATGCTTCCGAAAACCCTGTGTTTATTGGCTGTAAGCATCACCCTCGGCACCGTTTCCCCGGCCTTCGCCGACGCTGCCAAACCGATCCGCATCGGCGCATCCTTCCAGGAAATCAACAACCCCTATTTCGTCACCATGAAAAACGCCCTCGAAGAAGCGGGCGCGAGCATTGGCGCGAAATTGATCATCACCGACGCCCGTCACGACGTGTCCAAGCAGGTCAGTGATGTGGAAGACATGCTGCAAAAAGGCATCGATATCCTGCTGATCAACCCGACGGATTCGGTCGGCGTGCAATCGGCGGTCAAATCCGCCCACGCGGCCGGTGTTGTGGTGGTCGCGGTGGATGCCCAGGCGGACGGCCCGTTGGACTCCTTCGTCGGCTCGAAAAACTTCGACGCCGGCTTCCAGGCCTGTGAATACCTGGCCAAAAACATTGGCGACAAGGGCAATATCGCCATCCTCGACGGCATCGCCGTGGTGCCGATCCTGGAGCGCGTGCGGGGCTGCAAGGAGGCCGTGGCCAAGCACCCGGACATCAAGATTGTCAGCATCCAGAACGGCAAGCAGGAACGTGACCAGGCGCTGACCGTCACCGAGAACATGCTGCAGGCCCAGCCGACCCTCAAGGGCATTTTCAGCGTGAATGACAACGGCTCGCTCGGCGCACTCTCGGCCATCGAAGCCAGTGGCCTGGACGTGAAGCTGGTGAGCGTCGATGGTGCGCCGGAAGCGATCAAGGCGATCCAGAAGCCCGGCAGCAAATTCATCGCCACCTCGGCCCAATACCCGCGTGACCAGATCCGCCTCGCGCTGGGTATCGCCCTGGCCAAGAAGTGGGGTTCGCAAGTGCCCGCCACGATCCCGGTGGACATCACCCTGATCGACCAGGCCAAGGCCAAGGATTTCAGCTGGTAAATCACCCAGGCCCCACGCACTCCGTGGGGCTTGAGGTCTCCTTCTGAATACGAGGTCGGCGGTATGAGCAGTCTTCTGAAGCTGGAAAATATCTGTAAGCGGTATCCGGGTGTACAGGCCCTCAAGTCCATCAACCTGCAAGTCGAGCGCGGCGAGATCCATGCGCTGCTCGGGGAAAATGGTGCGGGCAAGTCGACCCTGATGAAGATCCTCGGCGGCGTCGAGCATCAAGACGAAGGCCAGATCCTGATCGACGGCCAGGCACAGCAATTTGCGACCTACCGTGATGCGATTGCCGCCGGCATCGGCATTGTGTTCCAGGAATTCAGCCTGATTCCCTACCTCACGGCGGTGGAAAACATCTTCCTCGGCCACGAGCTGAGCAACCGTTTCGGCCTGCTGCGCAAGCGCGAGATGGTCGAGGCCAGCGCGGCGTTATTCAAGCGCCTGGGCGTGACCATCGACCTGCAATGCGCGGTCAAGCACTTGAGCGTGGCCGAACAGCAATTTGTCGAAATCGCCAAGGCCCTGGCCCTGGACGCGCGCCTGCTGGTGTTGGATGAGCCCACTGCCACGCTCACGCCAAGCGAGGCCGAGTTGCTGTTCGAGATCATGCGTGAGCTCAAGCGCCAGGGTGTGGCGGTGATCTTTATCTCCCATCACCTGGAGGAGATTTTCCAGGTGTGCGACCGCATCAGCGTGTTGCGCGACGGCGGCAATGTGGGCGTCACCGACGTGGCCGACAGCGACATCGACCGCCTGGTCGAGATGATGGTCGGGCGGCGTCTGGAATGCAGTTTTCCACCCAAGCCAACCAGCGCACGCGGCCCGCTGCTGCTGGAAGTCAAGGATATTCAGCTGGTGCGCAACGGCCCGCACAACAGCTTCCAGCTGCACAAGGGCGAGATCCTCGGCTTCGCCGGGCTGGTCGGCTCCGGCCGCACCGAACTGGCGTTGGGCATGATGGGGGCGCTGCCGTCGGTGAGCAAAGACGTGTGGCTGCGCGGTGAAAAAATCACCCTCGACGACCCGGCCCAGGCGCTGGCGCAGGGTATTGGCCTGCTGCCGGAAAGCCGCAAGAGTGAAGGGCTGATCACCGATTTCAGCATTCGCGAAAACATCTCCCTGAACAACCTGCCCAAGTACCAGAACGCCTCGGGTCTGATCGACAAAAGTCGTGAATGCGCCAGCGTCGAAGGCCTGATGAAGCAACTGTCGATCAAAGCCCCGAGCAGCGAAAGCCGGGTGTTCAACCTCAGCGGCGGCAACCAGCAAAAGGTCGTGATCGCACGCTGGATCAACCACCACTGTGACGTGCTGGTGTTCGATGAACCCACCCGTGGCATCGACGTGGGGGCCAAGGCGCAGATCTACGCGCTGATGCGCAGCCTCACCGAACAGGGCTACGCAATCATCATGATTTCCTCCGAGCTGCCGGAAGTCATCGGCATGTGCGACCGCGTCGCCGTGTTCCACAAGGGCGCCATCGTCAAGCTGCTGGAAGCGTCCGCCGTCAATCCTCAAGAGGTCATGCGCCATGCAACAGGGGGCTCAAGTGAATACGTCCATTAGTACCGGCGATAACAGCTGGCTGCGCCTCAACCTGGCGCGGCTGGTGCGCTCGCCGGCGTTCTATCCGTTCGTGGGGCTGGTGGTGGTGACCCTGGTGATGATCCTCGCCAGCGACACCTTCCTGACCGCCAGCAACCTGTCGAACATTGCCCGCCAAGTGTCGATCAACGCGATTATCGCGGTGGGCATGACCTGCGTGATCCTCACCGGCGGCATCGATTTGTCGGTGGGGCCGGTGATGGCGTTGTCCGGCACGCTCACGGCCGGGTTGATGGTCGCAGGCCTGCCGCCTGGCCTGGCGATTGGCGCGGGCATGTTGATCGGCGTGGCCTTCGGCATCGGCAACGGCCTGTTCGTCGCCTACCTGCACATGCCGCCGATCATCGTCACCCTGGCGACCATGGGCATCGCCCGGGGGCTGGGCCTGATGTACACCGACGGCTACCCGATTTCCGGGCTGCCGGAGTGGTTCGGCTTCTTCGGCCGCCAGAGCCTGTTCGGTATTGAAGTGCCGATCCTGATCATGCTGATCACCTACGCCGCCGCCTATGTGCTGCTGCAGCACACGCGCATCGGTCGCTACATCTACGCCATCGGCGGCAATGAAGAAGCGGTGCGCTTGTCCGGCGTGCGCGCGGCGCGCTTCAAGCTGCTGGTGTACGGCATCAGCGGTCTGACGGCGGCGATTGCCGGGCTGGTGCTCACCTCACGCCTGATGAGCGGCCAGCCGAATGCCGGCGTGTCGTTCGAGCTGGATGCGATTGCCGCCGTGGTACTCGGCGGTGCATCGATCGCCGGCGGGCGTGGCGTGATTATCGGCACCTTGCTCGGCGCCATGCTGCTCGGCGTATTGAACAACGGGCTGAACATGCTCGGCGTTTCGCCCTACGTCCAGAGCGTGATCAAGGGCGGGATCATTTTGCTGGCGATTTTCATCAGCCGTCAGCGCCATAAATAAACTCAAGACAGGACCCAACACCATGGACAAGCACACCGACATGCAAGCCGTCGTTTGCCACGGCCCCAAAGACTATCGCCTGGAACGCATCGGCAAACCCCAGGCCCGTCCCAATGAACTGGTGATCCGCATCGCCGCCTGTGGCATCTGCGCCAGTGACTGTAAGTGCCACTCGGGCGCGGCGATGTTCTGGGGCGGCGACAACCCGTGGGTCAAGGCGCCGGTAGTGCCGGGGCACGAGTTTTTCGGTTATGTGGTGGAAGCGGGCGAGGGCGCCGAAGAGCACTTCGACGTCGCGGTAGGCGACAAGGTGATCGCCGAGCAGATCGTGCCCTGCAGCAAGTGCCGCTTCTGCAAATCCGGCAAATACTGGATGTGCGAAGTGCACAACATCTTCGGCTTCCAGCGCGAAGTGGCCGAAGGCGGCATGGCCCAGTACATGCGCATCCCCAAGACCGCCATCGTGCACAAGATTCCCGAGTCGGTGTCGCTGGAGGACTCGGCGCTGGTGGAGCCGATGGCGTGCTCGATCCACACCGTCAACCGTGGCGATATCCAGCTCGACGACGTGGTGGTGATCGCTGGCGCCGGCACCCTCGGCCTGTGCATGGTCCAGGTCGCCGCGTTGAAAACGCCCAAGAAACTGGTGGTGATCGACATGGTCGACGAACGCCTGGAGCTGGCGAAGAAATTCGGCGCCGATGTGGTGATCAACCCCTCGCGCGATAACGCCCGCGCAATCATCAACGGCCTCACCGACAACTATGGCTGCGACGTCTACATCGAAACCACCGGCGTACCGGCGGGCGTGACCCAGGGCCTGGACCTGATCCGCAAGCTCGGGCGTTTTGTCGAGTTCAGCGTGTTTGGTGCCGAGACCAGTGTCGACTGGTCGATCATCGGCGACCGCAAGGAGCTGGACGTTCGCGGTGCGCACCTCGGCCCGTATTGCTATCCGATCGCCATCGACCTGTTCGAGCGCGGGCTGGTGACCTCCAAAGGCATCGTCACCCATGACTTCCCGCTGGATAACTTTGCCCAGGCGTTTGAGTTGGCCAACTCGACCAAGTCGATCAAGGTGCTGTTGAAGCCGGTGGTTTGATCTATGGAATACGTAATGGGGGTCGATATAGGAACCCAGAGCACCAAGGCGCTGCTGGTGGATGGTCAAGGCACGATCATCGCCCAGCACAGCCAGGGGTACCGCGTGGATACCCCGAAAGTGCGCTGGGCCGAACAATGGCCGCAGGTCTGGCTGGATGCCGTCGAGACCTGCGTGGCGCAGTGCATGGCCAAGGCCGGCGTGGCGGCGGAGCAGGTCAAGGCGCTGTGCATCAGCAGCCTGTACGGCGGCTCGGGGATTGCAGTGGATGCGCAGATGACGCCGCTGCACCCGTGCCTGATCTGGATGGACCGCCGCGCCGGCGAGCAGGTGGCGTGGGTGCGTGAGCATGTAGACCTGGAGCGCCTGTTTGCGGTCACCGGCAACTCGGTGGACAGCTACTACGGCTTCACCAAAATGCTCTGGCTCAAGCAGCACCAGCCGCAGGTGTGGGCCAACACTCGCTACCTGCTGCCACCCAACAGCTATATCAACTGGTGCCTCACCGCGGAGTTGGCGGTGGACCATAGCAGCGCTGGCAATATCGGCGGTGTCTACGATGTGGCGCAGCGCGGCTGGTCTGCCGAGATGCTTGATGCGTTGGGCATACCACTGGCGATGATGCCCGAACGCCTGGTGCATTCCGGTGAGGTGGTGGGCGGCCTGCTCGAGAACTGGGCCACACGTTTGGGCCTGCAGGCGGGCACGCCGATCCTGGCGGGTGGCGTGGATGCGGCCATGGCGACCCTGGCAGCGGGTGTCACGCAGCCCGGTAACCATGTGGCGATGATCGGCACCAGCATGTGCTGGGGCTACTTGAACCAGCAGGTGGATGCGCGTCACGGGCTGGTGAGTTTCCCTCATGTCTACAACGGTCACCGCGACCTCTACATCTTCGGCGGCGCGATTACCGCCGGGGCGTCGGTGAGCTGGTTTCGCGAGCAGTTCTGCCAGGCCGAAGAGCAACAGGCCCAGGCCAGCGGCCAGGACAGCCTGGCGCTGCTGGAACAGTGCGCCCGACAGATCCCGGCGGGCAGCGAAGGCTTGCTGTTTTTGCCGTACCTGATGGGCGAACGCAGCCCGGTATGGGACGACCGCGCCAGTGGCAGTTTTGTCGGGTTGAACCTCTACCACAGCCGCATCCATCTGTACCGCGCGGTGCTGGAAGGGGTGAGTTTTGCCCTGCGCCACAACATCGAGGCGGGCACCCGTGGCGCGCATTCGCTGGACCCGCGCTTGATCGTGGTGGGCGGCGCGAGTCATTCGGACCTGTGGATGCAGATCATCGCGGATGTCACGCGGTACCCGGTGTACACCATCGTGCAGGAGGTGGAAGCCGCATTGGGCGCGGCGTTGCTGGCGGCGCACACGGTGGGGTTGGTCAGTGACGGGGAGATGGACAAGGGCTGGGTGCAGCTGGCCTTGCGGGCTGAGCCGAATGCGGAAAATGTCGAGGCGTATGAGCGGGCGTTTGCCGAGTACCTGAAGCTGTACCCGGCGCTGAAACCGATCATGCACAACTTGCAAACCCACTGATTCAGCACCGTCCAAAAATGTGGGAGCGGGCTTGCTCGCGAATGCGCTGTGTCAGTCACTGGATGCATGGCTGAACCACCGCATTCGCGAGCAAGCCCGCTCCCACAAGGGATCTTCATTGTTTTTGAGAGTGTCAGCCATGAACTCAGCCTTCAGCTTCACGCACCAGCGCATTCTCGTCACCGGCGCCAGCAGCGGCATTGGCCGGGAAATCGCGCTGCAATTGATCGCCAGCGGCGCCGAAGTCTTCGCCTTGGGCCGCGACGCGCAGGCCCTGGCCCAACTCGGCTGCCATAGCCTGTGCGTGGACGTCGCCGACAGCGCCGCCCTCGATACCGCCCTGCGAGCACTGCCGCCGTTGCACGGCCTGGTCAACTGCGCCGGCATCTCGCGCCTGGAACCCGCTGCCGCGATCAGCGCCGAAGCGTTCGACCAGGTGATGAACGTCAACGCCCGCGCCGCCGCTCAAGTCGGCAGTCGCGTGGCGGCCAAAATGATTGAGGCGAAGATCGCCGGCAGCATCGTCAATGTTTCCAGCCAGGCTTCGCTGGTGGCCCTGGACGATCACCTCGGCTACTGCGCGTCCAAGGCTGCGCTGGACGCGATCACCCGCGTGCAATGCGCCGAATGGGGTCGTTTTGGCATTCGCGTCAACAGCGTCAACCCCACGGTCACGCTCACACCGATGGCGAGCATGGCCTGGTCCGAGCCGGCCAAGCGCGACCCGGCGCTGGCGGCCATTCCGCTGGGGCGTTTTGCAGAAACCGTAGAAGTGGCCTTGCCGGTGCTGTTCCTGCTGAGCAGCGCCGCCAGCATGATCAGCGGCGTCAGCCTGCCCATCGACGGCGGCTACACCAGCCGCTAGCCGTTTTCCAGCTGGCCGGCGATCACCACCTTGTCCCGTGGTTTGTACGGGTCTTCGAGGTGGTCGAGCAGCAGGCGGACCGCGCTGCTGCCGGCCAGTGATGCATCGTGGGCCACACAGGCGATGGGCACGCCGAAGATATCCGCGAAGGGCAGGCGGTCGATGCCGCAGATGGTCAGGCTGTCGTGGGGGATGTTGTGCATGCGCAACGCGCGCAGGGCACCGAGGGTGATCAACTGGTTGAAACCCATGATCGCGTCCGGCGCCGCGTGTTCGGCCAGGTAGTCGAGGGTGTGCAGGTAAGAGGGCATCAGTGTGTAGTCGCCGGCCTGCACTTCGACCTGCACCTGGGGATGTTCGGCGAGCACTTCGCGCAGACCCTTGAGGCGCTCCACTGTGATGCGTGAGTGCTCGGGGCCGGTGAGCACCAGCAGGCGCTTGAGCGCAGGCGTCTGGCGCAGCAGGTAGTGCGCGGCCTGGATGCCGCTGTGGTAGTTGTCGAGCACCACGCGGCTGAACGGGCTGTCATGGAGCGTGCGATCGAGCAGCACCACCGGGGTTTTGCCGTTGCCCAGGCGTTCGAGGTAGTCGGGCTGGTAGCTCGGCTCATCCGAGACCGGCGACAGGATGATCCCCGCCACGCGGTAACCCAACAGGGTATCCACGGCTTTGCTTTCCAGCTCTTGCAGCTCGTCGGTGTCCACCAACATGATGGTGTAGCCGTGCTGTTTGGCCTCGCGGGAAATCGCCTTGATCATTTCGCTGTAGAACGGGTTGTCGACTGACGCGGTGATCACGCCGATGATCAGGCTTTCACTGCGCTTGAGCCCGCGCGCGAAGGCGTTGGGCACGTAGTCCATCTCCCGCGCCACTTCGAGGATGCGTGCCAGGGTGGCCGGCTTGACCAGGTCGGGTTTGCTCAGTGCGCGGGACACCGTGATGGTGGTCATGCCGACCCGTTTGGCGATGTCGCTGATGGTGACGGACTTTTTCTTGTTCATCGGTAAGGCTGCGAAAGGAAACACCCGCAGGCTAGCATGCGCGCAGGCGTAGAGTGATTCAAATCAACGGGTCCCAGCGCTGCGACCAGTCACTTTCGACCTTGACCACTTCACGCAGCAACGCCAACGCCTGCTGCAGCACCGCCGAATCTCGTGCTCGCGAGTACACCAGGTAGGTGGGGTAGCTGAACTCCGGCGCCTTGGCCACGCGCTGCATCACGCCGCTGTCCAGGTAACTCTGCACCACGCGGGTACGGAAATAGCCGGCGCCGCCGTTCTCCAGGATGTACTGCAGCGCCAGCGGCCCGAGGTTGAAGCTCAACGCGGCGCGGGCACGGTCGGGCAGGGCGGCGTCATGTTGCTGGCGAAAGCCTGGGCCCCAGTCGATGTAGACGTAGGGGCTTGGCGTGCTCGCCAACTGCACCAGGATCAGTTTCTCTTCCAGCACCTGCTCCACCTGCAGGCCCGGCCAGTACTGCGGTTGGAACACCAGCGCGGCGTCGAGGACGCCGAGTTCCAGCTGGCGCAGCAGGTATTCGCCTTCGCGGATTTCGGTGCGCAAGGCATGCCCCGGGATGTGTTTACGCAGGGCCTGGGCCCAGCCGAGCATCAGCGGGTTGCACAGGCTCACTTCGCCGCCGATGTGCAGCACGTTGCGGTATCCGTCTGGCAAAGGCAGGTCACGCTTGGCGGCTTCCCAGGTTTGCAGCAACTGGTTGGCATGCACCACAAAGGCTTCGCCGTCGGCGGTCAGGCGTGCGCCGGCGCGGTTGCGGATGAACAGCGTAGTGCCGAGTTGGCTTTCGAGATTTTTTACCCGTGCGGTGATGGCGGTCTGGGTGACGTGCAGTTTCTCGGCCGCTGCGGCCAGGCTGCCGCAGCGGGTGATTTCGAGGAAGGTGCGGGCCAGTTCGATGTCCATGGGCATTCCGGGGGTGAAAGTCGGCGTCATTGTAAGGCGCCTGACAGTTAAGTGTGAGGGTATGCGCCTATCACTCGGTTATCGGGAAGGCCTTTCCCTTACACCGCTCGGATGTTTCCAAGTGTGATTAGAAAAGCGATGGCGATTTTTCAAGTGATTGAATTTTATGGATATTGGTTAATTTCGTTGCGTGAGTGACAGTGTGTTTCGCCGAAAATTCCTACTTTTGAAAGTAGTCCCCGGTGATAGCTTTTTGAGCATCCGACGATCGCCAGCAGTCAGGCGCGGTGAGAGGAGAGATGTCATTTTCGCATTACTACGAGGGAATCGACGATGTCCACCATCCAGACAAATCATGCTGTTTCCAACCCTTTTCTCCCCACAATCAACCGTGAGGTGGAGGGGCAACGTGAAATCAATGGCAAACCTTCATACACCGTACAACAGGCCGCCGATGTGCTGACACGCACAGGCAATCGTTGGCTGGATATCAATGAGGACGGCTGGACGGATGTGTCCTATCGCATGCATGAAAAAGCCGGAGTGATTTTCAACGCTCATGGTAATCAGGGGTTCAGCAAACTTGATGCGACCCAACAGGAGGCCGCCGCAACGGCGTTGGCTCGCTGGTCGGATGTGGCCAAGCTGCGTTTCACGCAAGCGCCCCCCGGCGGTGTAGAGGAAGGCAATATCGGCTTCAGTAACTTTACGCTGTCTCAAGGCTCACCCGATCAGGATGGTTTTGCGACCAGAATTCCTCCGGCAAGCACTCAGCGCGCAGTAGCAGCGAACCCCAAGGCGCCGAAAGAGTGGATGACGTCAGAGATTTATCTCGATTCAACCACGGATCGCGTCACGACCCCCAGCGCAACCAATGAAGGGTCAGCGCATTATTTGCATGAAACAGGTCATGCATTGGGGTTGTCGCACCCCCATGAAGACCACCCGGACGGCTCAAGCTACGAAACGGCGACCTATGCACAGGATTCGATTGGGCATAGCGTCATGAGTTATTGGGGTGAGCACCACACCGGTCAGAACTTCACAAAGAACGGTGTCAGGCATACCCCGTCAGGCCCCATGGTGGATGACATTGCCGCTATCCAAAAGCTCTATGGCGCCAACAAGGATACCCGCGCGACGGATACAACCTATGGCTTCAACGCCACTGCCGACCGCACGGACTATCGACTGCAAAGCGCCAGCGATGCACCGGTATTTACCGTGTGGGACGGTGGGGGCATCGATACGCTGGATTTCTCCGGGTTTGCAGATGACCAACTGATCAATCTCAATGCCGCACAACCGTCGAATGTCGGCGGGATGGTCGGCAACGTGTTTATCGCCAAGGGCGTCTCCATCGAGAATGCCAAAGGCGGGACGGGCAATGACGTGTTTATCCCGAACCGTGCACAGAACGTGATGACCGGCAACGGTGGCAACAACGTCTACAAGTATCAAAGTTTCAAACATTCAACCCCGGAAAAACCGGATCGGATCACTGATTTCGTGTCAGGCAAGGACAAGGTCGATGTGTCCGACATACATCGCAAGGGGCTGTTGGACAGCAAGACAGAGGGGGGGCATGAGAAGTCGCAGAAAGTCCAAAGACCGGTCGAGCTGGTCACCGCGTTCACTGGGCGGCGTAACGAAGCCGTCCTCAGTTATGACCCGGCGAGCAAACAGGCGCGGTTGGAGATTGATGTGAAAGGCAACAGCACCCCCGGCTTTATATTGCTGATCGATAGCGATACGCCGCTCAAACCCACTGACATCGTGGTATCCCGTGCGCTTGGCTGAAAACGCCCGGCCGTGACAGCGCGTTCAAATGATCAGGCGGCGCCGGGGCCGCCTGATCGTTGCTTTACAGCCGGCATCACCCGCGGGTTTTCAACCTCCGCCAATGCAGGGCTCGCGTCTTCAAGCACGCCTCAGCGCCAGGTTGCGGGTGCCAGCAGGTGCTCGGTCGGGAAGGCCTTGGCATACGCGTGGCACACCCGCAGCACCTGCTCATCGGCAAACCGCGCGCCCACCACGTGCAACCCTACCGGCAAACCATTCGCCGCCAACCCGCACGGCACCGACGCCGCCGGTTGCTGCGTGAGGTTGAAGGGGTAGGTGAAGGGCGTCCACTGCGTCCATTCCTGCAGGCCCGAACCCGGCGGTACGTTGTGCCCGGCCTCGAAGGCAGTGATCGGCATCATCGGCGACACCAGCACGTCGTAATGTTCATGGAACGCGGCCATGCGTGCCACCAACGCCGCGCGGGCTTCGAGGGCATCGTTGAAGTCGCTGAGGCTCAATGCTTCGCCTTGTTGCGCGATACGCAGCAGGCCAGGGTCCAGCAGTTGTTTCTGCGCCTCGCTCATCGGCCCGGTCAAGCGTGCTGCGCCAGCCGCCCACAAGGTGCTGAACACCTCCAGCGGGTCGCTGAAGCCTGGGTCGATCTGCTCGACCTGCGCCCCCAGTTGCACCAGGCCTTGCACCGCCTGGGCGACCACCCTGGCCACCTGCGGGTCGACCTCCACGTAACCAAAATTGGGACTGTAGGCCACGCGCAACCCTTTCAAGTCCGCCGCGTCCGACAGCCATGGTGTACGCCGTGGCGCGCCGATCAAGCCGTCCCGTGCGTCCGGCTGGGCGATGGTCTGCAGCATCAGCACGCTGTCTTCCACCGTGCGGGTCATTGGCCCCAGGTGCGAGAGGATGGTCATGGAGCTCGCTGGCCACTGCGGCACATAACCAAAGGTCGGCTTGATCCCGAATGTACCGGTAAATGCACAGGGAATCCGGATCGAACCGCCCGCATCGCTGCCCTGGTGCAACACGCCGAGGTTCAACGCCGCCGCCGCCCCGGCGCCGCCGGACGAGCCGCCTGCCGTGGTGCGCGTGTCCCAGGGGTTACGGGTGACGCCGTACAGCGGGTTGTCGGTGACGCCTTTCCAGCCGAATTCGGGGGTGGTGGTCTTGCCCAGCAGCACCGCGCCGGCCTTGCGCATAAAGGCCGTGAAGGGCGCGTCGACGTCCCACGGCCCCTCGGCGGACGTGGTGCGCGAGCCCTTGCGGGTCGGCATGCCGACGGTCAGCGTGAGGTCTTTGATCGATGCCGGCACACCGTCCAGCACGCCGCAGGGTTGGCCCTTGAGCCAGCGTTGTTCCGAGGCGCGCGCGGCGTTGAGCGCGCCTTCCGGGTCCACGTGGCAGTAGGCGTTCACCACCGGGTTGTAGCGTTCGATACGCAGCAAGGCGTCTTCGGTGACGTCCACCGGCGACAAGGTCTTGTCGCGAAAATGCTGCAGCAGTTGCACTGCCGTCAGTTGGCCGATCTCGCTCATGCGCTGTCCCCCTGGGCTGCATTGACCATGGCGCGCAGCAATACCGCGCAGCCCGCCGCCAGGTCGTCCGGCGCGGCGTTTTCGATTTCGTTATGGCTGATGCCGCCTTCGCACGGCACAAAAATCATCCCGGCCGGGCCGAGTTCGGCGACGAAAATGGCGTCGTGCCCGGCGCCGCTGACGATGTCCATATGGCTCAAGCCCAAGGCAGCAGCGCCATCGCGCACGGCGTTGACGCAGGCCGGGTTGAAGTCCAGGGGCGGGAAGTCGGCGGTGGGGGTCAGCTCGAAACTCAAGCCGTGTCGCTGGGCCGTGGCTTCGATCACGCCGCGCACTTCATCGACCATGGCCTGCAGCTTGTCGGCGTGCAGGTGGCGCAGGTCGATTGTCATGTGCACCTGGCCGGGAATCACGTTGCGCGAACCGGGGTGCAGGCTCAGGCAGCCAACGGTGCCGCAGGCGTGGGGCTGCTGCTGATGGGCGATACGGTTGACCGCGCTGACCACCTCGGCAGCACCGACCAGAGCGTCCTTGCGCAGGTGCATCGGTGTTGGGCCAGCGTGGGCTTCGACGCCGGTGAGCGTCAGGTCGAACCACTTCTGGCCCAGGCAACCCATGACCACGCCAATGGTGGTGGCCTGGTCTTCGAGCACCGGGCCTTGCTCGATATGCGCCTCGAAATACGCGCCCACCGGGTGGCCAAGTACCGCCCGCGAACCGGCATAGCCGATGCGCTGCAATTCGGCACCCACCGACAGGCCTTGCTCGTCCTGTTTGTCGAGGGTGTCCTGCAAGTCGAACTTCCCGGCAAACACTCCGGAACCCATCATGCACGGTGGGAAGCGCGAGCCTTCTTCGTTGGTCCAGACCACTACCTCGATCGGCGCCTCGGTCTCAACCCCGAGGTCATTCAACGTGCGGATCACCTCCAGGCCGGCCATCACCCCATAGCAACCGTCGAACTTGCCGCCGGTGGGTTGGGTGTCGATATGGCTGCCGGTCATCACCGGGGGCAGGGCGGGGTTACGGCCAGGGCGGCGCGCGAAAATATTACCGATGGCGTCGACGCTGACGCTGCACCCGGCGGCCTCGCACCAGTGCACAAACAGGTCGCGGGCCTGGCGGTCGAGGTCAGTGAGGGCCAGGCGGCACACGCCGCCTTTGACTGTGGCGCCGAGCTGGGCCAGGTCCATCAAGGATTGCCACAGGCGGTCGCGGTTGATCAGCGGGGCGTTGCTCTTGAGCGGTTGCGCAAAACTATTCATCAGCAGTCTCCGGTCAGGCACTCAGGGCCAAATAGCGGTTTTTGATCGTCGGGTCGGCGCGGAAGGCGGCGGCGCTGCCCTCGTAGACCACGCGGCCTTGTTCGAGCACGTAATGGCGGTCGGCGAGCTTGTCGCAGACCATCAGGTTCTGTTCCACCAGCAGCACCGGCAGGCCGTCGTCCTTGACCTTGCGCAGGATCTTCACCAGCTCGTCGACAATCACCGGGGCCAGGCCTTCGGTGGGTTCGTCGAGGATCAGCAGCTTGGGGTCGTTGAGCAGGGCGCGGGCGATGGCGAGCATCTGTTGCTCGCCGCCGGACAGCGCATGGCCGGCATTTTTGCGCCGCTCCTTGAGGCGCGGGAACATGGCGTAGACGTCTTCGAGCTGCCAGCGGCTGGTCTTGCGCGCGGCGATGCGCAGGTTTTCCTCGACCGTGAGCAGGCGGAAAATCCCACGGTTCTCCGGCACCAGCGCCAGGCCCTGGCGCGCGATCTCAAAGATCTTCTGACCCACCAGTGCCTGGCCGTTGAAATGAATCTGGCCCTGGCGCGGGCAGATGATGCCGAGGATGCTGCGCAGCGTGGTGGTCTTGCCGGCGCCATTACGGCCCAGCAGCGTCACCAGTTCGCCGGGGTTGACGGTCAGCGACACGCCTTCGAGCACGTGGCTTTTGTCGTAGTAGGAATGGATGTTTTCGACGATCAGCATCAGGCAGCCTCCCCAAGATAAGCGCTCCGCACACGTTCATCGGCGCGCACGAATTCTGGCGTGCCTTCCACCAGGATCTGGCCGTGGCTCATCACCGTGATGCTTTGGCTGATGGACATGACGATGCTCATGTTGTGTTCGATCAACAGCACAGTGTGGTCGCGGCCGAGGTCGCTGATCAGTTGGGTCATGATCGGGATATCGTCGATGCCCATGCCCGAGGTGGGCTCATCGAGCATCAACAGTTTGGGCCTGGAGCAGATCGACATGCCCACCTCCAGCACGCGCTGCTGGCCGTGGGACAGCTCGCCGGCCAGGGTGTCGGCGCGGGCGGTGAGCTGCAGGCGTTCCAGCACCTGGTCGGCCATCTCCAGGTGTTCGCGTTTGCTGTTCACGCGGCGCCAGAAATTCAGGGCGCGGGCACCGTCACGTCCCTGGGCGGCGAGGCGCAGGTTTTCGCGCACGCTGAGGTTCTGGAACAGGCTGGTGAGTTGGAACGAGCGCGCCATACCGAGGCCAACGCGGCCATGGGCGGGTTTGCGCATCAAGTTCTTGCCGTCGAAATGAATCGCCCCGGCGGTGGCCTGGCGCTCGCCGGTCAGGCAATGGAACAGGCTGGTCTTGCCCGCGCCGTTGGGGCCGATGATGGTGTGGATGGTGCCGGCCTCGACCTTGAGGTTCACGCCATTCACTGCATGGAACGCGCCGTAGGCCAGTTCCAGGTCTTTGGTTTCCAGCAGGATGCTCATAGCCCTTCCTCCTTGGCGACAACGGCAGGTTTGCGGCTGCCGCGCACCTTCTCGAACAGCGACGCCAGGCCGCCCCACAAACCACCGCGCATGAAGATCACCACCAGAATCAGGATCACCCCCAGCAGCATCAGCCAGCGCGGCCACAGGTCGGAAAGGAAATCGCCGAGCAACACGATGGAACCTGCGCCCAGCAACGAGCCGAACAATGAGCCGGTGCCGCCGACGATAGTCATGATCAGGATGTTCTCGGACATCGCCAGGTCGATATTCGACAGCGGCACAAAGTGCAGCAGCATCGCGTACAGCGCGCCGGCAATCCCGGTGACCGCGCCGGACAGCACGAAGACGAGGATCTTGAAGTGGCGCGTGTCGTAGCCGATGGCCGAGGCGCGGGTTTCGTTTTCGCGGATCGCCATCAAGGTGCTGCCGAACGGCGAGGCGATCACCCGGCGTGCGCCGATGAAAATCAGCAGGAACAGCACCGCGACGAGCCCGTAGAACGCGCGGGCGTCGGCCAGCGACAGCAGCACCGTGTCGCCGATGCGAATCTCCGGGCGCGGCACGCTGAGCAGGCCGTTGTCGCCGCCGGTCCAGTCGCTGAGCGTGTAGGCGACGAAGTAGGCCATCTGACTGAACGCGAGCGTCAGCATCACGAAGTAGATGCCGGTGCGGCGGATCGCCAGGGCGCCCACCAGCAGTGCCAGGAAACCACCGGCAATGGCGGCGCCGAGCAGGGCGGTAAACAGGCCCAGTTGCAGGTGGATCATCAGCAGCGCGGCGCAGTAGGCCCCGGCGCCGAAGAAGATGCCTTGGCCGAACGACAGCAGCCCGGTGTAGCCCAGCAACAGGTTGCAGGCCAGGGCCGCCATGGCGAAGATCAGGATCTCGGTGGCCAGGGTCGCCGAGGGCAATAGCAATGGCAGGCCGATCAGCACCGCCAATACCCAGAGCAACATGGCTTTGGATTGCGTCTTGGCAAACGGCAGGGGGTTTTTCTCGCTCATGTCAGGCTCTCCCGAACAGGCCGTAAGGGCGGACCAGAATCACCACGGCCATTGCACCGTAGATCATCAGGCTCGCACCCTGGGGCCAGAGTGTGGTCATCAGGCTTTGCACCACGCCCACCAGTAAACCGCCGACCAGCGCACCGCTGAACGAGCCCATGCCGCCGATCACCACCACCACGAACGCGACGCCGAGGATCTCCGGTCCGACAAAGGGCTGTGCACCGCGCAAGGGGGCGAACAGCACCCCGGCGACACCCGCCAGCGCTACGCCAAGGGCGAAGGTCATGGAGAACAAACGGAAGATATTGGTGCCCAGCAGCGACACGGTTTCGGTGCTTTCACTGCCGGCGCGCACCAGGGCGCCGAAGCGCGTGCGTTCCAGCAGCAGCCACAGGCCCAGGCCGATCAGCCCGGAAAACACGATGAGGAACAGGCGGTAATAGGGGTACACGAAGTCGCCCACCACCAGCACCCCGCGCAGCAGTTCCGGCACGGCGACGCTCTTGCCGACCGGGCCCCAGATCATCACGCTGGCTTCCTGGATGATCAGCGCGATCCCCAGGGTTACCAGGATCTGGAACATGTGCGGCAGGTGATAAATGCGTTGGATCAACAATCGCTCGATCACCCACGCCAGCGCGGCCACCACCAGCGGCGCGATCAGCAACGCCAGCCAGAAGTTGCCGGTGAGGCTCACGGCGGTGTAGCAGATGTAGGCGCCCAGCAGGAAGAACGCGCCATGGGCGAAGTTGACGAAGTTGAGCAGGCCGAAAATGATCGTCAGCCCGACCGCGATCAGGAAGTAGATCATCCCCAGCCCGAGGCCGTTGAGGATCTGGAACAGGTAAAGATTAAGCATGCAGGAACCCTCGGCAGGACGCCGCTTGCGCGGCCCTGCGCTACAAAGTTTGAGCGGTCAGCCGAGCGCGCAGCCCGTCGCGTCCACTGGCGGGAACGACTGGCCGGCGCTGAGCACCTTGGCCAGGTCGTCCTTGTCGGCCATGTCGGCAGTGGCCTTGCCGATCAGCAGGTAGTAATCCTTGATCACCTGGTGGTCGCCGGCGCGGATCGATTCCTTGCCGGTCGGGCCCTCGAAACTCAGGCCCTGCATGGCCTTGGCCACCGTCGGCCCGTCGAAGCTGCCGGTGGCGATGATGGTGTCGAGCATGACCTTGGTGCTGATGTAATCGGCGGCCAGCGGGTAGGTAGGGTTGATGCCGTATTTGGCCTGGGTGAGCTTGACCAGTTCACGGTTGAGCGGAGTGTCGACCTGGTGCCAGTACTGCGCGCCCAGGTACACGCCGTCGAGGATATCGCTGCCCAGTTCCTGGAACTGGTCGAGGCCGGCCGACCACACCAGCAGCACTTTCATGCGCTCCTTGATGCCGAAGTTCACCGCCTGGCGCAGGGTGTTGGACGACTGGCTGCCGAAGTTCAGCAGCACCAGCACATCGGGTTTGGCGGCGATGGCGTTGGTCAGGTAGCCGGAGAATTCCTGTTCCTGTAGCGAGTGGTAGCTGTTGCCGACATGCTCCAGGCCGTGTTCCTTGAGCACATTTTTTGCGCCCTCAAGCAGCGCTTCGCCGAACACGTATTGCGGGGTGATGGTGTACCAGCGCTTGGCGTCGGGCAGCAGCTTGATCAGCGGCACGATGGTTTCGCGGATCGCGCCGTAGGTGGGCACCGACCAGCGGAAGGTCGCCTTGTTGCAGTCCTTGCCGGTGACTTCGTCGGCGCCCACCGGGGTCATGAACACGCCCCCGACCTTGTCGACTTCCTTGGCCACCGCCAGCGCGGAGGACGACAGCGTGCAACCCTGGAAGAACCGCGCGCCGTCCTGCTGGATGGCTTCCTGCACCTTGCGCACTGCCTTGCCGGCATTGCCTTCGGTGTCGATGACCTTGTAGTTCAGCGGGCGGCCGAGAATCTCGGGGTGTTGTTCCACCGCCAGGCGCGACCCCATGTCGGCAAACTTGCCATAGCTGGCGAACGCGCCGGACATGGACTTGAGGCCGTAAAAGGTGAAGGGCTCGGCGGCGAAAGCCGAACGCACGCTCAGCGGGAGGCTGAGGGCGGCGGCTGCGGTAAGGCTGGCTTTCAACAACGTACGACGCTGCATGGGGTGACTCCCTGGTTTAGTTATTGGCAGGAGCGGCAAGGGCGATACGGTGGAGCTGGGGCCTGTGGGCAGGCCTTTTTATTGAGTGGGGTGAAACGGTCTAACGGTTGGAACCGGGTCTGAATGTGGGAGCGGGCTTGCTCGCGAATGCGGTGTATCAGTCACCGGATGCATCGCTGCCCCAGCGCATTCGCGAGCAAGCCCGCTCCCACATTGGATCTCTGGTGTTATTAAGAGTGATCGAACTCCAGCAAAAAATGCGGGCTGACCTGGCCTTCAAGGGCGGTCATGTGGTGTTCGGCGTCGCACATGTGCTCGTGCATCAAGCTGCGCACGGCGTGTTCATCGCCGGCGCGAAAGGCGATCAGCAGTTGCTTGTGATAGTCGAGGTTGGCCGCGTCAAACTGTTTGCGCTTGGGCTTGTAGGCTTTTTTCAGCACCACCAGGTCGCGCAGCAGGTCGTTGAGGAACTGCGCCATAAAGCTCAACAGCGGGTTGGGGCAGGCCTTGGCCAGCAGGTTATGGAACTCCAGTTCCGCCAGGCGTTGCTCGCGCTGGCCGGCTTCGCTGTCTTCCGGCGCGCTGCAAAAATCCACGTTGTCCTGCAGGGCCTGGTAGTCGTCTTCGCTCAGGCGGCCGAGCACCGACACCGCCAGTTCCACTTCGATGACTTTGCGCAGTTGGTAGACCTGCTCGCCATCCAGGTGCTGAAAGTGCAGGTAGTTGCGCAGGGCGCGGCTGGCCGGTTCGGTGCCGGCCTGGTTCAGGTAGGCGCCGCCGCTGGGGCCGGTGCGTGTGCTCACCAGGCCTTCGACCTCCAGCGCCTTGAGCGCCTCACGGGCCGAGCCCTTGGAGCATTGGAAGCTTTCCATCAGCTCGCGCTCGGTGGGCAGGCGGTCGCCGGGCTTCAAGGCATCGGTGACGATGGAGCGCTTGACCGACTCGACAATCACGTCGGACAGCTTCTGGCGTTTGCGTCGTAGCGGGCGGCTGAGCATGGGTTCGATTTATCGTATTAATGCGGATAAATAGCACTTAATAACGATTGCGCTGGAGCGTCAACGCTGCGTGTCGTTTTCGGTGGCAACAGGTCGCAAACGACGCGCTAGTTCCCGCCGTCTGAATCCAGGCAGCGCGCAGACGCCGGTGGCTGTTTGCCGTACACCAGAAAGTCGCCGACCCATTGGGTGACGCAGCCAGCGGCGATCGCGGCGGGGGGCGTCGAGTCTTTGAGGCGCAGTTGCTCGACACTCGCATCAAGCGGCGCTGCGGGCCCGGCATTGATCAAGACCATGCGTGCGACGCGTTCGGAAAACAGCCCGGCATACCGGTTGCCGAGCTGGGCCGCCTGGGCGTTACCGACGTAGTTGAGCCGTGCTTCGCCCAGTTGGGCGCGCACGAACTCCATGTCCCGCGCGGCCAACTCGATACCTTTGTCCTGGCTCAAGTCACGGGGGCTCAGTTCGATCACGTCATAGCGGTTGACCAGGGTGCGATAGGCCGGGGTGGCGTAGGACTGCCAGCGGCTGACCAGATGGATGACGAACATTGTGCCCTGGCTGGTTGCCGGCTCGCCGGCCTGAATGAACACCACGCCCTCACGGCTGAGCGGGTCGCGTGCGCCGACGCGGGTCAGGGCCAGGCGCACAGAGCCGCGCCGGGGCGCGGCGTAGTCGCGGGGTACGCTCACACTGGCGCATTGGGTGCGCTCGAATACCTTGGGGTCCGGCTGTGCAAAACCGGGGAAGGGGCAGTCCAGCAGCCAGTCGATGGTGGTGGGTGCAATCAAGGGTTCGCCAAGGGCCGGGTGTGCTGCCAGCCAGATGCAGCCGCACATCAGGCTTCTTACCAGAACGCTGGGGGTCATCACGAGGTACCAGGCAGCCGTCTAAGGACGGCTTTTTACCAAGGACCTCGGGTTGAGGAATGTAGGATTTAACGATGTGCTGTGTGGGATTTGTGATTTTGTTAGCGGCTATCGCTATTCCAGCCGCCACCCAATGCCTTGTACAGGGCAATGCTGGCTTGCAAGCGCTGCAACCGCAGTTGCACGTTCAAGTCCTGGGCGGCGTACAGCGTACGCTGGGTTTCGAGCACGGTCAGCAGGTCTTCGGCCCCCGCTTCGTAACGGCTTTCGGCGATCTGGAAGGCGCTTTGGGCCTGCTGCAGCTCCTGGGCCTGCCATTGGCGCTGCTGGTCGAGGCGCGTGATGCTGCTGAGGGCCTTTTCCACATCGGCAAAGCCATTGATGATCGCGCCACGGTAGGTGTGCAGCAGTTCGTCCTGGCGGGCGCGGGCCTTGTCGCGCTCGGCACTCAAACGGCCGTTGTTGAAGATCGGCCCGACGAGGCCGGCGGTCAGCGTGTAGTAGGGGCTGCGCAGGATCTCCATGGCTTTGTAGGCATCGGAGCCGAGGGTGGCGCCCAACGTCACGGTCGGCAGCATGGCGGCCCGCGCTACGGTGACGTCGGCCTGCGCTGCCGCCAGTTGCGCCTCGGCCTTGGCGATGTCGGGGCGGCGACTCAGCAGCTGGCTGGGCATACCGGCGCCGATGCTCGGCCAGGTCAAGGCCTGAAAGGGCTCGTCGCCCAGGTCCAGCGTTTGCACCGGCTGGCCGAGGAGGGCGGCCAGGGTGATCTGGCTGTCTTCGGCCAACTGCTGAATCAAGGGCAATTGACGCTGTTGGCTCGCTACCAGGCTTTTCTGCTGGGCCAGTTCCAGGGCGGTGGCGGAACCGGCGTCATAGCGGGTTTGTACCAGGTCGAGCACGTTGCGCGCATTCGCCAGGTTAAGCGCGGCGATCTGTTGGCGCTGGCGCGCCGCGAGGGTCTGCGCGTAACGGTCGGCGACATTGCCGAGCAACGTCAGCTCCACCGTTGCCTGGTCAAATTCGCTGGCCCGCAGGCTCTGCAGGGCGCTGTCGCGTGCAGCGGCGCGGCCACCCCAGAAGTCCACTTCATAACTGGCGGTGAGGCTGGCGCCGAAGTTGTCGACCACATCATCGCTTTGTGACGCGTCCAGGTTCGGCCCGCCGCTGCCGCGCAGCAGTTTCTGGCGGCTGGCGTCGAGGTTGAAGTTCACCTCGGGCAACAGCGGCCCGCCGGCAGCCACCGCGCTGGCCTGGGCCTGGCGCACACGGGCCATGGCGGCGGCCACGTCGAAACTGTCACGCCGGGCCTGCTCGACCAGGCGGTTGAGGTGCGCGCTGCCAAACTGCGTCCACCAGCGTTGGTTGGTGGCCCGGGTGGCGTCGCGCTCGGCAAACTGCCAGGCGGCCGGCGGCGCGATGCCGCTCTGCGGGCTGGTCGGGGTGGCGCTGCAGGCACCCAGCATCAGGCACACGCTGAGCAGGGACAGGTGCGAAGGGATGGATCGTTTATTCACTGGTCAACGCCTTAACCGGATCGAGCCGGGCAGCTTTACGGGCCGGCATGAAGCCGAATACGACGCCGGTGACCAGCGCGCAGCCAAATGCGCCAAGCACTGCCACCAGGGAAAACTGCACGGCCACCTTGGCCAGCACCAGCACGCCTCCCACCAGTAACGCCAGGGCGATACCGCACAGGCCGCCGACCACCGAGAGCATCACTGCCTCGGTGAGGAACTGGCGCAGAATGTCGCGCTGCCGGGCGCCGGTGGCCATGCGGATGCCGATTTCGCGGGTCCGCTCGCGCACGGTCATCAGCATGATATTCATCACGCCGATGCCGCCCACCAACAGCGAAATCGCGGCAATCGAACCGAGCATCAGCGACAGCGTGTTCTGGGTACGCGCCTCGGCCTGGATCATGGCGGCGTTGTTGGTCAGCTCGTAGTCGCGCTTGCCGTGGTGCAGCCGTTGCATCAGCTGGTCGATGGCCACTTCGGCTTCGCGGACCTTGCGCGCATCGGCGGCGGCGATCACCACATACTCGGGGTTGTAGCTGCCGAACAGGCGCACGCTGGCGGCGGTGTAGGGAATGGCGATGCGGTCGTCGCTATCCTTGTTGCCGGAGCTGGCGCCTTTTTCCGCGAGCACGCCGATCACCTGGAAGGGCACGTTTTCAATCAGGATGTACTGGCCGATCGGGTTGACCTGGCCCTTGAAGAGTTTTTCCTTGATGCGGTGGCCGATCACTGCAACGGTCGCCCCGGTGCGCTCGTCCGCCTCGGTAAAGTAACTGCCTTCGACCACCGGCCAGTTGAAAATCAGCGGGAAATTGGTGTCGTTGCCGCCCACGTACGCCATGTAGTCGACATTGCCGAAACGCACCCCGGCCTCGGTGCCGTTGACCGGCATGATCCGTTTGACCTGGGGCAACGCCGACAGCGCCTTGACGTCATCCAAGGTCACGATACCCAACGGCGTACGCGGGTTGGGCGAGGAACCGCTCAAGTACAGAATGTTGGAGCCGAACGCGCCCATCTGCGCCATGACCTGGCGCTTGCTGCCTTCGCCCACCGCCAGCATCACCACCACCGACGCCACGCCGATGATGATGCCCAGCAAGGTCAGCGCGGTGCGGAAGCGGTTGATCCACATCACCCGCCACGCCGCCTGTACCGCATCCACCAGTTCGGCCTTCCAGGCGCCATTGTGTTCGGCGCCGTCGACCAGGCGCTGGCGCAGGTCCACCGCCTGCAGGGCACCGTCGCTGACCGTCGGCGCAGCCGCGTTGCCAGCGGCCGAATCACTGATGATCAAGCCGTCGCGAATCTCGATGATGCGGTTGGCCCGCGCCGCTACATCGCGGTCGTGGGTGATCAGGATCACCACATGGCCCTGGCTGGCCAACTCGTCGAGCAGGGTCATGACCTCGGCGCCGCTGTGGGTATCGAGGGCGCCGGTGGGTTCGTCGGCGAGAATGATGTGGCCGCCGTTCATCAGTGCGCGGGCAATCGACACGCGCTGCTGTTGGCCGCCGGACAACTGGTGCGGACGGTTGCCGGTGCGTTCGGCCAGGCCCAGGCGGGTCAGCAGGGCGTTGGCGCGGGCGTGGCGTTCGGCGGCGCTGATACCGGCGTAGATCGCCGGCATCTCGACGTTTTCCTGGGCCGAGCCCGAGGGGATCAGGTGGTAGCCCTGGAACACGAAGCCAAACGCCTCACGGCGCAGCCAGGCCAGCGCGTCGCTGTCCAGGTGGGCGACGTTTTCCCCGGCGAACAGGTAGTCGCCGACGCTGGGGCGGTCGAGGCAGCCGAGGATATTCATCAACGTCGACTTGCCTGAGCCGGAGGCGCCGACAATCGCCACGAATTCGCCGGCATGGATCGACAGGTCGATGCCGCGCAAGACATCGACCTGCGGGCTGTCGCCGCCGCCGTAGGACTTGCGGATGTTCTTGAGTTCGATCAGGGGCGTGGTCACCTCAACCCCCGTTGCCGTCAGCCGGGCCGATCAGCAGGTGATCGCCTTCGCGCAGGCCGTCGAGCACCTCGACCCGCAGGCGGTCACTGATGCCCAGGTGCACTTCGCGCTCTTCGATACGGCCGTTTTCCGCTACCACGCGGGCGATCTGTTTGTCGGCGCTGGCGGTGCCCTGCAAGGCGGCGACCGGCACCGTGAGGGCATCCTTGACGGCGCTCGCGACAAAAAATACCTGGGTGGTCATTTCGGCCATCAGGGCGTTGTCGCTGTTGTCCACGTCCAGCAGCACGGTGTACAGCACCACGCGGCCGCTGCCGCTTTTATTGGAACTGTTGGGGCTGCCGCTGCCCTGGGTTTCATTCAGCGGCTTGGGCGGGATCGGCAGGATCTGCCGCACGGTGCTGGTCCAGCGCCGGTTGCCGCCGCTGAGGGTGGTGAAGTAGGCGGTCATGCCAGGTTTGACGTGGCCGATATCGGCTTCGGAGACTTCGGCCCACACGGTCATGGGCGACAGCTTGGCGATGCGCAGGATCAGCGGCGTCTGCTGCTGGGCGTTGAGGGTCTGGCCGACTCGCGCGTCCACCGCCACCACCGTGCCGGTCATCGGCGCATAAATGCGCGTGTAGCCCAGCTCCGCTTCGTCGCTGCGCAGGCTGGCCTGGGCCTGCAGGATCTGCGCCTGGAACATGTCCATGCGCGCCTGGGTTGCGCTCAGTTCGGCCTTGGCAGTTTGCACGTCCTCTTCGCGGGTCGCGTTACCGGCGGCCAGGCGCTGCTGGCGCTGGTACTTCTGGCGGGCCAGTTGGTGCTGGGCTTTTTGTTCCTGCAATTGGGCCTTGAGGTTTTCGATGGCGTAGCGGCTGGCGTCGAGCTTGGCCTTTTGCGTGGAAGGGTCGATCTCAACCAGCAGTTGGCCTTCCTGAACCTGGTCCCCGGCCTCGACATGGATCTTGCGGATCTGCCCGGAGGCTTGCGCGCCCACATCCACATAGCGGCGCGGCTGCAGCGTGCCCAGCGCGGTGACGCTGTTTTCGATACTGCCGCGGCTGACGGTGACGGTGGTCAGCGTGTCACGCCCCGGCGGCAGCACCTGCCAGGCCGCGACGGCGATGATGGGGATCAGGCACGCGATAACGAACAAGGCGCGTCGGGCAGGTCGAGGGCGTTTCATGCGTTGGTTCCAGCCAGGAAAGTTCGGACCGCAGTTGCGGGGAGCTGACAAGTAAACGAGGGAATTGCGCGGGGATTTAGGCAGTTACCGGCGTAAATACAGTGACTCTGGAGAAAAAAATCGACCGTTGGTGCAAGTCTGCTTTAAAAGTAGATGAGAATTACTATAAATTGCATGCGCGCAAACTGCCATCACCGAACCACTGTCTTTTTTTGCACCCAAGGACCTAATGCCGCCACCCGGCGGTCGGGAGTCATGTTGGAAAACTACTATCGCGAGCTGGTGTGTTTCCTGTACGCCAAGCTGGGCAACCGTCAGGTCGCCGAGGATGTGGTGCATGACGCGTACGTCCGGGTGCTGGAACGTTCCAGCGACATTCCCATCGAACAACCCCGCGCGTTCTTGTATCGCACCGCGCTGAACCTGGTGATCGACGGCCACCGGCGCAACGCCCTGCGCCAGGTCGAACCCCTGGAGGTGCTCGACAGCGAAGAGCGTTTTGCCGTCTGTTCGCCCCACACCAGCCACGACCACAGCCAGCGCCTGGCAATGCTTGAGCGCGCCCTCGCCGAACTGCCGCCGGCCTGTCGCGACAGTTTTCTGCTGCGCAAACTCGAGGGCATGACCCACCTGCAAATCGCCGAGCACCTGAGCATTTCCCGCCCGCTGGTGGAAAAGCACATCGTCAACGCGATGAAGCACTGCCGGGTGCGGATGCGTGAGTGGGAAGCGCACTGATCAGCGATCAGTTAAATTTTATTTCACTGTCCTCGTTTCCTATCAACACATGGCCTGTTGTTCAGGTCTTGAAGGTATTCCCGCCCCACCGCCAAGGGGCTTATCCAGAGGACACTGGAATGACACAGGCAATTGCTTCGCCCGCGGTTCACGACCTGATCGGTATCGGTTTCGGCCCCTCGAACCTGGCGCTGGCCATCGCCCTGCAGGAGCGCGAAAAGGCCCAGGGCAAACTGGACGTGCTGTTTCTCGACAAACAGGCCGACTACCGCTGGCACGGCAATACCCTGGTCACCCAGAGCGAATTGCAGATTTCGTTCCTCAAGGACCTGGTGACCCTGCGCAATCCCACCAGCCCTTACTCGTTCGTCAACTACCTGAAAGCCCACGACCGGCTGGTGGACTTCATCAACCTGGGCACCTTCTACCCGTGCCGCATGGAGTACAACGACTACCTGCGTTGGGTCGCGGGGCAGTTTCCGACCCAGGCGCGCTACGGCGAGGAAGTGCTGGCCATCGAGCCGATCCTGCATCAGCAGCAGGTTGAGGCGCTGCGTGTGATCTCCCGCGATGCGCTGGGCGAACAGCATGTGCGTACCACCCGCTCGGTGGTGGTCAGCGCCGGTGGCACACCGCGTATTCCCGAGGCGTTCAAGGGCCTCAAGGGTGATAGCCGGGTATTCCACCATTCGCAATACCTGGAGCGCATGGCCACCCAGCCATGCGTGGATGGCAAGGCGATGCGCATTGCGATCATCGGCGGCGGCCAGAGTGCGGCTGAAGCCTTTATCGACCTGAACGACAGCTTCCCTTCGGTGCAGGTCGACATGATCCTGCGCGGTTCGGCACTCAAGCCGGCCGATGACAGCCCGTTCGTCAACGAAGTGTTCTCGCCGGCGTTCACCGACCTGGTCTTCCAGCAGGTGGGGGCGGAGCGTGAGCGCCTGGTCGCCGAATACCAGAACACCAACTATTCGGTGGTGGACCTGGACCTGATCGAACGCATCTACGGGATTTTCTACCGCCAGAAAGTCTCGGGCATTGCGCGCCAGGCGTTCCGCACCATGACCGTGGTCGAGAAGGCCACCCCGGGCCCGCTGGGCATCGAACTGGTGCTGCGCAATAACGCCAACGGCGAAACCAGCATCAACCATTACGATGCGGTGATCCTGGCCACCGGCTATGAGCGCGAGACGCATCGCGCATTGCTGGCGCCGCTGGAAGACTATCTGGGCGAATTCGAAGTTGCACGCGACTATCGCATCGTCACCGATGAGCGTTGCAACGCCGGGATTTACATCCAGGGCTTCAGTCAGGCCAGCCATGGCCTGAGCGATACGTTGCTGTCGGTATTGCCGATTCGTGCCGATGAGATCGCGGCGTCGCTGTACGCCCTCGACCGTGGGCGCGGCAAGAGCCGTTCGGTGCAGGACCTGCTGCTGGCCACCGCCAGCTGACAGGCTGCACTTGTGACCTGAGGGACTGACTGATACTGTACAAAAAACCAGTATCGGTAGCCCCTCATGCAGTTGATCGAAAAACTCAGCATCCTCGCCGACGCCGCCAAGTACGACGCTTCCTGCGCCAGCAGTGGCGCGCCCAAGCGCAGCTCCGAGGGCAAGGCGGGGCTGGGTTCCACCGATGGCATGGGCATCTGCCACAGCTACACCCCCGACGGGCGCTGTGTGTCCTTGCTCAAGGTGCTGCTCACCAACTTCTGCCTGTACGACTGCCAATACTGCGTCAACCGCCGCTCCAGCGACGTGCCCCGTGCACGCTTCAGCCCGGAGGAGGTGGTAACCCTGACCCTCGATTTCTACCGACGCAACTGCGTCAGCGGGCTGTTTCTCAGCTCCGGCATCATCCGTTCAGCCGACTACACCATGGAGCAGCTTGTGCGGGTGGCGAAGCTGCTGCGCGAAGAACACGACTTTCGCGGTTACATCCACCTCAAGACCATCCCCGACGCCGACCCGGCGCTGATTGCCGAGGCGGGGCGCTATGCCGATCGCCTCAGCGTGAACATCGAGCTGCCCACCGATGCCAGCCTGCAGACCCTGGCGCCGGAGAAGCAGATCGGCTCGATCAAGCAAGCGATGCAGACCATCTACACCGGCGAGCAGACCGTGCTCAACGAACCCCGAGCCCCGCGTTTTGCGCCGGCCGGGCAGAGCACGCAAATGATCGTTGGCGCCGATGACACCGACGACAGCACCATCCTCCACGGTGCCGAGGCGTTGTATGGCAATTTCAAGCTGCGCCGCGTGTATTACTCAGCGTTCAGCCCCATCCCCAACAGCCCTAAAAGCGTGCCCCTGGCCGCGCCGCCGCTGATGCGCGAACACCGTTTGTACCAGGCGGACTTCCTGCTGCGCAGTTACGGTTTCAGCGCTAACGAGCTGTTCGAAGGCCCCGGCCACCTGGCGCTGGACATCGACCCCAAGCTGGCCTGGGCCCTGGAGCATCGCGAGGTCTTCCCCCTGGACCTGAACCGTGCCGAGCCGACCCTGATCGCGCGCATCCCCGGGATTGGCCTGCGCACCACCCAGCGCCTGGTGGACCTGCGCCGCGAGCGCAAGATCCGCTTCGAAGACCTGGCGCGCATGCGCTGTGTGTTGGCCAAGGCCAAGCCGTTTTTCATCACCAGCGACTACCACCCGCAACAGGCCGAGAGCACCAGCGTGCTGCTGCGCGAACAACTGCGCGATCGTCCGCAGCCTCAACAAATGGGGTTGTGGGGATGATCAGCCTGGAATGCGACAACCTGTTCAGTACCTGGCGCGAACAGGCGCGCTGGCTGCTCAGCCACCAGGTCGACCCCAGCCAGGTCAGCTGGGGCGAAGCCGAGGTGGCTGACCTGTTTGCCACGGATCAACCGATCCCTGAAGCGCTCGGCCCTTTCCAGGCGCGCATACCCAAGGCCTTGCTCGAATTGCTGGAGTCTGCCGCCTGTTACCACGGCGATCAGCGCTGGAGCCTGTTGTATGAGGTGTTGTGGCGCGTCAGCCACGGCGACCGCACCGCGATGCTGGCGGGCGACAAACTGGGCAGCGAGTTGCAGCGGCGAATCAAGCAGGTCAGCCGCGAAGCCCATCATCTGCACGCATTTGTGCGGTTTATCGCGCTGCCGGCCGAGGCGGGGCCCGAGCTGCCGGAGTATGTGGCGTGGCATGAGCCGGCCCATGACATTCTGCGCAGTGCCAGCCAGCACTTTGTCGGGCGCATGGGCCGCCATCGCTGGATGATCGCCACGCCGCTGGACGGGGTTTATTACGATGGCGAACAGTTGATTCATCAACGCCAGTGCCCCGAGGCGTGGCAGCAACTGGCGCAAAATGTCGAAGACCCGCACAGCGCCATGTGGTTGACCTACTACAGCCATATCTTCAACCCGGCGCGGTTGAACCCCAAGGTGATGGAAGGGCATTTGCCCAGCCGGTTCTGGAAGAACCTGCCGGAGGGCAAGTTGATACCGGGCTTGATCAGCGAGGCGCGGACGGGGAAACAGAAGGATGGGCAGGCGAAGCTGATTGGGGCCAAGGCCGGTAAAAGAATCTCAAGCGGGCACGGTTAAAAATGCTGTCTCTATACACATCTCCGAGCCCACGAGACGACGAGA
>NZ_WKCB01000066.1 GCF_021606685.1 Pseudomonas syringae
GCTCATTGAAGAACAGCTGCCCAATGGCGCGATCAAGCGTTATCGCTATGACGATCTTGGGCGGCAGGTCGCGCGTGAGGACGAGTTTGGGGCGCTGACGCAGTATCAGTGGGATGCCGCAGGTCGCTTACTGAAATTGACTCAACCTGGCGGTGCCTCGCGGGAATACAGCTACAACCCCTACGGAAAAATCACCGCCGAACGCGATGAGTTGGGGAACGTCACCCGCTACGAATACGCCGACGGTTTGCACCTGATCAGCCGTCGAATCAATGCCGATGGCAGCCAGGTCAAGTATCGCTATGACAATGTCCGTCTACTGCTCACCGAAATCGAAAACGAAGTCGGCGAGACTTACAAGCTCGACTACCACCTCAACGGCCTGATCCAGCAGGAAACCGGCTTTGACGGCCAGCGCACGGCCTACGCCTACGACCTCAACGGCAACCTGCAAGAAAAAACCGAATACGGTGACGACGGAAGTCAGCTAGTCACCCGCTATAAGCGCGATCACGCGGGGCGCTTGGTAAGAAAAACTCTGCCCGACGGCAGCATTGTTGATTATGCCTACGACCGCCAAGGCAACCTCCTCACCGTCGACGACGGCCACTGGGCGCTGGCCTACGAGTACGACACCCAAAACCGCCTCGCCGCCGAACACCAAGGCTGGGGCACCCTGCGCTACGGCTACGACGCCTGCGGCCAACTGCAAAACCTGCGTCTGCCGGACAATAACCGCGTTGCCTTCAACCACAGCAAAGGCGGCCACCTCGCCACCGTCGAACTGAACGGCGAAACCCTGACCTCCCACCTGTTCAAATCCGGCCAGGAACACCAACGCCAACAAGGCCAACTCCTCAGCCACTACCACTACGACGACCAACAGCGCCTGCACGCCCACGCCGTCACCCAGCAGCAACACACGCTCTACCAGCGCCAATACGACTACGACAAATCCGGCAACCTCACCCGCCTGTTAGACACCCGCAAAGGCGAGCACCTCTACCACTACGACCCCCTCGCTCGCCTCACCCGCGCCGACCACTCGCAAGACGTGCAGGAACGCTTCGCCCACGACCCCGCCGGCAACCTGCTGATGCAAGACCGCCCCGGCCCCGACATCGTCGCCGGCAACCGCCTGACCATCCAGGGCGACCGCCACTACGACTACGACGCCTTTGGCAACCTCATCCGCGAACGCCGTGGCCGCGGCCACGCGCTGATCACCGAATACCGCTACGACTGCCAACACCGCCTGGTCAGCCTCACCCAACCCAACGGCCAAACCGCCAGCTACCGCTACGACCCGTTTGGCCGACGCATCAGCAAAAGCGTGGACGGCATCACCACTGAGTTTTTCTGGCAAGGCGACAAACTCATCGCCGAACACCACGCCGACCGTCATCGCAGCTATATCTACGAACCGGACAGCTTCCGGCCGCTGGCACTACTCGAAGGCTATGGCCCCAAAGACACAAAACCCTACCACTACCAACTCGACCACCTCGGCACTCCACAGGAACTCACAAACCCAAACGGCGAAATCGTCTGGTCCGCCCACTACCGCGCCTACGGAGAAATCGCCCGCCTCGACGCCGGAAAAATCGACAACCCACTGCGCTTCCAGGGTCAATACTTCGACCAGGAAAGCGGGCTGCACTACAACCGCCATCGCTACTACAATCCAGATATTGGTCGCTACCTGACACCTGATCCGGTGAAGCTGGCGGGTGGGATTAATGCGTACCAGTACGTGCCCAACCCGACGGGATGGGTTGATCCACTGGGTTTAAGTAACTGTCCGGAAGCGGGCGATTGTAAGCCTAACGCTAAAGTTGTAGATTTCACAAAAGCGGCTACCGTGGTTAAGGGGGAACCTAAACAGCCCGCTAACAATGGTAACGAGTACCTCTACCGCGGAGATGACAAAACCCCAGACCATGTTTTTCAACATGGCTTTAAAAGCAAGGGCACCAGCAACGACTTATACTTACACGCAGTCGATAGCAACAATCCCCCCAGCAACTTTATAAGCACTTCCCCATCAAAAGCTACCGGAATTGATTTTGCAACCAGTTATGGAACACGGAAAGGTTTTCTCTACGCGCTGAAAAAAATCTCTGGTCGAGACGTGAACAAAGAACTTGGAAAATTAGCTCCTTTTGATAATGAGACAGAAATCGCCATACAAAGTAAAATCAGCACAGAAGATATCTTGGGTGCAACACCCATGAAGCGAGACGGCAGTTACATGGGATATTCAATTCCAAACCCAAACAGGAAAGTAAAATGAAAACGAAGAAAATCAAAGCCATAATAGACAACGTAGAAAAATACGTTACATTTAAATATGACTCTACCCACATCAAATTAAAATTTTCAGAAGCCGAAAACTTTGCAAAAACTTACACAGCAGAAGACATGTACTTATGCCTAGCAAAAGTAAGATCCGACTTCCCTCACATACAATTCCTTTGCAAAGGTGCAAAAGTAAATGTAAGACCTTCGAGTATGGCCTCACAAATGAGCGGCGGAATGGTTGCATATGAACTAACCCTCGGAAAGCGCACAACAAGAGAGGACTTGGTTCATATATTTGACCATGAAGATCAAAATCTTACGAACGACCCGAAAGAACAGGAAGACTTCTACAAAAAGTGGATAAAATCAATAGGTGCTGAACGAACTGATCCTCCAGATTCCAGCCCACACAGCATTTGATTCAAACAGGATACTTGAAGCAAGCCCACTCTATTGCGACTAGAAAAATACAACCTTAAAAAACCCAACCCGAAATCACATATCACAACCCAACCAAAATAAAACCTGTCAAATCTGACAGTTACCCCATTTTCTTTTTACCGTTTAACTAACATCTGTACGCGTGGACGTATGCAGGCTTTAACTCTCGCCAGAAAGGGATTATGTATGTCAGTCGAATGCTACAAGGAATGGGCAGGCCCGCTTCCGGGATACACCGACGATGACTACCTGTACGCCAAAGACGGCCCTTGGCCGAAGGTCAACACGCTAGTCCCCGAACTGCCCGCCATGATTAAAAAAGTCCCCAAGACCCAGTTGGAGGATTTTCGCGTCAATGTGGTGTCGCATTACCTTAAAACCCTGAAGTCCGGTCGCCTCAAGATAATCCTCAAGATGCTCGCGGGTGATCACAAGCTGCAGCCGGTGTCCGACCGATTATTCGTCGAACAACTGTTTTATGGCACGTTCAGCAAATTGCTGACCCCGGTGGGGCTGGAAGATATTGCTGAGTTTCCCGGGTTACTGAACCCCGGTGACGTTTTTGATAGCGGCGGCCAACCGAGATATTTGAAGATCGACACGCTGAGCATGAATCGCGTTGATCCGCTGCACGGCATCTACTCGGCGCCCAGCTTGACCCTGTTCAAACGTGAGCCTGATGACTCGGGTACCGCGCTGGCGATAAAGATAAACGGCCTGGTATTAACCCCTGACGATAAAAACGCCTGGGAGCTTGCCAAGTATTTTGTATTTCAAGGCGCCCTGTGCGTGATCACCCTGGTCACTCACCCACGGCTGCATTTCCCGATGGACGCCATCAGCGCAATCAGCTTGACCGCACTGCCTCAACAGCATCTGTTGTTCAAGTTGATAGCACCGCATACGCGTATCCAGCTGGCGATCAACCAGGCCGTTTCGCTATTGCCTTACTCGGTCGCGCACAACAATCAATTCCTGCCGTATACGCCGTATCCGGGGTGGGGAAATATTCCGATTATCGAAGAGGGACGCGGCTGGACCGGGCATATGACCGATGCGTTTTCCGGCATCGCGGGTAACACCTGTTATCCGCCATACACGTACCTGCTGGCACCGGAAAAAGTCTGGTCAGATTTCGATGAGTTTCTGCGCAGTTATTACGACGTGATTTTTGATTTTGTCAGCGCCGTGGTGGCGCACATTGATGTTAACGATCCGGTGATCACGTACTGGAGCAATGCGATTGCCGCGTGGGTCACCGGTTTTCCGGATTATCAACGCATACGCGAGGGGGATACCCTGGCCAGGGTAATCGCCTCGTTTATCTGGGACGTCACCGTTGCCCACTCGGCCGATCACGGTGCCATGGGTCATTATCAGCAGAATGCATTTGCACTGCGGCTGCGCGTACCCGCACCGACCAGCAAGTCGATGGCACCCATCAACCTAAGAAAGTTGGTGACCTTTGGCGATACGTTGCGTAATCGCCTGTGTTTTGAAATGTACTTCGGCCCGCCCCGGGGCTCGGGGCATTCGTATGACACCTGGTATGGCTTTAACGACCCGGAGCTGGATCCGCTGAATACACAATTTCTGAACGACCTGCAGAGCGTGGATGAGGCTCTGACGTGCCGTAGATTTATAAAGCTCAAGGACATAGCGCGCAGTATCAACTTCTGAAGTGGGCGTACTTTTCCAATCGAAAAGCACGCCCGCTCACATCAGATGCCGGCCAACGCCAGATCCATCGCAAAGTAGGTGAAGATCAAATCCGCACCTGCCCGCTTGATCGAACCCAGGGTTTCACGCACCACCCGCGCTTCATCGATGGCACCCGCCTGAGCGCCGAACTTGATCATCGCGTATTCACCACTCACCTGGTACGCCGCCACCGGCAGGCGCGAGGCCTCGCGGATGTCGCGGATGATGTCGAGGTAAGCACCGGCCGGCTTGACCATCAGGGCATCGGCGCCTTCCTGCTCGTCCAGCAGGGATTCGCGCACGGCTTCGCGGCGGTTCATCGGGTTCATCTGGTAGCTTTTCCGATCGCCCTTGAGCGCGCTGCCGCCGGCTTCGCGGAACGGGCCGTAGAGGGCCGAAGCGAATTTGGTGGAGTAGGCCATGATCGGGATGTGAGTGAAACCGGCGTCGTCCAAGGCGCGGCGGATCGCCTGGACCTGGCCGTCCATCGCGGCCGACGGGGCGATGACGTCAGCACCAGCACGCGCGGCGGCCACGGCTTGCTTGCCGAGGTTGACCAGGGTCGCGTCGTTATCGACATGGGCACCGTGCATCACGCCGCAGTGGCCATGGTCGGTGTATTCGCAGAAGCAGGTATCGGACATCACCACCATTTCCGGCACCGCGTCCTTGATGATCGAGGACATGCGCGACACCAGGCCACGCTCCTTCCACGTGTCACTGCCGCTGGCGTCCAGGTGATGAGACACGCCAAAGGTCATCACCGACTTGATACCGGCACGGGCAAAACGCTCGATCTCGCTGGCCAGTTTCTTCTCGGGGATGCGCTGCACGCCTGGCATGCTGGTGATCGGCACAAAGTCATCGATTTCTTCTTCGACGAAAATCGGCAACACCAGGTCATTAAGGGTGAACTCGGTTTCCTGAAACAAGCCACGCAACTCCGGGGAGCGGCGCAGACGGCGTGGACGGGCTTGGGGGAACTGGCTGGTCATGGCTTTCCTGACTGAAGACTGAACACTTTGGGGCGAAAGCTTATGCCCCATGGCCCCGGCAACACAAACGTCCAGGGGCCAATAGTGTATTGCGCGGGCCGTAACAATTTATTGATCTAGAGCTGTAGGCGCCCTTCGATGCACACCGCGACAGCGCCACCGATCCAGATCTCCTCGCCCTGGCGCTCGACGCGAATACGCCCCGCCCGGCCGATGGCCGTGCCCTGGCTGACCACATAGCGCTCGGGCGCGAGCCCCTCGTCGAGCAGCCATTGGGCAATACCGGCGTTCAAACTGCCGGTGGCCGGGTCTTCCTGGGCGCCGTCACCGGCGACAAAGGCTCGCACTTCGAACTGCGCATCCAGGACGTCGCGCGCAGGGTCGCAGGGGGCGATCACGCCCACCGCCAACCCCAGCAGTTGCGAATAGTCCGGCTGCAACGCCAGCACCTGTTCACGCTCAGCCAGCATCACTGCAAGCCAACCCGCGCCATTGTCCACCCATTGGCTGCGCACGATTGCCTCCGGCGCGAGGCCCAAACCCAGGCGTACACGCTCCAGCAACGGCGCGTCTACAGCACCTGAACGCAACAGCGGCGGCGCAATAAAGGCCAGCTCATCGCCTTGACGGCGGATACGCACCAGGCCGATTTCGCACTCTTGAATGATCTCCTCGCCTTTGGGCACGCCGCCGGCCTGCAACCAGGCATGGCAGGTGCCTAATGTCGGGTGCCCTGCAAATGGCAGCTCCTGGAGGGTAGTGAAAATTCTCACTCGGTAGTCGGCCTGCGGATCGCGGGGCGTCAGTAAAAACGTGGTTTCGCTGAGGTTGGTCCAGCGGGCGAAGTCCGCCATCTGCTGGTCGCTCAAACTGTCGGCCCCCAGCACCACGGCCAGTGGGTTGCCCTTGAGGGAGATGTTGCTGAATACATCGAGTTGCTTGAAATCGAAAGTCGGCATGCTTCAGCTCGGAATATTCAGGCCACGGATCACCGCCGGCCGGGCAACAAAGCCGTCCAGCGCGCGCAGTACATTAGGGAAGTCGGCGATGCCCACCAGGTCACCCGATTCATAGAAACCGATCAGGTTGCGAATCCACGGGAAGGTGGCGATGTCTGCGATGCTGTACTCGTCGCCCATGATCCAGGTGCGACCGAGCAGGCGTTTTTCCAGCACCTCAAGCAAACGCCGCGACTCGGCGGCATAACGGTCGCGGGGCCGCTTGTCCTCGTAGGCCTTGCCGGCAAATTTGTTGAAAAAACCGACCTGGCCGAACATCGGGCCGATACCGGCCATCTGAAACATCAGCCACTGAATGGTTTCATAACGCGTCGCGGGATCTTCAGAGAGTAACTGGCTGGTTTTCTCCGCCAGGTAGATCAGGATCGCACCGGACTCGAACAACGCCAGGGGCTGGCCACTGGGACCATTGGGGTCGATGATCGCGGGAATCTTGTTGTTCGGGTTCAGGGACAGGAACTCGGGGGACAGCTGGTCCTGCGTCTCGAAACTGACCTTGTGCGCCTCATAGGGCAGGCCCAATTCCTCGAGCATGATTGAAACCTTTACCCCGTTGGGCGTCGGCAGCGAGTACAGTTGCAAGCGCTCCGGATGCTGGGCCGGCCATTTACTGTTGATCGGGAAGGCGGCGATTGGGTTCATCGGGAAATCCCTCGGCATAAAGCCCCCATCATAGTCATCTGTCTCGCGTCCTGCATGGGTCATCAATACGCAACATCAGCGGGTGATTATCCTACGCAGGCGAACCAATAGGCCTACGTACACTCTTAGTTGCGCACTTACGGTGAATGGAGACGCCTCGCTACATCGACAGGGAACACCGCAGGACGCCGGATGCGTCACTGGGGCCGGGCTTGTCCGCCTTAACCCGATGCACATAAGACTCGACTCCCAATGACAATCAAGCCTCTGTGCTTTGCGCGGCGTCTGAAAAGATATTCATACATCATGTTGCCGCTGCTGTTGGTGGGCGGTGCTATCGGCTTGACCCTTGAATCACGCACCAGCCGTGCCGAACAAGTGGACGGTGTGCAAACCCTGGTATTTCTGCGCCACGGTGAGAAACCTCTTGGCGGCCTGGGCCAGCTCAATTGCCAGGGGCTTAACCGTGCAATGAACCTGGCTACGGTATTGCCGGAGAAATTCGGCAAGGCCGACTTCGTTTTCGCCGCCAACCCGACGCGCAATGTCGAGGAAGGCGAGTTGGATAATTCCTACAGCTACATTCGCCCGCTGATGACCATCAGCCCCAGTGCCATCAAGCTGGGCCTGCCGGTAAACATCAAGTTTTCGGCGAATGACACCAGTGCCCTCGCCGACGAGTTGGTCGAGGACAAGTACCACAACGCCATCATCTACACCGCGTGGTCGCACGGCTATCTGCCGGAGCTGATCAACAAAGTGGCCAGTGAAGCATCCGGCGAAAAACACACCATCACCGACGATTGGTCGGGCAGCGATTACGACTCGTTGTATGTGCTGACATTGACCTGGCACAACGGCAAGGCCTCACTGCTGAGCCGCAACTACAAGCAGGGCCTGAACAACGGCGAAGAAACCTGCCCGGAACCCACCCAGGTGAGTCCCGACAGCTGAGAGGGGATGACGCGCCGCGATTGATGCGCCTGAGGGTCTTCACCCTTGCCAACCGCACGTCTACCCTGCCCTGACGCTACGACGCCAACAGACAGCAAAAGGCCGGCTGGGCTCTTGCGAGCGCAGCCGGCCTTTTGGGTTTACGCCTTTACTGCCGGGCAGCGAGCAAACGCTTGTGGCGGTTGCGTCGGGCGATGTTCAAGCACTCGATCGCGGCGGAGAAGGCCATGGCAGCGTACACGTAGCCTTTAGGCACATGGGCACCGAAGCCTTCGGCGATCAGGGTCATGCCGATCATGATCAGGAAGCCCAGGGCCAGCATCACCACGGTCGGGTTGTCGTTGATGAACTTGGCCAACGGCTCGGCCGCCACCAGCATCACGATCACCGAGGTCACTACGGCAATGATCATGATCGGCAAGTGCTCGGTCATGCCCACGGCGGTAATGATGCTGTCGATGGAGAACACCAGGTCGAGCAACAGGATCTGTCCAATCGCCGCCGCAAAACCGATGGTCACGGTGTTGCCGACGCTGGCCTTCTCTTCCGGCTCCGGGTCCATGCTGTGATGGATCTCGGTGGTTGCCTTCCACACCAGGAACAGACCACCGGCAATCAGGATCATGTCCTTCCACGAAAACGCCTGGCCCAACACTTCAAACACCGGCGCCGTCAGTTGCACAATGAACGCGATGGTGCTCAACAGACCCAGGCGCAATACCAACGCCATGCTGATACCGATGCGCCGCGCCTTGGCTCGATGCTGCTCGGGCAATTTGTTGGTGAGGATCGAGATGAAGATCAGGTTATCGATGCCCAGCACGACTTCCATGACGATCAAAGTGGCCAGTGCCACCCAGGCGGTGGGGCTGGCGGCCAGTTGTAAGAGGTAATCCATAGGTCAGTCCTGACGTTGTACTGGGAAATTAGGCTTCTTTATTGCCATTTGGTTCTTCTTGCTCAGCTTCCTTTTTTTCAGGACTGATCAAGCCTTGTGTCGCTTCACTCAACGCCTGCTCGGCAGCCTTGTGGGTGTCGTCGATGGCCTGTTTGGCCGATTCGGTGGCTTTGCCCAAGACCTGCTGCGCACTTTTTTCGACCTGATCACAACCACTGATCATCACCAATGAAAGCGCAAGCAACGATGCCGCGCCGAGAGAATTGAGTTTCATGATGTATTCCTCGTTAGAACCAATGGGTCCAAATAGTGGCCCCGCGATAGCGAGGCATTCTATGCAGGCAAACAGTTCAGGAAAATTCGTATTTTTCTCGCGTATACTTCGGTTTTCACGAAGTGACAGCGGCCATGCTCAATTACCGACAACTGCACTACTTCTGGGTGGTGGCCAAGACCGGCAGCATCGTGCGCGCGTGCGAGCAACTGAACCTTACGCCCCAGACCATCAGCGGGCAGATCAGCCTGCTGGAGCACACGTATGGCATCGCATTGTTTCAGCGCGTCGGCCGTCAGTTGGAGCTGACCGAAGCCGGACGCAAGGCCCTGCCCTACGCCGAGCAGATGTTCCAGACTGGCAATGAACTCGAAGCGATGCTGCGCGCGCAGCCCGACGAACAGCAAATCCTGTTCCGCGTCGGGGTGGCGGATGTGGTGCCCAAGTCCATCGTCTACCGGCTGATCGCCCCGACCATGGAGCTGAGCGAGCCGATCCGCATCACCTGCCGCGAGGACAAACTCGAACGTTTACTGGCTGACCTGGCGATCCAGCGCCTGGACCTGGTGATCTCCGACAGCCCGATGCCTACGCACCTGGACATCAAGGGCTACAGCCAGAAGTTGGGGGAATGTGGCATCAGTTTTTTCGCCACCCAGGCATTGGCTGACCGGTATGGCGGCGATTTCCCACAGTGCCTGGATGGCGCGCCGCTGTTGATTCCCGGCGCAGAAACGGTGGTGCGCAGCCGTTTACAGCGCTGGTTCGCCGAGCAGCAGATCCAACCCAGAATCATCGGCGAATTCGACGATAGCGCGCTGATGCAGGCGTTCGGGCAATCCGGCAGCGGGATCTTCATTGCGCCCAGCGTGATCGCCGATGAGGTGGTGCGCCAGTACGGCGTGGCGCTGATCGGCCAGACCCTTGCGGTGACTGAGTCGTTCTACGCGATCTCGGTGGAGCGCAAGGTCAAGCACCCCGGCATCGTCGCGATTACCGAGGGTGCTCGACGCGAGCTGTTTACCACCCTGCCCTGATGCCAATGTGGGAGCAGGCTTGTCCACTCCCACAGGAATCAGGCACAGGTCGACGCCGGTTTCGCCGTCATCAGCCACAGCGCCAGCAGGATCGACACCAGGATAAACCCGGACGCAGCAAAGCCCAGGCTGCCCAGGCCCAAGGTGTCGATCACATGCCCACCGACCAACGCCCCCAGGCCGATCCCCAGGTTGGCCCCGGCGATGTTCAACGACGCCGCGAACGCCGGCGCATGGGGCGCCGCTTTCATCAAGCGCACATGGCTGACCAGAAACAGCGCAGCCTGGGTCACGCCCCATACCGCCATCGCCGCCGCCAGGCCGACGGTGGAGTGAATCGCCGGTACCAGCGCGACCATGCCCGCGATCATCAAGCCGCAAAACACCATCGAGGCGATTAGCGGGTGACGGTCCACCGCACGCCCACCCAGCGAATTGCCGATCAGCCCGACCGCACCGAAGCCCATCAGGCACCAGCCCACCAGGGTGCCGTCGAAGCCGGCCAGGCGTTCGAGGATGTCCGCCAGGTACGTGTACGCCGTGAACATGCCGCTGAACACCAGGATCGACAGCAGGATATGGCCCTGCATCAACGGGTTGCGCAGGATCTTGAATTGCGCACGCAACGTCACTTGATCGTTCTTGGGCGTGGTCACCGGCAGGTAGATAAACAGCAGTAAGGCTTTTGCCAGCGCGACCACAGCGAGGATGGCAAACGCGGTGCGCCAGCCGAACATATCGGAAATCAGCGTGCCTACCGGGATGCCGAAGACTGTGGCGCAAACGATGCCAAAACCGATTTTCTCAATCGCGCGCCCAGCGTACTCAGGGCCGACGATGTCCACCGCGGTTTCGCTGGCCAAGGCCCAGAACACCGGCAGGCCCAAGGCCGGAATCAAGCGTGCGAAGGCCATGACCCAGATATTCGGTGCCAGTGCGGCCACGGTATTGGCCACGCCGAACATGATCAGGATGCTGATAAACAGACGCTTACGTGGGAAACGGGCGCAATAGGCCGTGAGAAACGGACCAAAAGCCGCCACGGTGAACGCGAACAACGTCACCAGCAAACCGGCCTGGGACACACTGACGTTCAAGTCCCGAGCGATGGCCGGCAACAGGCCGACGATGATGAATTCTGTGGTCAGCACGGTGAAGCCGGCGGCCGACAGCAGCAGGATGGGAAACAGCATGAAAACTCCAGAAACGACGACATCAACGACAGCCCTGAGGGCCCGCTGACGGAGAGGAAAGATGAGAGGCGTGAATCTTAACAGAGTATGTCCGGATTTGGCGAAGGCCGCCGCGCCTGGGTGACGCAATGCCGCACTGCCGGGGACTTTTCCTGGGGCATGCTAGACTTCGCGATCCGCGTCCTACAGCCCTTTCTGCGTGCGCCGCTGTGCCTTCAAAAAATCAGAGACAAGTGTTTATGACTGCTGCCCCTTCCCTCCTTCATCGACTAGCGCGCGTCAGCCTGGTCACGCAAATTATCATCGGCCTCACCGCAGGCATTCTGCTGGCCTTGCTGTTGCCCGAGGCGGCTAGGGCCACCGGGTTTATCGGCAAGGTATTCGTCGCCGCGCTCAAGGCCGTGGCGCCGATCCTGGTGTTTGTGCTGGTGATGGCGTCAATCGCCAACCATAAACATGGGCAGGAAACCCATATCAAACCGATCCTGTTCCTGTACTTGCTGGGCACCTTTGCCGCCGCCGTGGTCGCGGTGGTAGCCAGCCTGTGGTTTCCTTCGTCGCTGGTGCTGGCCACCCATGACGCCACGGTCAGCGCACCGGGCGGCATTGGTGAAGTGCTGCAAAGCCTGTTGCTAAGTGTGGTGGATAACCCCGTCAGCGCGCTGATGAATGCCAACTTCATTGGCATCCTGGCCTGGGCGATCGGCATGGGGGTTGCCATTCGTCATGCTGGCGACACCACACGCACCGTGCTCGACGACCTGTCCAACGGCGTCACACTGATTGTGCGCGTGGTCATCCGCTTTGCGCCGCTGGGCATTTTCGGCCTGGTGGCGTCGACCCTGGCCACCTCGGGTTTCGGCGCCCTGCTCGGCTACGCGCACCTGCTGCTGGTGCTGATCGGCTGCATGCTGTTCGTGGCGCTGGTGATCAACCCGGCCATCGTGTTCTGGAAGCTGCGCCGCAACCCGTACCCCCTGGTGCTGATGTGCCTGCGTGAAAGCGGCATCACGGCATTCTTCACCCGCAGTTCGGCGGCGAACATTCCCGTGAACCTGGCGTTGAGCAAGCGCCTGGGCCTGCATGAAGATACCTACTCGGTATCGATCCCCCTGGGCGCCACCATCAATATGGCCGGTGCTGCAATCACCATTACCGTGCTGACACTGGCGGCCGTGCACACGCTCGGCATTGCCGTCGACCTGCCAACCGCTGTGCTGCTCAGCGTGGTAGCCGCTATCTGCGCCTGCGGTGCCTCGGGTGTGGCCGGCGGCTCGCTGCTGTTGATCCCACTGGCGTGCAGCCTGTTCGGTATCCCCAGCGAAATCGCCATGCAGGTGGTAGCCGTCGGCTTCATCATCGGCGTGCTGCAGGATTCGGCGGAAACCGCGCTCAATTCGTCCACTGATGTGTTGTTCACCGCGGCCGCGTGTCTGGGCAAGGAAGAACAGCCGGCGTAAACGCCGGAAACAAAAAAGCCCGGGCGGTTCTTGAATGAACCGGCCCGGGCTTTTTTGTATCTGGGTGCTTAGAACGCGCCCATGTAGTCACGCTTGCCCACTTCGACGCCGTTGTGGCGCAACAAAGCGTAGGCGGTGGTGACGTGGAAGAAGAACTGCGGCAGGCCATAGGTCAGCAGGTAGGACTGGCCGCTGAAGCGCTTCTCTTTCGGGGTGCCTGGGCGAGTGACGATTTCGATGCCTTCGTTGCCGTCGATTTGCTCAGGCTTGATGGTATCGACGAACGCCAGCACCTTGGCGATCAGCGCTTGCAGATCGGCGAAGGTCACTTCGCTGTCTTCGTACTTGGGTACTTCGAGCTCGGCCAGGCGCGCGGAAACGCCCTTGGCGAAGTCGACGGCGATCTGCACCTGGCGCACCAGCTGGAACATGTCCGGGAACAAACGCGCTTGCAACAAGGCGTTGGGCTCGATGTTCTTGGCGGTGGCGTGGGCTTCGGCTTTGTTCAGCACATCGCTCAGGGCGTTGAGCATTTGCTTGAAGACTGGGATAGAAGCGGCGTACAGGGAAATAGTCATGGCAGTCTCAGGGTTATGGCACGGTTTGAACCAACGGCGATTATAGACACGCCCGCTGCTTGTCTTTTATTTTTTCGGGCTTACGCTAGGGCCTTCACTGCATAGGGAACGCGCGATGACCGCCGAGCATGACACCGACACCCCAGAGCCGCGCCTGAACAGCACGGAAATCCGCATCCTGGGCTGCCTGATCGAAAAACAGGCGACCAACCCTGAAACCTATCCCTTGACCCTCAACGCCCTGGTGCTGGCCTGCAACCAGAAGACCAGCCGCGAACCGGTGATGAACCTTAGCCAGGGCCAGGTCGGCCAAAGCCTGCGCGTGCTCGAAGGCCAGGGCTTCACCCGCCTGGTCATGGGCAGCCGCGCCGACCGCTGGGAGCATCGCGTGGATAAGGCGCTGGAGCTGGTGCCGGCCCAAGTGATTCTGACTGGACTGCTGTTTTTGCGCGGACCGCAAACCGTCAACGAACTGCTGACCCGCAGCGGGCGCATGCATGACTTTGAAGATGCCGAGCAGGTCGTGCATCAGCTCGAACGCTTGATAGCGCGGGGGCTGGCATTGCTGGTGCCGCGTCAGGCGGGGCAACGGGAAGACCGTTACACCCATGCGCTCGGGGATCCGGCGGATATCGAGGCGATTATCAGTGCGCGGGGCAATCCCGTGGAGCGTGGTACAGCGGTTTCCGTGGACCGGATTGAAGAGCTGGAAGCACGGATTACGGCGCTGGAGGAGCGCTTGGCGCAGCTCGAACAGGCGTAACACATTTCCAATGTGGGGCGGGGCTTGCTGCCGATAGCGGTGTGCAAGTCACCGATCTCTAACCTGTTACCCCGCTATAGCAGGCTTGCCCCCCACAGTAACTACCCCATTAATTTTGTGGAATTTCTGACAAGCTTTTACTCGTCAGCTCGGTGTTTTTTTACTATTATCGTTCACCTGCGCACTCAAGGAAGAGAGGCTGAGCGCCTTGAGGCTGGTAGAAAATTTACACCCAATCGGTGAAGGTGTTTTTACCGTTGCCCAGACCGTAACGACTCAGCCGTTCATAATTAAATCTTTGGTGAAACTGATGAATAAAATGTGTGGCATTGTTGTATTGGCAGGACTTGCCCTCTCGGGATGCGCTACGAAAACGCCAGAAACCCCCAGAGAGACTCCAGCTCCTGCTGTCACTCAGCAATCACCCGCTGAGGTCGCACATCCAACCCCGGCAGAACCGACAGCGCCCTACACCGTGCGATACGAGGCTGCGCCTTCGAACGCCAATGCTGACGCCCCCACCCATGCCTCGTCGGACGCCGTTCAGCCAGAATCAGAAACAAACTTGAACGAAAATCGCGCAGAGCAATGCCGTAAAGAGCTCGATGTATTAAAAATCTACAACAAAGCCTCTTACGATAAATACGAAGCGGAATACCAGGCGATTGCCAGCAAGACTGGTAAATACATGCAAATTAAAGATTCCATTAGTTCCGATATCAACTATATGGTTCTGCCAGCTTATCAATTTCAAATTCGTGAGTTCTGCTTCCGCGTTAAGACCCGCCTGTCCCAGCTAGTACTTCGCCAAGCCAAGCCATGATCCCACTTAGAGGCGCGTCGTGCGCCAGTTAAGGAAATGCTGAAAAAGATTTCCGCCGCTGGTGAACGGCTTGCCTCATGCGCATCGAATCGTTAAGCGCCGATGCATAAGCAGCTTCTCGCTGGCGCCACCTGATCCAGACAGTTCAGGTGGCGCCCCGAAAGGGTTCGATGTTCAGCTTCGGGCGAAAGCTACTGCCGCCTCAAACTGCTCCTGAGTCGGCCGCACCCCGGTGTATAGCACAAACTGCTCCAGCGCCTGGATCGCAATCACTTCCAGCCCGGTGATCACTCGCTTGCCTTGGGCACGCCCACGCATGATCAACGGGGTTTCGGCGGGAATCGCTACCACATCGAAGACAGTCTGCGCTTTATCCACCGCATCCGCCTCAAACGCCAAGGCATCCGCCTCGGCGCCACCCGTCATGCCAATCGGCGTCACGTTGATCAGCATCTGCGGGCGTAAATTCCCAAGTTGTGCCTGCCACTCATACCCCAGGTTGCGCGCCAGCGCCCTGCCCGCCGCTTCGTTGCGCGCCACAATCACGCCATTGGCGTAACCGCCATCACGCAAGGCGCTGGCCACAGCCTTGGCCATGCCGCCGCTGCCGTGCAGGGCAAAGGTCGAATCCTTGGGCACGGCGTGCTTTTTGAGCAATTGCTCAACGGCGATGTAGTCGGTGTTGTAGGCCTTTAGGTGGCCGTCGGTGTTGACGATGGTGTTCAGCGAGTCGATGGCTTGAACCGAAGCGTCGAGTTCGTCCACCAAGGCAATGGCGGCCTCCTTGAACGGCATGGACACCCCGCAGCCACGCACGCCCAATGCGCGGATACCACCTATCGCGCCGGGCAAATCGCGGCTGCTGAAGGCCTTATAGTAGAAGTTCAGACCCAACTGTTCGTACAGGTGGTTATGAAATCGCAGGCCAAAATTCCCGGGGCGCGCCGACAGTGACATGCACAGTTGGGTGTCCTTGTTGGGGTGCATCTGCATGGAAAACTCCTTTGAGTAAGCAAATCGGTACAGACCTTACACAACCTTTACCTAGCGGCCGTGCTGTTTTTCAGAAATACGTTGTCTTAAAAGTATCCCCGCGACATTACTTGAGTCTATTGATTGCAGGCCACAAGCGCAGGGGCTAACCGAGGAATGACCATGATTCGTAAAATCCCCAAGATCGCCTTGCTTATCGGTGCACTCGCTATGGCAGGCCAAGCCTCCGCCCACGGTGGCGGATGGGGTGGCCCGGCCGTCTTGGGTGCGTTAGTCGGCGCTGCCGTCGTGGGCTCCGTGGTTGCCAGCCAACCTCGTGAAGTCTACGTGCAGCAACCGGTGTATGTGCAGCCGCAGCCCGTGTATGCCGCCCCGCCACCGGTCTACTACGCACCGCCACCTCCGGTGTATGTGCAGCAGCAGGTTTACTACCGCCCGGCGCCAGTCTATTACGGCCCACCGCGCGGCTACTACGGCCCTCCCCACGGCTACTACGGCCGCGGCTGGTAACCGGCTACAAACCCAAACAGAAACAGGCCTCGCGTATACGCGGGGCCTTTTTTTGCGCGCAAACGTCCGAATTTATCCTGCCAAGGTCGCTCCGAGGACAATGCCCGAAGCGTAATCCCACATGATTGACACCAATGTCTACTTGCTTGAAGAGGGCTTGCGCTGTCATGTTTGCCTCACGACACGCTCCCATTCGCGATCCTGTCCAGCCTATAACAACAAGGACGACTGACCATGCCCACGCAAAACCCACACCGCACCGCAGGCCTCTGTACGTCCAGCAAGGTCTACAGCGCCCTTACGGAACTCAAGCATCTGGAAGGCCACCGCAGCGCCAAGTTCCTTGCCTTGCTGGCGGAAAACCTGGTGCGCAAAGGCTTGCTCAGTGAGCAGGAAGTGGTGAGCATGCTCGATCAGGTGGTGGACTGACACGTCACATCGATGTCGACTATCGAGACAGGTGATTTTTCCTCAGCCGTCCGGCCCCGTAAGGTGACCTCCATTGCGATTGGAGGTTCTTATGCCCACTGCTCACATCATGTCCGTCATCGGCAGCGCCGTCCCCGCCCCTCTCAGGGAGCGAGGCTTGTTGGCTTGCTGGTACGTTGTACGCGACGGCGAAGCCATCAGCGGCCCACTGACGTCGTTGTCGGCTGCCGAACGACAACTGCAACAGGCCTCCTGCTTCAGGCTCCACGCTTGAGGTTTACGGCAGTGGCAGCTTGACCCGCGGCTTGCTTTCGACAAACAGCGCCCAGCTGGACATGAACAATGCAGCAACCAACGGCCCGATCACGAACCCGTTGAGGCCGAATACCGACAGCCCGCCCAGGGTCGAGATCAGGATCAGGTAATCCGGCATCTTGGTGTCCTTGCCCACCAGGATCGGGCGTAGCACGTTGTCCACCAGGCCGATCACGAACACCCCGAACAGCCCCAGCACCACGCCCTGCCAGATCGAACCGCTCAACAGGAAGTAGGCGGCCACCGGGCCCCACACGATGCCCGCCCCCACCGCCGGCAACAGCGACAGAAACGCCATCAATACCGCCCAGAGCAACGCACTGGGAATGTCGAGGAACCAGAAGATCAAACCGCCCAGCGCGCCCTGGGTCACGGCCACCAACACGTTGCCCTTGACCGTGGCACGCACCACCCGGTTGAACTTGAGCTGCAAGCGACGCTTCTGCGGTTCGGCCAACGGCACCGCCGTGCGAACTTTGCGTACCAGCTCGGGGCCGTCGCGCAGCAGGAAGAACAGCAGGTACAACATGATGAAAAAGCTCACCAGGAAATCAAACGTACCCTGGCCGAAGCTGAATGCCTGGGACGCGAAGAACTGGCTGCCCTGCATCGCACTCTTGACGATCTTCTCCCGCAGCCCCTCCAGATTGCCCATGCCGAAGCGGTCCAGCAGGTGCTGGAAGTACGGCGGCAGGAAATTCTTGAACTGCTCGATATACCCGGCCACGTCAAGCTTGCCGCTCTCGACGTTTTTGTAGAGGGTGGCGCCCTCTTGCACCAGCAAGGCGCTGGTGATGATCACCGGCAGAATCGCAATCACCAGGCACACCATCAGTGTGCTCAAGGAGGTCAGGTTGCGGTTCCAGCCGAAGCGCTGCTGCAGACGGCGCTGCATGGGCGCAAAGATAATGCCGAGGATGACCGCCCAGAACACCGCGCCGTAAAACGGCAGCAATATCCAGATAAAGGCGACGGTCACCAAGACCAGCAGCAACAGCAGGGTCTTGAATTGCAGGTTGGTTTGATTCATGTCCGATCCATGTCAGAAAAGCAGGGGGCGTATGTGCACCCTGCTGCTTAGTCCGCTGCAAACCCCGTGAGTGCCATCTTTGTTGTTAGCGTAGACCCAGATCAATAAAGCCTGTGCGGGTTTGCATTACCTTGCGGCACTTTTGACCCAAGTAGCGACCATGCCCCCTGCCCTTGCCCCCGAATTGCTCGCCCCCGCCGGCACCCTGAAAAACATGCGTTACGCGTTCGCCTACGGCGCCGATGCGGTCTATGCCGGCCAGCCGCGCTACAGCCTGCGCGTGCGCAATAATGAGTTCGATCACGCCAACCTCGCCCTCGGCATCGACGAGGCCCATGCCCAGGGCAAGCGTTTCTACGTGGTGGTGAACATCGCGCCGCACAATGCCAAGCTCAAGACCTTCCTCAAGGACCTGGCCCCGGTCATCGCCATGGGCCCGGACGCGCTGATCATGTCCGACCCCGGGCTGATCATGCTGGTGCGCCGGCACTTCCCACAGATGCCGATCCACCTGTCGGTACAGGCCAATACGGTGAACTGGGCCAGTGTGCAATTCTGGCAGCAGCAAGGGATTGGCCGGGTGATCCTGTCGCGCGAGCTGTCCCTGGAAGAGATCGACGAAATCCGCCAGCAAGTGCCGGCCATGGAGCTGGAGGTGTTTGTGCACGGCGCCTTGTGCATGGCGTATTCCGGGCGCTGTTTACTCTCGGGCTATATGAACAAGCGCGACGCCAACCAGGGCAGCTGCACCAATGCCTGCCGCTGGAAATACCAGGCCACGCCGGCGGTGGAAAACGCTACGGGCGATATCGTCCAGCAATGTGAGCCGACGCTGGGGATCGGCGCGCCGACCGATCACGTGTTCCTGCTGCAGGAGGCCAACCGCCCCGATGAGCAGATGCCCGCCTTCGAGGACGAGCACGGCACTTACATCATGAACGCCAAGGACCTGCGCGCAGTGCAGCATGTGGAGCGCCTGACACACATGGGCGTGCACTCGCTCAAGGTCGAAGGTCGGACCAAATCCCACTTCTACTGCGCGCGCACCACCCAGGTGTACCGCCAGGCGATTGATGATGCGGTGGCCGGGCGCGCCTTTGATCGCAACTTGATGACCAATCTCGAATCCCTCGCCCAACGCGGCTATACCGAAGGTTTCCTGCGCCGCCATGTGCACGACGAATACCAGAATTACCAGAACGGCAGCTCGGTTTCGCAACGCCAGCAGTTTGTCGGGGAACTGACCGGCGAACGCCGAGGCGCGCTGGCTGAGGTCAAGGTGAAGAACCGCTTTGCCGTGGGCGATCACCTGGAATTGATGACGCCCGCTGGCAACGTGCACTTTGACCTGGCCAGCCTGCACAATGCCAAGGGCGAGGCCATCGAGGTGGCACCGGGGGATGGGCACACGGTGTACGTGCCGCTCGCGGCCGAGCTGGACCTGCGCTTTGGCTTGCTGATGCGCGACGTTTAGCGGGTCGCCAGGCAGAACCGGTGGACGGCTTCACAGTCACGCACCAACGCGTCGTCGTCCAAGGCATAGGCGATGCGCAGGCCAGGGTTGATCAGATCCTGAACTGGCCCACCAACTGCCCCAGTCGCTGGCCCAGGTCCGCCAGGCTACGAGAGGTCTGGGCGCCGAGCTGGGTTTCATCGGCGACGCTGTCCACCGCCACGGCAATCTGATGCACGCTGCGGTTGATCTCCTCGGCCACGGCGGTCTGCTCTTCGGCGGCGCTGGCGATCTGCGCGTTCATTGAGTTGATGGTGCCGATCAACTGCGCCATGGTATCGAGCGAAGCCCCGGCCTGGTTGGCCTGGGCCGAGGTGCCGTCACCCGCATCGCTGGAACGGCGCATTGCATCGACGGCAGCTTCGGTGCCCTTTTGCAGGCGGTCGATCATGCCCTGGATTTCCTGCGTGCTGGTTTGGGTGCGGCTGGCCAGGGCGCGCACTTCGTCGGCAACTACCGCAAACCCGCGCCCGGCCTCCCCGGCCCGCGCGGCTTCAATGGCGGCGTTGAGCGCCAGCAGGTTGGTCTGCTCGGCAATCGAGCGGATCACGCCGAGCACACTGACAATCGACGACACATCCTGCTGCAAGCTGTCCAGGGACACGCCGCTGCTGCGGATGTCGTTCACCAGCGCGTGGATCTGCGCGATGCTGCCGTCCACCACACGCTTGGCGGCCTGGCCTTCGACGTCGGTTTGCTGCGCGGCGACCGAAGCGCCTTGGGCACTGCGCGCCACTTCCTGGGCGGCGGAAGACATTTCATTGATCGCGGTGGCCACCTGGTCCGTCTCGTGACGCTGACGTTCCATAGCCTGCTCGGAGCGCTGGGCCTGGTCGGACACCTGACTGACCAGCCCGGTGAGCTGCGAGGTCATTTCGGTGATCTGGCGCACGAGGCCGTGGATCTTGTCGACAAAGCGGTTGAACGCGCCCGCCAGGTCGCCCAGCTCATCCTGGCTGGTGATGGCCAGGCGGCGGGTCAGGTCGCCCTCGCCTGCGGCGATATCGTCGAGGTTGGCTTTCATCAAGTGCAGCGGGCGCAGGATGGTATTGGCAAGCAGCATGCCGACCGCGGCAATCACCAGCAACACCACCACGGCCACGCCGAGGATGCTCAGCAGCACGCCTTCCATGCGCTTTTCAACCTTGGCTTCGACCACCGCCACCTGGGCTTCGATGCCATCCAGGTTCACCGAGGTGCCGATCACCATGTCCCATTTGGGCAGGTATTCGGTGTAACCCATCTTGGGCACCAGTTCGGTCTGGCCGGGTTGGGTGGAGCTGTATTGCAGGTAGTGAGTGCCGTCTTTACCGACCTTGACCAGGTCGCGGTTGACGTAGACGCCGTTGGGGTCGCGGTTGTCCTTGAAGCTTTTGCCTACGCCGTCGGGGCTGTTGCCCTTGAACAGGCGGATGGTGTCGGAGTCGTAGCCGAAAAAGTAGCCGTCCTTGCCGTAGCTGGTGTTGGACAGCAGCTTGACCACCTGGGCCCGCGCCGCTGTATCGCCGGGGGCGGCTGCGTCGTAAAGGGGTTTGATGGTGGACATGGCCACTTCCACATAACTTTGCAGGGTGGCTTTGGCGTCGTTGAGCAGGCGCTGGCGGGTTTCTTCCACCTCGTTGTGGGCCTGTACTTGCAGGATCCAGACGGTGGTCAGGCTGATCACCACGGCAAACAGCAGCACCGGGACGACGGCTAGGGACAGGACTTTGACCTTTAAACTCAGACGCATGGCTTTTTCTCTCTTATTAGGCGGCTTGAGAGGCTATCGGCCCGCGGCGCTGATTCTGTAGGACAATACTGCCTGTAGTGGGCTGGCTTGTGTGCTCAGTTGGCTTGTGTGGCCAGCTGGATTGTGTGGTCACTTGGCCTGTGTAGCCAGTTAGCTCATGTGACAAGCAGGCTTGTGTGGCGAGCGGGCTTGCCCGCGCTGGGTGGCGAAGCCGCCCCAACACATTCACCGCATTTTTCCAGGGAAGACCGCGGTGTCAGGGTTTAGGGCGGCTTCGCCACCCAACGCGGGCAAGCCCGCTCGCCACACAAGCCTGCTCGTCACACAATCCAACTGGCCACATAAGCCCGCTCGCCACAACAGGCCCGCTTTGCGCGAAGATTAGAGGCTCATCGCCGCCAACCAGCCAAACGCCAGCAAGGGAATGTTGTAGTGCAGGAACGTCGGCACTACGGTGTCCCAGATATGGTGGTGCTGGCCGTCGATGTTCAGGCCCGATGTCGGGCCCAGAGTGGAGTCCGACGCCGGCGACCCCGCATCCCCCAACGCCCCCGCCGTACCGACGATGCACACAATGGCCACCGGGCTGAACCCCAGTTGCACACACAACGGCACAAAGATCGCCGCCAGAATCGGCACGGTCGAAAACGACGAGCCGATCCCCATCGTCACCAATAACCCCACCAGCAACATCAACAACGCGCCGACGCCACGGCTGTGACCGATGAACGCCGCCGAGGCCTCCACCAGCGAGCGCACGTCGCCGGTGGCCTTGAGCACTTCGGCAAATCCCGACGAGGCAATCATGATGAAGCCGATCATCGCCATCATCTTCATGCCTTCAGTGAACAGATCATCGGTCTCGCGCCAGCGCACAATGCCCGACACCGAAAAGATCAGAAACCCGGCCAGCGCGCCGATGATCATCGAATCCAGCCACAACTGGATGATGAACGCCGAAGCAATCGCCAGGCCGGCCACCAGCAAGGTCAGCGGGTTGTAGTGCACCGCCACCTGCTCGACCCGTTCGATTTTTTCCAGGTCATACACACGCTTTTTGCGGTAGCTGATAAACACCGCCACCAGCAGGCCGACCACCATGCCCAACGCGGGCAGGCTCATGGCGTGGGTGACGTTGACCTGGCTGATGTCCACCCCGCTCTTGGCCACGTTGGCCAGCAGGATCTGGTTGAGAAAGATATTGCCGAAGCCCACCGGCAGGAACATGTACGGCGTAATCAGGCCGAAGGTCATCACGCAGGCAATCAGGCGACGGTCCAATTGCAGTTTGGTCAGCACGTAGAGCAGCGGCGGCACCAGCAGCGGGATAAACGCGATGTGGATCGGCAGGATATTCTGCGAGGCAATCGCCACTACCCCCAGCAGGCCGATCAGCAACCATTTGACATGATTGCCGCCAGTCGCCTCCTGGCGATCCACCAGCAGCAGCGCCTTGTCCGCCAGGGCATGGGCGAGGCCGGACTTGGCAATTGCCACCGCGAAAGCACCGAGCAAGGCGTAGGACAAGGCCACGGTCGCACCACCGCCCAAGCCACCGTTGAAGGCGTTGAGCGTGGCCTCGATGCCCAGGCCACCGGTGAGGCCGCCCACCAGGGCGCCGACGATGATGGCGATGACCACATGCACGCGGGACAAGCTGAGCACCAGCATGGTGCCGACCGCGGCGATGACTGCGTTAATCATGGTTACCTCAAGCAGAAACATAAAAAACAGGCATGCCAGCGCCCAGGCGGCCATCGGGTGGCTGCCAGCGTGCAGGCTTGAAGGAGGTCTTATTAGAGGGCGCGCACTTTGCAGCAGCGAGGCGCGCATGTCAAAACCCTGTGGTGGCGGTGCTTGCTGTGGGGCGAAGGCTTTTGTTGCTCGCGCGGGGCTGCGCAGCGGCTCCCAAAAGCGGGAGCGCTACGCACTCCAACGCGAGCAAGCTCGCTCGCCACAAAAAACCCATCAACAGAACATGCTCGCTGCCACCAAAATTAAATTGACCGTTTGATTAAGAAAAGCAGAAATCGGCCGATAAAACGGCTCTATGTGTTTTCAGGTAAGGATGTCTCGATGTCGCTTAGGCAGCTCTCCATTCAATGGAAAATCACCCTGCTCGCCGGCCTGTGCCTGCTGGGGATCGTGACCCTGCTGGTGGGGTTGTCGCTGTATCGCATGGCGCAGAGCTCGGAGCAGGTCAAGGCGTCCAGCATGCAGATGCTCGATGAAGCTGCCCAAGCGCGTATAGAGGCCCAGGGTGAAGTGCAAGCGCTGGGCATTCGCCGGCAGTTCATGGACGCCTACCAATATGGCCATGGTTTTGCCCGTCAGGTGCTGTTCTTGCGCGAGCAGGCCGAAAAGCGCTTCCTCGATGCGTTCGACACCCGCGAAGACCTGACCCGCCAGGTCAAGGCCGCGCTGCAGGCCAACCCGGATTTGCTCGGGCTGTCCCTGGTGTTCGAAGCCAATGCGCTGGATGGCAAGGACGAGTTGTTCGCAGACCAGGCCGAACTGGGCAGCAACGACAAGGGCCGATTCGCGCTGTACTGGTCGCAGCCCACGCCCGGCAAGCTGACGTCGATGGCGCTGCCCGAAAGCGACATGTCCGACTCCAGCATCGGCCCGAGCGGTGAAAAGGCCAACGCCTGGTTTACCTGCCCGCGCAGTACCCTCAAGCCCTGCGTGATCGAACCGTACTTCTACACGATCGAGGGGCAAACCGTGCTGATGACCAGCATCGTTTTCCCATTGATGGTGAATGGCAAAGTCATCGCCTCGCTGTCGGTGGACATCAACCTCAACAGCCTGCAGGCCGTGAGCCAGCAGGCCAGCCAAAAACTGTATGACGGCCAGACCCAGGTCAGCATCCTCAGCCCCACCGGTGTGCTTGCCGGCTACAGTGCGGATGCTAGCAAACTCAGCCAACGCCTGGACCAGGTCGACAGCGCCCACGGCGCGCAGGTGATCAGCGCCCTGGCGAGCAGTACGCAGATCCGCAGCCTGCGCACCGACCATCAACTCAAAGTGCTCGCGCCCTTTGCCCCGATTCCCGACGGCAAGCCGTGGGGTGTGTTGCTGGATGTGCCAGAAAAGGTCTTGGTGGGCCCGGCCGAAGCGCTGAAAGCGCAGATGGACGCCGACAACACCCGCGGCACCCTGCTGGAAATGAGCCTGGGCCTGCTGGCCGCCGTGGTGGGCCTGATCCTGGTGTGGTTGATGGCGCGCAGCGTGACCCGGCCGATCCTCGGCGTGGCGCACATGCTGGAAGACATCGCCAGCGGCGAAGGCGACCTGACCCGGCGCCTGGCCTATGACAAGCGCGATGAGCTGGGCCAGTTGGCCGGCTGGTTCAACCGCTTCCTCGACAAGCTGCAACCGATCATCGCCGAGGTAAAACGTTCGGTACAGGACGCCCGAGGCACTGCCGACCAGTCCGCCGCAATCGCCACCGAAACCAGCGCCGGCATGGAGCAGCAATACCGCCAGGTCGACCAGGTGGCCACTGCGTCCCACGAGATGAGCGCCACCGCCCAGGACGTGGCCCGCAGCGCCGCGCAGGCTGCGCAAGCCGCACGTGACGCCGACCAGGCCACCCGCGACGGCCTCACCGTGATCGACCGCACCACCAGCAACATCGGACATTTGGCCGCGGACATGAGCACCGCCATGGCCCAGGTCGAAGGCCTGGCCGCCAACAGCGAGAAGATCGGTTCAGTGCTGGAAGTGATCCGTGGCATTGCCGAGCAAACCAACCTGTTGGCGCTCAACGCCGCAATCGAAGCCGCCCGCGCCGGTGAGGCCGGCCGTGGCTTTGCGGTGGTCGCCGACGAGGTACGCAACCTGGCACGCCGCACCCAGGAGTCGGTGGAAGAAACCCGCCTGGTCATCGAGCAATTGCAAAGCGGCACCCAGGAGGTCGTCGGCTCCATGGGCAACAGCTATCGCCAGGCCCAGGGCAGCGTCGAACAAGTCGGCCAGGCGGTCACCGCGTTGCGCCAGATCGGTGAAGCGGTCACGGTGATCAGCGACATGAACCTGCAAATCGCCAGCGCCGCCGAAGAACAAAGCGCGGTGGCCGAGGAGATCAACAACAATGTGGCAACGATTCGCGACGTGACCGAGTCGCTGTCGGAGCAAGCCAACGAGTCGGCGCGGGTGAGCCAGGCGTTGAACAGCCTGGCAAATCAGCAGCAGGGGTTGATGGACCAGTTCCGAGTCTGAAAGACAAAGCGGTTCCCCTGTGGGAGCGGGCTTGCTCGCGAATACGCTAGACCCGTCACCCCCTTGGGTGACTGATACTGCGCCTTCGCGAGCAAGCGCGCTCCCACATGATGTTCACAGGTGTCGGCTTTACCGCCTGGGCAGCTCAACCACGGCGTTAAGCCCGCCCAACTCGCTCTCTTGCAACCGCAGCACCCCGCCCCACACCTCGACGATATCCCGCACGATCCCCAGCCCCAGGCCATGCCCGTCGATCTGTTCGTCCAGACGCGCGCCACGGCTGAACACTTGGTCGCGCTGGGTTTCGGGGATACCAGGGCCGTCGTCTTCCACGGCCAGCTGGTAGCCCTTTGGCGTCTCGCTGACGGTCAGGCGCACTTCGGCGTCGGCCCATTTGCAGGCGTTGTCCAGCAGGTTGCCAAGCAGCTCCAGCAGGTCTTCACGGTCCCAGGGCAGTTGCAGGCCCGGGGTGATGCGGTAGCTGAGGTCCAGGTGGTCGCCGTGGATCATGTTCAGCGTCGCCAGCAAGCCGGGCAGTTCCTGTTCACAATCAAACAAGGCACCGGGCAACGTATCACCGGCCAGACGCGCGCGGTTAAGTTCACGGTTGAGGCGTCGCTGCACCTGTTCCAGCTGCTCACGCAGCAATGTACTCAGCTCGGGGCGGTCCTTGAGCGCCTCGCTGGAGGCCGCACTCAACAGCACCGCCAGCGGGGTTTTCAGGGCGTGGCCAAGGTTGCCGAGGGCGTTGCGCGAACGCTTGAGGCTGTCTTCGGTATGGGCCAGCAGGTGGTTGATCTGCGCCACCAGCGGCTCCAGCTCCTGAGGCACGTGGGTATCGAGTTGCGAGCGTTGGCCCTGTTGCAGTTGGGCGATCTGTTCGCGCGCGGTTTCCAGCGGGCGCAAGGCCCGGCGCACCGTAACCCGTTGCAGGATCAACACCAGCAGCAACGCCGCCGCCCCCAGCACCAGACCGATCCGACGCATCAGGCGGAAACTTTCGCGCACGGGGGTGTAGTCCTGGGCCACGCTGATCGAAATCCGCTGGCCGAAACGCTTGTAGTCCGAACGCAGCACCAGCAGTTGTTGGCCTTCCGGCCCCAATTGCAGATTGCCCTTGAGCCCCACCTCGGGCAACTGAGGCAGCTCCTGGTCCCACAGTGAACGGGAGCGCCAATGGCTGTCGGCAAAATCAATACGGAAGTAATGCCCGGAAAACGGCCGCTGGTAGGCCGGCGACAGGCGCTGCTCATCCAACTGCACACCGTGGGGGCCACGCACCAGGGCCACCAGCAGGTTCTCGCTGTCATTGCGCAAACCTGCCTCCAGGTAACGCTGCAAACCGGCCTCGAACAACCACAGGCTGGTTTGCGCCAGCACCAGGCCGACAATCACCATCACGCTGATCAGGCCCAGGCTCAGGCGTCGCTGGATCGACTTCATGCAGGGCTGGCGCCGAACCGGTAACCCTGGCCGCGTCGGGTTTCGATCACGCTGCGCCCCAGCTTGCGGCGCAGATGGTTGACGTGCACTTCGAGCACGTTGGAGTCGCGCTCGGTTTCGCCGTCGTACAGGTGCTCGGCCAGGTGGCTTTTTGAAAGGATCTGTTCGGGGTGCAGCATGAAGTAGCGCAACAGACGAAATTCGGCGGCGGTGAGCTGGATCTCATCGCCATCGCGCAATACGCATTGGCGGCCCTCATCCAGGTGCAGGCCGGCGGCTTGCAAGGTGGGCTGGTTGGCCTGGCCATGGGAACGGCGCAACAAGGCCTGGATGCGCAGGTGCAGCTCTTCGGGGTGAAAGGGTTTGCTCAGGTAATCGTCGGCACCGGCCTTGAGCCCTTCGATGCGCTCGGCCCAGGAGTCGCGGGCGGTGAGGATCAGCACCGGAGTGGCCAGCGCCGCCGCGCGCCATTGCGCCAACACCTCAAGCCCCGGCAAACCGGGCAGGCCGAGGTCAAGAATGATCAGGTCATAGGGCTCGCTGCGGCCCTGATACGCGGCGTCGCGCCCATCGGCCAGCCAATCGACGGCATAGCCCTGGCGCTGCAGGCCGGCCAGCAGCTCATCGGCCAGGGGTACATTGTCTTCCACCAGGAGCAGGCGCATCAGTCTTCCTCGTCTTTGATCAGCACGCCGGTGCGTGCATCCAGCTTGATCTCGCGCACCACACCTTCGGTGGTCACCAGTTCCACCTCGTAGGCATATTGGCCGTGCTTTTTCTCCAGCTCAGCCTCCAGCAGCCGGGAGCCGGGATAGCGCGCCATGGCCTGCTGCAGCAATTGCTCCAACGGCAGGATCACGCCCTGCTGGCGCAGAGCCAAGGCTTCATCCTGGTTGAGGTCGCGGGCCGCCAGGCTTGAGCAAAAAGCCATGAGCAGCAACGCCACTCGACTGCCGGCGCGTAAATTTACCTTCATTACGTATCCTGATGATTCTTGAGAACCTGCCCGGTGAGCGCGTCCAATTCAATATCCCATTCAATGCCGCTGGCATCCTGCAGTTCGACTTCATACACGTACTTGCCGTAAGCCTCGTCCAGGTCGGTGTCCAGCACGGTCGAACCGGGGTGCAGCGCCTGGGCCGTGGCTTCGAGCTGATCGAAAGCGACAATAGTAACAGTGGCGGGCACACTCAGTGGTTTGTCCGGGTCCGCGGCGCCGGCCTGGGTGGCGATGGAAGCGATGATAGCGGCGGCGACCCGTGCTGTGAGGCGCGTCATGATAAGTCTCCGTTACTAGATTTTTCCTACGCCGCCACAGTACCCGCTGCAACTTAACTGAAACTGAATTGCCACCATGGCAATTTCAGGCAAGCCTTTTCCCAGATCGCGCGAGATTTTTCTATACTGCCCGTTCGCTTCAACTGAGACCGGTATGACAGCCATCCACATCAAATTTCCCGCCCTGACCCTCAAGGCCGGTAAACGCGCGTTTTCGCGCATTCGTGAACAGGGCCTGGCGCCGGCCGATGTCGGCATCCTGCCCGGTGCCGCCGGTGGCCCCAAGGCGCTGGGGATCCAGGGCCTGGACCTGGCGCTGTTCGGCGACTGGCTGCCCCGCGCGCCTCGCGAACGCGCGTTGATCGGCGCGTCCATCGGCTCCTGGCGGTTTGCCAGTGCCTGCTTGCCCGACCCGGTGCAAGGCCTGCTGGACCTCGGCCGCCTGTACAACGAACAGCGGTTTGCCAAGGGCGTGACCATGGCCGAGGTCAGCCAGAGCTGCCAGCGCATGCTCGACGACCTGCTGGCCGGCCGCGATGCGCGGGTGCTGGACAACCCCGACTACCGCCTGAACATCATGGTGGTGAAAAGTCACGGTCTGCTCGCCGACGACCATCGCGGGCGCCTCGGCCTGGGCCTGTCGTCGGTGATTGCCGACAACCTGCGCGGGCGTGCCCGACTGGCGCGGCATTTCGAACGGCTGATCCTCCATGACCCGCGCCAGGCACCGCCGGTGCATGCGCTCAAGGATTTCCCGTCACGCTTTCTGCACCTGCAACTGGGCAACCTGCGCCAGGCCCTGCTGGCGTCGGGCTCTATCCCCATGGTCATGCAAGGCGTGCGCGACCTGCCTGGCGCGGGCGCGGGCACCTACCGCGACGGCGGCCTGCTGGACTATCACCTCGACCTGCCCTACCACGGCGACGACATCGTGCTTTACCCGCACTTCACCGACCGGGTCATCCCCGGCTGGTTCGACAAGGGCCTGCCGTGGCGACGCAGCAACCCACAGGGCCTGCAGGACGTGTTGCTGCTGGCGCCGTCCAAGGATTACCTGGCCCGCCTGCCCCACGGCAAACTGCCGGACCGCAGTGACTTCAAGCGCTTCATGGGCGACGACCCGAGCCGCAACAAATACTGGCAAACCGCGATGAGTGAGAGCCGGCGGCTGGGCGATGAGTTTCTGCAACTGGCCGATAACGGTGGGCTCGGCGAGCGTCTGCAGGCCCTCTGACCCAGCGGTATGCGCGCAGAGGGATCAAGCTGTTAAACTCGCCGCCTGCCAGATACTGACCGAGCTGAAAACACTGTGGAAATCTTCAAAGAATTTACATTCGAGTCCGCCCACCGCCTGCCCCACGTACCGGACGGCCACAAATGCGGGCGCCTGCATGGGCATTCGTTCAAGGTGGCGATCCACCTGAGCGGCGACCTCGATCCCCATACCGGCTGGATTCGCGACTTCTCAGAGATCAAGGCGATTTTCAAGCCGCTCTACGAGCGCCTCGACCACAACTACCTCAACGACATCCCAGGCCTGGAAAACCCCACCAGCGAAGTGCTGGCCAAGTGGATCTGGACCGAATTGAAACCCCTGCTGCCAGAACTCAGCGCGATCCGCATCCACGAGACCTGCACCAGCGGCTGCATCTATCGCGGCGAGTAAACCTGTGCTGTGAAAAAACCACCCTTGCGGTGGTTTTTTTGTGCCCGCTATTGCACCCTTCGAACATTCCCCTTCGCCGACTCACGAGGCTCGTATGGAAAACACCTGGCTGGCCCAGGCCAAACGCTTGCAGGCGCTGGCCTCCACCGGGCTGCACTTTTGCACCGATGATTTCGAGCGCGAACGCCTGGAAGAAATTGCCGAGATTGCCCACAGCATGCTCGCGCAACTGGGCAATGTGCCGTTGGAGCGCATCACCGGGTTGGTCACGGACTTTGCCAAACGTTACTCGACGCCGATGATCGATGTGCGCGGCGCAGTCATCGAGGGCGAGCGGATTTTGCTGGTGCGCGAGTTGACCGACGGCTGCTGGGCCCTGCCGGGCGGGTACGCCGATATCGGTTTGTCGGCGGCGCAAAACATCGTCAAAGAGATACGCGAGGAAGCCGGGCTGACGGTCACCGCACGGGCGCTGTACAGCGTTACCCACAAGGCCAAGGGCTTGTACCAGCCGGATGTGCGCGACTTCTACAAGTTGTATTTTTTGTGTGACCGCGTGGACCAACTGGCGCCGATGGCCGGGTTCGAAACCACCGACGTGGGGTTCTTCGCCCTGGATGAGCTGCCGCCGCTGTCCCGTGGGCGCACCATCGAAAGTGATCTGGAGGCGGCGTTTGCCTTCCATCGCGGCGAGACGACACACACACTGTTCGAC
>NZ_WKCB01000067.1 GCF_021606685.1 Pseudomonas syringae
CAACGAATCCCACCACCCATCCCCCAGCAACGCCGCAAACAACCCGGCCGCACTGAGCAGGCCAATCCCCAGCGGAATCCCAAACACCTTCCAGAAACTCGACTGGCGCGGCTTCATGGCGTGCCCGCCTTGCGCCGCACGATCCACAAGTAAATCCCGCTGCCCAGCACGACGATGGTCAGCACATCCAGCACCGCCCACAGGATCTTCATCGGCATCCCGCCATAGTCGCCAAAGTGCAGCGGCTGGGACATGCCCATGGCGTCCATGTACCACGGCCGTTCGGCGATGGCGGTGACGGCCAGGGTGCTGGCGTCGATCAGCACCGGTGTGAGCAGGTGCGAGGTCAGGTGGGTGCTGCCCTTCATGAACACCGCGTAATGGTGCTCACTGGAAAAGCGCGTGCCGGGGAAGGCGATGAAGTCCGGCTGCATGCCGGGTGCGGCATTGGCGGCGATGCTCAGCAGCTCGGTCGCCGGTGCGCGCTGAACCAGCGGCGGGGCATTTTTGTACGGCTCGATCATCGCGCTGAGACTGTCCTGGCGCCAGGCGGCGATGATCAGGTCGGCACAGGCGCTGATCACGCCGGTCACGCCGACCACCAGCGCCCAGGTCAGGGTCACCACGCCGATCAGGTTATGCAGGTCCAGCCAGCGCAGGCGGGTGGATTTGTCGTGGCGCACGGTGGCGAATTTCAACCGGCGCATAAACGGCAAGTACAGCACCGTGCCCGAGATGATTGCGACCACAAACAAAATGCCCATGAACGCCAGCAGCAACTTGCCCGGCAGCCCGGCAAACATATCCACATGCAGGCGCAGCAGGAACAGGGTGAAACCGCCGTTGGCCGACGGCATCTCCACCGATTCGCCGGTGCGCGCGTCCAGCATGAACGTGTGGGACGCGTTCGGCTCGGTACCGGCCGTGGCGGCCATGATTGCGATGACGCCATTCTTGTCGTCCTCGTCCCAGGCCAGGTATTGCATGGCCTCGCCCGGGCGATGCGCCTGTGCCTTGGCCACCAGTTGCTCAAGGTTCAGGTGTGGCGTATCGGCGGGCATCTGCGCCAGCTCAGGCTCGTTCCCCAGCAGATGGTCGATCTCGTGGTGAAACACCAACGGCAGACCGGTGAGCGCGAGCATCAGCAGGAACACGGTGCAGATCAGGCTGGTCCAGGTGTGGACGAAGGACCAGCGGCGGATGGTTTTGCTTTTCATCACGGCTCCAAAGGCAAAAGGGCCGCGGTTCAGGCGGCCCTTCGTAAGCGGTTTTGTACCGTCTTAGAATTTGTAGTTCACGCTGGCGACCACGTTACGCTGATCGCCGTAGTAGCAGTAGAAGCCATCGCAGGTGGATAGGTAGTCCTTGTTGAAGATGTTCTTGGCGTCAACGGCTACGGTCACGCCTTTCATGGAGTTGCTCACACGGCCGAGGTCGTAGTGCAGCGAAGCGTCGTACACCGTGTAGGAGCCGACATGGCCCCAGTCGGTATTGGTGGTGTTGCCGTAAGTGTCGCCCACATAACGCACACCGCCACCTACGCCAAAGCCGTCGAGCAGGCCGCTGTGCCAGGTGTAGTCGGCCCAGGCGGTGGCTTGGTTGCGCGGCAGTTGATTCAGGCGATTGCCTTTTTCGGCGGCAAGGCCTTTGGTGATCTCACTGTCGTTGTAGGTGTAGGAACCTACCAGCTTGAGGTTCTCGGTGACGTCGGAGCTGGCTTCCAGCTCCAGGCCGCGCACGCGTACCTCGCCGACTTGACGGGTGACGTTGGCTTCAGTGACTGACATGTTCTCTTGGGTCAGGTCAAACACGGCCGCCGTCAGCAAGGTCTTGGTGCCGGGTGGCTGGTACTTGATACCGGCCTCGTATTGTTTGCCTTCGGTAGGCTTGAACGCACCGGTGCTGAGTACCTGGGTGCCGGAGCCCGCCTGGAAGGATTCGGCATACGACAGGTACGGCGTGATGCCGTTATCGAACACATAGCTGATCGCAGCATTGCCGCTGAAATGTTTATCGCGCTGCGTGTTGGTAGCGTCGTTCTCGTTGTGGAACGTGGTGCCGGTGTGCACCCAGTCTTCACGGCCACCGAGGGTCAGGCGCCAGTTGTCGAGGGCCATCTGGTCCTGCACGTACAGACCGGTCTGCTGGGTCTTCTGGGTGTAGTCGTACATGGTGAAGTACTGGACGTTGGAGAAGTCCTGTCCGTACACCGGACGGTTGAAGTTGATGGTCGGCACGCCCGCCGAACCCCACAGCCAGCGCGCGTCGGCGTTGGAGCGTTGGTGGTCGAGGCCCAGCAGCAGCGTGTGGTTCACGGCGCCGGTCTGGAAGTCGGCCTGGAAGTTGTTGTCCACGGCGAACTGGCCGATGTTTTCATCCACCTTGCCGGCAGAACGGCTGACGTTGCCATCGGCGTCCACGGCAACATCAGGCCCGTTGGGGAAGAACGCGCCGCCGGCGGTGATGCCCTGGAAGCCCAGGTCGTTCTTGGTGTAGCGCACGTTCTGACGGAACTGCCAAGTATCGTTCAGGCGTGTTTCAAAGGCGTAGCCGAGCGCGTAGTAGGTGCGGTCATAGAATTCCCAGTCCGGGTCGCCCAGGTTCTTGTGGTGAGAAATCTTGCCGGCCGGTGAGCTCAGCTTGGTGCCTTGCAGGGGCAGGAACTGCCCGGTGATGCCGGTATCGTCGCGGGTGAACTGGGTCAGCAGCGTCAGCTTGGTGTCGTCGTTGATATTCCAGGTCAGGCTCGGCGCAACGTTGTAGCGTTTATCCGGGATGTGGTCCACGGCGGTGTTGCTGTCACGCACCACGCCGCTGACGCGGTAGAGGAACTGGCCTTCATCGTCGATCTTGCCGGTGGTGTCGAAGTTGATCTGCTTGTGGTTATTGCTCCCGGCTTGTACTTCGATTTCGCTCGAACGTTCAGCCTGGGGGCGGCGGCTGACCATGTCCAGCAAACCACCAGGTGGGGTTTGCCCGTAGACCGAGGACGCCGGGCCACGCAGTACCGCAATACGCTCCAGGTTCCAGGTGTCGATTTTTGGCGTGGCGTAGTTGCCCTTGGGCAATGGCAGGCCGTCGAGGAACTGAGTCGGGACAAAACCGCGCACCAGCAGCCAGTCGCTGCGCGAGTCGGAGCCGTAGCCGCTGCTTTGCACGCCAGCGGTATAGCGCAGCGCATCGTTAAGGTTGAGGACCGAGCGGTCTTCCATCTGTTTACGCGTGATGACCGTGACCGAGCGAGGAAGCTCGGCAATCGGCGTGTCGGTCTTGGTGCCTGCGGCGGTGCGGGTTGCCATGTAACCGTCCACCGGGCCCCATGCGCTTTCATAGCTGCCTTGACCCGTGATGCTGGTTTCCGGCAACGCAACGACACCGTCCGCAATTGCCACCAGGGTGTAAGTCCCCGCGCTGCTCTGCTCCAACTGCAACCCGGTGCCACGCAATGCTTCACGCAGCGCGCCCTGCGCGTCGAACTGGCCCTGCACCGGTGCGGAAGTCTTGCCCGACGCCAGCGCCGGGTTGAGGGTCAGTGCCAGGCCGGCCTGGCTGGCGATCTGATTCAGGGTACTGGCCAATGGCCCGGCTGGCAGGTTGTAGGCGCGCACGCTGGAAGCCTGCTCGGCGGCGATCAGCATCGGGCTGGTCAGCGGGGCGCTGAGGGCAATGGCCACAGCCAACAGGCTGGGGCGCAACAAGGTGTCTAGCGTGCGGGACATAGAGCGGCTCCTGAATGGAAGTAATTCGCAATTGCCTATGTGCCGAACGAGAATTGAAAAGTGATAGGGCAAGGTGAAAATATTTTTGCCCTGGGGGCCTTGGGGTGTTTGTTAGGGCCTCATCGGGGGCAAGCCCGCTCCCACATTTGACAGGCGGTGCGGTCAAAAAGGTGGGAGGGGGCTTGCCCCCGATAGCTATAGGCCTGACACCCCAAAACCTAAGGCTTCCCCTTGACCGTCACCCACCACGGCGTGTGCTGTTCAATCTGCACCGGCAACGTCGGCAACAGCGCATTCAGCGCCAACGTGGTGTCATGCAGCGGGAAACTGCCGGTGATGCGCAGGTCGGCTACCTGTTTATCCACACCCAAATAACCGGTGCGGTAGCGGCTGAGTTCCGCCACCACATCGCCCAGGCGGGCGTTGTCGACCACCAGCATGCCGCGCGTCCAGGCGTCGGTGGCGGGGGTAACGGCCAGCAGTGGGCCGAGGCCGTCGCTGCGCATCAGCACTTGCTGCCCTTCCTTGAAGATCTGTTCCTGCGCCAGCGCCTCGGGCTGCGCGCCCACCGCCGATTGCAGCACGCTCAGGCGCGTGGCGTCGTCTTCGCGCTTGACGATAAACCGCGTACCCAGCGCCCGCAGGCTGCCGTCGCGGGTCTGCACATAGAACGGGCGCGCATCGTTGTGGCCGGTTTCGACAAGAATTTCGCCTTCCTGCAACACGATCAGGCGGCGATTTTCATCAAACCGGACGTCGATGGCGCTGTGGGTATTGAGGTTGACCAGGGTGCCATCCGCCAGCTTCAGGGTGCGCTGTTCACCGGTGGCGGTGCGTTGGTCGGCCAGCCAATAGTGGATCGGCACGTAGCGCTCGCCGGCGAACAGGACCAGGCCGCACACCAGCGCAATGCTTGCCAGGCCGCTGCCCAGCTTGCGTACACGCTGGCGAATGCCTTCGCGCGACTGCAGCAACGCCACCCGCGCGGGGCCCGAGGCCATGCTGAAACGCTGGTCGAGCATGCCCAGCTGACGCCACGCACGCGCGTGCTCTTCATTGCTGGCCAGCCATTTGTCGAACTCTTCGCGTTCTATCGCGCTGCCGTCGCCCGAATCGAGGGACAACTGCCAGGCAATCGCCGCATCCAGCACTGGCGCCGACACTGGCTTGGAACCGACTACGCTCACGACGGCTCGCCATACAGCGCGATGTAGCACTGGCGGATGCCTTGGGCCAGGTACTGGCGCACGCGCGGCACGGACACGCCCAGGCGCTGGGCGATTTGCGCATGGCCCAGGCCGTCGAGGCGGTTATACAGGAACGCGGCGCGGGCCTTGCTCGACAGCTTGCCGAGCAAGCGGTCGATGGCCTTGAGGTCTTCGAGGATCAGTTGCTGTTCTTCCGGCGAGGGGTGTTCGCTTTCCGGGATCAGCATCAGTTCGGTGAGGTAGGCCTGTTCGAGGGCGGCGCGGCGGAAGTAGTCGAACAGCAAGCCCTTGGCGATGGCCACCAGAAACGCGCGTGGCTCGCGGGGTTCGCGCAGCTCGTCACGGCCCAGCAGGCGCATGAAGGTGTCCTGGCTCAGGTCTTCGGCGCGGCTCGGGCAGGCCACGTTGCGCCGCAGCCAGGCCAGCAGCCAGCCACGATGGTCGCGATACAACGCGCCAACAAGCTCACTGTGTGGGTTCTGGACTGACGACAAGGCATCACCGGATAGACAAGACGTTTAAACTAACGAGAATTATTCGCGATTGTCGCAGAGGCGCAGTAAGGGCGCAATTGGCGTCTGTCGGGAGATGAGATTAAAACGATGGCGCCTGTTTGCGCCGTTTCCATTGGTTCAAGCGCTCTTGAAGCGCCTGCGGGGAGTCGATGTGCTGCTGGCGCGCGCGGCTGAACAGGATAAGCATCAGCTCTGCCGTTGCCAGGGCATCGGCGCTGGCGTGATGGCGTTCGCCCACCTGCAGGTTGAAGTGCTCGATCCAGTTGTCCAACCCGCCTTCGCGGATAGGCGCCTCGGGGCACAGCAGCGGGGCGATGTCGGCAACATCCAGAAAGGTATGCGTCAGGCGGTAACCCAGGCTGTCCTTGAGGGCCCGGCCCAGCATGTGTTGGTCAAACGGCGCATGAAACGCAAGCAACGGGCTGTCGCCGACAAACGCCATGAAGTCCAGCAGCGCCTCTACCGGGTCGCTGCCGGCGGCAATGGCGCTGGGGCCCAGGCCGTGGATCAGCACACTCGGGCTGAGCTTGGTTTCGGCTCGGTGCAGGGTGCGCTCGAACAGTTGGGAGAAGTCCACCGCGCCGTCCTCGATCACCACTGCGCCGATGGACAGCACTTGGTCGCGGTTGAGGTTCAGGCCGCTGGTTTCCAGGTCCACCACCACCCAACGCTGGCTGTGTAAAGCGCCATTGCCCAATGCGGCGGGCTTGGGCAACTGCTCCATACGCTGTTGCTGGGCGGCATCGAGCCCGGGTTTTGCGGCGCGCAGCCAGCCGAACAGCCTCACAGCTGATACCGCAGGGTCAGGCTGCTTTGCAGGCGCTGGGCCTGGCGCAGGGATTCACGCAGGATGCGCCGGTCGAGGTGGTTGAGGCTGTCGGGGTCGACGCGATTGGAATACGGCTGGTTTTCGCGGGTCTGCAACTGATGCTGCTGCATGCGGGTTTGCTGGATAAAGTGGTAAGCCTCCTCGTAGGCAGCGCCGTCCAGCGGCTCGATGACTTCCATGACCACCAGTTGGCGCAGGCGCTCCAGGGTGTTGTTGGCGTGGATGCCATTGGCCAGGGCCAGCAACCGCGCGCCGTCGACAAAGGGGGTGAGCCCCTGCACCTTGAGGTCAAGGGTGGCTTTTTCGCCGCCTTTACGTGTCAGCACAAATTCACGGAAGCGTCCTACGGGCGGGCGCTGGCGCAAGGCGTTCTCGGCCAGCATGCGCTGGAACAGGCGGTTATCACCGACTTGATCCAGAATGCCCTGGCGCAGCTGTTCGCAGCCACGTTCGTCACCCCACACCACGCGCAGGTCGAAATAGATGCTCGACCCCAACAGATTCTCCGGCGTCGCCTCGCGGATAAACGCCGCAAACCGCCGCGCCCATTCGGCCCGCGACAGGCACAGCTCGGGGTTGCCAGCCATGATGTTGCCTTTGCACAGGCTGAAGCCGCACAACGCCAGGCTCTGATTGATCTGCTGGGCCAGGGGCAACAAACGCCCACGGATCATCGCGGCATCGACAGCGTCCTTGGCGTCGAACAGGATGCCGTTGTCCTGGTCGGTGTAGAGCGTCTGCTCACGTCGCCCCTCACTGCCGAAACACAGCCAACTGAAGGGCACGCCCGGGTCGCCTTTTTCGGCCAGCGTCAGCTCGATCACCCGGCACACGGTGTGATCGTTGAGCAGCGTGATGATGTGGGTGATCTGGGTCGACGATGCTCCATGGGCCAGCATGCGTTCCACCAACTGGCCGATCTCGCCGCGCAGCGCCACCAGGTTCTCCACCCGGGGCGCGTTGCGGATGGTGCGGGCCAGATGCACCAGGTCGACCCGTTGCAGGGAAAACAGGTCACGCTCGGACACCACGCCACACAGGCGCTGGTCCTTGACCAGGCACACGTGGGCAATATGCCGCTCGGTCATGGCGATGGCAGCGTCGAAGGCGCTGTGGTCGGGGGTCAGAAAGAACGGCGCCTGGGTCATATGGCCGTCGATGGCCTGGGTGAAATCGCTGCTGCCGTCCGCCACCACCTGGCGCAGGTCGCGCAGGGTGAAAATCCCCAGGGGCGCCTTGTGTTCGTCAACAATCACAATGCTGCCCACTTGCTGCTCGTGCATCAGCGTCACCGCCTCGCGCAGCGGGGTTTGCGGGCTGCAGGTGACCGGGTGGCGCATGGCCAATTCGCCGAGGCGGGTGTTCAGGGAATATTGAGTGCCAAGGGTTTCCACGGCCTTTTGCTGCACCTGCTGGTTGACCTGGTCCAGCAGGCTGCTGACACCGCGCAGGGCAAAGTCGCGAAACGGGCTGGAGAGTGCGAACAGCTTGATAAATGCCGGTTTGTTCAGTTGCAGGCAGAAGGTGTCTTCGGCCGCCTTGTGCTCGGTACGGGTCGCCCGCTCACCCAATAGCGCCGCCAGGGGGAAGCATTCACCGGTGGTGATTTCGAACGTGGTTTGCGTGGAGTCCGGTCGTTCGCCGACGACCCGGCCCTGCTTGACGATATAAAAGTGCTCCACCGGCCCGCCCGACGGTTTCAGAATACTTTCGCCGGGGCCGAAAAAGCGCAGTTGGCACTGCTCGACCAGAAACGCGAGGTGTGCCTGCTCCATCTGGTTGAACGGCGGGAAGCGTTGCAGGAACTGCAAGGTGCCGTGGATGTTTTGCAATACAGCAGTTTTCCCCGCCTGGGCGAAGGCATCAGCTTTACTCATAACAATGACCGCGTTTTTTTTGTCGTTATCGTCCTGCATGGTCAACTCCTGCGGCGCGGGTGCCCATTGGACGTAAGTCTAGGTCGATGAAAACGCCGCAAACTAAGGAAAAACCTTACATGACTATCGTCCAAACCCCGTAGAACACCCACTAGGCAAACTTTCCGACGAAGTGCACATTGTTCGCCCTTCCGCAGATGTCTGACGAGTGTGCTGGGAGATTGATGAGAACTGCTGAGAACCGTATGTCCGACCACGATATTTTGAGTGATGCCGAGCGCGAGGCGCTGAGCGCCGTGATGCTGGAACCTGATTTACCGCCACAACGCGTGTTGATTGTTGACGACGACAAGGACGCGCGTGAACTGCTGGCGGAAATCCTGGGCCTGGATGGTATTCGCTGCATGACCGCCGACAGCGGCAAGTCAGCCTGGGAGCTGTTGAGCTCCAGCAGTTCCATCGGTTTGCTGATCACCGACCTGCGCATGGCGCCGAGCAACGGCCTGGAGTTGATCCGCAAAGTACGCAGCTCCACCCGGGCGGCGTTGCCGATCATCATCATGTCGGGGGACGCTGAAGCGCCGGATGTGATCGATGCGATGCATTTGAGCGTGGTGGACTTTTTGCTCAAGCCGATTGATAGCGTGAAGTTGGCGAAGATGGTCAAGCGCGAGTTGGGGATGGCTTCCTGATTTTGTGGTGAATGTGCGGGCCTCATCGGGAGCAAGTCGAATCGTCGCACCGCCCCTCCCACATTTTGACCGCGGCGTAGTTTAAAGGTGGGAGGGGGCTTGCTCCCGATGAGGCCAGTCCAGCCACCACAACTGCAAAGAAAAAGCCCTGATCTCTCGATCAGGGCTTTTTCATTTACCGGCCGTTTTTAGCCTTGAACTCCCGACGCCGACGGTGCAGCACCGGCTCGGTGTAACCGTTGGGCTGTTTGGTCCCCTCAATCACCAGCTCCACCGCTGCCTGGAACGCGATGTTGCTATCGAAATCCGGAGCCAATGGGCGGTACAACGCATCCCCGGCATTTTGACGGTCCACCACCGGCGCCATGCGCTTGAGGCTTTCCAGCACCTGGGCTTCGGTGACGATGCCGTGGCGCAGCCAGTTGGCGATGTGCTGGCTGGAGATACGCAAGGTCGCGCGGTCTTCCATCAGGCCCACATCGTTGATATCCGGCACCTTCGAACAGCCGACACCCTGGTCGATCCAGCGGACCACATAGCCGAGGATGCCCTGGGCGTTGTTGTCCAGTTCGTTGCGGATTTCTTCGTCAGACCAATCGGTGTTGCTGGCCAGAGGAATCGTCAGGATATCGTCCACCGACGCGCGCTCGCGCTTGGCCAGTTCGGCCTGGCGGGCAAATACGTCAACCTTGTGGTAGTGCAACGCGTGCAGCGCGGCGGCGGTTGGCGAAGGCACCCAGGCGGTGTTGGCGCCAGCCAGTGGGTGGGCGATTTTCTGTTCGAGCATCGCCGCCATCAGGTCGGGCATTGCCCACATGCCTTTACCGATTTGCGCACGGCCTTGCAGGCCGGTGCTCAAGCCAATATCGACGTTCCAGTTCTCGTAGGCGCCGATCCATTTCTCGGCCTTCATGGCGGCCTTGCGCACCATCGCGCCGGCTTCCATGGAGGTGTGGATTTCGTCGCCGGTACGGTCGAGGAAACCGGTGTTGATAAACACCACGCGCTCGCTGGCCGCCTTGATGCAGGCCTTGAGGTTGACCGTGGTGCGGCGCTCCTCGTCCATGATCCCGACTTTCAGCGTATTGCGCGGCAGGTTCAGCACGTCTTCGATGCGGCCGAACAGCTCGTTGGTGAACGCGGCTTCTTCCGGGCCATGCATCTTGGGTTTCACGATGTACACGGAACCAGTGCGGCTGTTCTTGCGGCTGCTGGTGCCGTTGAGGCTGTGGATCGCCGCGAGGCTGGTGAGCAGGCCGTCGAGGATGCCTTCCGGCACTTCGTTACCGTCTTTGTCGAGGATCGCGTCGATGGTCATCAGGTGACCAACGTTGCGCACGAACAACAGCGAGCGGCCGTGCAGGGTCACGCTCTGGCCATTCACACCGGTGTAGACGCGGTCGGCGTTCATGGTGCGGGTGAAGGTCTTGCCGCCCTTGGCGACTTCTTCGGCCAGGTCGCCTTTCATCAGGCCGAGCCAGTTGCGGTAGATCACCACTTTGTCATCGGCATCGACAGCGGCGACGGAGTCTTCGCAGTCCATGATGGTGGTCAGCGCGGCTTCCATCAGCACGTCTTTGACGCCGGCGGCGTCGGTCTGGCCGACCGGGGTGCTGGCGTCGATCTGGATTTCGAAATGCAGGCCGTTGTGTTTCAGCAGGATCGCGATGGGTTGGGCGCTGTCGCCCTGGAAACCGATCAACTGGGCGTCGTCGCGCAGGCCGCTGTTGCTGCCGCCCTTGAGGCTGACGATCAGCTTGCCATCAACGACCTTGTAACCGGTGGAGTCGACGTGGCTGCCGGCGCTGAGCGGCGCGGCGTCGTCGAGGAACGCGCGGGCAAAGGCGATGACTTTGTCGCCACGCACCTTGTTGTACCCCTTGCCCTTCTCGGCGCCGTCTGCTTCGCTGATGGCGTCGGTGCCATACAGTGCGTCGTACAGCGAGCCCCAGCGCGCATTCGAGGCGTTGAGGGCGAAGCGGGCGTTCATCACCGGCACCACCAGCTGCGGGCCGGCCATGCGGGCAATTTCGTCATCGACGTTTTGGGTCGAGGCCTGGAAATCTGCAGCTTCTGGCAGCAGGTATCCGATGTCTTGCAGGAAGGCTTTGTAGGCCACCGGGTCGTGGGCCTGGCCGGCATGGGTCTGGTGCCAGGTGTCGATCCGCGCCTGGAAGTCGTCGCGTTTGGCGAGTAGGGCTTTGTTCTTGGGTGCCAGGTCGTGGATGACCTTGTCGGCGCCGGCCCAGAACTGGTCGGCAGTGATGCCGGTACCGGGAATGGCTTCGTGGTTCACGAAGTCGAACAGGACTTTGGCGACCTGCAGGCCACCGACTTGAACGTGTTCAGTCATTGCTTGCCTCACTCTGCGGAGCTTATGCGCTGTTTCAGATTTTCATTATGTAGTGCACGGTTGGGCATACTACATGATGACCTGCGGTTGTGAAAATTAGACTAAATACGTCGTTTAGCGACCCACTTTGGTCGTACGGTCACAGCGGAGAACGGGATGTTCTCAAAAAACTATTGGATTGTTCCAGATAAAAATAAAAATGGTACACGATTTGTTTTCGAGGGCTGCCGAGTCCACCGTATAGATTGAATTCCAGAGGGCATCGCCATGGACCATCTTGTACTCACTATTATCGCCGCCGACAAACCCGGCCTGGTTGAACGCATCGCGCAGAACATTGCCGCTCACGGCGGCAACTGGCTGGAAAGCCGCATGGCGCACATGGCCGGGCAGTTTGCCGGGATCCTGCGGGTCAGCGTGCCGACGGAACAGCGTCAGGCGCTGGTCGGCGCGTTGGAGGACTTGTCCACACATGGCATTCGCGTGCTGGTGGGTGAGGGCAGCACGGGCCAGGCGTCGGCGTCCAAATCGATTGCAATGACGCTGGTGGGCAATGATCGCGCGGGTATCGTGCGCGAGATTACCGCGCTGCTGAGCAAGCAAGGCGTGAACCTGGCGAGCCTGAGCACCGATGTGCGCCCGGCGCCCATGAGCGGCGATCCGTTGTTTACCGCCGAGGCGCTGTTGCAGGTGCCAGCAGCGTTATCCCTGGATACCTTGCAACTGTCTCTCGAAACGTTGGCCGATGACTTGATGGTGGAGCTGCACCACGAGGAATAAACTGCCCACAGGGTTATGCATGGAAATCTTGCATGGGCCTGTGGATAACCTGTAGAGACCCAGCGCCAGGCCACGTCGGCCGGGCTTCTTCGCCTTCTGAGCAAAAAACGAGCAGTTTCAAGGGCTTGTGCACAAATGGCGGGGATCAGGTTGTGGATAACCTTGGGGTGGATGTCTGCAAGCCACGCAGGCTGTGGCTCGCAGAGGTTTGTACGTTATTTGATCAGCTTTTGCGCACGGTCAGCCAGGCGTCGAGGCTGTACACCACCAGGCCGGCCCAGATAAAGGCGAAGGCAATCAGCGTGCTTTGCGCCAGGTGCTCACCGAACAGCAGCACCGCTTCCAGCAGCACCAGCGTCGGCGCGACGTACTGCAAAAAGCCCAGCGCGGTGTAGGGCAAATGCCGTGCGGCTGCGTTGAAGCACACCAGCGGGACCAGCGTCACCGGGCCGGCAGCCACCAGCCACCAAGCCTCGGACGTACTCCAGAACGCCATCTGTGCACTGTGGGCTGACGGGTTGAACAGAAGCCACGCGACAGCAATCGGTACCAGCATCCAGGTTTCCACCACCAGCCCGGGCAGCGCCTTGACCGGCGCCTGCTTGCGGATCAGGCCGTAAAAACCGAAGGTCAGCGCCAGCACCAGCGACACCCACGGCAAGCTGCCCACCTGCCACACCTGTTGCGCCACACCGGCGGCGGCCAGCCCGACAGCCACCCACTGCAAGCGACGCAGGCGTTCGCCGAGGATCAGCATGCCCAACAAAACATTCACCAGCGGGTTGATGTAGTAACCCAGGCTGGCTTCCAGCATGCGTCCGCTGTTCACCGACCACACATAGGTCAGCCAGTTGGCGGCAATCAACGAGCCGCTGAGGGCCAGGATCGCCAGGCGTTTTGGGTTATCACACAGCTCGCGGAACCAGCCCGGGTGCTTCCACACCATCAGCAGCAAACCGCCGAACAGCGCCGACCACAGCACGCGGTGCACGATGATTTCGGCGGCGGGAACGCTGGCGATGGCTTTGAAGTAGAGCGGGAACAGGCCCCAGGTGATATAGGCGCTCAGGCCCAGGATGTACCCCTTGCGGGGGTTGGCGGCGTGCATTGCAGAATCCTTGCTTAGGCAGCTAACAAAGCGCAATTGTAAGGATATTTGTCAGGCAATGGGACCTGCTTAGCAATGAGGTCTGCTTTGTGTGAGAGGGCGCTTGCGCCCGATGGCGGTGTTTCAGTCGGCTTGTTGTTAGCTGACACAATGCTATCGGGGGCAAGCCCCCTCCCACATTTAAAGCTGAAGCGGTTAGAAGAGTTTCAGCGGCTCTTCGTTGAGGGCTGAAAGCTGCTCACGCAATGCCAGTACCTGATCGCCCCAATACCGCTCGCTGCCAAACCACGGGAAGCTGTGGGGGAACGCCGGGTCATCCCAACGCCGCGCCAGCCAGGCGCTGTAGTGCATCAGGCGCAAGGCGCGCAGCGGTTCGATCAGCGCCAGTTCGCGCGGGTCGAAGTCGTGGAATTCCTGGTAGCCGTCCATCAGTTCCGACAGTTGGCCGAGGCATTCCTGACGATCGCCCGCGAGCATCATCCACAGGTCCTGCACCGCCGGGCCCATGCGGCAGTCGTCCAGGTCGACGATGTGGAACATCTCGTCGCGGCACATCATGTTGCCGGGGTGGCAGTCGCCGTGCATACGGATGTTTTTGTGCGGCGTGGCCTTGTACACCTCTTCCACGCGCTTGAGCAGGTCGCGGGCCACGGACTCGTAGGCTGGCAACAGGCTTTTGGGGATGAAGTTGCCTTCCAACAATGTGTTGAGGGAATCGTGACCGAAGTTCTTCACCCCCAAGGCTTCGCGGTGTTCGAACGGGCGGGTGGAGCCCACGGCATGCAAGCGGCCGAGCAGTTGCCCAAGGCGATACAGTTGATCGAGGTTGCCAGGCTCTGGCGCACGGCCGCCACGGCGGGGGAACAGGGTGAAGCGGAAACCTTGGTGTTCGAACAGGCTTTCGCCGTTGTGAATCATCGGTGCGACCACCGGTACTTCGCATTCGGCCAGTTCGAAGGTGAAGCGGTGTTCTTCGAGGATCGCCTCGTTGGTCCAGCGCTGGGGGCGGTAGAACTTGGCGATCAGCGGTTCGGAGTCTTCGATGCCCACCTGATACACGCGGTTTTCGTAGCTGTTGAGCGCCAGGACGCGAGCATCGCTGAGAAACCCGATGCTTTCGACGGCGTCGAGTACCAGGTCTGGGGTGAGTGTTTCAAACGGATGGGCCATGCGAACTCCTGCGCGCAGCAGGGCGCCGCGTCCGGCTCGGTATGGTAACGCACACGGCGATAGATAGGTGGTGTCTGTACTGGCCTCATCGGGGGCAAGCCCCCTCCCACACTTGATCGAGTTCCAATCTTGGAATGCGGTCGAATGTGGGAGCGGGCTTGCCCCCGATTGGGGCCTGTCAGGCGCCGACAATCCCACCATCATCGCGCCGAATCGCCATCACCGACGAACGCGGCTTGCCATTGGGCAGGTGCTCCGGCCAGGTCGAACCGCCGGTTTCGCCCGGGTGCTGAATCCCCACGAACAGGGTTTTCTGATCCGGCGAGAAGCTGATACCCGTGACCTCGCAGGCCACCGGCCCAACCATGAAACGCCGGATTTCCCCGGTGCTCGGGTCGGCGCACAGCATCTGGTTATTGCCCATTCCGGCGAAATCCCCCGCGTTGCTGTAGTCGCCGTCGGTAAGAATCCACAGGCGCCCAGCCTTGTCGAAGCCCAGGCCGTCGGGGCTGTTGAACATGTTTTGCGGGTTGATATTCGACGAGCCGCCTTTCGGCGTACCGGCATGCACGCCAGGGTTGCCGGCCACCACAAACAGGTCCCAGGTGAACTCAGTGGCGCCGTGGTTATCGGCGTCCGCCTTCCAGCGCAGGATCTGGCCGTAGACGTTTTTCTCGCGCGGGTTGGGCCCGCCCACCGGCTGGCCGTCTTCACCGCGCTTGGCGTTATTGGTCAGGGTGCAGTAGACCTGGCCGTCGGTGGGGCTGACCACGATCCATTCCGGGCGGTCCATGCGTGTGGCTTTCACTACGCTGGCGGCCAGGCGAGCGTGGATCAGCACTTCGGCCTGGCTGGCGAAGCCGGTGCTGGCGTCGATGCCGTTCTTGCCGTGGGTCAGCTCGACCCAGTGGCCCTTGCCCTTGGGGTGGTCGGCGTTGCCGTCGCCCGCGTCGAAAATCGCCACGTACAAGGTGCCGTGGTCGAGCAGGTCTTTGTTGGCCTTGGGGTTCTTGTGGTCGATCTTGTCGCGGCTGACGAACTTGTAGATGAACTCACCCCGTTCATCGTCGCCCATGTACACCACGGCACGGCCGTCGCGGGTTTCGGCCAGGGCCGCGTTCTCGTGCTTGAAGCGGCCGAGCGCGGTGCGTTTGGCGGGTACTGACTGCGGGTCGAACGGGTCGATTTCCACCACCCAGCCGTGCCGGTTCAGCTCGTTGGGGTTCTTCGCGATATCAAAGCGCGGGTCGTGTGGGTGCCAGTTGATCTCTTTGCTGGCTGCCACCACGCCATAGCGCTTCTGCCCGGCGTCAAAGGTTTGCTGTGGGTTACTGCTACCGAAGCAGTCGGTGAAGTTCTCTTCGCAAGTGAGGTAGGTGCCCCATGGCGTCTTGCCATTGGCGCAGTTCTGGAAGGTACCCAGGGCGTTCTTGCCGGTGCTGTCGGCGCTGGTTTTCAGCCAGGCGTGGCCGGCGGCAGGGCCGCTCAGGCGGATCGGCGAGTTGCCGTGGATGCGCCGGTTGTAGCGCGAGTCCTGGACGAACTGCCAGGTGTCGCCGTTGCGCCGCACTTCGATCACCGACACGCCCTCGCTGGCCTGGGCCTTGCGCACGTCTTCGGCCGATTGCGGCGCGCCGCCGTGGGCGTAGAGGTAACGGTAGTTGGTGTATTCGTTGTTGATCGCCATCAGCGCGCGGTTGTCATCGCCGGGGAAGGCGAACAGGCTCATGCCGTCGTTGTTGTCACCGAACTGCTGTTCCTGGGCCTCGGCCGTACCCTTGCCGGACGGGTCGAAGGCCGGCGCGCTCTGGCTAAGTGGCTGGCCCCAACTGATCAGCACCGAGGCGCTGTAGCCTGGCGGCAGGGTGATGGCGTCGCTGGTGGCGGCGGCAATGCTGGTAAAGCCCAGCAACGGGCTGGCGGTGGCAGCGTTGACGGCCAGCGCGCTGCGGGTCAGCAGGTTACCGCCGAGGAACATCGCGGCACCGCACAGGGCACCGGCGCCGATGAAGCGGCGACGGGTGAGGCCGACCATCTGTTCGAGGTCGGTGGCTTGGTTTTCTTCTAATAGGCTCATCTCAGGCTCCCTGCGGTTTTTGCAGACACCATAAGGAGCGAGCGTGACGAAATTGTTGCAGTTAGATGGCGCAGCTCGTTCAGGCGGGCGTGCCGAGCAGCACATTGCTTGGTGCAAATTGCACCTGGAGGGTCTGGCCTTCACCAATACCCAAGCCCTTGAGCGTGTCGGGTGGCGCCAGGGCGCAGAGCACCGGGCCGTTGGGCAGGGCGATGCGCACTTCGCAGGGGCCGTCGTCGGCGGCAAGAATGGCTTCGACGGTGCCGCTCATGCAATTGTGTCCAGGTGTTGCGGTGGCCTGCGGCGTGAGTAACTCCAGCCAGCCCGCCTTGATCAGCGCGACCACTTCCACACCCATTTCCAGCTCCAGGCGTTGGGTGCTGTCGTGGGTGATTTGTGCGTCCAGGGTCAGCCCGCCCGCCAGTTGCAGGCGGATCAGGTCGTTGCGGCCGTTGCTTTCAATCGCAATCACTTGGCCGTGCAACTGGTTGCGCGCGCTGGTGCGCAGCATCAACCGGCCCAACAGGTTGAAGTCGCTGGCGGCTTCATCCGAACCCAGCACCTCGGCTTGCAACACTTGCAGGCGCTGATAGAGGCGCAGCACGCGTTCACCCTCGAGCGTCAGCTTGGCGCCGCCCCCACCCTTGCCGCCGACGCTGCGCTCTACCAGCGGTTTTTGCGCCAGATTGTTCAGTTCATCGATGGCGTCCCACGCGGCCTTGTAACTCAGGCCGGCGCTTTTGGCCGCACGGGTAATGGAACCTTGCTCGGCGATATGCCCCAGCAAGGCGATGCGCTGGGGGCGGCGGATGATGTGTTGGCTCAGAGAGGTCGGCAGGGACATGGGCGCACGCTTCGATAGGATGCGCCGACGTTGCCGCCCTGGCGCATGGGAGTCAAGTCAGGCGCCGGGTTTGGGGGTGCGGGCCAGGCAATACACATCCACCTGGCGCGCGCCGGCGTCCATCAACAGGCGCGCCAGGCTGTGGGCGGTGGCACCGGTGGTGAGCACGTCGTCCACCAACGCGAAGTGTCGCCCTTGCACCGGCGCGCCGGGTGCCAGGGCGAAGGCGTTGCGCAGGTTGCGTTGACGGGTCTTGGCGTCGAGGGCCTGTTGCGCGACGGTTTCGTAGGGGCGTAACAAAAGATCTTCTTCAATGGCGATGCCCACGTCGTCGCTGAGCCAGCGCGCCAGCATCTGGGCCTGGTTGTAGCCGCGCTCGCGCAGACGTTTGGCGGCCATGGGCACCGGCAGCAGGCAGTCGGGGCGCGTGAGCTCGGCGTTTTCGAAACGATGGCGCAGGTGGTGGCCGAGCAAACGACCGAGCAGATGCCCAAGTGGCCAGCGCGCCTGATGCTTGAAGCGGGTGATCAGCGTGTCGACTGGAAAGCTGAAAGTCCACGGGGCGATCACTTGTTTAAAGGCGGGCGGGTGTTTCTGGCACTGGCCGCAGATCAGCCCGTGCAGGGGCAAGGGCAGGGCGCAGACGGCGCAGTGCTCCAGCAACCAGGGCAGCTCGGTTTCGCAGGCGCTGCACACACACTCGGTGCTGTGCGCCGGCTCATCACAGATTAAACAGATTTGAGTGTTTTTTAACCAGATGTAAACTTCGTGTTTGCGGTCAGGTTGACAGTGCATGAATCTTCCTTAAATATGCCGAGCATCCGTGTCGTGTCTGTGGGTATTGCCCTTCCCGCAGCGCTTGCCCAAGCATAATCAAGGAATCGCCCATGAGCGCCAGCACCACCGCCACTTTGCGTCACGATTGGTCTTTAGCCGAAGTCAAAGCGCTGTTTGTGCAGCCGTTCAATGACCTGTTGTTCCAGGCGCAGACCGTGCACCGCGCGCATTTCGACGCCAACCGTGTGCAAGTGTCGACGCTGCTGTCGATCAAAACCGGCGCTTGCCCGGAAGATTGCAAATATTGTCCGCAGTCGGGCCACTACAACACTGGCCTGGAAAAAGAGAAGTTGATGGAAGTGCAGAAGGTCCTCGAAGAGGCCGCTCGCGCCAAGGCCATCGGTTCGACCCGCTTCTGCATGGGCGCCGCCTGGAAGCACCCGTCGGCCAAAGACATGCCGTACGTGCTGCAGATGGTCAAAGGGGTGAAGGCCATGGGCCTGGAAACCTGCATGACCCTCGGCCGTCTCGACCAGGACCAGACAGAGGCCCTGGCCCAGGCCGGCCTCGATTACTACAACCACAACCTCGACACGTCGCCGGATTTCTACACCAGCATCATCACCACTCGCACCTACAGCGAGCGTCTGCAAACCCTGGCCTACGTGCGCGATTCGGGGATGAAGATCTGCTCGGGTGGCATCCTCGGCATGGGCGAGTCCCTCGACGACCGCGCCAACCTGCTGATCCAACTGGCCAACCTGCCAGAGCATCCGGAGTCGGTGCCGATCAACATGCTGGTGAAGGTGGCCGGTACGCCGCTGGAAAACGCCGAAGACATCGACCCGTTCGACTTCATCCGCATGCTGGCCGTGGCGCGCATCCTGATGCCGCAATCCCACGTGCGCCTGTCGGCCGGCCGTGAAGCGATGAACGAGCAGATGCAGGCCCTGGCGTTCTTTGCCGGCGCCAACTCGATCTTCTACGGCGACAAACTGCTGACCACCGCCAACCCGCAGGCCGACAAGGACATGCAATTGTTCTCGCGCCTGGGGATTTTGCCCGAGGCCCGTGAAGAACACGCCGATGAAGTGCACCAGGCGGCGATCGAGCAGGCGCTGGTGGAGCAAAAGAGCAGCGAGCAGTTCTATAACGCTGTCGTCTGATTGAAATGTAATTCAAATGTGGGAGCAAGCCCCCTCCCATATTTTTTGACCGAGTTGAACCTGTTTAATCGAGGCCTGCATGTCTTTCGATCTCGCCGCGCGCCTCGCTGCCCGCCGTGCCGAACACCTTTATCGCCAACGGCCCTTGCTCCAGAGCCCCCAAGGCCCGGACGTGGTGGTGGACGGCCAGCCGTTGCTGGCATTCTGCAATAACGACTACCTGGGCCTGGCCAATCACCCGCAGGTGATCGAGGCCTGGCGCGCCGGTGCGTCGCGCTGGGGCGTGGGCGGCGGCGCTTCGCACCTGGTGGTCGGGCATGCCACGCCGCACCATGAGCTGGAAGAAGCCCTGGCCGACCTCACCGGTCGCCCGCGTGCGCTGTTGTTTACCACCGGCTACATGGCCAACCTCGGTGCGGTTACGGCATTGGTGGGGCAGGGCGATACGGTGCTCGAAGACCGTCTCAACCATGCTTCCTTGCTGGATGCGGGGCTGCTGTCCGGCGCACGCTTCAACCGCTACCTGCACAACGACGCCGCGAGCCTGGCCAAGCGCCTGGAGAAAGCCACCGGCAATACGCTGGTGGTCACCGATGGCGTGTTCAGCATGGACGGCGACCTCGCAGACTTGCCCGCCCTGGCCCGGGAAACCAAGGCCAAAGGCGCCTGGTTGATGGTGGATGACGCCCACGGCTTCGGCCCATTGGGCGCCAACGGCGGCGGGATCGTCGAGCATTTCGGCCTGAGCCAGGAGGAGGTGCCGGTGCTGGTCGGCACCCTCGGCAAAGCATTCGGCACGGCGGGTGCGTTTGTGGCGGGCAGTGAAGACCTGATCGAAAGCCTGATCCAGTTCGCCCGGCCCTACATCTACACCACCAGCCAACCGCCGGCGCTGGCCTGCGCGACCTTGAAGAGCCTGGAGCTGTTGCGCACCGAACAGTGGCGGCGCGAGCACCTCAACGGCTTGATCCGCCAGTTCCGCCAAGGCGCCGAGCAGCTTGGGCTGGACCTGATGGACAGCTTTACGCCGATCCAGCCGATCCTGATCGGCGACAGCGCCAAGGCGGTGCGCCTGTCGCAGCGGCTGCGCGAGCGCGGGCTGATGGTGACTGCGATTCGGCCACCAACCGTGCCCGCCGGCAGTGCACGTTTGCGCGTGACCCTGACGGCGGCGCACAGCACGGCGCAGGTACAGCTATTGTTAAATGCACTGGAAGCGTGTTTCCGCCTGGAGCCCGACCATGCGTGATCGACTGATATTGCTGCCCGGCTGGGGCCTTGGCGTGTCGCCCCTGGAGCCATTGGCCGCCGCCCTGCAAGGCCTCGACGAGCACCTGCAGGTGCAGATCGAACCCTTGCCGGTACTGGCTTCCAGCGATCTGAATGAATGGCTCGACGAACTCGACGCCACGCTGCCCGACAACGCCTGGCTGGGCGGCTGGTCCCTGGGCGGTATGCTGGCCTCCGAGCTGGCGGCGCGGCGCGGCGAACGCTGTTGCGGCCTGCTGACCCTGGCCAGCAACCCGTGTTTTGTTGCCCATGACGGCTGGCCCAGCGCGATGCCTGCCGAAACCTTCGATGCGTTCCTCGCCGGTTGCCATGCCGACTCCCAAGTCACCCTCAAGCGTTTCGGCCTGCTGTGCGCCAAGGGCGCCGAGGACCCGCGCGGGCTGGCGCGGCTGTTGGTCAGCGGGGCGCCGAACACAGCGTCCAGTGTGTTGATGACCGGCCTTGAGCTGCTCGCGCAACTGGACACTCGCGACGCCCTGCTGGCCTATCGCGGCCCGCAGTTGCATCTGTTTGCCGGGATGGACGGGCTGGTGCCTGCCGAGGCGGCAAGTGACCTGCTGGCGTTGCTTCCCGATGTGGAAATCGGCCTGATTGAACAGGCCGGTCACGCGTTTCTTCTGGAGGACCCCCACGGTGTCGCGGGGGCTATCCAGGCTTTTTTGCATGAGTGTGTCGATGACTGATTTATCCCAGCCGCCCCTGCCAGGTGGCTTGCCGGACAAGCGCCAGGTGGCGGCGTCCTTTTCCCGTGCGGCGGCCAGTTACGACAGCGTTGCCGAGTTGCAACGGGCGGTGGGGCATGCGCTGCTGTCCCGCCTGCCTGCGGCCAGTACGCCGCAACGCTGGTTGGATATGGGCTGCGGCACCGGTTATTTCAGCCGTGTGCTGGGCGAGTTGTTGCCGAGCAGCCAGGGGGTGGCGCTGGATATCGCCGAGGGCATGCTGAACCACGCGCGGCCCTTGGGCGGCGCCGACTATTTTATTGCGGGCGATGCCGAGCGCCTGCCGCTTGCCGATGCGAGTTGCGGGCTGATCTTTTCCAGCCTGGCGGTGCAGTGGTGCGCGAATTTCGACGCGGTGCTCAGTGAGGCCTATCGCGTGCTGCGGCCTGGTGGCGTGTTGGCGTTTGCGAGCCTGTGCGTCGGCACTCTGCAGGAGTTGCGCGACAGCTGGCGCGCCGTGGATGGCAACGTGCACGTCAACCGCTTCCGCACGTTTGAGGCGTACCAACAGCTGTGCGCCGCCAGCGGCCTGCGCGTGCTTAGCCTGGAGCGCCAGCCCCACGTGCTGCATTACCCGGATGTGCGCAGCCTGACCCACGAATTGAAGGCATTGGGCGCGCACAACCTCAACCCCGGTCGCCCGGGTGGCTTGACGGGGCGCGCGCGGATTGTTGCACTGGTGGACGCTTACGAGCAGTTCCGTCAGGCCCAGGGTCTGCCCGCCACTTACCAAGTGGTGTATGCCGTACTGGAGAAACCTCTATGAGCGCTGCGTATTTCATCACCGGCACTGACACCGATGTGGGCAAGACCACCATCGCCGCTGGTCTGCTGCATGCCGCGCGCCACGCCGGCAAAAGCACCGCCGCCGGCAAACCTGTGGCCTCCGGCTGCCAGGTAACGCCCAAGGGGTTGCGCAACGCGGATGCCTTGGCGTTGTTGGCCGAATGCTCATTGCCGCTTTCCTATGCCGAGGTCAACCCGGTCGCGTTCGAACCGGCTATCGCGCCCCATCTGGCGGCACGGGAGGCGGGTGTTGCGCTGACGGTGCAATCGTTGCTCAAGCCGATGCAGCAGATCCTGGCGCGCCAAGCCGACTTCACCTTGATCGAAGGCGCCGGCGGCTGGCGTGTGCCGTTGGCCGATCAGGACAACCTGTCGGACCTGGCCATGGCGCTGCAACTGCCGGTGATCCTGGTGGTGGGCGTGCGCCTGGGCTGCATCAGCCACGCCTTGCTGACCGCCGAAGCCATCGCCCGCGACGGTTTACCCCTGGCGGGCTGGGTGGCGAATATCATCGACCCCAAGACCTCGCGGCTGGAAGAAAACCTCGCCACCCTGGCCGAGCGGTTGCCCGCGCCTTGCCTGGGACGGGTGCCGAAACTCAAGCACGCCTCGGCCGAAGCCGTGGCGCAGTACCTGCAACTGGACCTGCTCGACTGATTTTGGCTATCGCTAAGGCACTATGCCATTAGTGTTTTTGACGGGTGTTTTGCCCGGATGTCTGCTTCAATCAGCGTTCACGATTCTGTAAAGGCAGGCTTAGCCATGGAAATCTCTGGAAGCAGCGCGTTTTATTCGGGGCTGAATACCATTCAGACCGGGCAGAACCGTGTCGACCAGGCCGCCGGCAAAATCGCCAGTGCCGCCACCAGCCAACCTTCCGACGCCCAGAATGATCGCCTGCAGGCGGTCAACCGTGGTCAGCCGACCAACTCTGCGAGCAATATGGTGGAACTGGCCGAAGGCAAGTTTCAAGTCGAGCTGGGCGTCAAAGTCGCCAAGGCCTCGGATGAAATGCTCGGTACGTTGATCGATACCTACGCCTAAATAAATGTGGGAGGGGGCAAGCCCCCTCCCACATTTGTATTCATTCACCCTGATCAATTTCTACACATCCTTTGATGTGGCATCCCGCCGCAGGCCTTGTCGTGCCTGGGGATGACGTGCGTCATGACAAACGGCATCTGACCGACGCTTGACATCACCAGGTCGTAAACGTATGTTTCAAACACCTGTTTGACCGCCACAACAAATCCACGCGGTTGTTCATTCCAGATACATCAGCAGAGGTTTATCGCTATGCCTGACTACAAGGCCCCCTTGCGTGATATTCGCTTCGTTCGTGACGAACTGCTTGGCTATGAAGCGCACTATCAGAGCCTGCCGGCTTGCCAGGACGCTACCCCGGACATGGTCGATGCCATTCTCGAAGAGGGCGCCAAGTTCTGTGAGCAAGTGCTGGCCCCGTTGAACCGCGTGGGTGACATCGAAGGGTGTACCTGGAGCGAGTCAGGCGTTAAGACCCCTACTGGTTTCAAAGAAGCCTACAAACAATTCGTCGAAGGCGGCTGGCCAAGCCTGGCTCACGACGTGGAGCACGGCGGCCAAGGCCTGCCGGAATCCCTGGGCCTGGCCGTGAGCGAAATGGTTGGCGCCGCCAACTGGTCGTGGGGCATGTACCCGGGCCTGTCCCACGGTGCGATGAACACCATCTCCGAGCACGGCACCCCCGAGCAGCAAGAGGCCTACCTGACCAAGCTGGTGTCCGGCGAGTGGACCGGCACCATGTGCCTGACCGAGCCGCATTGCGGCACCGACCTGGGCATGCTGCGCACCAAGGCCGAGCCTCAGGCTGATGGCTCCTACAAAGTCTCCGGCACCAAGATCTTCATCTCGGCCGGTGAGCACGACATGGCCGACAACATCGTCCACATCGTATTGGCCCGCCTGCCGGACGCACCGGCCGGCACCAAAGGTATCTCGCTGTTTATCGTGCCCAAGTTCATGCCGAACGCGGACGGCTCGATCGGCGAGCGCAACGCGGTGAGCTGTGGTTCCCTGGAACACAAAATGGGCATCCACGGTAACGCTACTTGCGTGATGAACTTCGACGCGGCCACCGGTTACCTGATCGGCCCGGCGAACAAAGGCCTGAACTGCATGTTCACCTTTATGAACACCGCTCGTCTGGGCACCGCGCTGCAAGGCCTGTCCCACGCTGAGATCGGCTTCCAGGGCGGCCTGAAATATGCGCGTGATCGCCTGCAAATGCGCTCCCTGACCGGCCCGAAAGCCCCGGACAAAGCCGCTGACCCGATCATCGTGCACCCTGACGTGCGCCGCATGCTGCTGACCATGAAAGCCTTCGCCGAAGGCAACCGTGCGATGGTGTACTTCACCGCCAAGCAAGTGGACATCGTCAAGTACGGCACCGACGAAGACGCCAAGAAACAGGCCGATGGCCTGCTGGCCTTCATGACGCCTATCGCCAAGGCGTTCATGACCGAAGTCGGTTTTGAATCGGCCAACCACGGCGTGCAGATCTACGGCGGCCACGGCTTCATCGCCGAGTGGGGCATGGAGCAGAACGTTCGCGACAGCCGCATTTCGATGCTGTACGAAGGCACCACCGGCATCCAGGCCCTGGACCTGCTGGGGCGTAAAGTGCTGATGACTCAAGGCGAAGCGCTCAAGGGCTTCACCAAGATCGTGCACAAGTTCTGCCAGGCCAACGAGGGTAACGAAGCCGTCCAGGAATTCGTTGCGCCGCTGGCTGCACTGAACAAAGAGTGGGGCGAGTTGACCATGAAGGTCGGCATGGCGGCGATGAAAGACCGCGAAGAAGTCGGTGCCGCCTCGGTGGACTACCTGATGTACTCCGGTTACGCCTGCCTGGCTTACTTCTGGGCCGACATGGCGCGCCTGGCCGCCGAGAAACTGGCTGCCGGCACCAGCGAAGAAGCGTTCTACACCGCCAAGCTGCAAACCGCGCGCTTCTACTTCCAGCGCATCCTGCCCCGTACCCGTACCCACGTGGCAACCATGCTGTCGGGCGCCAACAACCTGATGGACATGAAAGAAGAGGACTTCGGCCTGGGCTACTAAGCCCCGACGAGGTTCATTGAAAAGCCGCCGCTCTCTCGGGAGCGGCGGCTTTTTTGTGGGGAAACACTCAAGGTGCAGGGGTGAAAGGCGCTCCGTCGCAATAGGTATTGCCGGGCAACACTGCCCGTACCGCAATGGCAACGGGGGCAGAGCGAACCAGTTGATTGGTGTTATTGAGCATCGCATAGCTGACGTACATCACACCTCTGCCGATCACGCCCAACGTGGTCGAATAGGGCACGCTCACCGTCTGGCCCAATGTTGGCGCATCCGGTGCCAGCACTACGGACACCGTGACTGCGGGCGCAATGGGGTTCGAACCATCGTCCTGCCGGCTCAACACGCAGTTCACCGTCAATGCTCTGCCGGCAATCAACAGGGTAGAAGGTGGGATAAACACCTGAATAAAGCGGTTCGGATAAGGTGTGTTCAAAGGGTGCGGCGAGTTGCAATTGAGGGCACCGTTGTTCAGGTTTTGCACCTGCGGTGGCAGCAGCGTCATAAGGGTCGAAATATTGAAGATCAGGTTTCTGGCTGGCCCGTTGACTACCGTCGTGCCGCTGGTGACCCTGAACCTGATCGGGGCAGGAACATCGTTGGTGGTAGACCCAGCAAGCGTGACCTGGATTTGTGCGGTCGGGACAATAAACCGTAACGGTAGAGGCTGCCCCGCGTAAACCAGTGCGTTGGTCGTGCTTAAACCAGCCCCCAAAAGGACACTTATCACGTCGCCGATTTGCAAACCGTCGACGCTGTCCAGCCACACCTCCATCCCTCCCTGGCCAGCTTGGTTGATATCCCCCAGGGTCACGGTGTTGTCGGGCGCAATTGCCTGGGTTACACGTGGGGCGGCAATGTTCGAGGGCGTTATGCGCACTGCCACCGTGATCTCAAGGATCAACGAATCCAGCGCTCGCAGACCATTTCGGGTAAGGCAGCGGTAGGTCAGTTGTTGGCGGCCGTTACCACGGGCGCGAATTACGGCCGCCGACACGGGGATAATCCGTTCAGCCGGAAAGTCGGGCAGGGTGATGACAGGCGGTGTGGCATAGGACACCTGCATGTGGCTTGCGGTGTTCCCGTAGTAGGGAACCATACGCAGCGCAACCTCGTTGTTGATCTCTGGATGCTCTGGGATCCGAAACAGAACGGGATCATTGTTGGCCAGGTATTCCTCGGTAATTGTCGCCGTCGCGAGGTTGGCCGGCAGCAGCGGGCGTGGCGGTGTGATGGTCAGGTAGCCAAAAGGCGGGGTTCGTTGAACCCGCAAGGGTGTGCTGGCCGTCGCGCGCAAGACGTTGTCACCGTCGTCGAGGATATAGGTGAGTCGATAATCACCTTCATTGCCCACCCATTGGCGCGGCACCGTCATTTCAAAGGTTCCCGCGGGATATGACGCCAATTGCAGGAAGGCCACCACTTGGTACTCTGCCGGCGGGGGCAATTCAACGTACACCCTGACCGTGGGTCGAGACCCCGCAGGTCCGGGCTGCGGCGGCGCCGGGATCCTCACGCGCAGGTCTCGCGCCGCCGTAGACAGAGGTACCAGGCCGCCAGCGTTGGGGATGGCGTCCACCACGATCAGTGGCGCCAGCCTGGCGATTGCGTTGCGGATCAAAAACAAAGAGCTGGTGCGCACCAGGTCGGTGATTGTGGTTTCCATGGCGGTCATTCCCATCGTGGGTAGAGGGCACTCCTTGGCCCGAATGCACGCTGGGGGGCGAGTGGTACCGATGAGTAAACAAGGCAGTGCCGTTGATTGAAACTGTCAACGTTGACAGTTGACCTGGCTGTGCGAAGGGCGCAGGGCAGCTTGTCTGTTCGGTAATCGGGTAAAAAAATCACAGCGTGGCACTCAGGGATTAGCCCGATCGGCCGTTAAAGTGATGGCAATGTGATACATGCCGGGCGGCTTATGCTTAACTGTCCGCATAAAGGCACAGTGCCACTACTTTTTTGCGGGTTGGAGTTTTACCCTTGTCACGCGTGTCTGCTGTACGGTTCAGTCATTTTTTACCTTCGTTGCTGCTCCTGCTGGCCGGGCTCTCGGCTGCCTACGTCAAGGACCTCAGCGTCTTTTTCACCTCGCTGTTCAATGTGTTGCCGACCCTGGTGCTGTTGCTGGGCGGCTCGTATTGCGCGGTGTATCGCCGCCAGCGTGAACTGTTCCTGATGATCACGGTGTACGTCGCCTATTTCCTGCTCGATACCCAGACCGACTTCTACCGCGACAATGGCCGCGTACGCGAAGACGCGGCGGTAGTGTTCCACCTGTGTTGCTTGTTGTTGCCGCTGCTGTTCAGCATTTATGCGCTGTGGCAGGAGAAGACCCACCTGTTCCGCGACTTTGTCGCACGCGGTGCGGTACTGCTGGCCGTGGGCAGCGTGGCCTTGGCGTTGGAGCAAAGTTATCCCGAGGCGGTGCTCAACTGGCTGGCGGAGATTCGCTGGCCAGCGCTGCATGGCACCTGGATGAGCCTGATCCAGCTGTCGTACCCGATGTTCCTGATCGGCTTCCTCACCCTGGCCACCCAATACTGGTACCAACCGCGCCCTCTGCATGCGGCGCAACTGGTGGGGCTGCTGGGGATGTTCTGGATGCTGCCGCAGACCTTCATCCTGCCGTTTACCCTCAATATCATGTGCAGCCAGGTGATGCTGATGATCGCGGCCGGCGTGGCTCACGAGGCCTATCAAATGGCCTTCCGGGATGAGCTGACCGGCTTGCCGGGGCGCCGCGCCCTCAACGAACGCATGCAGCGGCTGGGGCGCAACTATGTACTGGCTATGAGCGATGTCGACCACTTCAAGCGCTTCAATGACACGCATGGCCATGACGTGGGTGACCAGGTGCTGCGCCTGGTGGCCAGCAAGTTGTCCAAGGTCAATGGGGGCGGGCGGGCCTACCGGTATGGCGGTGAAGAGTTCGCCGTGGTATTCGCCGGCAAGACCCTGGAAGAGTGCATGCCGCACCTGGAAGAAATTCGCGAGATCATCGCCGACTACGACATCAAGCTGCGCAACTCGGACCGCCCCCAGGACGATCAGCAAGGTCGCCAGCGCCGCGCCGGCAGTGGCGCGTCGAGTGTGTCGGTAACCATCAGCATCGGCGTGGCCGAGCGTCAGGTTGAGCAACGTACGCCCGAAGAAGTCCTCAAGACCGCCGACCAGGCGCTGTACGCCGCCAAGGGCGCGGGGCGTAATTGCGTGGTCGCGGCCGGGCAGACCCGGCGGGGCGCGGTGCGCATGGAAAGCGCTGCCGGTTGAGTGATGGTGGTGTATTCAGCGGTTCTACAGTGATTGTTCGGCGCGACGACCGGCAGTAGGTTGAACCCATCTGCTGCCGGAGAAACTGTCATGCCTGAATACAAAGCTCCCCTGCGCGACATGCGCTTTCTGATCGACAACGTGTTTGATTTCCACGGCCACTACGCCGCCTTGGGCGCAACGGACGCCAGCCCGGACATGGTCGGTGCGATCCTCGAAGAAGGCGCCAAATTCTGCGAGAACGTGCTCGCACCGCTCAACCGCAGCGGTGACGAAGAAGGCTGCCATTTCGACAATGGCGTAGTCACTACACCCAAGGGCTTCAAGCAAGCCTTCGCCCAGTACGTGGAAGGCGGCTGGCACGGCGTGGCGGCGGACCCAGCCTACGGTGGTCAGGGCCTGCCGCAATCGCTGGGGCTGGTGCTCAGCGAGATGATCGGCTCCAGCAACACTTCATGGGGCATGTACCCGGGCCTGACTCACGGCGCGATGTCGGCGATCCACGCCCATGGCACCGAGGAACAGAAGGCCACGTTCCTCAGCAAACTCACTGCCGGCGAATGGACCGGCACCATGTGCCTCACCGAAGCCCATTGCGGCACCGACCTGGGCCTGATCAAGACCCGCGCCGTGCCCCAGGCCGATGGCAGCTATGCCGTCACCGGCAGCAAAATCTTCATCTCGGCCGGCGAGCATGACATGAGCGCCAATATCATCCACCTGGTGCTGGCCAAGCTGCCGGATGCACCGGCGGGCACCAAAGGTATCTCGTTGTTTATCGTGCCCAAGTTCCATGCGGAATCGGGTGAACGCAACGCGGTGCATTGCGGCTCCATCGAACACAAAATGGGCATCAAGGGCTCGGCGACCTGTGTGCTGAACTTTGACGGTGCCAAGGGCTTCCTGATTGGCGAGGCGAACAAAGGCCTCAATTGCATGTTCACCATGATGAACCACGCGCGCCTGGGCACCGGCATGCAGGGCCTGTGCAATGGTGAAGCGAGCTTCCAGGGCGCAATCAAATACGCCAACGACCGCCTGCAGATGCGCTCCCTGACCGGCGCCAAAGCGCCGGAAAAAGCCGCCGACCCGATCATCGTGCACGCCGACGTACGGCGCATGCTGCTGACCATGAAAGCCTTCAACGAGGGCAACCGCGCGCTGACCTACTTCACTGCGCAATTGCTCGACACCGCGCACCTGAGCAGCGACGCCGCCCAGCGTCAGGAGGCCGAAGACCTGCTGGCGTTCCTCACGCCCATCTGCAAAGCCTTTATGACCGACACCGGGCTGGAGGTGACCAACCACGGCATGCAGGTATTCGGCGGCCATGGCTATATTCGCGAATGGGGCATGGAGCAACTGGCACGGGATGCGCGGATCGCGCCGATCTATGAAGGCACTAACGGCATCCAGGCCCTCGACCTGCTGGGCCGCAAGGTGCTGGGCAGCCAGGGCAAATTGCTGCGCGGGTTTACCAAAATCGTGCATAAGTTTTGTGCGGCGAATGCCGAGCATCCACAGCTCAAGGGTTATGTGGCGCAGCTCAACACGCTGAACCAGGAATGGGGCGAACTGACGACCAAGGTCGGTATGGCTGCGATGAAAAACCCCGACGAAGTGGGCGCCGCTGCCGTGGATTACCTGATGTACAGCGGCTACGTCATCCTTGCCTACCTGTGGCTGCGCATGGCCATTGCGGCGCAGAGCCACGACGATGCCGAGTTTGCCAAGGCCAAGCTGGCCACCTGCGAGTTCTACTTCAAGCGCCTGCTGCCGCGTACCGCCAGCCACCGCGCCGCTGTGGAGGCTGGCAGCGAATGCCTGATGAGCTTGCCTGCTCAGTTGTTTGCCCTGTAGACCCCGACTCTCCACGGTCTGAATGTGGGAGCGGGCTTGCTCGCGAAGGCGTAGTGTCAGTCAACTGATTTGTTGCTGACACTACGCCTTCGCGAGC
>NZ_WKCB01000068.1 GCF_021606685.1 Pseudomonas syringae
AGTTCAGTCAGCTCATCTGTAACTGATCCACCGCTATCGGGGGCAAGTCGAATCGTCGCACCGCCCCTCCCACATTTATATCTGTATGTGTCCCTACATCGGCGGTGTGACGCCGTCCTTGCCCGCCGAAATAGCCTGCGCAGTCACCGTCCCATCCGCCGCCTGCGACGCAAACAGCACTACCTTCACCCCCGGTTTGAGCAAACTGCGATCACCCGGCTCCAGGTTGACGATCGGCACATCGTCCGGCACCACGATCTTCTTCTCGCCGCCTTTGTATTTCACGGTCAGGGTTCGCCCGTTGCTGACCACCAGGTCGCCGACCGTGCCGTTGGTCATGCTGCTGCCTTCTTTCAGGTCAAACGCCCGATGCCCATCGCCGGTGCCGGCCATGGCGGGGGGGAATACGTGCACTTCCAGCGCGGTCAAGGTGCCGTCGGCGTTGGGCATGGCCGCGGAGCCGATATAGCTGCCCGGCTTGATCTCATCGATCTTGGCCAGGGTCACGGCACGTACCTGGGTGTTCTGGGTCAAGTGCACGGTGACGTCTTCGCCACTGTTGACCTTGACGTGCAGGGCGTCGCCGTCAATGGCGGTGATTGCACCGCGTACGCCGACGCGCGGCGCATCGGCGGCCTGGGCGTTGGCCAAGCCTATGGCCATGGCTGCGGCAAGGGTGGAGGCCATGAGCATCTTGTTCAACGTGATCTTCATCGCTATGGATTTCCTGTTTCGGCAGTTGTGTCTGAATGTATCATTGGCGCTCGCGCAGAAAGTTAACGATTCACTCATCATTACCGGGCATGAGTGTTATCACTGCCAGCGGCCTACTCTGGCTAAGGTGTTGTCTTTAGGCTCGCCCCACTTTCCTTCGCTTTTATGAGAACACCATGAACGCTACTACCCACGCTACAACCACCATGACCCGGAGCATGGTGATGCTGTTTGCGTTTTGCTGCGGCGCTATCGTCGCCAACATCTACTACGCGCAGCCGATCATCGAGATGATCGCGCCGGACATTGGCCTCACGCCTGCAATGGCCAGCCTGATCGTGTCGCTGACGCAAATCGGTTATGCCCTGGGCCTGTTCTTCCTGGTGCCCCTGGGCGACCTGCTGGAAAACCGCAAGCTGATGATCACCACCACAGTGGTAGCCATCGCCAGCCTACTGGGTGCAGCGTTTACCGAGCAGCCGAATTTGTTCCTTCTTGTGTCGTTGCTGATCGGGTTCAGTTCCGTCTCCGTACAAATTCTCATCCCCTTGGCCGCACACCTGGCCCCTGCCGAATCCCGTGGCCGGGTGGTCGGCAGCATCATGGGCGGCCTGTTGCTGGGTATCCTGCTGGCGCGGCCGGTGTCCAGCATCGTGGCCGACCACTTGGGCTGGCGTGCGATGTTCGTCGCGGCTGCCGCCCTGATGGCGTTCATCAGCGTGGTGCTGATGCTGACCATCCCCAAGCGCCAGCCCGACCACAGCGCCAGCTATGGCCAACTCTTGCGCTCGCTGGGCACCCTGCTGCGTGAACAGCCGCTGCTGCGCCAACGCGCGTTCTATCAAGGCTGCATGTTCGCCAGCTTCAGCCTGTTCTGGACTGCCGCGCCGCTGGAGCTGGTACGCAACCACGGCCTGACCCAGACCCAGATCGCGATCTTCGCCCTGGTCGGTGCCATCGGTGCCATCGCCGCGCCTATCGCCGGGCGCCTGGCCGATGCCGGCCACACCCATCGCGCCTCATTGCTGGCCATGGTGTTGGCGGTGCTGAGCTTTCTGCCGGCCTTCGTGCATCCGCTGTACAGCGTGATCGGCCTGGCGGTGACCGGCGTGGTCCTGGACTTCTGCGTGCAGATGAACATGGTCCTCGGCCAGCGCGCCATCTATGCCCTCGACGCCAACAGCCGCAGCCGCCTGAACGCGCTCTACATGACCAGCATCTTCATCGGCGGAGCCTTGGGCTCGGCAATCGCCAGCAGCGTGTATGAACACGGCGGCTGGTTGGGCGTGATGCTGGTGGGCAGTGCGTTCCCACTGGTGGCGCTGTTGCGGTTCCTGAGTGCATCGCGTGGAGCCTCGGTCGCTACGGCCTGAGGCCCTCAGGTCATCAGCCAGGACAGCGGATCCGTCACGCCGAGGTCAACCCGCATTACACTCAACGCCCAGAACCCTCGGCGAGGCTTGACGCCCTCACCCGATAGCCCAACGCCTCTCGGCCATGGAAACGTGGGCGCATGGCAAGTGCCAAAGCGCGGGCGTTTGTGGACTACGTGGAACGGCAGCTAAAGACCGAGGGCTGATTCAAGAGGCCAGGCCAAGCACGTCCTGCGGTTTGATCAGCCGAGTACTTTTAACCAGAAAGTCTGTTTGGCGATTACCCGTGAGGTCCACTGCCACAAAATATCGACCGCTCTGTGGGTTGAACGTCACGACGGTATCGCCGATGCGGCCGGTGAAGCTGTCGACAAGTCGTAACGGAGTGTTGGCCTCTCGCTGAAGTGCACTCAGGTCGATCTTGTCCCGACCACTGACGAAATCCATGATCAGATCAGCAGCAGGGTAAGTCGAGTCGCTTGCCTTATCGTAGGCATACGTATTCGCCCCTCCAACACCCCATAACGTGTCTGTGCCTGCGCCACCTTTGAGCACATTATTGGTGAAGTTACCGATCAGTAAATCATCGCCGGAACCACCGATGGCATTCTCGATGACGGCATTTTTGGCTATGGCAACATTGTTGACTCCCCCGCCTACACTGGATGCCGCACCAGAACGTAGATCGATGCGCTGAGCCTGCTTGAAGCCTGAGAAATCCAGGGTGTCATTGCCCCCTGGGTCCGTCACCTTGAACCATGGCGCTTTGCTGGATGCATTCAGGCTCATGGACGGATTGCCCGTGTTGGAGTTGAAGCCGTAAACGGTGTCTGAAGCGCCAGGTTTGGGGGCAAGTTTTGGATCGGGTGTCTTATGCGGTTCCGCAGTGATGCGTTTAAGGTCCTTGCCCGTGACCAGGTCGGCAGATCGGATAACCCCTTGGGCGTTGATCAGCACGTCGGGCCTCGCATTACCGGTAAGGTCAAGGCTCAAGCTTGCCCGGCCGGTTTGCTCGTTGTAATCCAGGACAATTTCACCCGGCCTGCCAGTGAACCGCTCAACGATACGCACCGTGGACAGTTGGCTTTTTTTCAAGATGCCGGAGAGGTCAATTTTGTCGGCTCCGCTGGTGAAATCCAGGATCTCATCCGGCATCGCTGAGGTAGAGTCGCTCGCATCGTCGTAGGTAAAAACATCCGCCCCAGTTCCCCCTCTTAGTTTATCTGCACCCGCCCCGCCTTTAAGCCTGTTGTTGGCCGCATTACCCACCAGTTGATCGTCGCCTGCGCCGCCTATTGCGTTTTCAATCAGCACACCTTTGGCAATGGAAACGTTACCCTTCAACCCGCCCACATCGGAAAAGGACTCCGCATTCAGATTGATCACTTGGCGCTGCCGAAACCCGGAAAAATCCAACGTATCATCACCGCCACCGTCCCAGACACTGAAGATGGGCGGGCTGTTGGACGCCTTGAGACTAAAATTCTCACGTCCGGTATTAGAGTTGAAACCATAGGTCGTGTTGGTCGTACGGGTATTGGTATTGGCGCCGTAAAGCTGCTGTACAGCAGTAATATCATCCAGCATCGGCGTGGACGCAGAACGCCAATTGAAATCATGCCCCGGCTGATGAGTTTCTCTCCAATAGCTCATCACACTTCGAGCGTAGGTATCTTCTGCATACTCTGCTTTGTTATCGTAGCCCCCCTCAGCACTGCTATAACTGCCAGGGTGTTCAAGACCAATACCATGGCCAATTTCATGAATCGCGGTAACTGTGAAGTAACTTCCGTCAGGTGGCGAATCGGGCGTATTCTTCGTCCCAATAAACAACCGCATGTCGCCAAAATAATGATTCGGCAAATCCCCAAGCCCACCGCTGGTGTTAGGATCTTTAATAAATCGCAGTGACCCATCAACGTCTGTAGCGTTTTCTTTGAACGTGATATTTGCAACGTCTTGCCAAGCGTTCAGCGATTGTTTTATACGCGCCTGCTGACTGGCCGAGAACCTCGAGTCAATCGTAAAGGACAACTCGATTTTTCCGTCCCCGTTTCGATCATAGTGCCGGAAGCCTCCCCGGGTAATCTTTTTTCCCGCCTCATCCGTTGAAAGGGACGGTTTACCATTGTCGGCCTGGTGACCAGACCCCACGTGTGCAGACGATAAATTCAATTGCGAATAAGCCTGAGCGTTGCGCCCAAGAGAAGTACCCGACATATCACGACTGACCATTCAACCCCCTGAAAAAAACCATTGAACAAACCAGAAAAAACCAGAAAAAACGAATGAGCACTGCCTCTATAACTCACTCAACGGATTGAAGAGTCGCATATGAAAAACCTGACAACAAAGGCAAATTAGATTACTAAACACGTCAAATAAATCGCACAAAGAACAACACACATCAACTACCCAAAAAAGCAAACCCCAGCTGGCAAGCGGTCGCATCATTTTTCTTTTAAAACAATAGAAATCACCCCACTGTTTCGAAAAACAATCTTACACACGCACAACAACTCTCTTACACACATCACCACCAAGTCAGTCAACACTCCGACCACTAAAAAACTACCCGAGCGCGTGACAGCCGAACGCCGCAAACCCGTTGTCATTCAATTAAAAGCAAAGGTCTTACACTTATGAGCACAAAAGAAAGTTGCAGTGCCTGCTAGATAACACGCCCATCCCAGCCCACCGAAACATGCCGCGGCAGCTCCCGCCGATGCGCCAGCAACCATGCGTCCAGCGTATGCCCCACATGGGTCAACACGCCCAGTTGCGCACCGGTGTCCTCTATGCTTTGCAGCGCCAGGGTCAGGTCGTTGTGATTACGCGGGGCGTGGGGCTGCGGTGGCATGGAGCAGTCGAGCACCAGCACGTCGAGCGGGTCGCGTTGCAGCCAGGCCAGGGTGGCCGGGGGCAGGCCGACGGTGTCGGTGAGGTAGGCGATGCGTCGCCCTTGCCCTTCCAGCAGGTAACCCAAGGTTAATCTGGAGTGCTGCAACGGCAACGCCGTGACACGCAGCTCGCCGAATTGCCGTGTCTCGAACTCGGCAAATGGCTGGCTGAAATCGAGGATACCCGGGTGCTTGTACAGGTCGGACAACCCCTCCGGGTCCGCCGGGCCATGCACCGGGATCACCAGGCCCTGGCCCCAGCGCAGGTGCAGCAGCCCCTGGGCATGATCGGCGTGGTAGTGGGTCTGGAAAATCCCGTTAAAGCTGCGCGGCGGGAAGCGTTCGGTGAGGTCGGGCAAGCCGCTGTCGATCAACCAGCGCTGGTCGCCGCATTCAATCAGCGCGCTGCAGGGGCGGCGGCGCAGGCTGTGGTCACTGCGCGCCAGGGCACAGGCCGCGCAGTCGCAGCCATACACCGGGACTTGCCGCGCATCACCGGTGCCCAGCAGGGTCAGGCGCATGCCGAGTGCCCGTGGTCCAGGCAGCACAACAGGCGCTCGACGGTGTGCTCCAGCGGGCCGGAATTGTCCAGCACCAACAAGCCCGAGCCATGGCCTGCGATCAACTCGGCGGTGAACCGCGCATTGCGCGCCAGGCGTGCTTCGATATCCGCCAGGCACTCGCGCCCGCGTGCAATCAGACGCTGGCGCAACACGCTTTGATCCACCGTCAGCAATAGCACCAGCACCTCCGGGTAGCGCTCGCGGGTGTGCCCCAGGTGCGCGCGGGAGCCGTTGACCAGCACGTCATCCCCCGCCGCCAGCCAGGCGTCGATCTCGCGAGGAATGCCATAGGCCAACCCATTGGCCTGCCAACTGAGGGCAAACGCGCCCTCGGCCTGTAGCGCGGCAAACTGTTGCGGGCTCACGCCCTGGGCCGCTTCCCCCACGGCTTCCGCCGACCGCGTGATCACGCGGCGCACAATCCGGCAACCGCGTTCGGCCAAGCGTGGGCGTGCGGCATCCAGCAGGCTGTCCTTGCCCGAACCCGATGGCCCGATGAGATAGATCAACCTGCCTGCCATCAAAACACCCTCTTCGCTTGTCGCCAGACTTGTTGCACCACTGGCAGCCCCTCGCGGCTCCTGGCTTGCACAAGGTCGGCGCGCAGGCCAATGGCAATTTCACCGCGATCACTCAACCCCGCCGCTTGCGCAGGCGCCAGGCTGATCATCTTGACCGCCCGCGCCAGGTCGCCGCCATCCTGTTGGTCGGCCAGCACGAACGCCGCCTGCAAAAGGCTGGCCGGGTAGTAGTCGCTGGAGAGTATATCCAGCAAGCCCTCGGCAGCCAGGCCGGCGGCGGCCACATTACCCGAGTGCGACCCCCCGCGCACCACGTTCGGCGCACCCATCAGCACTTTCATGTCGAGTGCCTGGCAACCCTTCGCCGCTTCCTGGGTGGTGGGGAATTCGGCGATAGTCATGCCATAGCGCGCCGACTCTTCTACATGGGCCAGGGTCGCGTCGTCATGGCTGGCCACCGACAGGCCGCGCGCCAGGCAATGCTCGACGATGGCCGCGCGGTAACGGTCGCTGTACTCCCGGGAGTTGGCCATTTGCAGCACGATAAAGGCGTCCATTGTTTCGTCGTTGAGGTGGTACTTGCCCATGTAGTACTCACGGTACTTGGATTCGAGCACGAACTGGCGCTGGCCCGGCGAATGGTCCATCACCGACACCAGGCGCACCAAGGGGTTTTCCACCAGGTCGCGGAACACGCTGAGGGTATCCGGGTGGCACAGCTCGCAGCGCAGGTGCAGGTGGTGCTCGGCGCGGGTCAGGCCGGCGCCTTGCGCCTCGGCAATGGCGTCGAGCATCACCGGCAGTTTTTGCATGCGATTGCCCTTGGGGTTCACGTCGCCGATGGACACCGCGTCGAACACCGTGGTGATGCCCGCTGCGATGATCTGCGCGTCGTGGCTGAGCACCGCCGAGGTCGACGGCCAATCCACACCCGGGCGCGGGGTCATGTGTTTTTCCAGGTTGTCGGTGTGCAATTCCACCAGGCCCGGCAGCAGGAAATCCCCGCCCAGGTCCTGGGCCTGGGGCAACTGGCTGCGGCCTTCGGCCAGGTCTACGATCTGGCCGTCGCGCAACACGACCGAGCCGAGGAACATGCGCTCAGCCGTGACGATCTGGGCGTTACTGAGGATCTGTTCAGCGGGCATGGGCGTATTCCTCTTGAGCGGCGGGTGCGGGGGTCATGTCGAAATGGCGGTCGGCGACCGCTTCACGGGCGGCGCGGTCGTGGAAAATGCCGATCAGCGCGGCGCCGCCCACCTTGGCTTCGTTCATCAGCTCCAGCACGACCTGGCGATTGCTGTCATCCAGGGACGCGGTGGGCTCGTCCAGCAACATCACCGGCCACTCGACCATAAAGCCACGGGCAATGTTGACGCGCTGTTGCTCGCCACCGGAGAAGGTGCCGGGCGCCAGTTGCCACAGGCGCTGGGGGATATTCAGGCGGCTCAGCAGATGTTCGGCGCGCGACTGCGCGTTGGCCCTGGACCAGCCACGGGCCAGGGCCGGCTCCATCACCACCTCCAGGCAGGCCACCCGCGGGATCACCCGCAGGAACTGGCTGACGTAACCCAGCGTTTGCTGGCGCACCTGCAGAATGTCGCGCGGCTCAGCGCCGACCAGTTCCAGCCACGCGCCGGCATGCTGCACGCGAATGCTGCCGCCCGCCGGTAGATAGTTGCCGTAGAGCGTGCGCAGCAAGGTGCTTTTACCCGCACCGGACTGGCCATGCAGCACCAGGCATTCGCCGCCCTGCACACTGAAGTCCACACCGCGCAGCACGTTGAGCACCACGCCGTTCTGCTGGTGCAGGGTGAAGGTTTTCGAGAGGTCACGGACCTCGATCAGGGCATTCATCATGGCTGCAATACCGAAGACACCAGCAGTTGAGAGTAAGGGTGCTGTGGATCATCGAGGATCTGGTCGGTGAGCCCGGTTTCCACGACCCGCGAGCGGCGCATCACCATCAGGCGGTCAGCCAGCAAGCGCGCCACGGCCAGGTCATGGGTGACGATCACCACGGCCAAATCCAGCTCACGCACCAGGCCGCGCAACAGGTCTAGCAGGCGTGCCTGCACCGACACGTCGAGGCCGCCGGTGGGTTCGTCCATGAATACCAGACGCGGGCTGGACACGAGATTTCGAGCAATTTGCAGACGCTGTTGCATGCCGCCCGAGAAGCTGCGCGGCAGGTCGTCGATGCGCTGCGGGTCGATTTCTACCTGGCCTAGCCAGTCCAACCCGGCTCCGCGCAGCTGCTGGTAGTTGCGCACGCCTTGGGCCATCAGGCGCTCGCCGATATTGGCGCCGGCCGACACGCCCATGCGCAAACCGTCGCGCGGGTTCTGCTCGACGAACCCCCATTCGGTGCGCAGCAAGGTGCGGCGCTCGGCTTCGCTGGCGCTGTAGAGGTCGAGCCATTCGCCCTCCTTGCTGCGGTAGCCGATGCTGCCCGCCTGCGGTGGCATACGCCCGCTCAGCAACGAGAGCAAGGTGGATTTACCCGAGCCGGACTCGCCGACAATCCCCAGCACTTCGCCGGGGTACAGGTCGAAGCTGACGCCCTGGCAGCCCTTCTCCGGGCCGTACAGCAGGGACAGGTCACGCACTTGCAATAACGGCTGGCTCACTGGGTGTTCTCCTTGACGCGTTGCGCGCAGTACCAGGTGTCCGAGCACACAAAACTCTGGGTGCCGGCGTCGTCGAGAATCAGCTCATCGAGGAACGAATCGTGGCTGCCGCAGATTGCGCAGTTGTGTTCCCACTGCTGCACCTCGAACGGGTGATCCTCGAAGTCGAGGCTGGTGACCTGGGTGTACGGCGGCACCGCGTACAGGCGCTTTTCGCGACCGGCGCCGAACAGCATCAGCGCCGGGCTCATGTCGAGTTTGGGGTTGTCGAATTTGGGAATCGGCGACGGGTCCATCACGTAGCGCTCATCGACCATCACCGGGTAGGCGTAGCTGGTGGCGATATGGCCGAAGGTGGCGATGTCTTCGTAGAGCTTCACGTGCATCACCCCGTAATCATTCAGGGCATGCATGGTGCGGGTCTCGGTTTCGGACGGTTCGATAAAGCGCAGCGGCTCGGGAATCGGCACTTGGTAGACCATGATCTGGCCCGCCTGCAGCGGCGTCTCCGGGATGCGGTGGCGGGTCTGGATCACCGTGGCGTCCGGCGTGGCTTCAGTGGTGGCGACGCCGGCGGTGCGGGCGAAGAAGCGCCGGATGGAGACGGCGTTGGTGGTGTCGTCGGCGCCCTGGTCGATGACCTTGAGCACGTCATCATCGCCCAGAATGGCGGCGGTCAATTGCATGCCGCCGGTGCCCCAGCCATACGGCAACGGCATCTCGCGGCCACCGAACGGCACCTGGTAACCGGGGATCGCCACGGCCTTGAGCAAGGCGCGGCGGATCATGCGTTTGGTCTGCTCGTCGAGGTAAGCGAAGTTGTAGGCCGTGTCATTCATGGCGGGAGCCCTCGGCGGGTTGGCGCAGTTTGCGGATCAGTTCCAGCTCGGACTGGAAGTCCACGTAGTGCGGTAATTTGAGGTGCGAGACAAAACCCGCCGCCTCGACGTTGTCGCAGTGGGCCAGCACAAACTCTTCACGCTGGGCCGGTGAGACCACCTCTTCGTTGTATTCCTCGGCGCGCAGCGAGCGGTCGACCAGCGCCATGCCCATGGCCTTGCGCTCGGCATGCCCGAAGGCCAACCCGTAGCCACGGGTGAACTGCGCCAGTTCGGTGGCCGAGCCGACGAACTGGTTGACCATCTCGCACTCGGTCACTTCGATGCTGCCCAGGCAGATGGGGAAGCCCAGCTCTTGCGGGTCGATCCACACCTCCACGTCACCGATACGAATCTCGCCGGCAAACGGGTGGTTGCGACCGTAGCCGCGCTGGGTCGAGTAGCCCAGCGCCAACAGGAAACCCTCATCGCCACGGGCCAGGGCCTGCAGGCGCTCGGCGCGGCTGGCGGGGTATTCCAGCGGGTCGCGGGTGATGTCGGCGACCGTGGCGTGGTCGTCGGTTTCGTGCTTGATCAGGCCTTCTTTGGCGAGCAAGCCGAGCACGCGCGGGCAGGCTTCGAGGCGCGCTTCGGGCGTGGTCTGCGGGCCGGGGTATTCGCCTTCGGCCAACAGCGAAAAATCCAACAGGCGATGGGTGTAGTCGAAGGTCGGGCCGAGCAGTTGGCCGCCGGGCACGTCCTTGAAGGTGGCCGACAAACGCCGGCTCAGGGACATCTGCGCCGTATCGATCGGCAGGCTCGGACTGAAGCGCGGCAATGTGGTGCGGTAGGCGCGCAGCAGGAAGATCGCTTCCACCAGGTCCCCCGCTGCTTGCTTGATCGCCAGCGCGGCGAGTTCCTCGTCGAACAGCGAGCCTTCAGTCATCACCCGCGCCACGGCCAAGGGCAATTGCTCGCGGATCTGCGTCACGCTGAGTTCAGGAATCGCGGTATCGCCCCGGCGTTTTTTTGCCAGCAGGCGGTGGGCATTGTCGATGGCCTGTTCGCCACCTTTGACGGCTACGTACATCAGGCGTGCTCCTCTGCAATGCGGCTGCTGCGCGGCAAGCCGATCAAGTGATGGCCGGCGGCAAACAGCACATCCAGGCCGCGCGGGAAGGCTTCGCGGCGCTGACGTTCCTGCCAGAAGGCCTCAGGCACCGGCAGGTGCACCTGGTGCTGGGTCTTGATGCCCGGGCCACGCCAGAGCAGGCCACGACCAGACTCCAGCTCGGTGAGCTGCACGAGCAAGGTGCAGGACTGGTCGGGGTAGCGGTCATTGCCGTGGTCGAAGCCGCTGAGGTCGAGCAGGTCGTGTTCACCGAGCAGGGCAAATACCGCGTCTGCGCGATTCGACGTCAACGGGCAGCCACAATGGAAGGCCAGGTTGGCGCGGATCAGCGGCGTGTCGAAGCTCGGCGCCAGCCATACGGGCGTGTCCACATCCAGCAGGGCCAGGCACACGGCATAGGTGGCGGGCGCCAGGCCGTCGAGGCGCGGAGCCGATGGCAGATGCTGGCGCAGACCCGGTTCGGCCAAGGCTTTGAGCGCGGCACGGAAACCGCGCTGGGCATCCAGCACCGGCTCGACAAACGCCGGTTGCAACAGTTGAGCATTCATCAATTCTCTCCTCGCACCAGGGTGAAGAACTCGACCTTGGTGGCAGCGGTATCGGCTTCTTTTTGTGCGCGGCGCTCGGCTTGGGCAGTGGCCAGGGCGGTGATCAAATCGCTGAGCCACAGACTTGGCTGCGTGCCTTGCAGGTGGGCGTCGGCCAGGGCGGCCAGCTCGGCGTGGAGCTTGTCGCGGCCGGCCACATAGCTGTAGCCGGTGCGGCCGTCGGCCAGGCGCACCACGCAGCGGGTCACGCTCATTTCGCCGACGTTGAACGGCGCACCGTTGCCGCCCATGCGGCCACGCACCAGGGTCATGCCGATTTCCGGGGCGCGGATCAGCTGGTATTCCGCGTCTTTCAAGGCGGCTTCATGGGGTTGCAGTTCATCGAGTTGGGCGCGGGCTAATACGCCAATCCAATGCTGACGCGGGGACACACTCATCAGGGTTTCCATCAAGTCACCACCTGGTACTGAAAGCGATCCGAACGGCTGGTGGACTGCGCCAGCTCCACCGGGCGGCCATCGCGATCGCGGGAAAGGGTGAATACGGTGAGGGCCGGCAGGTGCCGAGGCATCATTAGCAGCGCGGCTTCATCGCGGTTGGGCAAGCGCGCACCGATCAGGCTGTGGGTGCGGGTCAGTGGCAGGTCACGCTCGCGCAGGTAATGGCGCAACGAACCGCCGGTGTAGTCGGCCAGCAACGGCGCGCGGCTGGCGCAGTAGCGATGGCGGATCAGGCTGACGGGCTGGTGGTCGAGTTTGCGCAGGGTTTGCAGCTCGATCATCGGCGCCATCTCGGCGATGCCCAAGTGCTCGGCCTCTTCGCGGCTGGCGTAGCAGTAGCGGCGCTTGAGCAACACCGCTTCGACGCCCATGCCCTGGGCCGACAAGGACTGGCTGTAGGACGTCTCGGCGCCCATCGGGTAGATCAGCGGGCGGTCGAGCACTTGGGTGCCCTTGCCCTGGCGGCGCAACAGGCTGCCTTCGAACACCAGCTCGTCGATGGCGCGGCGCAAGGTGTGGCGGTTGACGCCAAAACGCTCGGCCATGTGCACCTCGCCGGGCAGGAAATCACCGGCCTGGTAGCTGCTCAGTTCACGGCGCAGGATGTCCGCGAGTTCGCGGTACACCGGCTCTTCTTGTCTAGACAACTGCATGCTTAAAAAAAGCGCCCCGCGGGCACCCCTCCGGCGTCAGATGAACTGCTTGCGCAGGCGTTGGGACAGCACGTCGATCAGGCTCACCACCACGATGATCACCAGCAGCACCGCGCAGGTTTGTACGAATTGGAAGGCGCGGATGTTTTCCCAGAGGATCACGCCGATCCCGCCCGCGCCGACCATGCCCACCACCGTCGCCGAGCGCACGTTGGCTTCGAAGCGGTACAGCGCATAGCTCACCCACAGCGGCATCACTTGCGGGATCACGCCGTAGATCACTTCCTGCAAGGCACTCGCGCCGGTGGCCCGCACGCCTTCTACCGGGCCGGGGTCGATGGCCTCGACCGCTTCGGCAAACAGCTTGGCGAGCACGCCGGTGGTGCTGATCCACAGGGCCAATACGCCAGCGAAAGGGCCGAGGCCGACCGCGACCACGAACAACATCGCGAACACCATTTCGTTGATGGAGCGGAAGGCGTCCATCACCCGGCGCAGCGGTTGGTGCACCCACCAGGGGGTGATGTTGTCGGCGCACAAGATGCCCAGCGGCACCGAGCAGACGATGGCCAACACCGTGCCCCACAGGGCGATTTGTACGGTGACGATCATCTCCTTGAGGTAGCTGCGCCATTCGTGGAAGTCAGGCGGGAAGAAGTCGGCGGCGAAGGTCGCCATGTTTCCGGAATCGCGGTACAGCGCCAGCGGGTTCATTTCCGCGCCGTGCCAGGCCCAGGCCAGCAGGACCAGGAACAGGCCCCAGCCGAGGTACTGCGGCCAGGTGCGCTTGCCGACGGCTTCAGCGTGCAAGGTAGTCATGGGTCACTCTCGATAACGGTTGGAACTGGGCTTGATGTGGGAGCGGGCTTGCTCGCGAATGCGGTGTGTCATCCAACGCATGCGGCGACTGATTCACCGCTTTCGCGAGCAAGCCCGCTCCCACATGAACCCGGTTCCTACAGGGGGTTAGCCGTTGGCTGCGGTTTTCTTGTCCAGCTCGCTGATGCGCTGTTGCAGCTTGGCCAGGTCGGCGTCGATATCCGCCAGCTTCTTGGCCTTGTCGGCAGCTTCCAGCTTGGTATCGGCGCTGATGGTGGTGCGCTGTTTGAACAACTCCAGCTGGCGGATCGGCAACAGTTGGTCGTCGTTGGAGGCGAGGAACTTGCCCAACTGCATGTTCTTGAGCACCGCCTTCTCTTCATCGGTGTCGCCGTAGTGGGCGAAAAAGTCGCGGATCTTGGTCTTCTCGCTGTCGCTCAGGGCCTTGCTCCACACCATCGGGTCGGCAGGAATCAGCGGCGACTTCCAGATCACCTTGAGCTGTGCGGCCTTGTCGGGCTGGGTGACCTCAAGACGGTCCCAGCTTTCGGTGTTGAAGGTGGCGACATCCAACTGCCCTTTGGCCACGCTCAACGCGTTGACTTCATGGCTGGAGTTCAGCGTGCGCTTGAAGGCCGTGGCGGCGTCGACGTGGTTCTTGGCAAACACGTAGTAGCCCGGCACCAGGTAGCCCGAGGTGGAGTTAGGGTCGCCGTTGCCGAAGGTCAGGTTCTTGGCATTCTTGAGCATGTCGTCGACGTTGTTGATCGGGCTGTCCTTGCGCACGATCAGCACGCTCCAGTAACCGGCGGCGCCGTTGGCGGCAGCGGTCTGGGCGAAGATCTCGCCGTTGGAGCGGTCCACCGCTTCCATCGCCGCCTTGTTGCCGAGCCAGGCCACGTCGACCTTGTTGAAGCGCATGCCCTGGATCAGGCCAGCGTAGTCGGAGGCGAAGGTGGCGTTGATGGTGAGGCCGGTCTTCTTGTGCATGTCATCCAGAAACGGCTGCCAGATGCTCTTGAGGTTCTGCGAAGACTCGGTGGACATGATGCCGAAGTTGATGGCTTTGTCGGCGGCCTGGGCGTTGCCCAGCGCGACACTGGCCAGCAACACGGCAGACAGAAACACGTGGCCGATACGGTTCAACATGGCGGGGACTCCTGTGGGTCGTGAGTAGGGTTTCAAGCGCGCGCCAGGGCCAGCCGAGGGGTGACCTCAGTGCGGCGCGCCTGGTCGGAAAACATCAGGCTGGTGTCGACGTCGGCACCGTACAAATCATTCAGGAACTGGCTGCTCATGGCGCTGCCCTGCCCGTCGAAATGAATGCGCCCGCCCTTGAGCGCCACGGCCCGTGGGCAATACCGCATGGCGTAATCGACTTGATGCAGGGTCACCACCACGGTCTTGCCGTCGTGGCGGTTGATGTCGGCGAGAATCTCCATGACCTTGCGCGCCGACTCCGGGTCCAGCGAAGCGATGGGCTCGTCGGCGAGGATCACCTCGGCGCGCTGGGTCAGCGCACGGGCAATCGCCACGCGCTGCTGCTGGCCGCCGGACAGGGTGGAAGCGCGCTGTGCCGCGAGGTCGGCGAGGCCGACACGAGCCAGGGATTCCATGGCGAATTGTTTTTCTTCGGTGTTGAACAACCCCAGGTTGCCACGCCAGCGCGGCATGCGGCCCAGGCACCCGAGCAACACGTTGTCGATGACACTCAAGCGATTGACCAGGTTGAACTGCTGGAAGATGTAACCGATGTCCGCGCGCAACCGCCGCACCTTGCCATTCAGGCGCCCACTGGCCTGCACCTCACGGCCCAGCACGGTGACGCTGCCGCCGTTGCTCTTGTCGCAACACGCCAGGCCCGCCAAATGGCGCAACAACGTGGACTTGCCGGAACCCGACGCGCCAATCAGCGCGACCATCTCACCGGCGGCAATGGTGAGTTCGAGGTCGACCAACGCGGATTTCTTCGCAAAGGTCTTGTTCAAGTGATCGACATGGATAGCGTGAGTCATGGGCTTCTCTGTCTTGTTTGAACAGCCGGGGGATGGCTGCGTTTGAGTTCAAACGACAGTAGGCGCGGGAGGTGTCAGACCTATGACTTGCACATGACCACAGGGCGGCGGTTTGATGAAGGTTTTGTGAAAGGTTGAAAGCCTCACACTAACCTTGTGGCGAGCGGGCTTGCCCGCGTTGGGCTGCGCAGCAGCCCTAATGAAAGCACCGAGTTCATCCAGGCAGAACGCATCGCCAAGTCATGGGGCCGCTTCGCAGCCCAACGCGGGCAAGCCCGCTCGCCACAGAGTCAGGGCGGTGCTTGGTGTGGGTCCAGGTTTGGCCGGGCTTGCCCCTCCCACAGTTGATTGCATTTCAAATGCGCAAAAGTAGGTGCCCTGGCGGTAGAAGGTGTTGGGCTGGTCGTCCAGCACGTACACCTGCAGAAAGGTTAAAAGCCTCACACCAACCCTGTGGCGAGCGGGCTTGCCCGCGTTGGGCTGCGCAGCAGCCCTGATAAGACCACCGCGTTGTTTCAGGTAAAACGCATCGCCAGGTTTTGGGGCCGCTTCGCAGCCCAACGCGGGCAAGCCCGCTCGCCACACGGTCAGGGCGGTGCTTGGTGTTGGTTTAGGTTTGGCCGGGTTTGACTCTCCCACAGTTGATTGCATTTCAAATGCGCAAAAAAAAGCGACCTGTAAAAGGTCGCCTTTTGTCATTGCGCGTACTGCTTGCTCAACCCCGGCGGCACGCCCTGCACGTCGGTGTCTTCCCAGGGCCCGTTGGGGCTGATGGAGCGGCTCCAGCCGTTGCTCCAGCGGTAGTAGGTGCGCTGGCGGTAGAAGGTGTCGGGCTGGTCGTCCAGCACGTACACCTGCATTTTGCCGTCCCAGTGGCTGGCCGCGCCCGGCGGTGGGGCGAAGGTTGGCGATTTGGTCGGCAGCGGCTTGGGCGGTGGGGTCACCGGGCCGGAAGGCTTGGTGCTCGGCTGGGTTGATGGGCCCGACGGCGGGATGGTCGGGCCGGTGGGCGCCGGAGGTGGGCGGTGGACCGCACAGGCGCTCAGGCCCAATACCAGGCTGAGCAGGGTGATGCGTGCAAATGCGGTCATAGGCGTTTCCTCGAGTTACTTGTCCGGACTGTCGATGGTCAGCAGTTGCGTGGCAGTGGTGCTGCTGGCCAACGGTTGGCTGCGGCCGATCCACTCGCCAGCGGTTGGAAGACCTGCCCGGGATATGCGCGCAACCAGTTGGACTTCAGGGAAGTTGGACAGTTTCAACTGCGGCATCATTGCGTCAGCATCGCCGAGTTCGACGGTAATCGGCAGCTCGGCCACGGTCACACGCTTGGCCGCCAACGGCGCCGGCGGGCCTTTCACGGCGCGGGCGAAGATGAACACGCTGTCGGTGGGCTGGGCCTTGGCCTTGACCTCGGCGGACAGGTCTACGCGCACGCTCATCACGGCCTTTTGAGGGGCAACGCTGCCGCCACTCTCCTTGAGTTTCTCGGCGGCGCGGTCGATGCCACCTTGCAGCGCTGCACGCGAATTGTCTTGCGGCGGCAGTTGCGCGAGCAGACGGTTCCAGTAGTCGATTGCTTCCTGATAACGCTGGCCTTCAAAGGCCGCGATTCCCAACAAGCCCAGGCTGGTGACTTCCTTGGGGTCGAGCTTCAACGCCTCGTCCGTCAGCGCCTGCACCTTGGGCGACCACTGTTTGTTGTCGGCAAAGTACTGCGCCTGGGCCCACTGGCCGAGCAGTTCCGGCTGGCGCCCGGCCAGGGCCACGGTACGTTCGAACACCTTGGCGGCATCGGCGGAACGGTCCTGGGCCATGTAGGCACGGCCGAGGAAGTACAGGCCTTCCGCCGAATCCGGCTGGGCGGCGGCGGCGCGTTCCAGGCGGTGGGTCATGTCTTCCATGGACACCGGCGGCCGGGAAAATTCGCGGGTCAGTTCAACCTTGTCGCTGGCGCCGTAATGCAAGTACAGGACAACGCCCAGCACCGGCACCAGAAACGCCGCCAACAAGAGCAGCGGTTTGCCCAAGCGCGTTTCGCGGGGTTTTTCCACGCCTTCGGTGTCAGCGAGCAGTTCACGCGCCGCTTCGGCGCGACCGGTGTCGAGTTGCGCGGCGTTCAGCACACCTTCGTCCTGCTGCACTTGCAGCTCGGCCACGCGCTCTTGATAGAGCGCCACGTTCAGCGCGGTGCGGTCCTCTTCACGCTGGGCGCGGCGGTCGCGCAATACAGGCAGCAACAGGAAACTCAGGGCAATCAGAAGCAGCAAGCCGGCTGCGAGCCAGAAATCAATCATCAGTCTTGGTGTCCAGCAATTGGTCGAGGCGTTTGCGCTCTTCAGGGGACAGCGCGTCGGAACCATCGGTAGGCGCGGCGCGACGGCGGCGCACGATCACCGCCATCACCACCACACCGGCCAGCAACAGCCCGGCGGGGCCGAACCAGAGCAGCGCGGTCTTGCCGTTGAGGGCCGGTTTGTAGCGCACGAAATCACCGTAGCGGTCGACCATGAAGTCGATGATCTGCTGGTTGTCCTTGCCCTCCCCCAGCATGCGGAAGATCTCTTTGCGCAAGTCGGCGGCGATCGGCGCGTTGGAGTCGGCGATGTCCTGGTTCTGGCACTTGGGGCAGCGCAGTTCCTTGGTCAGTTCGCGGAAACGCTCGCGGTCTGCGTCGTTGGCAAATTCGTAGGTGTCGATGGCGGCGTGGGCCACGCCGACCAGACCCAGGGCGAGAACAGCTGCGGCTAACAGACGCTTCATGGTTTGGCCTCATCAACCAGCGCCTGATACTTGGCGGCCAGTTGCTCGCGCCACACTACTTCGTCGATCACGCCGACGTACTTGTCGCGGATCACGCCTTTGGCATCGATGAAGAACGTTTCCGGGGCACCGTAGACGCCGAGGTTCAGGCCGAGGTTGCCGTCTTCATCGCGGATATCCAGTTGGTACGGGTTGTGGAACTCGGCCAGCCACTTCAAGGCTGCCGCGTTGTCGTCCTTGTAGTTGATGCCATAGATCACCACGCCCTTCTCGGCCAGCTTGTTGAGCACCGGGTGTTCGACGCGGCAGGAGATGCACCAGGTGCCCCACACGTTGACCAGTGCCGGTTTGCCCAACAAATCAGCCTGGGTCAGGGTCTTGTCGCCCTGCACCGTCGGCAGGGAAAACGCCGGGAACTGTTTGCCGATCATCGCCGAAGGCAGCTCGGCCGGGTCCAGGTACAACCCGCGATACAGGAACACCGCCATCACCAGGAACGCCGCCAGCGGCAACACCATCAACCAACGCTTCATACCGCCGCTCCTTGCAGGCCGAGGGCTTCACGCACCCGGCTTTTCACTTTGACTCGATACCTGCGGTCCAGCGCCGCCAGCAAACCGCCAAAGCCTGTGAGCAAGCCGCCGAACCAGATCCAGCGCACGAACGGTTTGACGTGTACGCGCACGGCCCAGGCGCCCTCGCCCAAGGGTTCACCCAACGCGACATAGAGGTCGCGGGTGAAACCGGCGTCGATGCCGGCTTCGGTCATCATCGAACTCTGCACCGTGTACAAGCGTTTTTCCGGGTGCAGCACGGCGATTTCCTTACCATTGCGGACGACGCGCACCGTGCCTTTGTCTGAGGTGAAATTCGGCCCTTCGAAGTGCTTGGCGCCTTCAAAGATGAAGTGGTAACCGGCCAGGTCCATGGACTCGCCCGGGGCCAGGCGCAGGTCGCGCTCGGCGCTGTTCTGGCTGGAGAGCACCACGCCAAGGGCACACACGGCGATGCCGATGTGGGCGATCTGCATGCCCCAGTAGCTGCGGGTGAGGGTCGGCAAGCCTTTGAGCAGGCCTTTGTGACGGGTTTTGTCGAAGATGTCGCGCACACCGGCCAGCAACACCCAGGCGGCGAGCAGGAAGGTCGCGAGTACCGCCCAGTTGAAATCGCCGTAGGCAAACCCGGCGATCACCGCCAAGGCCACGCTGCCCAGCAGCACCGGCATCAGCATGCCGGCCAGCCATTTGACCGGGGTGTCTTTCCAACGCACCAGCACGCCGACCGCCATCACCACCATCAACAGGCCCATCAACGGAATAAACAACGCGTTGAAGTACGGCGGGCCGACGGACAGCTTGGCGCCGCTCAAGGCGTCCAGCACCAGCGGGTACAGGGTGCCGAGCAGGATCATCGAGGCCGCCACCACCAGCACCAGGTTATTGCCCAGCAGCAGGGTTTCCCGCGACCACAGGTTAAAACCGACCTGGCTCTTGACCACCGGCGCGCGCAACGCGAACAACGTCAGCGAGCCGCCGACCACAAACAGCAGGAAGATCAGGATGAACACGCCGCGCGCAGGATCGGAAGCGAACGCGTGCACCGAGGTCAACACCCCCGAACGCACGAGGAAGGTGCCGAGCAGGCTGAGGGAAAATGCGGCGATGGCCAGCAACACCGTCCAGCTTTTGAACACGCCGCGCTTTTCGGTGACGGCCAGCGAGTGAATCAGCGCCGTGCCGACCAGCCAGGGCATGAACGAGGCGTTTTCCACGGGGTCCCAGAACCACCAGCCGCCCCAGCCGAGTTCGTAGTAGGCCCACCACGAGCCCAAGGTGATGCCAATGCCGAGGAAGGCCCAGGCGACGATGGTCCACGGCCGCGACCAGCGCGCCCAGGCCGCATCGAGGCGCCCGCCGAGCAAGGCGGCGATAGCAAAGGCGAAGGCCACCGAGAAACCCACGTAACCCATGTATAGCATCGGCGGGTGCACGATCAGGCCGATGTCTTGCAGCAACGGGTTGAGGTCATGCCCGTCCGCCGGGATCTGCGGCAGGATGCGGCTGAACGGGTTGGAGGTCATGATCAAAAACAGCAGGAAGCCGATGCTGATCATGCCCATCACTGCCAGCACGCGGGCCAGCATGACCTGCGGCAGTTGGCGCGAGAACACCGACACGGCGAACGTCCAGCCGCCGAGGATCAACGCCCACAGCAGCAGCGAACCTTCGTGGGCGCCCCACACGGCGCTGAACTTGTAGTACCAGGGCAACGCGCTGTTGGAGTTATTGGCCACATACGCGACGGAAAAATCGTCGGTCATGAAGGCGTAGGTCAGGCAACCAAACGCGAACAGCAGGAACGCAAACTGCCCCCAGGCCGCGGGCTGCGCCAGGCTCATCCACAGGCGGTCACCGCGCCAGGCGCCGAGCAAGGGCACCACGGCCTGCACGATGGCAAAGCACAGGGCGAGGATCATCGCCAACTGGCCCAATTCGGGAATAAACAATGCGGACGTCATGGCTTAGCCCTCCTTGGCAGGCGTTGGCGCGGATTGGCCGCTGTCTTTCAGGGCCTTGGTGACTTCCGGCGGCATGTATTTCTCATCGTGCTTGGCCAGCACTTCATCGGCTACCACCACGCCGTCGGCGTTGAGCTTGCCCAGGGCGACGATGCCCTGGCCTTCGCGGAACAGGTCCGGGAGGATGCCACGGTAGGTGATGGTCACGGCCTTGTTGAAGTCGGTGACCACAAAGGTCACGTCGAGGGAATCGCCGGATCGCTTCAGCGAGCCCTTTTCCACCATGCCGCCGGCGCGGATACGCGTGTCCACCGGTGCTTCGCCATTGGCGATCTGGGTCGGGGTGTAGAACAGGTTGATGTTCTGCTGCAGGGCGCTCAAGGCCAGGGCCACGGCAATGCCGACGCCGGCCAGGATGGCAAGGATGATCAACAGACGCTTTCTACGCAGCGGATTCACTTTTCGGTCTCCCGGCGCAAACGACGCGCCTCTTGTTGCAGGTAACGCTTGCGAGCCAGGATCGGCGCGGCGACGTTGAGGGCCAGCACCGCCAGGCAAATGCCATAGGCCGTCCAGACATACAGGCCGTGATGGCCCATGGCGAGAAAATCACTGAACGAGTTGAAGTTCATGCACGGGCTCCCAGGCTGTTTTGCACTTCGGCCTTGACCCAACTGGTGCGGGCTTCACGCTTGAGCACTTCGAGGCGCATGCGCATCAGCAAGACGGCGCCGAAGAAGCAGTAGAACCCCAGCACCATCAGCAACAGCGGCGCCCACATTTCCACCGGCATCGCCGGTTTTTCGGTGAGGGTGAAAGTGGCGCCCTGGTGCAGGGTGTTCCACCACTCCACCGAGTATTTGATGATCGGGATGTTGATCACGCCAACAATCGCCAGCACCGCACAGGCCTTGGCGGCGCTGTCACGATTGCTGATCGCGTTGCCCAGGGCAATCAGACCGAAATACAGGAACAGCAGGATCAACATCGACGTCAGCCGCGCATCCCACACCCACCACGAGCCCCAGGTGGGTTTGCCCCAGATCGCACCGGTGACCAGCGCCACGGCGGTCATCCACGCACCGATGGGCGCGGCGCATTGCAGGGCGACGTCCGCGAGTTTCATCTTCCACACCAGCCCGACGATGCCGCACACCGCCAGCATCACGTAGCAGGACTGGGCGAGCATGGCGGCGGGCACGTGGATATAGATGATGCGAAAGCTGTTGCCTTGCTGGTAATCCGGCGGCGCGAAGGCCAGGCCCCAGACCAGGCCGATGCCGATCAGCAACACGGCGGCGACGCTCAACCACGGCAGCAGCTTGCCGCTGATGCCATAGAACCATTTGGGCGAGCCGAGCTTGTGAAACCAGGTCCAGTTCATTGCTGTTTCTCACGGTTGCTTCTCGTCGTTGCGAGAAGCGTAGGGTCTTTCTTATGTTGAAGAGCTGACAATGTCGCTGGGTCAGACCTCATTATTCGCCGACGCTGATCTTCAGGCCGGCCGCTATAGCAAAGGGTGTCAGGGTTACCGCCAGGGCGGTCAGGCTACCAAGCCACAGGAGGTAACCGCTCGCCGGCATGCCCATGAGCGCGGCCTGCAAGGCGCCGCTGCCCAGGATCAACACCGGGATATACAAAGGCAGAATCAGCAGGGCCAGTAACAGGCCACCGCGCTTCAAACCGACGGTCAACGCTGCGCCCACGGCCCCCAACAGGCTGAGCACCGGCGTACCGAGCAACAAGGACAGCAGCAGCACCGGCAGGCATTCGACGGGCAGGCCCAGCATCATCGCCAGCAGCGGCGAAAGCAAGACCAGCGCCAGGCCGGAAAAAGCCCAGTGTGCCAGCACCTTGGCCAAGACCAGAAGTGGCAAAGGGTGTGACGAAAGGACCCACTGTTCCAGGGAGCCGTCTTCGAAATCACTGCGAAACAGCCCGTCCAGCGAGAGCAGCACCGATAATAGCGCCGCGACCCACACCAGGCCTGGGGACAAGGTTTGCAACAGTTTAGTCTCGGGGCCGACCGCCAGCGGAAACAACGCGATCACGATGGCGAAGAACACCAGCGGGTTGGCCAATTCGGCGGGGCGACGGCACAACAGCCGCGCTTCGCGGGCCACCAACAGGGCGAATACACTCATGCAGACCACCGCCCCAGGTCGAGGTCACGGTAACCGGCGGGCACACGCGTGAGGGGGTGGTGAGTGGTCAGTACGATCAAGCCGCCCTGCTCGCAGTGTTGGGCCAGGTGCTCTTCCAACTGGGCGACGCCTTGTTTGTCGAGGGCGGTGAAGGGCTCGTCGAGAATCCACAGCGACGGGCCCGGCAAGTACAAACGTGCCAGGGCCACGCGGCGCTGCTGGCCGGCCGACAGGGTGTGACAGGGAACGTCTTCGAAACCCTTGAGGCCGACGGCGGCCAGGGCTTGCCAGATGGCGTCGCGGGAAGCCGGATGATGCAGGGCGCTGAGCCAGCTGAGGTTTTCTTCGGCGGTCAGCACGTCTTTGATACCGGCGGCGTGGCCGATCCAGGTCAGGTTGCGCGCCAGTTCGCTGCGTTGCTCGTTGAGGGGCCTGCCGTTAAGCCGCACAACACCGGCCGTCGGCTGCATCAAACCGGCGAGCAAGCGCAGCAAACTGGTCTTGCCACTGCCGTTGGGGCCGCTGATTTGCACCATGTCGCCGCCCGCCAGACGCAGTTCGAGGTGTTCGAACAGCAGGCGCAGGTCGCGCTCACAGGCAAGCGCTACGGCTTCAAGAAGAGGGCTGGTCAAGAGATCGCGGGCCTTTACGGTTCAAGTCGGCGGTGCAGCGGCCGTTATAGAAAGATGCACAATAACGGCTTTGGCGACCGATTTTAGAGAGCTGGATCAAATAGTTGTGCGTTTTTTAGCGCTCTCTTTGCAGACGGGCGGCATTATACATGCGATGCCCTACTCTAAAGAGGGCAATTTCCCCAGAGACGACGTGCGCGATGACCGGTGAGATCAACCTTCCTACGCTTGCACCCGCCCCGGCAACCGGACCTGCTCCGCTGCCCGCGACCGGTGAACTGCTGAAACTGCTCGAACCGCAGATCGGCTTGATTGACCCTGGGAAAACCGCGAATGCGCAAGTCATCGGCCTCAAACAGGGCGGTGAGGCCTTTCAGTTGCTGCTCAAGCTGACCCTGGACGGTGGCCGCCAAACCCTGGTGCAGGCCAGCAGCGCGCAGCCGTTGCCGCTGGGAAGCAACGTGGCGGTGAGCCAGACGCCAGCGGGCAACCTGACCCTCAGCTTGCAACAAGCCATGAGCGCCAATGTGGCCGCCCTCACCCGCATCGACACTCAGCAGATGCCGGTGGGCACGCTGCTGCAAGCCAAGGTGCTGACCACTCAGATGTTGCCGCAAGGCACGGCGCAACCCGCGATCTACCGATCACTGGTAACCGTGCTCAATAACGCCCTGGCCGGTGCGACGCTGACCGTGGAAAGCCCCCAACCCCTGCGGGTGGGCAGCTTGCTCAGCGCCGTGGTGCAGAACGCGCAGACCTTGAACTTTGTGCCCTTGAGCGGCCTCAAGGACCAGCTTGCCGTGACCCAGCAACTCGCCACCCAGCAAAGTCGTCAAGGCTCGCTGGATGCCGTGTTCACTGCCCTCCAGAACCTGCCGCGTGGCGACAGCACCTCCGCCGACCTGCGCGCAGCGGCCGACCGACTGCTGGCGGCCTTGCCCGACCTGGCGCAAGTCAGTAATCCCAAGGTGCTGGCGCAAGTGGTGCAGAACAGCGGCGCGTTTCTGGAAGCCAAATTACTCGCCGGTCAAAACCCGCAAGTGCCGCCGCTGGACATGAAGGGCGCCCTGCTGCGCCTGGTCGCAGATTTATTGCCCGCCCTGCCCACCAGCACCAACCTCAATGCCATCCTCGCCGCCAATACCCTGGCCCAGGTGATGCCGAACTTTGTGCGCAGCCCGCTGAACACCCTCGGCCAGGTCAGCGCCCGCCAAGCCCCAGCGAGCTTCCCGCTGCCCGAGCGGCTGATGGCGAAACTGGAAGGCGAAGGCGACCTGGAGAACCTCCTGCGCCTGGCCGCCGGCGCCATCTCCCGGCTGCAGAGCCACCAGCTGTCGAGCCTGGAACAAACCGGCACCACCGCCGATGGCCGCCTGCAGACCACCTGGCAACTGGAAATCCCGATGCGCACGCTGCAAGACATCGTGCCGCTGCAGGTCAAGTTCCAGCGCGAAGAGCCAGCGCCGGACAAGGACCAACCCGAACGCAAAGACAAGAAAGACCCGAAACAGATGCTTTGGCGCGTTGAGCTGGCCTTCGACATGGAGCCGTTGGGGCCATTGCAGGTTCAGGCACAACTGACCCAGGGCAAACTGTCCAGCCAGCTGTGGGCCTCCCGGCCATTCACCGCCAGCCTGATCGAAAGCCATTTGGGTAACCTGCGCGAACGCCTGGTGACCTCGGGGATCAACGTCGGCGACCTCGATTGCCACCTCGGCACACCGCCACGCGGGCCGAAAACCGGACTGGAGCAACGCTGGGTGGATGAAACCGCATGAAGAACACCAGCCCACCGCGCCAGGCGATTGCACTCAAGTACGACGGCCAGCAGGCGCCGACCCTGACCGCCAAGGGCGACGATGCCCTGGCCGAAGCGATCCTGAAACTGGCACGGGAAAATGAAGTGCCGATCTATGAAAACGCCGAGCTGGTCAAGCTGCTGGCGCGTATGGAACTGGGGGACAGCATTCCGGAAGAGTTGTACCGCACGGTGGCCGAGATCATTGCGTTTGCCTGGACGCTCAAAGGCAAATTCCCGGTGGGCTATGACCCGAATGCGGGACCGGTGGAGCGCGATGTGACTGAGCGTGGGGACGACTACTGAGTTCTCCCAGACCAACAAAGATCCAAATGTGGGAGGGGCGGTGCGACGATTCGACTTGCTCCCGATGGCGGTGTGTCAGTCAGCTCATTCATATCTGACACACCGCCATCGGGAGCAAGCCCCCTCCCACATTGGGTTTTGTAATCAGTTCAACACTTCACTCAGCGGAATGAAACTGACCCGATCACCCATCTCCAGTGTCGTCCCCTCCCGCACCTCCACAAACCCCTCTGCCCACGCCGCGCTGCGCAGCACGCCGGAGCTTTGGTTGCGGTAGATGATCGCCTTGCCCTGCTCGATGCGCCCGCGCAGGTACTCACGACGGTTGCCCGGCTTGGGCCAGGTGAAGCCCACTGGCACTTCGAAACGCAGCGGCTCTACATCCGCCACACCTTGGCGGCGCAGCAAATAAGGCCGGGCCAGCAGCGCGAATGTCACCAGGGTCGAGGCCGGGTTGCCCGGCAAGCCGATCACCGGCACACCCCGGAAGTGCCCGAAGGTCAGCGGCTTGCCCGGCTTGATCGCGAGTTTCCACAAGGCCAATTCGCCCTCTTCGCGCAATGCGATGCCGAGGAAATCCGCCTCGCCCACCGACACCCCGCCGGTCGACAGGATCAGGTCGACCGCGCCCAGGCTCGCCAGACGGGCACGGGTCTGTTCCAGGTCATCGGGCAGGATGCCGGCATCGATGACCTCACAGCCCATGCGCGCAAGCCAAGAGCACAGCACACGGCGATTGCTGTTGTAGATCTGCCCCGGCCCCAGCGGCAAGCCGGGCTCGATCAACTCGTCACCGGTAGACAGCACGGCCACTCGCGGGCGGCGGATCACGCTCAGGCTGGCGTGCCCCAGGGACGCGGCCAGACCCAGTTCGATCGGGCCCAGGCGTGTTCCGGCGCTGAGCACCAATTCGCCAACTGTGGTTTCCTGGCCTTGCGGGCGGATGTTCTGGCCTGCCTGCAACGGCTCGCTGAAGCTCACGCGTTCATCGGCGTGGACCACGGCATTTTCCTGCATCTCTACGCAATCCGCGCCTTCCGGCACCGGCGCACCGGTGAAGATGCGCGCACAGGTGCCGGCCGCCAAGGGTAGCGGCGCCTGGCCGGCGAAGATGCGCTGGCTGACCACCAGCGGCTCACCGGCCCAGTCCGACAGGCGCAGGGCATAACCGTCCATGGCGCTGTTGGGCCAGGGCGGCAGGTCCAGGGTGGAGATCAGGTCCTGGGCCAGCACGCGGCCGTCGCACTCGGCCAGCGGCAATTCATTTTGCTCACGGATCGGCGCGGCTTCGGCCATGTCGAGCAATTGGCGCAACGCCTCTTCCACCGGCATCAGGGCGCCGGTCTTGCCAGGCTTACCCACGGGATTCACAGGGCTCGGCCTGCTTGAGGTGCGGTACGAAATTGCACGGGCGATGACGGTTATCCAGTTGCTCGGCGAGGATGCCATCCCAGCCGGTACGCACCGCGTTGGTCGACCCCGGCAGGCAGCACACCAAGGTACCGTTGGCCAGCCCGGCCAAGGCGCGCGATTGCACGGTGGAGGTACCGATATCGGCCACGGAGATTTGACGGAACAGTTCGCCAAAGCCGTCGACCTGTTTGTCCAGCAGGCAGCTCACGGCTTCCGGTGTGCTGTCGCGGCCCGTGAAGCCGGTGCCGCCGGTGATCAGCACCACTTGCACCACGTCTTCGGCGATCCAGTGAGCCACTTGGGCGCGGATCTTGTAGAGGTCGTCCTTGAGCAGCACGCGCTCAGCCAGGTGATGACCGGCGGCGCTCAGGCGGTCGACGAAGACCTGGCCCGAGGTGTCGGTTTCCAGGGTGCGGGTGTCGCTGACGGTCAGTACAGCGATATTCAGGGGTACGAAGGGCGCATCTGCCTTGGCTTTCATGGCACGGTCCGGTTGTCGAAGGAACAGCCCGGTGTTATATCACAGGGCCCTGTTTACCTGCCGCTGCGGAACCACCATGTCGCTCGATTCTTCGCCCCTGCCCTGTTCGATTTTGCTGCTGGCCGGTGGCCGCGGCCAACGCATGGGCGGCCAGGACAAAGGCCTGTTGCACTGGCGTGGCCAGCCGTTGATTGCCCATCTGCAGCACCTGGCCCGGCCACTGACGGATGACCTGATCATCTCCTGCAACCGTAACCACTCACAGTACACGCCCTACGCCGACCAGCTGGTGAGCGACGGCAGCCCGGACTTCCCCGGCCCGCTCGCTGGCATCCGCGCTGGCCTGGCTGCCGCGCGGCATGCGCATTTGCTGATACTGCCGTGCGACGTGCCAAACATCGACGTGGGACTTCTTGACGACCTGCGTGAGACTGCACGCCAGCACCCCCGGTTGCCGGTGATGGTGCGCCAGGGTGAATTCTGGGAACCCTTGATCTGTATCATCCCGACCTGCCTGCAAACTCAGGTAGAACAGGCATGGCACGCCGGGGAACGCAGCCCGCGCAGGGTTTTTCTGCAACTCGGTGGCGTGGGCCTGGAGTGCCCGGCGGATGACCCGCGCCTGGCCAACCTGAATACACCTGAGCTGTTGCACCCCGGGTCTGGCGTGTCAGAATGAACCTCGCACAAGGAACTTTGTCGGGGCCTAGCGCGTCAACAAGGTCAGCCATTTAAAAGAATTCTCTCGGAGACACACTCATGACTCAACGGACCATCGCCGCTCTCATGCTTGCACTGGGCCTCGCCACCCTCGCCGGTTGCGCTTCGCCGACAGTGATCACCCTGAATGACGGTCGCGAAATCCAGGCCGTCGACACGCCTAAATTCGACAAGGATTCGGGCTTCTACGAGTTCGAACAGTTGGACGGCAAGCAGACCCGTATCAACAAGGATCAGGTCCGCACCGTTAAAGACCTGTAAGCCTCAAGCGTTTGCCAACAAGGCCCGCCTCGCGCGGGCCTTGTTGTTTGCGCGGGTTACCAGTCGAGGCTGATGCGGCTGCGAAAATCGCGTTCTTGCCCGGTGACCGGGTCGATAAAACGTACGCCCTGGGCCAGCAGTTTCAGCGGGTTGGCGTAGTCATCCACGGCATCCTTGATCACCTGGGGGTAGAACGGGTCGTTGCAGATGCTCGCCCCGAGCGCGCTCATGTGCACGCGTAGCTGGTGCTTCTTGCCGGTCACGGGGAACAAGCCGTAACGCCACAGACCGGCATTTTTTTCGCGTACTTCCAAGGCGGTTTCGGTATTACTGACGCCCGCGCCTTCCTGCATGCGAAAGAACGGCTCGCCCTCCACCAGGCGACTTTTGTGCACCAGGGGAAAGCTCAGCCCAGGCAAGGCCGGGGCGATGGCTTCGTAAAATTTATCGATCTGGCGCGTCGGAAACAGCTGCTGATAAGCCGAACGGCTGGCCGGGTTGGCGGAAAACAACACCAGGCCCGCCGTGTGCCGGTCGATGCGATGCAGGGGCACCAGCGAGGGGTTGTCCAGGCGACGAATCAAGCGACGCAGCAGGGTTTGCTCGACGTACTCGCCGGCCGGCGTCACGGGTAGAAAATGCGGCTTATCGGCCACCACCAGGTGCTCGTCGGCGTACAAGATGGTTTCCTGCACCGGGATGACCTTTTCGTTCGGCACTTCGCGGAAGTAGTAGATGCACAGGCCTTCCTTGTAGGCCAGGTCCAGGCTGATCGGGCTGCCGTTGATATCCAGTACCCGGCCACGGGCGATGCGGTCCAGCCAGTGTTCGCGGCTGATCGCCGGGAAGTGTTCGCACAGGCACTGCAACACCGTGGCCCACGGGCCAGGTGGCAAATACAGGGTGCTGGCCTGGTGCTGGGACGCGGAAAAACCGGAACTGGACATGACGATGCTCGACGCCTGGAAAAACAGGCGGGCATTATCCCGCATGGAGCGGGATTGAGCCTAGGGCGGATCTCAGGGCTTGGCCAATTCGGCCCGCAGAATAGGCGACGCACTGGCAGCCTCGGTGAACTCCTTGAGCCAGCGCAATACATCCACCGCCTCCCAGCGGCCAGGGTCGTACAACGCGTACAACAAGCCCTGGTAACCCACCACATCCAATTGCTTGTGGTAGCCGGCGCGTTGGAACAATGCCTCGATCTCCGCAAAGCAGGTGTTGAAATGCACTTTGCTAAAGGGCGTCTTGCCTTCCGTGACCAAGCCATCCAGGCGCAGCTCGTTCACCGCGTTGCGCACCACGTCGGCGGACATGCGATTAACGCTGCTTTTCAGTTGTTCGACATTCACCACGAGCGTTCCCTTTATTCCATCACTGTACAAACATACAGTAACTTAATATTTAGAAACCCGCTATCGGATAAACCTTAACGAAGGAAGGAAACCACCTGCTCGGTGTCGAACGGCCAGTCCAGTTCCGCCCCCGTGTCCACCCGGCGCAGCACCGGAATCCGCAGGCCGTAGGCCTCGGTCAGGTCGTCGGGGTCGGTGATATCCACCAACTCCACCAGCAACCCGTGCTCGACGAGCGGCATGACTTCAGCTTCGGCAATTTCACACAAATGGCAACCCAGGGTACCGAACAACTGGCATTCAGGAAGCATGGCGAGGGCCCTGATCAGGAAGTAGACAAACATTCTAAGCCCGACAAAAACCCGTGGCGAGCGGGCTTATTGTGGCGAACGGGCTTGTAGTGGCAAGCGGGCTTGCTCGCGCTGGGGCGCGAAGCGGCCCTAAAACCTGGCACCGCGTTTCTCTCTGGAGGGAAGTGGCGGGTCTCCAGGGGCCGCCTCGCAGCCCCACCCTGGTGAGACCGCTCGCCCCAACAAA
>NZ_WKCB01000069.1 GCF_021606685.1 Pseudomonas syringae
ACTTTTGGGAATATGCATAGAAGGTCTGTCACCCGGGTTCGCAGGGTGAACCGAGGGCGCGAGGTCGATAGATCGGCGCGGCCCCGGCCGGGCGGGCGGGGACCCAGGGCGCAATCCGCACGGTACGAGCCGGCGCCCAGCGCGAATTGTTGCCGACGCGGTCCAGAATGCAGTACGTCACCTCCAGCCGGCAGTCGTCACCGGCTTCGATAATCACCGTGGACGGCACCCACACCTGCACCGCCAGGCCGACGCCCTTGGCGTGGATTTTCGGCAGGTCCATGCGCACATCGCCCCAGCGCAGGGTGATGGCGTCGCCGGTGGTCATGTTCGGGTAGGGCTCGATGGTCAGGGGCACGCCGCGCCGCACCTGGCTGCTGTTGACGCCGTAGCGGCGGATCGTCTCGGGCAGGCCGACGGGGGCTAGGTTCTGGTTTTCGTCGCTGTACAGGTCCCGAGGCCCACCGCCCGGGTGGTTGGTCTTGACGTTCACCTGGGTCACGGCCGAACGCACAGGGCCATGGCCGATCTGCATGACCTGATAGTGAACCCGCGCCGGGCCATCCAGCACAAAGCTCTCAGGCACACGCAAGCGTGTGGGGGTGCCGATCTTGCCCGCCGTGACCCGGCGTGAGGCAGCAAAGCAGTTGTTCCAGAACAGCTCGATCAGGTCGCCTTCATCCATGCCCGGATAGGGTGCGATGTCGACCTGCAGGTGGGTGGCGGCAAGGGCATTGATGCCGTTTCGAAGGGCTTGGGGCAACGTCGGGGCGGTAAGCGTGACCGGGGTTGCAGTGCGCGTCATAAGTAATCTCCTTGATGCAGCCAGCAGCAATCGTTCCAACCCCTTGGCGCGGGTGCGTTGGGGGTAGAAAAGAACGATTCAGTGAGTAGCTGGGATAGGATCCAATCCTCTGGGTGCTAGATAAGAGGGTTGGCCCAGGGGCGTCAATGGCGGCAAAGGGCTAAACGCCGGGTTGGCGCTGATTCAGAAGGGTCTGACTGGGAGGGGGATTTTTAGGGGGTTGCGGCGCGGTGTTTTACAGCGGCGGGCGAGGACTTCCTGTAGGAACACTGATTGTGGCGAGGCAGCTTGCTCCCGCTGGGTTGCGAAGCGGCCCGAGCATTTTTGGGAGCGCTTCGCACTCCAGCGGGAGCAAGCGCCCTCGCCACAATCAACCGGTGTCAGTGGGCGAGGAATTTGCTCAAAAACTGTTGGGTGCGCTCTTCCTTGGGGTTGGCGAACAACGCCTTGGCTTCGCCTTGCTCCACGATCACGCCCTTGTCGAAGAAGATGACGCGGTTGGCCACATCCCGCGCAAAGCTCATCTCGTGGGTGACGATGACCATGGTGCGGTTTTCTTCGGCAAGGCTGCGAATCGTCGCCAGTACTTCGCCTACCAGTTCCGGGTCCAGCGCCGAGGTGGGTTCGTCGAACAGGATCACCTCTGGCTCCATGGCCAGCGCGCGGGCAATCGCCACGCGTTGCTGCTGGCCGCCGGACAGGCGCCGTGGGTAGGCGTCTTCCTTGCCTGCCAGGCCAACCCTGGCGAGCAACGTGCGCCCCAGGGCGACAGCAGCTTCGCGCGGCATCTTCTTGACCACGGTGGGGCCTTCGATGACGTTTTCCAGCGCGGTGCGGTGGGGGAACAGGTTGAAGCTCTGGAACACAAACCCCACGTGCTGGCGCAAGCGCCGCACCAGGCCTTGCTGCTGGTTGATCGGCTTGCTGCTGTCGATCTCGATGTCACCGACCTTGATACGCCCGCTGGTGGGTTGCTCAAGGAAGTTCAGGCACCGCAGGAAGGTGGTCTTGCCGGAACCGCTGGGGCCGATGATGGCGATGACTTCGCCTTCCTTGACCTCAAGGTCGATGCCGTTGAGCACCACCTGACCGTTGAATTGTTTGGTCAGTTTTTCAACCACGATCATGCTTCAGGACTCCAGGTCATGCCGGTTGACCCGGTCTTCCAGACGATTCTGCAAATGCGCCAGGATGCTCGCCAGGATCCAGTAGATCAGGGCCGCGGACAGGTACATGGTGAAGATTTCGAAGGTCCGTGCAGACACCAATTGCGCCTGGCGGAACAGCTCGGGCACCTGGATGGTGGCCGCCAGCGCGGTGTCCTTGACCAGTGAAATAAAGCTGTTGCCCAGCGGCGGCAAAGCCGTGCGCATGGCCTGCGGCAGAATGGCCCGGCGCAGGGTCTGCGCGCGGGTCATGCCGATACTGGCCGCAGCTTCCCACTGGCCACGCTCGATGGAGGCGATGGCGGCGCGCAGGATTTCACAGGCATAAGCGGCCATGTTCAGCGAAAAGCCGATCATGGCCGCCGGGATCGGATCCAGCTCGATGCCCACTTGCGGCAAGCCGTAGTAGATCAAGAACAGCTGTACGAGCAAGGGCGTGCCGCGAAAAAACGACACGTAGACGCGGGCAGTCCAGCTCAACAGCTTGAAGCGCGACAAGCGCATCAAGGCCAGGCCGAAGCCTAGCAGCAAGCCGAAAAACATCCCGCCAAGGCTAAGAATCACCGTGTAGTACGCGCCCTTGAGCAGAAAGGGCGCGGAGTCCAGCGCGAGTTGGAAACCTGCTTCCATTATTGAGTGACGTCAGCGTTGAAGTACTTCTCGGACAGCTTCTTCAGAGTGCCGTCGGCGCGCAGCGTGTCGAGGGCCTTGTTCACGGCCTCGAGCAGCTCAGGCTCGCCTTTGCGCAGGGCAATACCGGCTTCCTGGCGCGAGAAAGCGTCGCCGGCAGCGGCGGTGTCCGGAGCTTTCTTGGCGTATTCCAGGGCGGCCAGGCGGTCGATCAGGATGGCGTCGATACGGCCAATGCGCAGGTCCTGGAACTTGGTTGGGTCATCGTTATAGGTTTTGATGATGGCTTTGGGTTGGTTGTCCTTGAGCCATTGTTCGTAGTTGGTGCCCAGGCCCACGCCGACTTTTTTGCCAGCCAGGTCGTCGGCGGTCTTGATCGCGTCAACGTTCTTCTTCAGCACCAGCGCCTGGATACCGGACACGGTGTAGGGCTTGGAGAAGTCATACTTCTTCTTGCGCTCTTCGGAGATGGTCACTTGGTTGACCACCGCGTCCAGACGCTTGGATTCCAGGGCAGCGAGGATGCCGTCCCACGGCGTAGCTTGCAGCTTGACCTTCACGCCCAGCTCTTTGGCCAGGGCTTCGGACAGCTCAACCTCGAAACCGCTGAGCTTGCCGCTCTCATCGACAAAGCTGAACGGTGGGTAAGTGCCTTCCAGGCCGATTTTGATCTCGCCGGCCTTTTTGATGTTGCCCAATTGCTCACCGGCAACCGCCTGCCCCAGAAGGCCCGCCCCGAGCGCCAGGCCCAAAGTGCCAACCAACAACGTACGACGCAATACAGAAATAGTCATAAGAGCCCCTGTGTTTTTTATGTTGAGCGAAGCAGGTGACGCGGTAGTCGTATCCTGCCTTAAAGCGCGGTGCGCGTCTTCGCCTTCGGCGCGACTATAAAGCCGCTTTCTAAGACTTGAAAATAATATAAATCTGAATTGATATTCAAATTAGGAATATGACGTCTACTCCATGTGGGAGGGGGCTTGCTCCCGATGGCGGTCTATCAGTAACAGATTTGCTGGCTGATACACCGCCATCGGGAGCAACTCGAATCGTCGCCACCCTCCCACATTGACTCCGTGTTTATTCAGCTGAAAACGGAGTCGTAGGCAAACAATGCCGGGGCCCCGCCGGTATGCAGGAAAATAATCGGGCCGTCTTCAAACCGTTGACGCCCGATGCCGTCCAGCAAGCCGGCCATGGCCTTGCCAGTGTAGACCGGGTCGAGCAACAGACCTTCCTGGCTCGCCAGAAGTTTAATCGCCGATAAAGTCCCGGCATTCGGTTCGCCATAACGTGGGCCAAAGTATTCATCCCACAGGATCACCTTGAACGCTTCAGGAATGCCCACGCCGAGCAATTCTGCAGTGCGTTCGGCCAGGCCCTGTACTTTCGGACGTTGAGCTTCATCGGTGCGCGACACGGTCACGCCGACCACCGGCAGGTTCGGCAGCACTTCACTCAACGCCAAGGCCAGGCCGCTGTGCGTGCCGGCACTGCCGGAGGCCAGCACCACGGCGGAAAATTCGACCCCGCTGTCTTCGATCTGCGCGGCCAACTCCAGCCCGGCGCGCACATAACCCAGGGCGCCGAGCGCATTGGAGCCGCCGATGGGCACCAGGTATGGCTTCTTGCCGTTGCTGCGCAGGCGGTCGGCGAGGGCGTTGAGTTGCTCGTCCACGTTGTCGAGGTTCTCGACCAATTCCACTTTGGCGTCGAACAGCTCCAGCAACAGGCGGTTGCCGTTGGCCAGGTAGTTGGGGTCTTCGGTGCCAGTGGGGTTTTCCAGCAGCGCGACGCAGCCCAGGCCGAGCTTGGCGGCGAGGGCGGCCGTCTGGCGCACATGGTTGGACTGGATAGCGCCAGCGGTCACCAGGGTGTCGGCACCCTGGGCGATGGCGTCGGCCGCCAGGTATTCGAGTTTGCGCAGCTTGTTGCCGCCCATCGCCAGTGGCGTGGTGTCGTCGCGCTTGACGTAGATATCCCTGCCCAGCCAGGCCGACAGCCGCTCCAGTTTTTCCAGGGCAGTCGCGCCGCCCAGCAGTTCCAGGCGATTAAAACGGTCGAGCTGTTGTTTGATCATGGCTACGCACGGTTGATTGAGTATGGGCCGACTATAGGCAGGCACTTTTCATCGGGCAACTGACAATCGCTTATGCCGGTTGGTTCTTAGTATCACACCATTGGTTCTTAATGGCGGCCAGGGTGCATACCGTAAAGTGATGGCCATTTCGTCAGGAGTGAATACCGTGAGTGAGCGTTCCAGCCATTGGCAATTACAGACCATCGTCAGCCAACTGCGCAGCGCCCGGGACCAGTGGCGAACGCGCAATGGCCGCTTGAGCGGCGAGCATGGCGGGCGCGAGCTGCCGTCGCGCGAGGCGGTGGCGCAGATACTCGAAGCGCTGTGCGGCGCGCTGTTCCCCATGCGCCTGGGGCCGGTGGACTTGCGTGAAGAAAGTGAAGACTTCTACGTCGGGCATACCCTCGACGTTGCGCTGAATGCGCTGCTTGCCCAGGCACGTCTGGAGCTGCGCTACGCCGCGCGCCAGGGCGGCCAGGATGACAGTGAGGTCGACGCCCACGCCATCCGCCTGATCCAGGATTTCGCCCTGGCCTTGCCGTCCCTGCGCAGCCTGTTGGACACCGATGTGCTGGCCGCCTACCACGGCGACCCGGCCGCCCGTAGTGTGGATGAAGTGCTGCTGTGCTACCCGGGGATTCTGGCGGTGATCCACCATCGCCTGGCGCACCATCTGTACCGCGCCGGCTTGCCGCTGCTGGCGCGGATCAGCGCCGAGATCGCCCACTCGGCCACCGGTATCGACATTCACCCCGGTGCGCAGATCGGCCCAAGCTTCTTTATCGACCACGGGACGGGTGTGGTGATCGGTGAAACCGCGATCATCGGCGAGCGTGTGCGCATCTACCAGGCCGTGACCCTGGGCGCCAAACGCTTCCCGGCGGATGAGGATGGGCAGTTGCAGAAGGGCCATCCGCGCCACCCGATCGTCGAGGACGATGTGGTGATCTATGCCGGGGCGACGATCCTGGGGCGCATCACCATCGGCAAGGGCTCGACCATCGGTGGCAACGTGTGGCTGACCCGCAGCGTGCCGGCTGCGGCAAACATCACGCAGGCGAATTTGCAGCTCGATGATGGTGCGCAGAAGTAAAAAGACCTGCACAAATCCACTGTGGGAGGGGGCTTGCCCGCGATAGCGGAGTGTCAGTCAGCTCATCTGATACGGATGCACCGCCATCGGGGGCAAGTCGAACCGTCGCACCGCCCCTCCCACAGGTTGACTGCATTCCAAATTCAACCCGCAATCGCTGAACGATTTGCCTCGCTCAACCGTCATACCTTTCCTTGAGCTAGTGTAGGAATTGTCTACCACTCAGCCCTGAGATTAGTCCCAGACTGCCTATCCATGTTTAACTTGAATGTTCGTTCAAGTTAAACCGGTGGTTCGCTGCCCGCTCACAACAGGAGGCTTACCTTTGCTGAGTCCGTTATTTACAGCCACATTCCCAACCCTCGGGGTGCATCGTTCATGAGTGCATCGTCCACCCCACCGAGCGGCATGGTGCGCATGAATGCGCCCGTTTTCTACTTTGCCGCCACTGCAATTTTGCTGTTTGGCATTACTGTCATCGCTATCCCGCAACAGGCCGGGGCCTGGCTGCTGGCCGCGCAAAACTGGGCGGCCAATACGGTCGGCTGGTACTACATGCTGGCGATGACGCTGTATCTGGTCTTCGTGGTGGTCACCGCGCTATCGGGCTACGGCAAGATAAAACTCGGTGCCGACCACGACGAGCCCGAATTCAGTTACCTGTCCTGGGCCGGCATGCTGTTCGCCGCCGGGATCAGCATCACGCTGTTCTTTTTCTGCGTCTCCGAGCCGCTGACGCACCTGGTGCAGCCGCCCCAGGGCGCACCCATGAACGCCGACGCCGCGCGCCAGGCCATGCAGGTCCTGTTCCTGCACTGGGGCTTGCATGGCTGGGGCGTGTTCGCGTTTGTCGGCATGGCCCTGGCGTATTTCGCCTACCGGCATAACCTGCCGCTGGCGTTGCGCTCGGCGCTCTACCCGCTGATCGGCAAACGCATCAACGGCCCTATCGGCTACGCAGTGGACGGCTTCGGCATTATCGCCACGGTGTTCGGCCTGGGGGCCGACATGGGCTTTGGTGTGTTGCACCTCAACTCCGGCCTCGACTACCTGTTCGGTATCGCGCATACCCAGTGGATCCAGGTGGGGCTGATCACGCTGATGATGGGCGCGGCGATCATCGTCGCCGTCGCCGGCGTCGACAAGGGCGTGCGGGTGATGTCCGACATCAACATGCTGCTGGCCTGTGCGCTGCTGCTGTTTGTGTTGTTTGCCGGGCCGACCCAGCACTTGCTCAACACCCTGATCCAGAACATCGGTGACTACCTCGGCGCGTTGCCGACCAAGAGTTTCGATGTGTACGCCTACGACAAACCCAGCGACTGGCTGGGCGGTTGGACGGTGTTCTACTGGGCCTGGTGGATTGCATGGTCGCCGTTCGTGGGCCTGTTCATTGCGCGGATTTCCCGTGGCCGTACCATCCGTGAGTTCGTGTTCGGTGTGTTGCTGATCCCACTGGGCTTCACGCTGGCGTGGATGTCGATCTTCGGCAACAGCGCCATCGACCAGGTGCTCAACCACGGCATGGCGGCCTTGGGTCAGTCGGCCATCGATGATCCCTCGATGAGCCTCTACCTGTTGCTGGAAACCTACCCGTGGAGCAAAACCGTCATCGCGGTCACGGTGTTCATCAGCTTCGTGTTCTTTGTCACCTCGGCCGACTCCGGCACCGTGGTGCTGTCGACCCTCTCGTCCAAAGGCGGCAACGCCGACGAAGACGGGCCGAAATGGCTGCGGGTGTTCTGGGGCGCGATGACCGCATTGGTCACCAGTGCCTTGCTGTTTGCCGGCAGTATCGACTCGCTCAAATCAGCGGTGGTGCTGACCTCGTTGCCGTTCTCGCTGATCCTGCTACTGATGATGTGGGGGCTGCACAAAGCCTTCTATCTGGAGTCGCAAAAGCAGATCGCCCAGCTGCATTCGCTGGCGCCGATCTCGGCGGCACGTAAAGGCCGAGGCGGCTGGCGCCAGCGCTTGAGCCAGGCTGTGCATTTCCCGTCACGCGATGAGGTGTATCGCTTCCTGGAGTCGACGGTGCGCCCGGCGATCGAGGAGGTGACTGCAGTGTTTGTCGAGAAGGGCCTGAGTGTGGTCACCCAGCCTGACCCGTCCAACGACAGCGTCAGCCTGGAAATCGGCCATGGCGAAGAGCATCCGTTCATCTACCAGGTGCAGATGCGCGGTTATTTCACGCCGTCGTTTGCCCGGGGTGGCATGGGTTCCAAGGAACTCAACAATCGCCGCTACTACCGCGCGGAAGTGCACTTGAGTGAGGGCAGCCAGGACTACGACCTGGTCGGCTATACCAAGGAACAGATCATCAACGACATCCTCGACCAGTACGAGCGTCACCTGCAGTTCCTGCACTTGGTGCGCTAGTCATGGATGGGAGCGGGCTTGCCCGTTCTCACAAAAACACCTCGCAAAGCCCCGTTCTACGGGGCTTTCTTAAATTTAATTTCATCCGTCGCCGCGCGGTTTTGACGCGCAACTGTCATCTGGCCACTGCGTAATTGTGTGAAGCGTTTGACGCTTTCATTTCAGAACAGTGACGGAGAACCGGTACCCATGAAGACGTTTCTAAGCCCCGTGGTGGGAGCCGCCATGGCGAGCTTTATGCTGTCCGCCCATGCCGATTTTATCGATGACAGCCACGCCGACGTGACCCTGCTCAATCGCTATCTCAACCAGCAGGGGCGTGACGTGGTGGGCAGCACTGCCAAGGCCCACAGCATTCGCGATTGGGGCCAGGGTTTCGAGTTCAACTTCAAGTCCGGCTACACCGAGGGGCCGGTGGGTTTGGGCCTCGACTTGCAGGCGTTCTACGGTCTGAAACTGGATTCCGGCGGCGACCTTAACGACAAGGAGCACCAGGGCCGCTACCCCGGCAGCATGTTCCCGCTGGACAACGGCAAGTCCGCCGACCAGTTCGGCGTGCTCAACCCCACCTTCAAGCTGCACGTTGCCCAGGACGAGTTGCGCGTCGGCACGCTGTACGGCAACAACCCGGTGCTGGCCAATACCGATGGCCGCCTGTACCAGCAGACCAATACCGGCGTGCAGTTGGTGTCCAGGGACCTTGCCGACTTCACCTTCACCGGCGGCGATATCCTCAAGACCAAGATCCGAAACGAAACCGGCGACCAGGGCATGATCACCGCCGGGGGCACCAAAGAGAGTGACCGTTTCCTGTTCGGCGGGGCGGACTACACCGGTTTGCAGAACAGCACCGTCAGCCTGTGGTATTCCAACCTTGAGGATTACTACCAGCAATTCTTCCTGGGCGCCAAGCGCCACGACGCGTTGTCGGTGGGTGCAATCGACACGGATGTGCGCATGTTCCGCAGCCTGGGTGTGGGCGGCAACGCCGATGGCGACACGGACTTCGCGGCAGCGGGCCTGTATGGCGACGGCGTGAACAAGGGTCGCATCAACCAGTCCACCGTCAGCCTGCTGGAAAGCTACAGCCTGGACGGCCATACCGTCGGCCTCGGCCTTCAGAAAAACAGCGGCGACAGCGACTTCCCCTACCTGGACTCCGGCCTGAACAGCGGCGCCAACCGCCAAGGCCCAGGCTCAGGCGCCGACACGCCGGCGCTGACCAACCTGCAGCTGAACAAATTCCAGCACGCCGGTGAGCGCACCTGGCTGGCGCAATACAAATACGACTTTGGCACGCTCGGTCTGAACGGCCTGGCGTTCTCGGCCGCCTATGCCCACGGCGATGACATCCGCACCGCGCAGGGCACTACGAGCGAATGGGAACGCGACGTTGCCGTGGCGTATCAAGTGCCCACCGGCACGCTCAAGGGGCTGGGCGTGACCTGGAAAAACGCGCATGCAAGCCCGGACATTGCCGGTGCCACCGTGCAAGATGAAAACCGTTTTTATGTCAGCTACGTCGTTCCACTCTGGTAGGAAATTGCTGTAAAACGGAAGGGTAAATTAAGCGATTCAGCTGGTTAAAAGGCCTGGGAATAACGTTATTCCCAGGCCTTATTTGCCTACGTCCAAGAGAGGGTTCGATGACTTACATTGCTGCCGAAAACCGCTATGAATCTATTCCGTACCGCCGTGTAGGCCGCAGTGGGTTAGTGCTGCCTGCACTGTCCCTGGGGCTGTGGCACAACTTTGGCGACAGCACCCCGATCGAGACCCAGCGCGCCCTGCTGCGCACCGCGTTTGACCTGGGCATCAACCACTTCGATTTGGCCAACAACTACGGCCCGCCCTACGGCAGCGCCGAGATCAATTTCGGCCGTTTGCTGCGCGAAGACTTCAAGCACTACCGCGACGAATTGATCATTTCCAGCAAAGCCGGCTGGGACATGTGGCCCGGCCCTTACGGCCAGGGCGGCGGTTCGCGCAAATACGTGCTGGCGAGCCTGGACCAGAGCCTGCAACGTCTGGGCGTCGACTACGTGGATATTTTCTACTCCCACCGCTTTGACGCCGATACTCCGCTGGAAGAAACCGCCAGCGCCCTCGCCACGGCCGTGCAGCAAGGCAAGGCGTTGTACATCGGTATTTCTTCCTACTCCGGTGTCAAAACCCGCGAAATCGCGGCGTTGCTCAAAGAGTGGAAAGTGCCGCTGCTGATCCACCAACCGGCCTATAACCTGCTCAACCGCTGGGTGGAAAAAGACCTGCTGGACACCACCGAAGAACTCGGTGCCGGGGTCATCGCCTTCACGCCGCTGGCCCAGGGTCTGCTGACCGACAAGTACCTCAATGGCGTACCGGCTGATGCACGGGTCAATCGCCCGGGCGGTGGCTCGTTGCAGGCCAAGCACCTGTCCGAAGAAAACATCGCCCACGTGCGCGCGCTGAATGAAATCGCCCAGCGTCGTGGCCAGAGCCTGGCGCAACTGGCCCTGGCCTGGACCCTGCGTGATCCACGGGTCACCAGCGCACTGATCGGCGCGAGCCGGCCGGAGCAGATCATCGAGAACGTCGGCGCGTTGAAGAACTTGAGCTTCAGCGCCGAGGAATTGGCAGAGATCGATCGCTTTGCGCAGGAAGGCGGGATCAACCTGTGGGAAAAACCATCTACCGCTGAATAACCTGACACCACAGGGTCAAAAATGTGGGAGGGGGCTTGCCCCCGATTGCAGTGGGTCAGCTACAGATAAGCTGACTGAACCACCGCTATCGGGGGCAAGCCCCCTCCCACATTTGATCTTTGCCAGGCGCTAGAACGGGACATCACCCAAGATGGTCGCCCTGTGCATCACCCGCCGTTGTGGCCGGTAGTCATCCACGGCGTAATGCTGGGTCACGCGGTTGTCCCAGAACGCCACGTCATTCTCCTGCCAGCGCCAGCGAATGGTGAACTCCGGCCGGGTCGCGTGGGCGAACAGCAGCTTGAGAATCGCCTCGCTTTCCGCCGGTTCCAATTCGTTGATTTTGGTAGTGAAGCCGTCGCTGACAAACAGTGATTTGCGGCCACTGACGGGGTGCGTGCGCACCACCGGGTGCGACAGCGGCGGGTTTTTCTTGCGGGTTTCTTCCCAGCGCGCGAGGTCTTCGGCGGTGTTGCCGAAGCGCTCCAGCGGGAAAGACTTGGTGAAGTCATGGGTGGCGGTGAGCCCATCCAGCAGGCGCTTGAGCGGCTCGGACAAGGCCTCATACGCGGCAATGCCACTGGCCCACAGCGTGTCACCCCCAAACGCCGGCAGCAGCTTGGCGCTGAGCACCGCGCCCAGGGCCGGGGTGGGCAGGAAGGTCACGTCGGTGTGCCACACCGCGTTGTCACGCACATCGGTCACGGCGGTGTCGAGGATCAGCACTTGGGGCTGCTCCGGCACGTTGGGGTAGATCGGATGAATATGCAGGTCGCCAAAATTCGCCGCGAATCGCGCCTGTTGCTGCGGCGTGATCGCTTGGCCGCGGAAGAACAGCACCGAGTGCGTGAGCAACGCCTGTTCGATGGCGTCGCGCTGTTCCAGATTCAACGGTTGAGTGATATCCACGCCACTGATCTGGGCGCCCAGGGCGGTGCTTATTGGCGTAACGGTCAGGCTGCTCATGCGGTTCTCATCACTCAGTGTGCCTGGCCATGCCAAGGCACCAATTTACGCTGCAGGGCACGCAGGCCCATTTCCATGGCGAAAGCGATCAGGGCGATCACCAGAATGCCCAGCACCACCACGTCGGTCACCAGAAACTGCGCCGCCGACTGCACCATGAAACCAAGGCCGCTGGTGGCGGCGATCAGCTCGGCGGCAACCAGGGTCGACCAACCCACACCCAGGCCGATGCGCACACCGGTGAGGATGTCGGGCAGGGCGCTCGGCAGGATCACATGGCGAATCAGCTGGGCACGGCTGGCGCCCAGCGACTGCGCCGCGCGCAGCTTGGCCGGGTCAACGGTGCGCACGCCGGTGGCGGTGGCGATGGCGATCGGTGCAAAGATCGCCAGGTAAATCAGCAGCACCTTGGACAACTCACCAATGCCGCACCAGATCACGATCAACGGCAGATAGGCCAGGGGCGGGATCGGCCGGTAGAACTCGATCAGCGGGTCCAGAATGCCACGCGCAATGCGGTTGGAGCCGATGGCGATCCCCACCGGAACGGCGGTGAGCACCGCAAAACCCAAACCCAGGCCGATACGGCTGAGGCTCGCGCCCAAGTGCTGCCACAAGGTGGAATCCATGTAGCCTGTGGTTGCCAGCAGCCAGCCTTTTTGCAACACGGCTGACGGCGGCGGCAGAAACAGCGGCTCGATCAAACCGGTGGCGGTGACGGCCCACCAGATGGCCAGGAAGGCAACGAGGGTCAGCAGGCTGATCCAGCGCGTGCTCAGGCTGCGACGTACCGGGATGACTGCGTGCGCCACCGGCTTGGCGGCCGTGGCGGGGAGTTCGTAGCTGCTCATGCGGACACCTGGCGTTGCGAGAACACTTTGCCCAGCACGTGTTCGCGGGTTTCGATAAAGCGCGGGTCAGACTTGATCGCCCGCGCCGATTCGCCCGCCGCGTAGCGTTGGCCGAAATCCAGGTGCAGACGCTCGACGATCTGGCCGGGGTTGGGTGCCAGCAGGATCAAATCAGTGGCGAGGAACACCGCTTCTTCAATGTCGTGGGTAATCAGGAACACCGGCTTGGCCGTGCGCCGCCAGACTTGCAGCAACAGCTCCTGCATTTGTTCGCGGGTGAAGGCATCGAGGGCGCCGAAGGGTTCGTCCATCAGCAATACGCGAGGGTCGGCGGCCAATGCACGGGCCAGGCCGACACGCTGCTTCTGGCCGCCAGAAAGCTGCCAGATGCGGCGGCTGTCGAAGCCAGCCAGGTCCACCAGCGCCAGCATTTCCCGCGCGCGCACTTCGCGTTGCGCCTTGGGCACACCGGCCAGCTCCAGGCCGAAGCCGACATTGGCCAGCACGTCCTGCCAGGGCAGCAGCGCGTCGTCCTGAAACACCACGCCGCGCTCGGCGCTGGGGCCTTTGACCGGTACGCCATCGAGGGTGATGCGCCCGGCAGACGGTTCGACAAAGCCGGCAATCAGGTTCAACAGCGACGTCTTGCCACTGCCGGACGGGCCGAGGGCCACCAGCAATTGCTGGGGCCCAAGGTCCAGTGAAATGTCAGACAGTACCGGTTCTGTGGCGCCTGGGTACTGTGCGCTGATGCGCTCCAGTTGTAGCAAGGCCATCGCGATGAACTCCCGAATCAGTTGGTGATGAACTTGGCGCTGACGTACGGGGCGTAGTCCGGCAGTACGGCCTCGACCTTGCCTTGTTCCTTGAGGAACGCAGCGGTATCGGTCACGGCCTTGGTGGTCGGTGCGCCCAGCAGGGTCACCTGGTCTGCGGCCAGCGGGTAGACGTTGCCTTGCAGCAGCAGCGGGATGTCGCTGGCCTTGGCGCCGGAGAGCTTGACCAGTTTGTCGACGTTGCCTTTGTCGGCGAGCCAGGCTTGTGGGTCTTTGCGGTAGGCGGCGTAGGCATCCAGGGTGACTTTGGCGAATGCGCTTACGATTTCCGGGTGCTTCTCGGCGAAATCCTTACGCACGATCCACGCATCGAAGGTCGGCGCGCCGAACTTGGCCAGTTCGCCGGAGGTGATCAGCACTTTGCCGTTTTCTTTGGCCACGCCCAGGGCGGGGTCCCATACGTAGGTGGCGTCGATATCACCACGCTTCCAGGCGGCGATGATGGCCGGTGGCGCGAGGTTGAGGATGGTGACTTTGGACGGGTCGATGTTCCAGTGCTTGAGCGCGGCCAACAGGCTGTAGTGGCCGGTGGACACGAAGGGTACGGCGACTTTCTTGCCGACCAGGTCCTGCGGGCTGTTGATCCCCGAACCGTTGCGCGCCACCAGGGCTTCGGCGCCGCCGATCTGGGTGGCCACAAGGAAGGTTTCCACCGGCACCTTGCGGGTGATAGCGGCGGTCAGTGGGCTGGAGCCGAGGTAGCCGATCTGCACATCGCCGGAGGCGATGGCGGCAATGATGTCGGCACCGTTGTCGAATTTGCGCCAGTCGATCTTGGCGTTGGTGGCTTTTTCATACGCGCCGTCGGCCTGGGCGACTTTCGCCGGGTCCACGGTGGTCTGGTAGGCGATGGTGACATCCGCCGCCTGGGCGAACAGGCTGGCACCGGCCAGGGACAACGCCGCAAGGAGGCGCAGAGGGGTTAAACGTTTCAAGGGGAAGCTCCTCAATCAGGCGGCCGAGGGTCGGCGTGTGAGGAGACTAAATGATCTAAGAATCCGAAAATAAATAACATTTTCGAATTAGCTTATTAGAAGAAGTGAACCTGAATCTTAAGGCCGCATAGGCCAAATGTAGGAGCGGGCTTGCTCGCGAATGCGGTGGCTCAGTCGATACATCTGGCGACTGACAGTCCGCATTCGCGAGCAAGCCCGCTCCCACAGGTTTTTTGCGTGAGGCTTTAGTTACTGATCGCCAGAATACTCGCCTGGTACGACCCGACAAACACATCAAAATCGCCCACTTCGCTCTGCTCCAGCTCGGCCTGCTGGGCCAACGACTTACGTGCCAGCTCTTCGAAGTGTGCCTGCTCGTCGGCAGGTAACGGCTCGCTGCGAAAATGCTCGGCGTGCACCTCGCTCTGGTGCAGGGAGAACTGCGCAAAACCTTCTTTGCGCTCGGCCATCGCCGCCAACACTTGCGCCGAAGGTGTCAGGGACGGGTCCCTGACCTTGGCCAGCTGGGCGTCCAGGGCCTGGCTGTGTTCGGTGATACCGTGGCTCTCATCCAGCAAGGCCGCCAGCGGTGCAATCTGCTCAAGCAGCTCTGTGGCCCATTCCTTCATGTCCACGGCCTGGCCCTTGCGCTGCAACTGCAGGCCCGGACGGCGGCCTTCCTTGACCACGCTGAGGAAGTTGGACGTGGCGTTGCCGCACTCGTTGTCGGCGAACAACGGGCTGTCGTTCAGCGCGCAGTACAGCAGGAACGCGTCGAGGAAGCGCGACTCCGGCAAGTCGATGCCCATCGGCAGGAACGGGTTGATGTCCAGGCAGCGCACTTCGATGTACTGGATGCCACGCGCCACCAGCGCCTGGATCGGCCGCTCGCCGGTATAGGTCACACGCTTGGGGCGGATGTTGGAGTAGTACTCGTTTTCGATCTGCAGGATGTTGGTGTTGAGCTGCACCCACTCACCGTCCTTGTGCGTGCCGACTTCGACGTACGGTGCGTAGGGCGTTGCCACCGCTTCGCGCAGGCTGTCGGTGTAGCTGGCCAGGTCGTTGTAGCACGGCGTCAGCCCGGCTTGGGCGTTGCTCTGGTAACCCAGGTCGCTCATGCGCAGGCTGGTGGCATACGGCAGGTACAGGGTGTCGGCGTCGAGTACTTCCAACTGGTGTGAGCGCCCGCGCAGGAAGCCCGCGTCCAGTGCCGGCGAGGCACCGAACAGGTACATCAGCAACCAGCTGTAGCGGCGGAAGTTACGGATCAGCGCGATATAGGCGGTGGACTGGTAGTCGCGGTCGGTGCCGACGAAACCTTCGGTCTCCTTGAGCAGCGGCCACAGCTGTTCCGGCAGGGAAAAGTTGTAGTGGATACCGGCGATGCACTGCATGGTCTTGCCGTAACGCAGGGCCAGGCCCTTGCGGTACACGTACTTGAGCTGTCCGATATTGGAAGTGCCGTAGTAGGCAATCGGGATATCTTCCTCGGCCGGCAACGGGCACGGCATCGAGGGGCTCCACAGGTATTCGCTGCCGAGCTTGGTGTAGGCAAAGCGATGGATCTTGTCCAGGCTGCTCAGGGTATCAGCCGGGTTCGGCAGAGCGGGAGTGATGAACTCCAGCAGCGATTCCGAGTAATCGGTGGTGATTTGTTCGTGGGTCAACGCGGCGCCCAGAGCTTCCGGGTGCGGCGTTTGCGCCAGTCGACCCTCAGCGGTGACACGCAGGCATTCACGCTCGATGCCGTGCAAGCATTGCTCTAGCAGGGAGAGGTGTTCGCGCTTGCCGAGCAAGGCCAGGCGGCGGTTGAGAAGTTCGCTCAAGTTGGATTCCTTCACGCGTCAGTCGCCCCAATATGGGGGTGGTCAAGACGGTCTACAAGGGTGAAGTTAAAACTGGCGTTATCGCCTGGTTTTGAGTCGATTTGACCCGCTTTGAAAAAGCCTGCTTCACTCCATGAATTGGGCTATGGCGCAGCAAGAAAATTCCGACGCTGTTGTCGCAGCGCCGAAATTAACTCAAATAGAGGGTGGGGAGCTATAGGACAGCGAAGGTGCCCTGTGCTTTTGCGACAAGTCGTTCGTCCTGATACACCTCGGCTTCGACCACCAATGTGCGCCGACCGGCATGAATCACTCGGCTGGTGCACACCACGTCGCCGTCTTCCACAGCGCGGATGTAGTTGATCTTGCACTCGATCGTTGCGCTCTGCTGGTCAAAACCATGGGCGCTGGAACAGGCCAGCCCCATCGTAATGTCCACCAGGCTGAAAATCGCCCCGCCATGGAGCTTGCCCGCGCGGTTGCGCAAGTGCGGCTCCAGGGTCAGGGCCACCTCGGCAACGCCCTCGTCCAGGCGTTGCAGGCGGCAGCCGATCAGTTCGCTGAACGCGCTCTGGGTCAAGCCGGCTGGGATTTCCATCAACGTTTCTTCAACTGTTTGGCGTTGGCGAACAGCGAGGCCATGGCGTTGTTGCTCGGCGCTGCGGTCGCGGTTTCCTTACGCGGCGCGTTGTTCTGCGACTGGCGTGGCGCCGAGCCCGGGCGTGCGCCACGGGCACCGTCGATTTTCTCGCCGGGGGTGTCGCTCATGCGCATCGACAGGCCGACGCGTTTACGCGGGATGTCGACTTCCATGACCTTGACCTTGACCACATCACCGGCTTTAACCGCTTCGCGTGGGTCTTTGATGAATTTCTCCGAAAGCGCAGAGATATGCACCAAACCGTCCTGATGCACGCCGATGTCTACAAAGGCGCCGAAGTTGGTCACGTTGGTCACCACGCCTTCGAGGATCATGCCCAGTTCCAGGTCCTTGAGGTCTTCGACGCCGTCCTGGAACTCGGCGGTCTTGAACTCGGGGCGTGGGTCGCGGCCAGGTTTTTCCAGCTCTTGCAGGATGTCGGTGATGGTCGGCACACCGAAGGTTTCGTCGGTGTACTTCTTGGGGTCCAGGCGCTTGAGGAATGCGGCATCGCCGATCAGCGAGCGGATATCGCGGTCAGTTTCGGCGGCGATGCGTTGCACCAGCGGATAGGCTTCCGGGTGAACGGCCGACGAGTCCAGCGGGTTGTCGCCATTCATCACGCGTAGGAAGCCGGCAGCCTGTTCGAAGGTTTTTTCCCCGAGGCGGGCGACCTTTTTCAGCGCGGCGCGGGTTTTGAACGCGCCGTTTTCGTCACGGTGGGTGACGATGTTCTGCGCCAGGGTGGCGTTGAGGCCGGAGATACGCGCCAGCAGCGCTACCGAGGCGGTGTTCACGTCCACGCCCACGGCGTTTACGCAGTCTTCCACGACCGCATCCAGGCCGCGCGCCAGTTTCAGCTGCGACACGTCGTGCTGGTACTGGCCCACACCGATGGATTTAGGGTCGATCTTCACCAGCTCCGCCAACGGGTCCTGCAGGCGGCGGGCGATGGACACCGCGCCACGGATCGACACGTCGAGGTCCGGGAATTCCTTGGAGGCCAGTTCCGATGCCGAGTACACCGACGCGCCGGCCTCGGAAACCATGACCTTGGTCATCTTCATGGCGGGGTATTTTTTGATCAGTTCGGCGGCCAGCTTGTCGGTTTCACGGCTGGCGGTACCGTTGCCGATGGCGATCAAGTCCACGGCGTGCTTGGCACACAGCGCGGCAAGGATTGCCAGGGTCTGGTCCCACTTGTTGTGCGGCACGTGCGGGTACACGGTGGCGTGGTCCAGCAGCTTGCCGGTGGAATCGACCACCGCCACTTTGCAGCCGGTACGCAGGCCCGGGTCGAGGCCCAGGGTCGCACGCGGGCCGGCCGGCGCCGCCAGCAGCAGGTCGTGCAGGTTGTGGGCGAACACGTTGATCGCCTCGGTTTCGGCGCCGTCGCGCAACTCGCCGAGCAGGTCGGTTTCCAGGTGGGTGTAGAGCTTGACCTTCCAGGTCCAGCGCACGACTTCACCGAGCCACTTGTCCGCAGGACGATTCTGATTCTGGATGCCGAATTGTTGGCCGATCATGCCTTCGCACGGGTGCATGGTGCCTGGCAGCTCGTCGCCGACTTTGAGCGCGGAGCTGAGAATGCCTTCGTTGCGCCCGCGGAAAATCGCGAGTGCGCGGTGGGACGGCATGCTCTTGAGCGGCTCGTCGTGTTCGAAGTAATCGCGGAACTTGGCGCCTTCTTCCTCTTTGCCGGCGATGACGCGGGCACTGAGGATGGCTTCCTGCTTGAGGTAGGTGCGCAGTTTTTCCAGCAGGCTGGCGTTTTCGGCGAAACGCTCCATCAGGATGTACTTGGCGCCTTCGAGGGCGGCCTTGACGTCGGCGACGCCTTTTTCTGCGTCGATGAAGCGCGCGGCTTCGGTGTCCGGGGTCAGCGACGGGTCGTTGAACAGGCCGTCGGCCAGCTCGCCCAGGCCGGCTTCCAGGGCGATCTGGCCCTTGGTGCGGCGCTTCTGTTTGTAGGGCAGGTAAAGGTCTTCGAGGCGGGTCTTGGTGTCGGCGAGCTTGATGTCGCGTTCCAATTGCGGGGTCAACTTGCCCTGTTCCTCGATGCTGGCGAGGATGCTGATGCGCCGTTCGTCGAGTTCTCGCAGGTAGCGCAGGCGCTCTTCCAGGTGACGCAGTTGGGTGTCGTCGAGGCTGCCGGTCACTTCTTTACGGTAACGGGCGATGAAAGGCACCGTGGAGCCTTCATCCAGTAGAGCGACGGCCGCTTCGACCTGTTGTGGGCGTACACCGAGTTCCTCGGCGATGCGGCTGTTGATGCTGTCCATAAAACCACCTGAAATTCTTAAAAGCAGCTTACAGGCCCGGAAAACAAGGCCTTGCAAGGCTGGTTGAGCGGCCCGACCGGCGCCGCTGCCTGGGTCAAGAGGCAGCCTATTGACCCTCGAAATCGGAAAATTGCTGCCCTGCGCGAAGAAAATCGGTGAGGCAGTTAGCAGTAAAGTCTGACATTGCCCTGCACAAAGGCGGCGCATTATAACCAGCGTTCTGCCCTTGATGGGGATTGCGCCTAAGGTTGCAGAGCGCGGGTTTACTGGCGGTAGAGGAAAAATCTGCTAACAATGCACACCGTGCGTATAACGGCAGCTACGCCATAATGCGCGCCGAGATAAGAGGAGCATCTAATGAGCAGCACTGCACAAACTGCTGAAGGCGAAAAAATTCTCATCGTTGATGACGATCCAGGGCTGAGCAGCCTGCTGGAGCGCTTCTTCAACTCCAAGGGCTATCGTGCCCGCGCGGTGCCGAACACCGAGCAGATGGACCGCCTGTTGGGGCGTGAAGTCTTCAATCTGGTGGTGCTCGACCTGATGCTGCCCGGCGAAGACGGCCTGACCGCCTGCAAGCGCCTGCGTGGTGCGAACAACCAGATTCCGATCATCATGCTCACCGCCAAGGGCGACGAGCTGAGCCGCATCAAAGGCCTCGAGCTGGGCGCTGATGACTACCTGGCCAAGCCGTTCAACCCCGACGAGTTGATGGCCCGGGTCAAGGCCGTATTACGCCGCCAGGCACCGCCGGTACCGGGCGCACCGGGCAGCGAAGACGAAAGCGTGAGCTTTGGCGACTACGAGCTGTCGCTGGCCACCCGTGAACTCAAGCGTGGCGACGAAGTGCACATGCTCACCACCGGTGAGTTTGCCGTACTCAAGGCCCTGGTGATGAACGCGCGCCAGCCGCTGACCCGCGACAAGCTGATGAACCTGGCCCGTGGCCGGGAATGGGACGCCCTGGAGCGCTCCATCGACGTGCAGATCTCCCGTCTGCGCCGGATGATCGAGCCGGACCCGTCCAAGCCACGGTATATCCAGACGGTGTGGGGCGTGGGTTATGTGTTTGTGCCGGATGGCACCGCAACCAAGTGACCGATGATTTGCAGGGGCGGGTATCCCGGCGTTTGGCTCCATGAGGGTCGACGGGATGCCCGGCGTCTGCAATTCTGCGAGCGCCGCTCGTTCCTGCAAGGTGTTTAGCCGTCTTCTATGAAAACCCCGTTGTGGTTCCCACAAAGTTTCTTCTCGCGCACCCTTTGGCTGGTGCTGATCGTCGTTCTGTTCTCCAAGGCACTCACGCTGGTTTATCTGTTGATGAACGAAGACGTGCTGGTGGATCGGCAATACAGTCACGGCGTCGCCCTGACACTGCGTGCCTATTGGGCCGTAGACCCTGAAAACCGCGAAAAGGTAGCCAAGGCGTCGACGTTGATTCGGGTCGACGGTGCCGGTGTGCCGGAAGGCGAGCAGCACTGGCCCTACAGCGAGATCTACCAGCGCCAGATGCAAGCCGAACTCGGGGAGGACACCGAGGTGCGGTTGCGCATGCACGTGTCGCCTGCGCTGTGGGTGAGGGCGCCAAGCCTGGGGGATGCCTGGATCAAGGTGCCGCTGTACCCGCACCCGTTGCGAGGGCAAAAGATCTGGAACGTGCTGGGCTGGTTCCTGGCGATTGGGTTGCTATCAACGGCATCCGCATGGATTTTCGTGCGCCAGCTCAACCAGCCGCTCAAACGCCTGGTCTTTGCCGCGCGCCAGCTGGGGCAGGGGCGCAGTGTGCGGCTGCCGGTCAGCGATACGCCCAGTGAGATGACCGAAGTCTACGGCGCGTTCAACCAGATGGCGGAGGATGTCGAACAGGCCGGGCGCGAACGCGAGCTGATGCTGGCGGGGGTGTCCCATGATTTGCGTACACCGCTGACGCGATTGCGCCTGTCCCTGGAGTTGATGGGCAATCACACCGACCTCACCGATGACATGGTTCGCGATATCGAAGACATGGACGCGATTCTTGACCAGTTCCTGGCGTTTATCCGTGACGGGCGTGATGAGGTGGTGGAAGAGGTCGACCTGACCGACCTGGTGCGTGAGGTGGTAGCACCCTACAACCAGAACGGTGAACAGGTGCGCATGCGCCTGGAACCGATCCAGCCGTTTGCATTGCGCAGGGTGTCGATGAAGCGCCTGTTGAACAACCTGATCGGCAACGCCCTGCACCATGCCGGCTCGGATGTGGAAGTGGCGGCGTACGTCTCCGGTGACAGCACTGCGCCTTATGTGGTGCTGAGCGTGATGGACCGTGGCGCGGGTATCGATCCAGACGAGTTGGAAGGCATCTTCAACCCCTTCACCCGAGGCGACCGTGCCCGTGGTGGCAAGGGCACCGGTTTGGGCTTGGCGATTGTGCGACGTATTGCGTCGATGCACGGCGGCAATGTTGAGCTGCGCAATCGTGAGGAGGGCGGCTTGGAAGCGCGGGTGCGTTTGCCATTGGGCCTGATGCTGCCAAGAGACGCGGTCTAGAACGCAACGCAGATCAAAATGTGGGAGGGGGCAAGCCCCCTCCCACATTTGGTTTTATGGTGTGTCAGCAGCCTGAGGGTTAACCCTTGCCCTTGGTCCGAGTCATATTCGGCCCACCATTTTTCTCCAGATGCTGAATGATGATCCCCGCCACATCCTTACCTGTGGTGGTTTCAATCCCTTCCAAGCCTGGCGATGAGTTCACCTCCATCACCAGCGGCCCATGGTTGGAGCGCAGGATATCCACACCCGCAACGGCCAACCCCATGACCTTGGCTGCTCGCAACGCGGTCATGCGCTCTTCCGGGGTGATCTTGATCAGGCTGGCGCTGCCACCCCGATGCAGGTTTGAGCGAAATTCCCCTGGCTTGGCCTGGCGTTTCATCGCGGCAATCACCTTGTCGCCCACCACGAAGCAACGGATGTCAGCACCGCCGGCTTCCTTGATGTATTCCTGCACCATGATGTTCTGCTTGAGGCCCATGAATGCCTCGATCACCGACTCGGCGGCCGTCGCGGTTTCACACAGCACCACGCCGATACCCTGAGTGCCTTCCAGTACCTTGATCACCAACGGCGCGCCATTGACCATCTCGATCAGGTCCGGGATGTCATCCGGTGAGTGAGCAAAACCGGTCACCGGCAGGCCGATGCCGCGGCGCGACAGCAGTTGCAGCGAGCGCAGCTTGTCCCGTGAGCGGGCAATGGCCACCGACTCGTTGAGGGGGAACACGCCCATCATTTCAAACTGGCGCAGCACCGCGCAGCCGTAGAACGTCACCGAAGCGCCGATACGTGGGATCACCGCATCGAACCCTTCCAGGGGTTTGCCCCGGTAGTGGATCTGCGGCTTGTGGCTGGCAATGTTCATATAGGCACGCAACGTGTCGATCACCACCATTTCGTGGCCACGTTCGGTGCCGGCCTCGACCAGGCGGCGGGTGGAATACAGACGCGGGTTTCGCGACAGCACAGCAATCTTCATGCAGCACCTGGGGCAGAAATAGTAGAGACCGGGAACACCGGCTTGTCTTGAACGTACTTGACGCCGGGATTGACCACCAGATGGCCGTCAATCAGCGCCTTGGAACCCAGCAACAGGCGGTAACGCATGGCTTTGCGGCAGGCCAGGGTGAACTCCACCCGCCATACCCGATCCCCCAATGCCAGGGTGGTGCTGATCACATAGCGCACCTGGGCATGGCCATTGGAGCTCTTGATGGTTTTCATCGTCACCAGGGGCGCTTCGCAGCGGCGGTGACGCAGTTGCACAACGCTGCCCAGGTGCGCGGTAAAACGCACCCACTTTTCGCCGTCGCGCTCAAACGGTTCGATATCGGTGGCGTGCAGGCTGGAGGTGCTGGCACCGGTGTCGATCTTCGCGCGCAGGCCCGCCACTCCCAAGTCGGGAAGTGCCACCCACTCACGCAGACCCACAACGGTCAAATGGTCAAATGTCTTCAATATGGGTAACCGGTCAATTAGCCCAGGCGCGAGGAGGAACCTCGGCCAGGGCTTTGAATGCAGGCTTGGCGAACCAATAGCCTTGCATCAGAAATATTCCACAGTCGGACAGGAAATCGCGCTCGCCGGCACTTTCGATGCCTTCGGCGATGACAGTAACCCCCAACTGCTCACAGATTGTGACAATCCCCTGGACGATCACCTGACGGACACGGTCCTGATCGACATCGCGGATCAGCGCCATGTCGAGTTTGATCAAGTCAGGTTGGAAATCGGCCAGCAGATTCAGCCCCGAATAGCCCGCGCCGAAATCGTCGATGGCGGTCTTGAAACCGAATTCGCGATATTCACGCAGAATATTCGTCAAATGGCGATAGTTATCTACATGCTCGCTTTCCAGCGTCTCAAAAATCAGCTGGTCCAGCGGAAAGTTGTGCGCGCGAGCGGCCTCCAGGGTGCTGCGAATGCACAGTTCCGGACGGTACACGGCGTTGGGCATGAAATTGATGGAAAGGTGGGTTTTCATCCCCAGGGCTGCAGCCATGGCAATCGCCTGGGTACGGCAGCGCTGGTCGAAGCGATAGCGATTCTGGTCATTGACCTGGGCCAGCACCGACAGTGCGCCCTCGCCATTGACGCCGCGTACCAAGGCCTCGTTGGCAAAAACCGTATGGTCCCTCAGGTCTACGATTGGCTGATAGGCAAAGGAGAAATCGAACCCCAGGGGTTCGCTTTGCTGGCACCCCACGCACCGCTGGTTGGGCGAGGTGAGTGAAACGGGAAAGTCGGTCACGGTGAATCCTCGCGAAAACAGGGTGCTACCTGGCGTATCTTAGGTGAGCCTTGGGGTTTATGCGTCGAAGGGTTTCAACGCTACAGTTGCGACATTTTTCAGAGCGAGGAATTCAAGTGGCTCAAAAGCAGGAAGAGGAAGAAAAAGTCCGTTTGGACAAGTGGCTGTGGGCGGCACGTTTCTATAAAACCCGTGCCCTGGCCAAGGCCGCCATTGAGAGCGGCAAGGTGCATCATCGCGGTGAGCGCTGCAAGCCAGGCAAGGAGCCGCGCGTCGGCGATGAGTTTCAAATTCGCACAGGGTTCGATGAGAAGACCGTTGTGGTCCAGGCCCTGTCGATCGTGCGCCGGGGTGCGCCCGAGGCGCAGGCTTTGTATGCAGAGACTGAAGCCAGCATCGCCAAGCGCGAAAATGCCGCTGCGATGCGCAAGGCGGGGGCCACCGGCATGACCACCGATGGCAAACCGAGCAAGAAGCAACGTCGCGACCTGTTCAAATTTCGCGGCAGTGGCAACGACGACTAGCTTTTGTAGCGAGGGTTGTTTGTAGGCTGGAGGTCTTATGTGCCCAGCAGGCTTTTGTGGCGAGCGGGCTTGCCCGCGTTGGGCTGCGCAGCAGCCCCAAAACCTGGCAGCCGGTTTTGCCTGGCACTCCGCGTCAACCTTTCTGGGGGCGCTTCGCACCCCAACGCGGGCAAGCCCGCTCGCCACAGGTTATTGGGTTGCTCTCAGGACGCTCAATCGCCCGACGACCGGCAGCTTGCCGAGTAAGTCGAACACCGGCGCCGTCACCCGCAGCAGCACCGCCGACACCTTCGCCGCAAACGGCGTGTAATAGCCCCAACCCAACGCCAACAAGGCCAGCAGCACGCCGCCGATGTAGTCGTCCTGCCCCCAGTGTGCGCCCGCCACCAGTCGCGGCATCATGAACAACAGCGCCAGGCCCCAGATCACCAGCACCTGGCCGATGCGTTTGGCGAACACCGTCATGAACATCCCCCAGATCAGCAGCACCGACGCATGGTCACCCGGGAAGCTCTGGCTTGACCGGTCCTTCAACTCCCAGGTCTTCTCCAGGCCGGGGAAATAGTCGCTCATCTGCACCGCACCGCTGATCATCATCGACGGGCTACTGTGCTGCCAGCCCATCTGCGCCGCGAGTTTGGAAAACAGCATGCGGATAAACAGCAACAGCAGCAGAATGCCGATAAAGCCCAACACTGCCTGGCGCACCTGCACGGCCTTGAACACCCAGTCGCCGCGAATCAGCAGCGCCAGCAGAATCACCCCGACCACCGCATCAAACGGTCGCAGACTGGCCACGGCCCACACGTGCAGCCAGGTTGAATTGCTCGCCAGCGGATCATTAAGCAAATGAAACAGCCACTCGTCGAAAACCACACACAGCATCTGGCCCGTGGGCCACAGCCAAAAACACAGCAGTCCGATAGCGAGTAGATTGCATACAGCTAACCGCCGGAGGTTCCACTTGGCTTGGAACAAACCCGGATTGTTCATAAACTGTCCCTCTTCGCTCAAATTAGCTCTCCGCTTCCAGGAGAAAGCCGCACCAAGACGGTGCTAAAGCGTTTAATTTTATAAACCTTGTAATCATTTTGTCATCAATTCAGATACCCAGACCTATGACTGATCTACCGGATACCGACTTCACCCAACGCTTTATCTTCGACGAGACCGACGCCCGTGGCGAACTGGTCTCGCTGGAGCGCAGCTATGCCGAAGTCCTCGCCAAGCACCCCTATCCGGAGCCGGTCGCGCAACTGCTCGGTGAGTTGATGGCGGCGGCTGCGTTGCTGGTAGGCACCATGAAATTCGACGGTTTGCTGATTCTGCAGGCACGCTCCGAAGGCCCGATCCCGCTGCTGATGATCGAGTGCTCCAGCGAGCGCGAGATCCGTGGCCTGGCCCGTTACGAGGCTGACCAGATCGCTCCCGACGCCACCTTGGCCGACCTGATGCCCAACGGCGTCCTCGCGCTCACCGTGGACCCGACGGAAGGCCAGCGCTACCAGGGCATCGTCGACCTCGACGGCGACACCCTGTCCGACTGCTTCACCAACTATTTTGTGATGTCCCAGCAAGTGGGCACCCGCTTCTGGCTCAACGCCGACGGCAAGCGCGCCCGTGGTCTGCTGCTGCAACAACTGCCGGCCGACCGCATCAAGGACGACGATGACCGCGCCGAAAGCTGGCGTAACCTCACTGCCCTGGCCGGTACCCTGACCGCTGAAGAGTTGCTGGCCCTGGACAACGAAACCATCCTGCATCGCCTGTACCACGAAGAGGCCGTGCGCCTGTTCGACGCACAGACCCTGCGCTTCCATTGCAGCTGCTCCCGCGAGCGCTCGGCCAACGCGCTGGTCAGCTTGGGCCTGGAGGATGCGCAGAATCTGGTGGTGGAGCACGGCGGTCATATCGAGATCGACTGCCAGTTCTGCAACCAGCGTTACCTGTTCGACGCCGCCGATGTCGCCCAATTGTTCGCCGGCGCAGGCATCGACACCCCCTCCGACACCCGCCACTAAAACGTTTAAGCACAGGTAAATCACCTGACAAATGCCGGATTAGCGCTGTTCTGACGGGAGGGCCCTACTCTTTTTGGGCTTTTCTGGCATAATCCGGCCCACTTTTTTCGCGGTAGTAGTGCGCAACTTTCTACTACAAAACGTTTGGAGCACTCGGCCATAGGCCGACGGGGAACCTCATGACGCAAGCCAATAACGCCGTATACACCGATCTGAGTGTTGACGATCTGGTCAAAGAAGCCCTGCAGCGCGGTGAAGGCGTGCTTGCCGATACTGGCGCGCTGGTCGTAGAGACCGGTCACCGTACCGGCCGTTCTCCAGTGGACCGTTTCATCGTTGAAGAGCCTTCCACCCAGGACGCAATCGCCTGGGGCCCGATCAACCGCAAGTTCCCGGCCGACAAGTTCGATGCCCTGTGGGCTCGCGTCGAGGCATTCAATAACGCGCAAGAGCATTTCGTTTCCCATGTTCACGTAGGGGCTGCAGAAGACCACTACCTGGCCGTGAAAATGACCACCCAGACTGCCTGGCAGAACCTGTTCGGTCGTTGCCTGTTCATCAACCCGGCCCAGTACAACCCGGCCGGTCGTGAAGAATGGCAAGTGCTCAACGTGGCCAACTTCGAGTGCGTGCCAGAGCGTGACGGCACCAACTCCGACGGTTGCGTGATCCTCAACTTCGCACAGAAAAAAGTACTGATCGCCGGTATGCGCTACGCCGGTGAAATGAAAAAAGCCATGTTCTCGGTGCAGAACTTCCTGCTGCCGGCTGCCGATGTACTGCCAATGCACTGCGCGGCCAACATCGGCGAAGCCGGCGACGTGACCCTGTTCTTCGGTCTGTCCGGCACCGGCAAAACCACCCTGTCCGCCGACGAAAGCCGTTACCTGATCGGTGACGACGAACACGGCTGGGGCGAAGGCGTGGTGTTCAACATCGAAGGCGGTTGCTATGCCAAGTGCATCGACCTGTCCGAGAAGAACGAGCCGGTTATCTGGAAAGCCATCAAGCACGGCGCCGTGCTGGAAAACGTCGTCATTGACGACGCCAAGCACGCCGACTACGCCGATGTCAGCCTGACCCAGAACAGCCGCGCAGCCTACCCGCTGGAGCACGTTGCCAAGCGTTCCGAGAAGAACCTGGGCGGTGAGCCAAACGCTGTGATCTTCCTGACCTGCGACCTGACCGGCGTACTGCCGCCCGTGTCGATCCTCAGCGAAGAACAAGCGGCCTACCACTTCCTGTCCGGCTACACCGCACTGGTGGGCTCGACCGAAATGGGTTCGGGCAGCGGCATCAAGTCGACCTTCTCCACCTGCTTCGGCGCGCCGTTCTTCCCACGCCCGGCCGGCGAATACGCAGAGCTGCTGATCAAGCGCATCCGCGGCTTCGGCTCCAAGGTTTACCTGGTCAACACCGGCTGGACCGGCGGCGGCTACGGCGTCGGCAAACGCTTCAACATCCCGACCACTCGCGGCGTGATTGCAGCGATCCAGAGTGGCGCGTTGATCGGTGCAGAAACCGAACACCTCGACACCATCAACCTCGACGTGCCATTGGCCGTACCGGGCGTTGAGACTGGCCTGTTGAACCCACGCAACACCTGGGCCGACAAGGCTGCTTACGATGAAGCCGCAAAGGCACTGGCCGGGTTGTTCATCGAGAACTTCAAGAAGTTTGAAGTGAGCGATGCGATCAAGGCTGCGGGTCCTAAGTTGTAAGAGTCGATCGTTGTTAAAAAGCCGCCCCTAGTGGGCGGCTTTTTTGTGCGCGCTGGATCAGTTTGCGGTTGGGCAGATTGGCGCAGACCCGATGTGGGAGGGGGCTTGCTCCCGATGACGGACTGTCAGTCAGCACATCTATGCCTGAACCACCGCTATCGGGAGCAAGCCCCCTCCCACATTTGAATGTTGGTGAAGCTGGAGTCTGTGTTAGATCAGCTCAGGTTTTCCAGCGTCTGCGTATCCCAGCTGTTGGTTTTGATGGCGAGGTACAGCATGCCAATGGTCAACGGTACCTTCTCGCCCCGGCCCTTCGCCCGTCGTTTTAGGAACACATCAAAGATCGGCGGGTTGAAGTAACGATAAGTGTCGTAGTCACCCAGATCGAGGGCGAATTCCTGCTCCAGCGCGTCCATGAGTTGCTTGGCCTCACTGCCGTCGCAGCCCAGGTCGAAGTTGAGCGAGGTTTGCAGGCGGATAGTCTTGTGTTTCGGCAGGCCGATTTCTTCGTGCAGCAGTTGCAAAAGCTGCTTCATCACGGGGTCTTCGGGGAAGTTGGGGGCCAGGTTCATGG
>NZ_WKCB01000007.1 GCF_021606685.1 Pseudomonas syringae
CAGTAACAGATGAGCTGGCTGACACACTGCAATCGGGGGCAAGTCGAATCGTCGCACCGCCCCTCCCACATTTGGATTGCATTCCAGGTCAGGAATCATGGGGGGCTTACAGGTCTCCAGTCCACAGCCCAATAAATATCGGTTTCTGCAGTAGAAGGTTTCTTTATGTTACCGCTCAGCCTAAATGTGTAACCCCGCGCCCAAACATGAGGCAATGTGCTACGCCAACGCCCCGAAAAGCCGCGTTCCAGACACCCCCAGAAATAAGATTAAACGCCAGACTTGCCGTGCTAGAAGGGTTTGCGAATAATAGGCCCGCAATTTGCAGCATCAACAGGTTTAATATCTTTTGTCTCTGCATAAAATTCAGAGGCTGTCAATGTGCTGGAACCGCTTTCTCGGTGCTTCTGTAAATAGTTGTCGCATTGAGGAAATATCGGCTTCCGGCCTGTCGTTAGAATGCCGATCACCCGCTCGTCGTCTCCAGTGTTGAGCTGGCGTAGGACGCAGTACCGCAATTCGGTTCCTTTACGTCGCATCGTGGGCCATGGCTCATACTGCTGTTTTGCCCTATACCGATGGAGTCCCAAGATGAAGAAACTCGTGCTGTTGGGCGCCCTGGCGCTGTCCGTGCTGTCCATGCAGGCTTTCGCTGAAGGCAAGCCGCTGAAAATTGGTATCGAAGCGGCTTACCCGCCGTTTGCCTCGAAGGCGCCGGACGGCAGCATCGTCGGCTTTGACTACGACATCGGCAACGCCCTTTGCGCAGAAATGAAGGTCAAATGTACGTGGGTTGAGCAAGAGTTCGACGGCCTGATCCCTGCGCTTAAAGTGCGCAAGATCGACGCGATCCTGTCGTCCATGTCCATCACTGAAGACCGCAAGAAGTCCGTGGACTTCACCAACCGCTACTACCTGAGCCCAGCGCAGCTGGTGATGAAGGAAGGCACCAGCGTCAGCGACAGCCTGGATGAGTTGAAAGGCAAGAAGATCGGTGTGCAGCGCGGTTCGATCCACGACCGTTTCGCCAAGGAAGTCCTGGCTCCCAAGGGCGCTACTGTGGTGCCTTACAGCTCGCAGAACGAAATCTACCTGGACGTGGAAGCCGGCCGCCTCGATGGCACCGTGGCTGACGCCACCCTGCTGCAGGACGGTTTCCTGAAAACCCCGGCCGGTAAAGGCTACGCGTTCGTGGGCCCACAGTTCACCGACGCCAAGTACTTCGGTGACGGCATCGGCATCGCTGTGCGTAAAGGCGACAAGGAAAACCTGGACCGCATCAACGCCGCCATTGCCGCGATCCGTGCCAACGGCGAATACAAGAAAATCCAGGACAAGTACTTCGACTTCGATATTTACGGCGCTGACCCTAAGTAACTCGTCGCAGCTGTCTGTCCTAAATGGCGCAAGCAACAGAATTCCTGCGGTTTGCGCCATTTTTTCATCCCCCCTTTTCGAGGACCTGAATCATGTTGAAAGGCTACGGGGCCGTCATCCTCGATGGCGCATGGTTGACGCTTCAGCTCGCCTTGTCGTCCATGGCCTTGGCCATTGTTCTGGGTCTGATCGGGGTCGCGTTACGCCTGTCGCCGGTGCGCTGGTTGGCCTGGCTGGGTGACTTGTATTCCACGGTGATCCGCGGGATCCCCGACCTGGTGCTGATCCTGCTGATTTTCTACGGCGGTCAGGACCTGCTCAACCGCGTCGCGCCGATGCTCGGCTATGACGACTATATCGACTTGAACCCCTTGGCCGCCGGTATCGGCACCCTGGGTTTCATCTTTGGCGCCTACCTGTCGGAGACCTTCCGCGGCGCCTTCATGGCCATTCCCAAGGGCCAGGCCGAGGCCGGCCTTGCGTATGGCATGAGCAGCTTCCAGGTGTTTTTCCGGGTGATGGTGCCGCAGATGATTCGTCTGGCGATCCCCGGTTTCACCAACAACTGGCTGGTCCTCACCAAGGCCACTGCGCTGATCTCGGTGGTGGGCCTGCAAGACATGATGTTCAAGGCCAAGCAGGCGGCAGATGCCACCCGCGAGCCTTTTACCTTCTTCCTCGCAGTGGCGGCGATGTACCTGGTGATCACCAGCGTGTCGTTGTTGGCCCTGCGTTATCTTGAGAAGCGCTACTCGGTAGGCGTAAGGGCGGCTGATCTATGATCTTCGACTACAACGTCATCTGGGAGGCCATGCCGCTATACCTTGGCGGCCTGCTGACCACCCTGAAATTGCTGGCTATCTCGCTGTTCTTCGGCCTGCTTGCCGCCTTGCCCCTGGGCCTGATGCGTGTGTCCAAGCAGCCGCTCATCAACGGCGTCGCCTGGCTTTACACCTACGTGATTCGCGGCACGCCGATGCTGGTGCAGTTGTTCCTGATCTACTACGGTCTGGCGCAGTTCGAAGCGGTACGCGAAAGCTTTATGTGGCCGCTGCTCTCCAGCGCCACGTTCTGTGCGTGCCTGGCCTTTGCGATCAACACCAGCGCCTACACGGCCGAAATCATTGCCGGTAGCCTCAAGGCCACGCCGAACGGCGAGATCGAAGCCGCCAAGGCCATGGGCATGTCGCGTTACAAGCTGTACCGCCGCATCCTGTTGCCGTCGGCCCTGCGCCGCGCGCTGCCGCAGTACAGCAACGAAGTGATCATGATGCTGCAGACCACCAGTCTGGCGTCCATCGTCACCCTGATCGACATCACCGGCGCCGCGCGCACGGTGAACGCCCAGTTCTACCTGCCGTTCGAAGCCTATATCACCGCAGGCGTGTTCTACCTGTGCCTGACCTTTATCCTGGTACGCCTGTTCAAGTTGGCCGAGCGCCGCTGGCTAAGCTACCTGGCGCCGAGGAAGCACTGATATGGAACGTATCGACCACCGGTTGCCCTGGGGTCACCTGGGCTGCGAACGCCAGCTGAGCGTGTTCCGTTTCGGCAGTGGCGAGCGCAAGGCCTACATCCAGGCCAGCCTGCACGCCGACGAACTACCGGGGATGCGCGCCGCTTGGGAGCTGAAAAAACGTCTCACCGAACTGGAGCAGCAAGGCGCCCTCAATGGTGTGATCGAGCTGGTGCCGGTGGCGAACCCGATGGGCCTGGGCCAGCTGCTGCAAGGCAGCCACCAGGGGCGCTTCGAGGTAGGCAGCGGCAAAAACTTCAACCGCGATTTCGTTGAGTTGAGTGAGCCGGTTGCCGCGTTGCTCAACGGCAAGTTGGGTGATGACCCGCACGCCAACGTGCGTCTGATCCGCCAGGCGATGAGCGACGCGCTCAACGCGCTGCCCGCGCCAAGCAGCCAGCTGCAAGGCATGCAGCGCATCTTGCTCAGCCACGCGTGCACCGCCGATGTGGTCCTCGACCTGCATTGCGACGCCGAAGCCGCGCTGCACATGTATGCGCTGCCGCAGCACTGGCCGCAGTGGCGTTCGCTGTCGGCGCACCTGAATGTGAAAGTCGGCCTGCTGGCGGAAGACTCCGGCGGCAGTTCGTTCGATGAGGCCTGTTCGCTGCCATGGCTGCGTTTATCCCAGGCGTTCCCTGAGGCGCAGATCCCGCTGGCCTGTCTGGCGACTACGCTGGAGCTGGGCGGCCAGGCCGACACTGGCCGTGACGAAGCGATCTTCCACGCCGAAGGCATCCTCGCGTTCCTCGCCGAGCAGGGCTTGATCAAGGGGGAATGGCACGCGCCTCGGTTCGAACCTTGTGAAGGCCTGCCGTTTGAAGGCACCGAGCTGTTGTTCGCGCCCCACGCCGGGGTGATCAGTTACCTGCGTAAAGCCGGTGATGTGGTTGAAAAAGGCGAGCCGATTTTTGAAGTGATTGACCCCCTGGAGGACCGCGTAAGCATCATTTGCGCAGGCACTTCGGGAGTGTTGTTTGCCGTTGAACGGCTACGTTATGCCCAAGCGGGTTTCTGGCTGGCCAAGGTGGCGGGGCGCGAAGCGCTGCGTCACGGGCGCTTGCTCAACGACTGACCACCTGTTTTTGTGAGAACCGACCGCATGTACAAACTTGAAGTCCAAGACCTGCATAAACGCTATGGCAGTCATGAAGTGCTCAAAGGCGTGTCCCTGGCCGCCGCGGCCGGTGATGTGATCAGCATCATCGGTTCCAGTGGTTCGGGCAAAAGTACCTTTTTGCGCTGCATCAACCTGCTCGAGCAACCCCACGCCGGCAAGATTCTGCTCAACAACGAAGAGCTGAAACTGGTGGCCAACAAGGACGGCGCCATGAAGGCCGCCGACCCTAAACAGCTGCAGCGCATGCGTTCGCGCCTGTCCATGGTGTTCCAGCATTTCAACCTGTGGTCGCACATGACCGCGCTGGAAAACGTGATGGAAGCCCCGGTGCACGTGCTGGGTATGTCGAAAAAAGACGCGCGTGAAAAAGCCGAGCACTACCTGGCCAAAGTCGGCGTGGGCCATCGTAAGGATGCGTTCCCCGGCCACATGTCCGGCGGTGAGCAGCAGCGCGTGGCGATCGCCCGTGCCCTGGCGATGGAGCCGGAGGTGATGCTGTTCGACGAACCTACTTCGGCGCTGGACCCGGAGTTGGTCGGCGAAGTGCTCAAGGTCATGCAGGATCTGGCCCAGGAAGGCCGTACCATGGTGGTCGTCACCCACGAAATGGGCTTTGCCCGTGAGGTGTCGAACCAGCTGGTGTTTTTGCACAAAGGCATCGTAGAAGAGCGTGGCAACCCGCGTGAAGTGCTGGTGAACCCGCAATCGGAGCGGTTGCAGCAGTTCTTGTCTGGCAGCTTGAAATAGTCCCTTACTGCTGAAGTTGCTTTATGTGGGAGGGGGCTTGCCCCCGATAGCGGTGTATCAGCTAGTGCATGTTTATCTGATGCACCGCTATCGGGGGCAAGCCCCCTTCCACATTGGATCTCCATAGTGGATCTTTATCGTTTTTGAGATTTGTGTGGGTTTACCGGCTAGCATTGGCCTTTGTCTTCATTACCGTTACTAGCTTCGGATAGCACTCCATGACCGCCCATAAAATTGGTTTCCTGATTTGGCCCAGCACAAAAGCACTGACGCTTGCGCTGGCTGAGGAGGCCTTGCGCGTTGCCCAGCGGGTGCATCCGGACGTGGTCTACGAGCTGTCGTTCCTGCAAGCGGAGCCGCCAGCCGAGGGCGCCTGGCAACTGCCGGGCGAGCCGTGGGCCGGCAAACTCGAAGGCTTCCAGAAACTGTTCCTGCTGGCGGATGAGCCGCCGACCGTCATCGCCTCGCAACTGAGCACCGCGCTCAAACAACTGGTGCGCGCAGGCTGCGTGATCGGTGGCTTGTCGGCTGGCGTCTATCCGTTGGCCCAGCTCGGTTTGCTGGATGGCTACCGCGCCGCCGTGCACTGGCGCTGGCAGGATGATTTTGCCGAGCGTTTCCCCAAGGTCATCGCCACCAGCCATCTGTTCGACTGGGACCGTGACCGCCTGACCGCCTGTGGCGGCATGTCGGTGCTCGACCTGCTGCTGGCGGTACTGGCCCGCGATCACGGCGCCGAGCTGGCCGGAGCGGTGTCCGAAGAACTGGTGGTAGAACGCATCCGCGAAGGCGGCGAGCGCCAGCGCATCCCGCTGCAAAACCGCCTGGGTTCCAGCCACCCTAAGCTGACCCAGGCCGTTTTGTTGATGGAAGCGAATATCGAAGAGCCGTTGACCACCGACGAAATCGCCCAGCACGTGTGCGTGTCGCGACGACAACTCGAACGCATCTTCAAGCAATACCTCAACCGCGTCCCCAGCCAGTATTACCTGGAACTGCGCCTGAACAAGGCCCGCCAGATGCTCATGCAAACCAGCAAGTCGATCATCCAGATCGGCCTGTCGTGCGGCTTCTCCTCGGGGCCGCACTTCTCCAGCGCCTACCGCAACTTCTTCGGCGCCACCCCACGTGAAGACCGCAACCAACGGCGCAGCAGCAGCCCGTTCGAATTGTCGTCAGTGCCCTCCGAGCGCGGCTAGGGCGCGCTACTCGTCGACCTCCATTGGCTCAAGTGCCGGGAAGTTGACCGCATCCAGCGGGCGCAGCAGATCGATGCCGGTGTCACGCGCAAATTGCACGACCTGCGCTTGACCTCTCGGGGTGAACGGGTTGCCGCGTAAAAACAGGGTGTTGACCCGTTCTCGCGGCGTTTCGTAAAGCGCGGCGGGCAAGTGAGTGATCAGGTTATTGCGCAAGTCCGCCACCTCCAGTTGGTCGCGGGTCAACAGCCCCACGGGCAACTCGGTGATCGAGCATCGGTTCAACGACAGCAAGCGCAGGGCCGGCATCTGGCTGAGGTCGGGGGTGATCGTCAGTTGCGGGTTGCCGTGCAAATCCAGCCAGACGAGGTTCTCCATCCCTGTCAAAGACCCCGCGCTGGCGGGGGTGAGCGTGAGCTCGCAGCGCGTCAGGGTCAGATGGCGCAGTTTCGGCATGCGGAAAACCGCCTCGGGGATGTTTCCCAGCGCGCCGCTGTGAATGCTCAGTTCATGCAGTTTGGGAAAACTGTTGAGGAACGCATCCACACTTGTGGTGAGGTGGTCGCAGTGCAGCTTCATCACCGAGACGTGCTCAAAGTTAGCCCTCAGTGCGGGATACTCGCCCAGTATCGGCTGCGTGAAAATCAGCTTGTGGCTGATGCGCATGTCGGGGTTATCCGTATCCACTTGGGTTTCGCGACGCCAAGTCTGCTCCAGCAGCTGTTTAAGTTGGGCGCGTTTGTACTGCTCCTGCGCGGCGCTTTGGGCGTCCAACGCGATACCGAGGATGGGATGCTCTGCCGGTTGCGAGACGACCCACAGGTCAAGGTCGGCTTGCAGTACCTGATACTCCTGTTTCAGCCCGGCCAGCGTGCGCTGGCCAGCGGCTAAGTCGCCGGGTAACCCCATGACAAAACGCTGGGCTTCCTCGAGGGTAAACGTGGGGTAAAGCGCCTGGGTGGTGGCGAGGTCGGCCTGTGGCGCGGCAATGCCCCAGTCTTCCCCCGTTAGTTGGTAGTGCGCCTTGACCTTGTTACGGGTCGCCAGGGACAGCGGGTTGCCGGAGAAATCAAACGCGCTGCTGGCCTCCGGGGCCAGGTCGAACAGTGCTTGGGGCAACGTGCTGAAGCGGTTGTCCCGCAGCACGGCAGTGCCCAGTTCCGGCAATTGCAGCAGGCCCTGAGGCAGTGTGTTGATGCGGGTTTCGGCCAGGTCCAGAAAGCTCAGGTCGCGCAGGTCCGTAAGATTCGGAATGCGTTCCAGCGGGTTGGCGTAAAGGTCCAGCACCCGCAGTTGTTTCATGGCGGCGAGGGCGGCTGCGTCAGAGGCGCTCAAGGTGAGGCCGCAATTGCTCAGCACCAGCTCGGTCAGGCCGGGCATGCTGGACAGGGCGGGAGGGATGCTGTTCAAGGGCAGGTTGCGCAGTGCCACGTGACGGAGTGTCGGGAAGTATTGCAAGAACGCTGTGACGCCCTCGGTGTGGGAATCACCTGTCAGCTCAAGGAACGTCACGTGCGCCAGTTGCATGTTCAAGGTGGGCAGGGCGCCTTGGACGGGGTCCGGCAATTCCAGCTTGAAGCCTTGAAAACCGCCCTCGAAAGCATCATCAGGGGCGGTTTCCAGGCGCCAGCATTGCTTGAGCTGTTCTGCCCAGCGTCGACGGGCGCTTTTTGCGTCGGCGTAGTCATGACGGCCCATGCGCACTTGGGTTCCCGGGTACAGCCGAGGGGTGTTGGCTTCCCAGAGTGATAGGTCGTGTTCGAGGCCAAAGTATTGGCTTTGCAACGACACCAGCGCACTCAATGCGCCGCCGGGCTGTTGATTGAGGGTCGCCACCAGTTCTTGCAAAAGTGCGGGTTGCATACTGGGAAACAGCTGTTGTGCGCGGTCTACCAGGCTGCGACCCGTGGCAGCGGGATAGCCGATCATGCCACCGGGCAGGCGCATCGTTGTGGGGTCATAGGCTGGTTTGCTCACGGGGTGTTGCAGCAGGACGGTACGCAGGCTGTCACGCGGCAGCAGCGCGTCGCTCAGGCTCTGCCGCAGTTTTTCGCCTTCGCCGATGTTCAAACCCAGGACCTCTCGCTCGGCATCCGGCAATGCTTGCAGAATCGCGGTGTACAGGTCGGTGCGGCCAAACAGATGGAGGCCGTTGTGATCGTAGGTTTCGTATTCAGCGTTTTCAGTCATCACCAGCACTCTGCGTGTCGGCGCCGTGGGCTGGCCGATGCTGTCGCGCAACAGGCCATTGAACGAATAGTTTTTGACTTCGATACGCACCTTGCTCGGCCAGCCTGGCAGGCGTTCCAGCGAGTGCAGTGCGAGTAAATCACTGTCCAGGTTGTCGGAGGATTTGAGAAACAGCCCTTCATAGGCGCGGGTCAGGCGCACTTCCTGCTGGGCCCAGCGCGCCAGCTCTTTTAGGCGCGCGGGTACCTGGGCCCGATCGATCTGCTTGAGTTCTTCACGGCTGGCACCGCGCAGCAGTTCGCGGGCGACGCTGGTGGGCAGGCCTGGCTGCGTGTCGATCAGTGCCTGAATTCTGGGCGAGTGTCTGGCTTCCAGGCCGCGGTAGCGCGAGTCAAACAATGCGGCGCGTTTTTCATCGGCCAGTTGCGCGATTTTTTTGCGCAGCATCGAGGTACGCACCGGCAGCGTGTTGGGTGCGCCTGCCGACGGCTCGCCCAGCAGGGTTCTGATTTCTGTTTCATTCAAGCTTTGCAACACGATGCTCAGCAAGTCGCCCCGCGCCAGTTGTGCCTCGTGAATCTGCACCACCGGGTATTGGGTTTTCGGCGCGTACTGCCAGGTGATATCGCCGTTGGCATTGAGAAAACGCAGGGCTTTGGTTTCGGGCCACAGGTCATAGGTGGTGAGCAGTTGCAGCTGGGCATGCGGGTCGGCCTGGGTATAGAGGGCGGGGTCATCGCTGTGCATCTGGTCGATAAAGCGCTGCAGGTCCTGGTCGATTCTCAGACGTGCGATCTGGTCTTCGAGCAGCGGCGGCAATGGTTCGTTGTCCAGGTACATTTTGCGCAGGGCGTTATTGTCGGTTTCGCTGAAGGCGCAGGCGCGGCGCAGGGTAGCCGGCGGCAGGCCCTCGGCCATCGTGCCGAGGCGCTGGATAAGGTGCTCGTCGTTCCAGGTCAGCGGCTGGTCCAGTTCGGTACTCCAGATGCCGGCGCCGTTGTGCCGCACCAGCGGTTGGTAGGCATTGGTGCGACTGGGGTGTTGGATCTTGTATACGCCGGTGTCGCCCACCTGCCTGACGCCGAACTGGCCGTGAGGTAAACGCAGGCTTGCGGTGTTGCCGTCCTCGTAAAGCCCCAGCGCTTGGGAGCCGGGGGCGCTGGGCTGGCGATAAGGGCTCAGGTCCGGGTTCCACATGCGTGTCTGGCCGTCGGGAAGCTGCACCGGTGTGAGTCGGTCGATGAAATCCCACAGCTCTCGGGGCAGCGCTTGGCGTAGCAGGTTCTCGGCGATGGGCATGCCCACGCTGAACATGCCCAGTTGCACCAGGGTTTCCAGCAACGTCATAAAGTGGCTGAACGCTTGGGTTTTGAGACCTTCGGCCCAGTCGATGATGGATTCGAAGGTTTCATCCAGCACCTGGTAAATCGTATAGCCGATCATCAGCGCCCCCAGTGGCGGGAAAAACGGCGCGGCAATAAAGGCGGCAATCTGCAGCAAGGTCGAGGCGATATTCTGCAGGGCGTCCCAACGCTCCCAGCGCGCTTTGCGGTCGGCGTTGGCGGTGGAGACGGCCATCACCGCAGCGTCGTTGATGATCTTGTTGAGTTTGCGTTGATACAGATGTGTCAACAGCTCGCCGCTGATGGGTTTGGCGGCAAATTGCAGGTTGGGTTTGCTGGTCGGCGTGTCGCGCCAGGTGGGCATCGGGTCGCCGCTGACGTGCTGGTGCCAGGTTACGCTGCTCAAGCGTTGACGCAGGTCGGCGAAGAAATAGCCGCGTTCTTCGTGGGCCACAAACCGGCTGAAAAACGCCTGATAGGTGGGGGCGCGCAGTTTTTGCGTCAGCGCCTGCATCAGTGCGGCACTCGAGGCGTAGTGCTTGATCGGGTGGTCGGGGTCGTCCGGGATATAGGCCACCACCGGCACGTTCTGCTGATGCTGTTCCAGGTCCGGCGCAAACAGCACGATGCCGGTCAACTGTGCCGACATCATCGTCAAGTCGTGGGCCCGCCAGGTCTTGCCGTCCAGGCGCATGCCCTGCAGGCCGTCGACGATGCCTTCGATCAGACGTTGCAGCGTCTCGCTGAGGTCGCGCTTGATCACCGCAACCTGCAGGGCCACCTTCAGGGCGGCTTTCTGGCTGGCGTCGACCTGGCGTTGCAGCACTGCCGAGGCCACCGGTTCCAGCAGTTGCTCGGCCAGATACGTCTGGTATTGGCCGCCGAGGTCCAGCTCCCGGCACAACTGGGTAAAGGCCTCGATGCTCATGCGGTCTTTGACCGTGGTGAGGATTTCGAACTGTTCAGTATCGGTGACTTTGCGCAGGTAGCTTGAGGCGCGCTCGTGGGCATCGGCGCGGGTTTCGTCGGGTTCGAAGTTGTGCAGCGCGGCTTCCAGCAACGAGACGGTCCAGGTGCGTGCGGCACCGGAGCGAATGGGGAACCACGGGATGCTGGCGGGGAGGTAGAAACGCACCAGGGTCGCTTCCACGTCCAGCTCCAGGCTGAACCGGGTGCTGAGCGCCTGTTGCAGTTTGGGCCGGGCGAAGGCGTTGATATCCTGCAGCCTGCCGAGGGCCTGATCCACCGGGTTCTGCGCCGCCCAGGCGGCACGGTTGAGCGTTTTGAGGGTGTAGTGATCGGCGGCCGAGGCGCTGCTGTACCAATTCGGGATCGTCAGCGTGGTGCCCTTGAGTTGTTGGTGCCGGGCCGGGCTGGCATTGCCTAGCCATAGCGGCACGGCGTTGATCAGTTGGCGATAGTGAGGGCTGGAAGTACGGTCGTTCATGGCGGGGAATCCAAATGGGATGACGGCCAATGGGACCAAAGCGTGCCGGGCGGCAGGCGGTGCATAGATGGTTTTTACCGGGTGATGGACAAATCCGCCCGCCGATGCCGCAAACCGTGCGCCAGCGTTTAAACTGCGCCATTGCGACGCTATTTGTCGCATTGGCGTAAACCCGCGAAAATCGCGGGTTGGCGCTATAAGAAGTTGTCGCTTGGCGGCAAGGCCGCGCCCAAAACTGTCCTTACAATCCCTGCATCGCCCGCCAGTTCCAGGCAGGCGTTCCTCTTCAGGAGACTCCGATGTCCGTTGAGCAAGCCCCGGTGCAACGTGCCGATTTCGACCAGGTGATGGTTCCCAACTACGCACCTGCCGCCTTTATCCCCGTGCGTGGCGCAGGTTCGCGCGTATGGGACCAGGCGGGTCGCGAGCTGATCGACTTTGCCGGCGGCATCGCGGTCAACGTACTGGGCCATGCGCACCCGGCGCTGGTCGGTGCACTGACCGAACAGGCCAACAAGCTGTGGCACGTGTCCAACGTCTTCACCAATGAGCCGGCGTTGCGCCTGGCCCACAAGCTGATCGACGCCACGTTCGCCGAGCGCGTGTTCTTCTGCAACTCCGGCGCCGAAGCCAACGAGGCCGCGTTCAAGCTGGCCCGTCGCGTCGCGTTCGACCGTTTCGGCACTGAGAAGTACGAGATCATCGCCGCGCTCAACAGCTTCCACGGCCGTACCCTGTTCACCGTCAACGTCGGTGGCCAGTCGAAGTACTCCGATGGTTTCGGGCCTAAAATCACCGGCATCACCCACGTTCCTTATAACGACCTGGATGCGCTGAAAGCCGCCGTGTCGGACAAGACCTGCGCCGTGGTGCTGGAGCCGATCCAGGGCGAAGGGGGCGTGTTGCCGGCCGAACTGGCCTACCTGCAAGGTGCCCGCGAACTGTGCGACGCGAACAACGCGCTGCTGGTGTTCGACGAAGTGCAAACCGGCATGGGCCGCAGCGGCCATCTGTTCGCCTACCAGCATTACGGCGTGGTGCCGGACATCCTCACCAGCGCCAAGAGCCTGGGCGGCGGGTTCCCGATTGCGGCGATGCTCACCACTGAGGCGCTGGCCAAGCACCTGGTAGTCGGCACCCACGGCACCACCTACGGCGGCAACCCGCTGGCGTGCGCGGTGGCGGAAGCGGTGATCGACGTGATCAATACCCCTGAAGTGCTGGCGGGCGTGAATGCCAAGCACGACCTGTTCAAAGCGCGCCTGGAGCAGATCGGCAAACAGTACGGCATCTTCACCGAGGTGCGCGGCATGGGCCTGCTGATCGGTTGCGTGCTGAGCGACGCCTTCAAAGGCAAGGCCAAGGACGTGTTCAACGCGGCCGAAAAAGAAAACCTGATGATCCTGCAAGCCGGCCCGGACGTGGTGCGTTTTGCGCCGAGTTTGGTGGTGGAAGAGGCGGACATCAACGAAGGCCTGGATCGCTTCGAACGTGCTGTGAAGACCCTCACCCAAGCCTGATTGGCTTGACGGGATCAAGTGTGGGAGGGGGCTTGCCCCCGATAGCGGTGGATCAGTCACCTGATTTATCAACTGACAGACTGCTATCGGGGGCAAGCCCCCTCCCACATTGGAATTTGCTCTACAAGGGGATAGGTGTTGTTTTCAGGCCTGTCCGGTATTTTTCCTATGAGTTTTTCGAGTTAAGGAGTGACACCATGCTGGTGATGCGCCCCGCGCAAATGGCTGATCTGGGCGAGGTACAGCGTCTGGCTGCAGACAGCCCGATTGGTGTCACCTCCTTGCCGGATGATGTGGAACGCCTGAGCGACAAGATCGCCGCCAGCGAAGCATCCTTCGCGGCCGAGGTGAGTTTCAACGGTGAAGAAAGCTATTTCTTCGTGCTTGAAGACACCGAGACCGGCAAGCTCGCCGGCTGTTCGGCCATTGTCGCCTCGGCCGGTTACTCGGAGCCGTTCTACAGCTTTCGTAACGAGACCTTCGTGCACGCCTCCCGCGAGCTGAAGATCCACAACAAAATCCACGTGCTTTCCCAGTGCCACGACCTGACCGGCAACAGCCTGCTCACCAGTTTCTACGTGGTGCCCGAGCTGGTCGGCTCGCCGTGGTCGGAACTCAATTCCCGTGGCCGCCTGCTGTTCGTCGCCAGCCACCCCGAGCGCTTTGCCGGCTCGGTGGTGACCGAGATCGTCGGCTACAGCGACGAGAACGGTGACTCGCCGTTCTGGGACGCCATTGGTCGCAACTTCTTCGACCTCAATTACGCCGCCGCCGAGCGCCTGTGCGGGCTGAAAAGCCGCACCTTCCTCGCTGAGCTGATGCCGCATTACCCGATCTACGTGCCGCTGCTGCCGGACGAAGCCCAGGAAGCCATGGGCCAGGTACACCCGCGTGCACAGATCACCTTTGACATCCTGATGCGTGAAGGCTTCGAGACCGACCACTACATCGACATCTTCGACGGCGGCCCGACGCTGCATGCGCGGGTCTCGGGCATTCGCTCGATCGCCCAGAGCCGCGTGGTGCCGGTGAAGATCGGCGAGATGGTCAAGGGTGTTGGCCGTCAGTACCTGGTCAGCAACGCGCAGTTGCAGGATTACCGCGCGGTGATGCTCGAGCTGGACTACGCGCCCGGTAAGCCGGTGACCCTGGACCTGGCAGCGGCCGAGGCCCTGGGTGTCGGCGAAGGCGCCAGCGTGCGTCTGGTTGCGGTTTAAAGAACAGAGTTTCGCGGGTGGCCTGAACAGGCGGCCCGTCTGAGGAGATAGCATGATCGTTCGTCCCGTACGCAGCAGCGATTTACCGGCCCTGATTGATCTGGCACGCAGCACCGGCACCGGCCTGACTACCTTGCCGGCCAACGAAGAGCGCCTGACCCACCGCGTGGGCTGGGCGGAAAAAACCTTTCGTGGCGACGCCGGGCGCGGCGATGCCGACTACTTGTTCGTGTTGGAAAACGACGAAGGCCGCGTGGTGGGTATTTCCGCCATCGCCGGTGCGGTCGGCCTGCGTGAGCCCTGGTACAACTTCCGGGTTGGCCTGACGGTCAGCGCCTCCCAGGAGCTGAACATCTACCGCGAGATCCCGACGCTGTTTCTGGCCAACGACCTCACCGGCAATTCCGAATTGTGCTCGTTGTTCCTGCACGCCGATTACCGCAGCGGTCTCAACGGTCGCATGCTGGCCAAGGCGCGCCTGCTGTTTATCGCCGAATTCCCGCAGCTGTTCGGCAGCAAGATCATCGCCGAGATGCGCGGGGTGTCCAACGACGCCGGGCGCTCGCCGTTCTGGGAAAGCCTGGGTCGGCACTTCTTCAAGATGGAATTCAGCCAGGCCGACTACCTCACCGGCGTGGGCAACAAGGCGTTTATTGCCGAGCTGATGCCCAAGTTTCCGCTGTACAGCTGCTTCCTCTCCGAAGACGCGCGCAACGTGATCGGCAAGGTTCACCCCGATACCGAGCCCGCGCTGAGCATGCTCAAGAGCGAAGGCTTCAGCTACCAGGGCTATGTCGATATTTTTGACGCAGGCCCGGCGGTGGAGTGTGAAACCACCAAGATCCGTGCCGTGCGCGACAGCCAGTCGCTGGTGCTCGCCATCGGTACACCGGGGGACGACGCCACGCCGTTCCTGATCCATAACCGCAAGCGCGAGGAGTGCCGCATCACGGCTGCTCCGGCCCGGCTGGCGGCAGGCACGCTGGTGGTTGATCCGCAGACCGCCAAGCGCCTGCAACTGGTGGTGGGTGATCAAGTGCGTGCTGTTGCGTTGTCTGCTGCTCGGGAGTCGAAACAATGAATTCGCTGTATATCGCAGGTAGCTGGCTGGCTGGCCAGGGTGAACTGTTTGAATCGCGCAACCCGGTGACCCAGCAGGTGCTGTGGGCCGGCAATGGCGCCACGGCCGAGCAGGTCGAGTCCGCTGTGCAGGCCGCACGCCAGGCGTTCCCGGCCTGGGCTCGGCGCCCGCTGGAAGAACGTATCGGCGTGCTCGAAGCCTTTGCCGCCACCCTGAAAAGCCGCGCTGATGAAATCGCCCGCTGCATTGGTGAAGAAACCGGTAAGCCACTGTGGGAATCGGCCACCGAAGTCACCAGCATGGCCAACAAGATCGCGATCTCGGTACAAAGCTACCGCGAGCGTACCGGCGAAAAGAGCGGCCCCCTGGGCGACGCCACCGCCGTATTGCGCCACAAGCCCCACGGTGTGGTGGCAGTATTCGGCCCCTACAACTTCCCCGGTCACTTGCCGAACGGGCATATCGTCCCGGCCTTGCTGGCGGGCAATACCGTGCTGTTCAAGCCCAGCGAGCTGACCCCTAAAGTCGCCGAGCTGACCGTGCAATGCTGGATCGAAGCCGGCCTGCCGGCGGGCGTGCTGAACCTGCTGCAAGGGGCACGGGAAACCGGCATCGCGCTGGCGGCCAACCCGGGCATCGACGGTTTGTTCTTCACCGGTTCGAGCCGCACCGGCAACCACTTGCATCAGCAGTTCTCGGGGCGCCCGGACAAGATCCTGGCCCTGGAAATGGGCGGCAACAACCCACTGGTGGTCGACGAAGTGGCCGACGTGGATGCGGCGGTCTACACCATTATCCAGTCGGCGTTTATCTCCGCCGGCCAGCGTTGCACCTGCGCGCGCCGCCTGCTGGTGCCGCAAGGCGCCTGGGGCGATGCGTTGCTGGCGCGCCTGGTGGCGGTCAGCGCGACAATTGAAGTCGGCGCGTTTGACCAGCAACCGGCGCCGTTCATGGGCTCGGTGATTTCCCTCGGTGCGGCGAAAGCCTTGATGGACGCCCAGGAACTGATGCTCGCCAACGGCGCGGTCGCGCTGCTGGAAATGACCCAGCCACAGGACCAGGCTGCCTTGCTGACCCCAGGCATCATCGACGTGACCGGCGTGACCGAGCGCGAAGACGAAGAGCTGTTCGGCCCGTTGCTGCAGGTGATCCGCTACGCTGATTTCGAGGCGGCGATTGCCGAGGCCAACAACACCCAGTACGGCCTGGCTGCCGGCTTGCTGTCGGACTCCCAAGCGCGTTACCAGCAGTTCTGGCTGGAGAGTCGCGCCGGGATCGTCAACTGGAACAAACAGCTGACCGGCGCTGCGAGTACTGCGCCGTTTGGTGGGGTAGGTGCCTCGGGCAACCATCGCGCCAGTGCGTATTACGCGGCGGATTATTGCGCGTACCCGGTGGCCTCGCTGGAAACCCCAAGCCTGGTGGTTCCAGCCACACTGACGCCAGGAATTACGCTGATCTAAATGTGGGAGGGGGCTTGCTCCCGATGGCGGTGTGTCAGTTGATGAATCAGGTGACTGATCCACTGCTATCGGGGGCAAGCCCCCTCCCACAGAGGGCAGTGGTGTGTTCAAGTAATTTGATGCCTATAAAAACAGATGTTCGTGGAGCCTCGCCGATGAAATCCTATGAAGTCAATTTTGACGGTCTAGTGGGGCCGACCCATAACTACGGCGGTTTGTCCTACGGCAACGTCGCGTCCCAGAGCAACAGCCAGCAGTCTTCCAACCCCAAGGAAGCGGCGTTGCAGGGTCTGCAGAAAATGAAAGCGCTGATGGACATGGGCTTTGTGCAAGGCGTGCTCGCGCCGCAGGAACGCCCGGACGTCGCCGCCTTGCGCAACCTCGGGTTCAGCGGCACCGACGCTCAGGTCATCCAACAGGCGGCCAAGCAGGCCATGCCGTTGCTGGTCGCCAGCTGCTCGGCCTCGAGCATGTGGGTGGCCAACGCCGCCACGGTCAGCCCAAGCGCCGACACGGCGGATGGCCGCGTGCATTTCACCGCCGCCAACCTCAACTGCAAATACCATCGCAGCATCGAGCACCCAACCACCAGCCGCGTGCTGGGCGCGATGTTCGCCGACGCCAAGCACTTCGCCCACCACGCGGCATTGCCGGCGGTGGCGCAGTTCGGTGACGAAGGCGCGGCCAACCACACGCGCTTCTGCCGTGACTACGGCGAGGCGGGCGTCGAGTTTTTCGTGTTCGGCCGCAGCGCGTTCGACACCCGTTACCCGGCGCCGCAGAAATACCCGGCGCGCCAGACGCTTGAAGCATCCCAGGCGGTTGCACGCCTGCACGGGCTAAAGGACGACGGCGTGGTCTATGGCCAGCAGAACCCGGCGGTGATCGATGCTGGTGTGTTCCACAACGACGTGATCGCGGTGGGCAATGGCGAAGTGCTGTTCTATCACGAGGACGCGTTCCTCAATACCGAACAGATGCTCGGCGAACTGCACGGCAAGTTGGGCAAGCTGGGCGGCAACTTCCAGGCGGTCTGCGTGCCTCGTGCGCAGGTCAGCGTCGAAGACGCGGTGCGTTCCTACCTGTTCAACAGCCAATTGCTGACCCGTGCCGACGGCTCGATGCTGCTGATCGTGCCGGAAGAATGCCGCGCCAACGAACGCGTGTGGCACTACCTGCAAAACCTGACCGCCTCCGGTGGGTTGATTCGCGAGGTAAAAGTCTTCGACCTCAAGCAAAGCATGCAGAACGGCGGTGGCCCGGCGTGCCTGCGCTTGCGCGTAGCGTTGAACCAAACGGAACTGGCGGCGGTGAACCCAGGGGTTATCATGACCGCGCCGTTGTACGACACGCTGACCCAGTGGGTCGACAAGCACTACCGCGACAGCCTGCGCGAAACCGACCTGGCTGACCCGCAATTGTTGCTGGAGTGCCGGACGGCATTGGATGAACTGACGCAAATCCTTAAACTGGGCTCGGTTTATCCTTTCCAGATCAATTAACGCCACCTTCTTTTACGCCCTATGCTGAGAGTTATTTTATGACTACCGACACCCTGAAACTGATTCTTGAAGACACCGACGGCACCCAGCTGGAAACTTCCTGCACCCGCGTCGCCGTGGTCTGGCAGGGCAAGGAAATCTGGATCCAACACGACGGCCGTGGCCAACTGCTGATCGGTGTGGACGTGGAAGAAGGCGACGCCGAATACGCCAACCTGCTGATGCGCCCACTGGCCACCAACCTGATGAGCCTGCAACTGGAAATGGAACCGGCCGACGTTGAAGGTGACGACGACGATCACGTCCACGGTCCTGGCTGCAACCACTAAGGAAGCTGCTTATGCTCGCCCTTGGCAAACTGCTTGAACTGACCCTCGCCGGTCGTGAACCGGCGCAAAAAATTCAACTGACTGTCGACGGCGTGCAGATGCGCTGGCTCAGCGAGGGCGCACTCGAAGTGCGCCCGCCGCAGGCGTTGGACAACGGCAGTGACCTGCTGCTGTCGTCCGGCATCCATGGCAATGAAACCGCGCCGATCGAGCTGCTCGACCGCCTGTTGCATGGCATCGCCCGCGGGGAGATCAAACCCCGTTCCCGTATTCTGTTCCTGTTCGGCAACCCCGAAGCCATGCGCCGCGGCGAGCGTTACCTCGAACTGGACGTCAACCGGCTGTTCAACGGCCGGCATGAAAAAAACATCGGCCCCGAAGCCATGCGCGCCGCTGAACTTGAGCAACGGGCGCGCAGCTTCTTCAACCTGCCGGGCCGTTCGCGCCTGCATTACGACCTGCACACGGCCATTCGCGGCTCGAAAATCGAGCAGTTCGCCTTGTACCCGTGGAAGGACGGTCGCCAGCACTCACGCCACGAGCTGGCGCGTCTGCACGCGGCCGGCATGCAAGCGGTGCTGCTGCAGAACAAGACCTCAATCACCTTCACCGCGTTTACCTACGAGCAGCTGGAGGCCGAAGCCTTCACCCTGGAGCTGGGCAAGGCGCGGCCGTTCGGGCAGAACCAGGGTGTGGACGTGTCCCGACTGGAAACCCGCCTCAAGCAGATCATCGAGGGCAACGAGCCGGCAACCGACAGCCTGGATGGCCTGCAACTGTTTGCCGTGTCCCGTGAAGTCATCAAGCACAGCGACGCCTTCCTGATGCACCTGCCGATGGACGTGGAAAACTTTTCGCCGCTGGCACCGGGTTATCTGCTGGCCGAAGACGTGGCCAAGACCCGCTGGGTGATCGAGGAGGAGGGCGCCCGCATCATCTTCCCCAACCCCAAGGTAAAGAATGGCTTGCGCGCAGGGATATTGATCGTGCCGACCACGGATGCCGGGTTGGCCTGAATCCCAAGGTTTAACCGGATCCAAATGTGGGAGGGGGCTTGCCCTCGATAGCAGTGTGTCAGCCAGCTTGTATTTAGCTGATGCACCGCCATCGGGAGCAAGCCCCCTCCCACATTGGTTTTGCAGTGTTGCTTGGACCGCTACAGCACGAGCAGGAATATTGATCGTGCCGACCACGGATGCCGGGCTGGCCTGAATCCCAAGGTTTAACCGGATCCAAATGTGGGAGGGGGCTTGCCCCCGATAGTGGTGTGTCAGCCAGCTTATATTTAGCTGATGCACCGCCATCGGGAGCAAGCCCCCTCCCACATTGGTTTTGCAGTGTTGCTTGGACCGCTACAGCACGAGCAGTGATATTGATCGTGCCGACCACGGATGCCAGGTTGGCCTGAATCCCAAGGTCTAACCGGATCCAAATGTGGGAGGGGGCTTGCCCCCGATAGCAGTGTGTCAGCCAGCTTATATTTAGCTGATGCACCGCCATCGGGAGCAAGCCCCCTCCCACATTGGTTTTGCAGTGTTGCTTGGACCGCTACAGCACGAGCAGGGATATTGATCGTGCCGACCACGGATACCGGGCTGGCCTGAATCCCAAGGTTTAACCGGATCCAAATGTGGGAGGGGGCTTGCCCCCGATAGTGGTGTGTCAGCCAGCTTATATTTAGCTGATGCACCGCCATCGGGAGCAAGCCCCCTCCCACATTGGTTTTGCAGTGTTGCTTGGACCGCTACAGCACGAGCAGGAATATTGATCGTGCCGACCACGGATGCCGGGCTGGCCTGAATCCCAAGGTTTAACCGGATCCAAATGTGGGAGGGGGCTTGCTCCCGATAGCAGTGTGTCAGCCAGCTTATATTTAGCTGATGCACCGCCATCGGGAGCAAGCCCCCTCCCACATTGGTTTTGCAGTGTTGCTTAGACCGCTACAGCGCGCGGCTCGCTGCGACGGATCGCGCGGACCTTGTGCAGGGTGTCGGCGCAGGTGCGTGCAGCTTCCTGGCCCTTGTGCACGAAGTGTTCGTAGAAGAAGGTGTGGTGTTCGCTGCCGGCGTGGAAGTGGTGCGGGGTCAGGGACACCGAGAACACCGGCACTTCGGTTTCCAGCTGCACCTGCATCAGGCCGCTGACCACCGACTGGGCGACGAATTCGTGGCGGTAGATGCCGCCGTCTACCACCAGCGCGGCAGCGACGATACCGGCGTAACGGCCGGTCTTGGCCAGCAGCTTGGCGTGCAGGGGCATTTCAAAGGCGCCGCCGACTTCGAAGAAATCGATGTCCGATTCCTGGTAGCCCTGGGCGATCATTTCGGCGAGGAAACCTTTACGGGATTGGTCGACAATATCCTTGTGCCAGCAGGCCTGGATAAACGCGACGCGCTCGCCGTGGTGGTTTTTGCTTTTGCTGTCGATTGCGGTGGGTTGCATGTTCTGACTCCTGTTTAAGAAAAAAACAGGGCGTTATGAATCGAATGGGATTTAAGGGTACGCCTGCACAATAGGTGCGCGGCCCTTAGGTGCCAATCCCGTTCTCTCTTCATCCGGACTATGACCGTCGGCCCCGGGATCACACCGGGTCTGCTGACCTTGTCGCCGTCCTGCGTGAGCAGTTCGAGGCGCCAAGCGCTCGCGGGCTATGCACATTGCGTGCAATTACCGCCGGTGGGGAATTGCACCCCGCCCTGAGAACGTTGCCGCCAGAACCCTGGCGGCGGAGAGTTTTTAACATGGTTTTTCAAAAACTGCACGATCGCCGTATCGATAACCTATATCGGTTTGTTTGGTTGGTATTCGATTGAATGCAGTCGGGGCTTGATATTCCGTGGTGTTGCCCGCAGTAATCATCTTCATAAGAAACTCAATGCACCCCTTCGAGGTTTGTTTGATGTCTGTGATCGACCTGCGCAGCGACACCGTGACCCAACCCACGCCCGGCATGCTCGACGCGATGGCGACTGCCGTCAGCGGCGATGACGTCTACGGCGAAGACCCGAGCGTCAATCATCTCGAAGCCGAACTGGCCAGGCGCCTGGGGTTTGCCGCGGCGCTGTTCGTGCCCACCGGCACCATGAGCAATCTGCTGGCATTGATGGCTCACTGTGAGCGCGGCGAGGAATACATCGTCGGCCAGCAGGCCCACACCTACAAATATGAAGGCGGTGGCGCGGCGGTGCTGGGCTCGATCCAGCCGCAGCCGCTGGAGGTGCAGGCAGACGGTTCCCTCGACCTTGCCCAGGTGCTCGAGGCCATCAAGCCGGATGACTTCCACTTCGCCCGCACCCGGCTGTTGGCGCTGGAAAACACCATGCAGGGCAAGGTGCTCCCGCTGGCGTACCTGGAGCAGGCGCGCGCCTTTACCCGTGAACACGGCCTGGCCCTGCACTTGGATGGCGCACGGCTCTACAACGCTGCGGTCAAGCTTGGGGTGGATGCGCGGGAGATCGCCCGGCATTTCGACTCGGTCTCGGTGTGCCTGTCCAAGGGCCTCGGCGCGCCGATTGGCTCGGTGCTGTGCGGCTCCACGGCCTTGATCGCCAAGGCGCGCCGTTTGCGCAAGATGGTCGGCGGCGGCATGCGCCAGGCCGGTTCGCTGGCGGCGGCGGGGCTGTATGCGCTGGATCATCAGGTAGAGCGCCTGGCCGATGACCACGCCAATGCCCAATGGCTGGGCGATGCGCTGCGTCAGGCCGGTTATGAGGTGGAGTCGGTGCAAACCAATATGGTCTACGTGCAGATTGGCGACCGGGCGCAGGCCTTGAAGGCGTTTGCCGCCGAGCGCGGGATCAAGCTGAGCGTCGCGCCGCGTCTGCGCATGGTCACGCACCTGGATGTAAGCCGGGCGCAGATCGAGCAGGTGGCGCAGACATTCGTCGAATTCTCGCAAAAATGAGCGTGCAGACCGTCTAATTGAACCTCTCTATCGCATAAACACGCTGTACCACCGGCAAAGGGCCGATATAATGCGGCCCTTTGCCGTCGCTCCGTCTGATGATGTTGCGCACTGGCCTTTGGCCGCAGCCTCCGTGGAAGAACCTATGAAAAGCGCAGAAATCCGTGAAGCCTTCCTTCGCTTCTTCGAAGAGCAAGGTCACACCCGTGTCGCCTCCAGCTCCTTGATCCCAGGCAATGACCCAACCCTGCTGTTCACTAACGCGGGGATGAACCAGTTCAAGGACTGCTTCCTGGGCCAGGAAAAGCGCGCCTACACCCGCGCCACCAGCAGCCAGAAGTGCGTACGCGCCGGCGGTAAGAACAGTGACCTGGAAAACGTCGGTTACACCGCACGCCACCACACCTTCTTCGAAATGCTGGGTAATTTCAGCTTTGGCGACTATTTCAAGAAAGACGCGATCACCTTCGCCTGGACCTTCCTGACCGGCGTGCTGAAGCTGCCCAAGGAAAAACTCTGGGTCACCGTGTACGCGACGGACGACGAAGCGTATGACATCTGGACCCAGGAAATCGGTGTGCCCGCTGAGCGCATGATCCGCATCGGCGACAACAAAGGCGCGCCATACGCATCCGACAACTTCTGGACCATGGGCGATACCGGCCCGTGTGGCCCTTGCACCGAGATCTTCTACGACCACGGCGCCGACATCTGGGGTGGCCCACCAGGCTCGCCGGAAGAAGACGGCGACCGTTACATCGAGATCTGGAACAACGTGTTCATGCAGTTCAACCGCACCGCCGACGGCGTGTTGCATCCGCTGCCGGCACCGTCGGTGGATACCGGCATGGGCCTGGAGCGGATCAGTGCGGTCATGCAGCACGTGCATTCCAACTATGAAATTGACCTGTTCACCAACCTGCTGAGCGCGTCGGCGGCGGCCATTGGCTGCGCCAATGAAAACCAGTCTTCGCTCAAGGTGGTGTCGGACCACATCCGTTCCTGCGGCTTCCTGATTGCCGATGGTGTGCTGCCGTCCAACGAAGGCCGTGGCTATGTGCTGCGTCGCATCATCCGACGCGCCTGCCGTCACGGTAACAAGCTGGGCGCCACTGGCAGCTTCTTCTACAAAATCGTTGCCGCACTGGTTGCCGAGATGGGCGAAGCCTTCCCGGAACTCAAGCAGCAGCAAGGCAATATCGAGCGCGTGCTCAAGGCCGAGGAGGAGCAATTCTCCAAGACCCTGGAACACGGCCTGAAGATTCTGGAGCAGGACCTGGCCGGGCTCAAAGGCACCGTGGTGCCGGGCGACGTGGTGTTCAAGCTGTATGACACCTACGGCTTCCCGATGGACCTGACCGCCGATATCGCCCGTGAGCGTGAGCTGACCATCGATGAGGTCGGTTTCGAGCGTGAGATGGAGGCCCAGCGCGTGCGCGCGCGTTCCGCCAGCTCGTTTGGCCTGGACTACAACACCCTGGTCAAGGTTGACGTACCCACCGAATTCACTGGCTACAGTGCCACCGTTGGTTCGGCCAAGATTGTTGCCCTCTATAAAGACGGCAAGTCGGTCGACGTGTTGAGCGAAGGCGACGAGGCGGTCGTGGTCCTGGACCAGACCCCGTTCTACGCCGAGTCCGGTGGCCAGGTGGGCGACTGTGGCTTCCTGAGCTCGACCTCCGGCCGCTTTGAAGTGCGCGACACCACCAAAACCGGCGGTGCGTTCCTGCATCACGGTGTTTTGGTGCTGGGCAACCTGACGGTGGGCGCGCCGGTCGACACCCAGGTCGATGCCGACGTACGCCATGCCACCGCGCTGAACCACTCGGCCACGCACTTGCTGCACGCCGCATTGCGCCAGGTGTTGGGCGAGCACGTCCAGCAGAAGGGCTCGTTGGTCGACAGCCAGCGCCTGCGTTTCGACTTCAGCCACTTTGAAGCGATCAAGCCAGAGCAGATCAAGGCGCTGGAAGACATCGTCAACGCCGAGATTCGCAAGAACACCCCGGTGCAAACCGAAGAAACCGACATCGAGACTGCCAAGGCCAAAGGCGCCATGGCGTTGTTCGGCGAGAAGTACGGCGACAACGTGCGCGTACTGAGCATGGGCGGCGACTTCTCGGTGGAGCTGTGTGGCGGCATCCATGCCAACCGTACCGGCGACATTGCCCTGCTGAAAATTGTCAGCGAAGGTGGCGTAGCATCCGGTGTGCGTCGTATCGAGGCGGTGACCGGGGCTGCGGCCCTGGCCTACCTGAATGCGGCTGAAGAACAACTCAAGGAAGCGGCCACCCTGGTCAAGGGCAGCCGCGACAACCTGATCGACAAACTGTCCGCCGTGCTGGAGCGCAACCGTGCGCTGGAGAAACAGCTTGAGCAGTTGCAAGCCAAGGCGGCCAGCGCTGCGGGTGATGACCTGTCGGCTTCTGCGGTGGACGTCAAGGACGTGAAAGTCCTGGCTGTGCGCCTGGACGGTCAGGACGGCAAGGCGCTGTTGGCCTTGGTCGATCAGTTGAAGAACAAGCTCGGCCGCGCAGTGATCCTGCTCGGCAGTGTCCATGAGGATAAGGTCGTTCTGGTTGCCGGTGTAACCAAAGACCTGACTGGCCAACTCAAGGCCGGTGATTTGATGAAACAAGCCGCTGCGGCAGTGGGCGGGAAGGGCGGTGGTCGTCCGGACATGGCGCAAGGCGGTGGTGTAGACGCCGGTGCTCTGGACGCGGCCCTGGCCCTGACCGTGCCGTTTGTCGAGGCAGGTATTTAAGGCGCTGTTAATGAGCCCATGGTCTAGTCGTGGGCTCGCTCGGTTGCTGGAAGATTCGTTTATTGGGCGCCCCTTTACGGGCTGAGGCGGCTTAGAAATGGCTTTGATCGTACAGAAATTTGGAGGCACCTCGGTCGGCTCTGTCGAAAGAATCGAGCAGGTGGCCGACAAGGTTAAGAAATTCCGCGATGCCGGCGACGACTTGGTGGTGGTGCTGTCGGCCATGAGCGGCGAAACCAATCGCCTGATCGATCTGGCCAAGGCAATCAGCGGCGATCAACAACCGCTGCCGCGTGAGCTGGATGTGATCGTGTCCACCGGTGAGCAGGTGACCATTGCACTGTTGGCCATGGCGCTGAACAAGCGCGGTGTGCCGGCGGTGTCCTACACTGGCAGCCAGGTCCGCATCCTGACCGACAGTGCGCATACCAAGGCGCGCATCCTGCAGATTGATGATCAGAAAATCCGCACAGATCTCAAGGCCGGGCGTGTGGTAGTTGTAGCAGGGTTCCAGGGTGTGGACGAGCAGGGCAACATCACCACCCTCGGGCGTGGCGGTTCGGACACCACCGGCGTGGCGCTGGCAGCGGCTCTCAAGGCCGATGAATGCCAGATCTACACCGATGTGGACGGCGTTTACACCACTGACCCGCGTGTGGTGTCCGTGGCCCAACGCCTGGACAAGATCACTTTTGAAGAGATGCTGGAAATGGCCAGCCTCGGTTCCAAGGTGTTGCAGATCCGCGCGGTGGAATTCGCCGGCAAGTACAACGTTCCGCTGCGCGTATTGCACAGCTTCAAAGAGGGTCCGGGCACCCTCATTACTATTGATGAAGAGGAATCCATGGAACAGCCGATCATTTCCGGCATCGCTTTCAACCGCGATGAAGCCAAGCTGACGATCCGTGGCGTGCCAGACACCCCGGGCGTGGCGTTCAAGATCCTGGGCCCTATCAGCGGCGCAAACATTGAAGTGGACATGATCGTGCAGAACGTTTCGCACGATAACACCACCGATTTCACCTTCACCGTACACCGCAACGAGTACGATGCAGCCGAACGTATCCTGCAGAACACCGCGAGCGAGATTGGCGCCCGTGAAGTGGTTGGCGATACCAAGATTGCCAAGGTGTCGATCGTGGGTGTGGGCATGCGTTCCCATGCCGGTGTTGCCAGCCGCATGTTCGAGGCGCTGGCCAAGGAAAGCATCAACATCCAGATGATCTCCACCTCGGAAATCAAAGTCTCGGTGGTGATCGAAGAGAAGTACCTGGAACTGGCTGTACGTGCGCTGCATACCGCGTTTGAGCTGGACGCTCCGGCCCGACAGGGCGAGTGATGCAATGCCAGGAAGGCGCGGTTTACCGCGCCTTTCATTTTTTTGTAGGGCGCGTGGTCTTTTACATGCGCTCGACAATACTTAGGCCGTTAGGGTTACGACCGTGAGGTCGTGGGCCGAACGCCTTTTTTTTGCAGACTGTTGTTCCTGAACTGAAATGCGTGAGGAGAAAGGTATGCTGATTCTGACTCGTCGGTGCGCAGAAAGCCTGATTATCGGTGATGGCGAAATCACCGTGACCGTGCTCGGCGTCAAAGGCAATCAAGTACGTATTGGGGTTAACGCTCCGAAAGAGGTAGCGGTGCACCGCGAGGAAATCTACCTGCGGATCAAGAAAGAGAAGGACGAAGAACCAAGCCTTTAATTTTTATCGTTTTTTATGTTTGCAAACGGGGATGAACGTGGTTAATATACGCCCCGTGTTGCGGAGAGCTGGCCGAGTGGCCGAAGGCGCTCCCCTGCTAAGGGAGTACACCTCAAAAGGGTGTCGGGGGTTCGAATCCCCCGTTCTCCGCCATTATTTGCTTAGTACGTTGCAATCTGGTTTTTTCGGTAAGTTGTTGAAATTACTCGAAAAAATAGCTTTACATAGAGATTGAACGGCCTATAATGCGCGGCAACAAATGCACTCGTAGCTCAGCTGGATAGAGTACTCGGCTACGAACCGAGCGGTCACAGGTTCGAATCCTGTCGAGTGCACCATTTAAGAGTTAGTTGCAGCAATGCAGGTAGCTTGGCTCCAACCAGTTGTGATCTGGTCTAAAAACACACTCTGCACTCGTAGCTCAGCTGGATAGAGTACTCGGCTACGAACCGAGCGGTCACAGGTTCGAATCCTGTCGAGTGCACCATACAAACAAAAAGCCCGCCTAGTGCGGGCTTTTTGCCGTCTGGGGTTTGGGTCGGATTTGTCCCAGGCTTTAACTATTCTTTCTTTTCGTGTGTTTTCCTTTCGGACGGCGTCGTCGCAGTTCATAGATGCAGCCGATACTCAGCTTTGGCTCGCAAGCGCTTGTTCTTTCCAGTTTTTTAACGTTTAAAGCGCGCGCAGCGTGTATCATTGCGCCCGTCAGCCCCGCCGGGGCTTGTGGAATACCTCCATGGACTTACCCAGTAGTTACTCAGTACCCCGCTTTACCAATCATGAATTGACTGATTGATCCTTCCGGCGTGCCCCGCTGCTGGGAGTGGAGTTCGCCTATGACCGAAGTAGAAGTAAAGAAAACACAAGAAAGCCTGCAGGATCGTCTGGCTCAAGTTATTGAGCTGCTGCAGCGCCAGCGCGTGGTCGAAGACCTCACGCACCGCCAGGAAGGTCCGAATCAGGACCGCGTAGAAAACCTGGTTCACCGGCAAAACCTCGTCGAGCTGCAACGCAAGCTCGATGATCTGCACTCCGCCGACGTCGCCTATATTCTCGAAGCCTTGCCGCTGGATGATCGACTGACCCTGTGGCAGTTGGTCAAGGCCGACCGCGATGGCGACATCCTGCTTGAAGTGTCCGATTCTGTCCGGGAAACCCTGATCGCCGACATGGACGATCACGAGCTCCTGGCTGCGGCCAAGGAGATGGACGCCGACGAACTGGCGGACCTGGCCCCTGAGCTGCCGCGTGATGTTGTCCATGAGCTGATGGAGGCCCTCGACACCCAGCAGCGTGAGCGCGTGCGCTCGGCGTTGTCCTATGACGAGGATCAGGTCGGCGCCCTGATGGACTTCGAGATGGTCACCATCCGCGAAGACGTCAGCCTGGAAGTGGTCCTGCGTTACCTGCGCCGACTCAAAGAGTTGCCCGGCCATACCGACAAGCTGTTCGTGGTCGACTACGAGGGCATCCTCAAGGGCGTGTTGCCGATCAAGCGATTGCTGGTCAATGATCCGGACAAGAAGGTTGCGGATCTGATGGCCAGTGACACGGTCAGTTTTCATCCGGATGAAGATGCCTACGATGCCGCCCAGGCGTTCGAACGCTATGACTTGATTTCGGCGCCGGTGGTCGACAAGAACGGCAAGTTGATCGGCCGTTTGACCATCGATGAAATCGTCGACCTGATTCGTGAAGAAAGTGAAACCGAAGTCCTCAACATGGCGGGTTTGCGTGAAGAGGAAGATATCTTCGCTTCCGTGTGGCGCTCACTGCGTAACCGTTGGGCATGGCTGGCCGTCAATCTGATCACCGCGTTTATCGCTTCCCGCGTGATCGGCCTGTTCGAGGGCTCCATCGAAAAGCTGGTAGCCCTGGCGGCGCTGATGCCAATCGTGGCCGGCATTGGTGGCAACTCCGGTAACCAGACCATCACGATGATCGTGCGCGCCATGGCGCTGGATCAGGTGAGTACCGCCAATTCCTCGCGTCTGCTGCGTAAAGAGTTGGCAGTGGGCCTGATCAACGGCTTGGTGTGGGGTGGGGTGATCGGCGTGGTTGCCTACTTGCTGTACGGCAGTTGGTCGCTGGGCGTGGTGATGACGGCTGCCATGACACTCAACCTGTTGTTGGCGGCGCTGATGGGGGTGCTGATCCCCATGACGCTGGCGCGCCTGGGGCGCGACCCCGCGATGGGCGCCAGCGTGATGATCACCGCCATGACCGACAGTGGCGGCTTCTTCATCTTCCTGGGGTTGGCGACGATCTTCCTGCTGTGACCTGTCCGGCGGGAGCAACTCTGCTCCCGCCTTGCTTTGCTCCTCTGAGTATTCCTGCCAAATTCCAGGCAAAAAAAAGCCAGCACATGGCTGGCTTGGGCTTTCAGCTTTAAATCAATTGGCTTCTGCGGCCGCTTCAACGTCGTGCGCGATAAGCGAGACGAGAGCATTTTGCTGGCGATGGGAGAGCTGACGAAAACGCTGCAGCAGTTCGCGTTCGTGCAGCGACAGCTCCGGGCTGTCCAGACGCATGCTCAACTCCTCACCCAGCGCACCTTCCTGAATAAGGCTTTGTTCCAGGCGCGCGATGATTTCGGAGTTCATGCTGCGGTGATGATTGCGAGCCACCTCGGCAATGCGTTCCCGCATTCCGTCTGGCAGACGTACGACGAATTTGTCAGCCGTACGGCTGGAATAAATTGCCTGTTTCAATGGGCGCATATATTTAACCGGTTAGTTCAGGGGAGCGGTTTTTGGAATTGGCCGCAAGATGAGTGTTAAGACAAGGCTCACGACTAAAGTTCAACCCTAATTGCAAAGAGGCCGCATCATGCCTCAGATTTGACAGTTCCTTGGCGTCAATTCTGTGACAAATATTGAACTGCCTAAAGGCTTTATGCCAGCACTCATTTACATTTTTGCGGACTGGTTGGAAAACTTTTCAACCAGTGAATGCGCAGGGGAACTTCCCGTAAGCCCAGGCCGACAGGGGCTTTGAGGCCGCACATCGTATAGCAAACTGGCCTTTTGCCCTTATCTTTAAGACTAGTGGCAATTTGCCGATTAGCGAGGGCGAGGCGACATAAGGTAGGGAGGGGAGGGGAGGGGGCAGGGGTCAGCGTAAAACCGGGTCGAACTTGATGCGGCGGCCCACGATCAGCGTCAACAGCAGCAGGCTGGCCAGCACGCCGGTGGCAATGAACGCGGTGGTTTGTCCGTCCTGGGAGTCGGCATTCAGGCCGAGCAGGCCAGTGACGACGGTCAGGCATAAAAACAACCAGGCTGGTTTGGTCATGAGTGGTTTCCTCAGAAAACCCAGTGTTCAGAGGCGGGTGCGGCCTGGGTACCTTGGGTCAGGCGTACCGGCGATTGAGCACCGGGGGTCATCACTGCCAGTTGTGGGCGCTGTTGCAGATGGTGCGGCACGGCTTGGCTGATCTGTGCGGGATCGTTGCTGCCAGTCGATTGGAAGTGGAACATCAGCAATGCAGCCAAGGCTACGGTGTTGAGGGCTAACAGAAGGGCACTGTTCATGGTCATGTTCTCCGCTTTAACGCCGTGGCTGAATGGCTTTCGTAGGAGAAGTATTGCAGGTCTTGTGCCAATGTTTTATTTCAATAAAATCAATGGGTTGAGTCTACTTTAAAGCGTGCAAAGGTTGCAATTTGCAATGCTGGCATTTTGGAGGGTTGCATTTTGCACGATGGCGTCAGGTGCCCGTGTTTGCGGGGCCTGAACAACATCGCCAGCACCCGCATCGGCCTACATTCAAAAAGCCTAAGGACGACATGACAAAACCCACCTTGGCCGTTAACATGCACGCCGTCCGTCTCAGTGCCCAAGGCCTGATGGCTGTCATTAGTCCCAGTAGCTCAATTGGATAGAGCATCCCCCTCCTAAGGGGAAGGTTGGCCGTTCGAACCGGCCCTGGGACACCAATCAAACGCCTATGACAAAGCCCCGCACAGATTATTCTGGCGGGGCTTTTTCGTGCGTGTTGGTTGTTTTCAACTCCCGGTCGAACCTTGCCGCCGATCAATGTTCACAGCACGTACGGTCGGGTATTTTTCGCAACGGTGTACCTTGCACGCCCCCCGGCAGCGTCTGAGCTGTTAAGCAAAATAATCCCCGGAAACAGCGCCTTTCGCCTGTCCGGGCCCGGCAACCCCGGACTATCATTTCGGTAGCCCTGTCTCTTACTGCAAGGAGCCGCTCGGAACGCCGATGCGCCAGATCTGGAAACCTTTTCGAGCCCTTTATTTCGCCTCCTTGATGATGCTGATCGGCTCCGGCCTGCTCAGTACCTACCTGGCCCTGCGCCTGGCGGCCGACCATGTCGACAGCCTGTGGGTGGGTGCGCTGATGGCCGCCAACTATTTTGGCCTGGTGCTGGGTGGCAAGATCGGGCATCGCCTGATTGGTCGGGTCGGCCACATCCGCGCTTACGCTACCTGTGCCGGGATCGTCGGAGCGGCGGTGCTCGGCCATGGGCTGATCAACTGGCTGCCAGCATGGATCGTGCTGCGGATGATTGTGGGCTTGGGGATGATGTGCCAGTACATGGTGATCGAAAGCTGGCTCAATGAGCAGGCGGACGCCAAGCAGCGTGGCGCGGTGTTCAGCGGCTACATGATCGCTTCCTACCTGGGGTTGGTGTTGGGCCAACTGATTCTGGTGATGCACCCCCAGCTCGGCCTCGAATTGCTGATGCTGGTCGCGCTGTGCTTTGCCCTGTGCCTGGTGCCGGTGGCCATGACGCGCCGTATTCACCCGGCGCCTCTGCACCCGGCGCCGATGGAGCCGCGCTTCTTTATCAAACGCGTGCCGCAGTCGCTGAGTACCGTGCTGGGTGCAGGGCTGATTGTGGGGTCGTTTTACGGTCTGGCGCCGTTGTATGCCTCTCAGCAGGGGCTTACCACCGAGCAAGTGGGTCTGTTTATGGGTAGCTGCATTTTTGCCGGCCTGGTGGTGCAGTGGCCGTTGGGGTGGTTGTCGGACCGCTATGACCGCGCCCTGCTGATTCGCTGCTTTGCCCTGTGCCTGGCGGTGGCGGCTTTACCCTTGGCGGTGATGACCAACGTGCCGCTGGAAGTCTTGTTCGTGGCCGGTTTCTTGTGTTCCCTAGTGCAGTTTTGCCTGTACCCGCTGGCAGTGGCGTTCTCCAATGACCACGTGGAGGGCGACCGCCGCGTGTCGCTCACGGCGATGTTGCTGGTGACCTACGGCGTTGGTGCGAGTATCGGGCCGTTGCTCGCCGGTGTGGTAATGAAACTGTTCGGCAGCCACATGCTGTACGCATTTTTCAGCCTGTGCGCGTTGATCCTGGTGTGGCGCATCCGGCCGAAAGCCGTGACCAACCTGCATCAGGTGGACGACGCACCGCTGCACCATGTGGCGATGCCCGACAGTATGTCCAGCTCGCCGCTGGTGGCTGCGCTCGACCCTCGGGTGGATGAGCAGGTGGTGCAGGAGCAAATGCAGAATCCCGCCCCGGAGCCGGAGGCCGAGCCTGAATCGCCGGTGGAGGAGCCTGTTGCTGAGGAGCCGTCCGACCCGCTGGACCCGGACGAGCATCCCCACGACTTGAGCCGGGCGCGCCCCTGAAAGCAAAAACGGGCAGATCCCATCAGGATCTGCCCGTTTTTTTGTCGCGATCTTTACGTGTTAAAAATCGTCGTCTTTGTCGAAGCGCCGTGCTTCGCGTTGCAATTGGTACACAAAGCGCTCCACCTGACGCTGCACCAGCCCGCTCATGTTGTGAAAGCGCACGCCGGCGAAGGTGGTGTTGATCTTGTCTTCGAAATGCAGGTAACGCAGTTCGACCGAGGTGGTCATGCTGCCGAAGGGCAGGGCGGCGATGAAGCGGTCATAGACCTGGCCCAGTTGCAGGCGCTCGGAGATGTCGCCTTCAAAGCGCAATTTGCAGCCAGTGGCAGAAATATCCAGCAGCTTGCCGCTGACTGGCGCCTTGAGTTTTTCGCCGCCCAGTTCGATGTTGACCAGTTGGGCCAGCTTCAAGGCCGCTCGGAAGGCGTTGCGGCGCTGGTGGTAGACCACTTCGTCCGGCATGCCACCGGTGTAGATGCGGTGGCCGTCCTTTTCGCTGATGCTCAGGCTGCCGTTGCTTTCCCACGCGACGCGTACGCCTTCGTGGAAGCCTTCGATGCGGAAGGGTTCGCCATTTTCCAGGTGACGTTCGCCGTCACGGGGGATCATTTCGTCCAGGGACAGGGTGCCGTTGTCCCGATCGACGTCTACCAGGTAACTTTGGAAGCGCTGGCTGCGTTCGTGGAAGGTGATGATCAGTGGGTCATGGCTTTCTTGCAGCATCCGCAAGGTGCCGGCGATTTCCAGAGGCGTGGTGAGTACCTTGGGTGGCTGCGGTGCATCTTCCGCATTAAGGGCGTTGAACACGGTTCTTCCATCTCCAGACAAAGTACGACTACACGCAAAAGCAGGCATTCTGCCAGTATCTAACGCGCCTTGGATAGGGCGGGCCGTAAACCGACATCAGGCTTGGCTGCGGGTGCTTGGCTTGACCAGGCGCGAGGTGGAACCCTGGGCGTTGTAAAGCGCCGGAGGCTCTCCGCCGTGAAGTATACGCAACTGGTTGGCGGTCGTAGCTTGCTGAAGCTGGATCGACTGACCGTTGAGCAGGTTGGCTTCCTGGCACTGGGCGAGCAATTGATTGAGTTCTTTGCTCTGAGCCAGTAGCTGATCGCCCACCGAGGAATGGCTGGCCAGTTGCGCCAGGCCATCGTGGTCGGCTGGCAGGCCCAGGCTGATGAGGATCTGGCTGCGTTTCTTGCCGTGCTGTTCCAGCAGGACAATCAACGACTGCTTGCGCGCGAGAATTTCTTCCAGCAAGGGCATGTCCCGGCCGTAGAGGGCCAAGGATTCCTCCTTGAGCAGCTCGAGCAGCTGTTGCGTCGGCGCGTGATCATCAATGATCAGTTGAAGCAAATGTTCGTCGTGATGCATGGCTGGCCTTGGGGTTTAAGCGTCCAAAAGCCCGGCGCAGGCCTTTGCCTAGCGCTCGGCTTCGAAATTAAGCAGCTTGCTGGCTACACGGTTGCTGTCGACTTTATAGCTGCCATCGGCGATTGCCTGTTTCAATTCGGCCACACGGGCTTTATTGACGACCGGTTGATCGCGCAGCGAGTCAGTGACCTTCTGCAACTGTTGAGCCTCATTGCTCAGGTGTACGGATTCCCCGCTCTGGCTGGCGCTGGCCTGTTCCGCCTTGGCGGGCAGTGGCTGGGCCTTGGCTTCTACGCTGTCCTTGGCACCGCTGGTGCGCGTAGTGCCCGACGTAGCCGGGGTGTTATTTAAACGACTGAAATCGATGACCATGATAAAAAAACCTCTGGGTATTTGGACGCTTGCCATGTTTTCGGCCATACCCGGACAAACTTTAGGCGCAATTGACAATAAACTGCACAGGCCGGCACCCAACCGACAGTGTAGGAAAACCCGGCGTCCGATACCAGTGATCTATAAAGCTACCTCCACTTGACCCGGCGCAGTCACGCGCGCCTTGATCACGCGATTGGAGTTGAGGTTCTTGACCCGGATCTGTTCGCTCATGCCGCCGTTGGACAGGGCTTCGCCCGGCATCTTCACGTTCAGCCCACCGCTGCTGGCGGAAATCACCACCTGGTCGCCCTTGCGAATCACTTCTGCCTGTTCCAATTGCACCAGGGTGATGACCTGGTCGGTGACCACTGGTCGGGTCAATTTCTGCCCGACGGCCTGATCGAGAGACGTCAGGTAGCCCTGATTGATCATGCTGATGTCGCGCTCGCGCAGTACAACATCCTCGAAACCGATGATGCCGGTGCGTTTCAGCGGGCGCGCAACCACCACCACATCGCGGAACAGCTTGACCTGGGCAGGCACGAACACCGTCCAGGGCGAGGCGCCGTCACAGCGGACCTTGACGGTTACGCGGCCGATTGGCTGGGCCGGGCTTTCCAGGGTGGCTGTCAATTCCTTGTCGCACATTGGCATGCGCAGGCGTGGGTCCAGTTGGTTGACCTGGATTTCATAACGCCCCGGTGTCTGGGTGCTCGCCAGATAATCTTCTACAGTGAACTCAAGAAAGCCTTGAGTGACGCCGATAAGTAGATCAGGCAAGGTGACGTTGTCTGCGCGGGCCGCGGTGCCCAGGCTCAAGGCAAGCAACGTCGCACAGGCGCAGAATAATCTGCGGTACTGTGGGGATCGAAGGCGTCGGGAAACTGTCGTTTTAATATCCATGACCAACAAATAGCAAAGCTCGTGCCGTTTAGTGTTGGGGGCGCGCTGCCCTGCAGGTATGACCCAAGGTTTTAGCGTAGGAGTAAAGGCATGGCAGGTGTAATGGATTCAGTAAACCAGCGCACACAGCTGGTAGGGCAGAATCGCCTGGAGTTGTTGCTTTTTCGCCTGGATGGCAAGCAGCTGTATGGCATCAACGTGTTCAAGGTGCGGGAAGTGCTGCAATGCCCCAAGCTGACGATCATGCCCAAGTCCAGCCCGGTGGTGTGTGGCGTCGCCAACATCCGTGGCGCGACCATTCCGATTCTTGACCTGGCCCTGGCCACCGGTTCGGCGCCTTTGCAGGATCGTGAAAACCCGTTCGTCATCATTACCGAATACAACACCAAGACCCAGGGTTTCCTGGTGCGCTCGGTGGAACGCATCGTCAATATGAACTGGGAAGAGATTCATCCGCCGCCCAAGGGCACCGGCCGTGATCACTACCTGACGGCGGTGACGCGGGTGGATAACCAGTTGGTGGAAATCATCGACGTGGAGAAGATCCTCGCCGAAGTGGCACCTACCTCGGAATCGATTTCCGTCGGTGTGGTGGACGCTGAAACCGCGCACAAGGCGATCTCCCTGCGTGTGCTGACGGTGGATGACTCCTCGGTGGCGCGCAAACAGGTGACCCGTTGCCTGCAAACCGTCGGCGTCGAAGTGGTGGCCCTCAATGATGGTCGCCAGGCGTTGGACTACCTGCGCAAGCTGGTGGATGACGGCAAGAAGCCGGAAGAAGAATTCTTGATGATGATCTCCGACATCGAGATGCCGGAAATGGATGGCTACACCCTCACGGCCGAGATACGTAACGATCCACGCATGCAAAAATTGCATATCATCCTGCATACTTCGTTGTCGGGTGTATTCAATCAGGCGATGGTCAAGAAGGTCGGTGCCGATGACTTCCTGGCCAAATTCCGTCCTGATGACCTGGCATCCCGGGTAGTCGACCGGATCAAGGCAGCAGATCACGGCTAGGGGGTTTTCTCCTGGCGGTCACACGATTTAAGAGGCGGTATCATTGTCTACGGGTAATTTGGATTTCGAACAGTTCCGGGTCTTCCTGGAAAAAGCCTGTGGCATATTGCTCGGTGAAAACAAGCAGTACCTGGTATCCAGCCGTCTCAACAAACTGATGGAACAGCAGGGCATCAAATCCCTGGGCGAACTGGTACAGCGTATCCAGGGCCAGCCGCGCAGTGGGCTCAAAGAGATGGTGGTGGATGCCATGACCACCAACGAAACCTTGTGGTTTCGTGACACCTACCCCTTTGAAGTGCTCAAGAGCAAAGTGCTGCCGGAGGCCATCAAGGCCAGCCCTGGCCAGCGTTTGCGCATCTGGTCGGCTGCCTGTTCATCGGGGCAGGAACCCTACTCGATTTCAATGTCGATCGACGAGTTCGAGCGGACCAACATGGGCCAGCTCAAGGCGGGCGCGCAAATTGTCGCCACCGACCTGTCCGGTACCATGCTCACCAACTGCAAGACCGGCGAGTACGACAGCCTGGCCCTGGGTCGTGGTTTGTCCCCGGAGCGCCTGCAACGCTACTTCGACCCGAAAGGGGCGGGGCGCTGGGCAGTCAAGGCGCCGATCAAGAGCCGCGTAGAGTTTCGCTCGTTCAACCTGCTCGACAGCTACGCCAGCCTGGGCAAGTTCGACATGGTGTTCTGCCGCAACGTGCTGATCTACTTTTCGGCCGAGGTGAAGAAAGACATCCTGTTGCGCATCCATGGCACGCTCAAGCGCGGCGGCTACCTGTTCCTCGGTGCTTCCGAAGCGCTGAACGGTCTGCCGGATCACTACCAGATGGTGCAGTGCAGCCCGGGGATCATTTACCAGGCCAAATAAGCCGTACTGGGTCAAAAATGTGGGAGGGGGCTTGCTCCCGATGGCGGTGCTTCAGTTGATATAGCTATCACTGACACACCGTCATCGGGAGCAAGCCCCCTCCCACATTTTTTTTGCGGCAAATTTCAACAGAGCGGCAACTCCCCATTGCCGCTTTACTGGCGCCACGCGGAAACCGCTTGCCGCTTTTCTGGCATTGCCGCCGGCAAATATCTCGCAAACCCTTGAATTACGGGCCTCGCACAAACTGGCATGCACCTTGCTATAGCCCTGTTAACGAACAGCAGGTCAGCCTAAAAGGTTTCCGCCATGAGCATCAGCTTCGATAAAGCGCTCGGTATCCACGAACAAGCCCTGGGCTTCCGCGCCCAGCGTGCCGAAGTCCTGGCCAACAACATTGCCAACGCCGACACCCCGAACTACAAGGCTCGGGACCTGGACTTCTCCGCCGTGCTCGCCGCACAGCAGGACAAGACCAAGAACGGCACCTTCGCCTTGAACATGACCAACAGCCGTCATATCGAAGCGCAAGGCCTGAGCAGTGGTGACGAGTCGCTGTTGTATCGCACGCCGATGCAGCCATCGATCGACCAGAACACCGTCGACGCCCAGCTGGAGCAATCGGCCTATGCCGAGAACTCGGTGAACTTCCAGGCCAGCTTTACCCTGCTCAACAGTAAATTCAAAGGGCTGATGTCAGCCCTGCGTGGAGAGTAAGCCATGTCCCTAGCCAGTGTTTTCAATATTGCCGGCAGTGGCATGAGCGCGCAGACCACGCGCTTGAACACCGTCGCCAGTAACATCGCCAACGCCGAAACCGTGTCGTCGAGCATTGACCAGACCTACCGTGCCCGTCACCCGGTGTTCGCCACCATGTTCCAAGACGGCCAGGCCGGCCAGAGTGGCAGCGGCGCTTCGCTGTTCCAGAACCAGGATGCCGCAGGCCAGGGCGTGCAGGTGCTCGGTGTGGTGGAAGACCAGAGCAATCTGGAAGCCCGCTACGAGCCGAACCACCCGGCAGCCAACGAAAAAGGCTACGTGTACTACCCGAACGTCAACGTGGTCGAGGAAATGGCAGACATGATCTCCGCCAGCCGCTCGTTCCAGACCAACGCGGAAATGATGAACACCGCCAAAACCATGATGCAGAAGGTTCTGACCCTGGGTCAGTGATAAGGGGCGCCAAATAATGGCCATCGTTGATACGTCTACCAACACGGCAGTCCAGGACCTTTTCAATTCCAAGGTCAGCACCGCCACCAACAACGTTGCGAGCACTGCCGCTGCCGCCACCGGCAACCAGTCCCTGGGCAAGGATGCGTTCCTGCAACTGCTGGTGACACAACTGAAAAACCAGGACCCGCTGTCGCCTCAGGACAACGGTGCGTTCGTGGCCCAGCTGGCGCAGTTCAGCAGCCTGGAAGGCATCAATACCCTGAACGACTCGGTGAATGCGATCTCCAGCAACTTCAGCTCGTCGCAAGCGTTGCAGGCGTCGTCGCTGGTGGGGCGTTCGATCATCACCCAGACCGACAAGGCCTTGGTCGACACCAGCAAGAGCATGACCGGTTCGGTGGCGGTGACGTCGGCAGTGGGCAATGTCGCGATCAAGATCACCGACAAAGACGGCAACGTGGTGCGCACCATCGACATGGGTGCCCAGAACGCCGGCACCTCGGATTTCATCTGGGATGGCAAGAACGACGCCGGTGAGGTTGCCCCTGCAGGCACCTACACCTTCGCGGCCACCACGAAAAATGACAAAGGTGACGCGGTGGCCCTGGCGACTTCGCTGCCGGCCACAGTCACCAGCGTGACGCTGAGCAAGACCGGCGGCGAAATGGTGCTGAACCTGGCGGGCGGCATGGGCAGCGTCAAGCTGTCGCAAATTCAGACTATCGGTACATAGAGCCGGCTAAATACGGCAGAGGGAGAGAAACATGTCTTTTAATATCGGCCTTAGCGGCCTCTATGCGGCCAACAAACAACTGGACGTGACCGGCAACAACATCGCCAACGTCGCGACCACCGGCTTCAAATCGTCCCGCGCGGAATTTGCGGACATCTATGCCGCATCCAAACTGGGCACCGGCCAGAACAGCATCGGCAATGGCGTGAACCTGGCGGCAGTGTCCCAGCAGTTCACCCAAGGTGACGTCAACAACAGCGGCGGCATCCTGGACATGGCGATCCAGGGCGGTGGCTTCTTCGTACAGAAAGGCAGCGACGGCTCGCTGGAGTACACCCGCAGCGGTGCTTTCCGTGCAGATAAAGATGGCTACATCACCAACAACACCGGTACGTCGCGCCTGCAAGGTTACGCCGCCGACGAGAACGGCAAAATCATCAAGGGCGGCCTGGTTGACCTGCAACTGAACCTGGCGAACCTGCCGCCCAAGGCGTCCACCAAGGTGGACTCCACCAGCAACCTGAATTCCTCGGACGAGCCGATCGATACCACGCTGCATCCGTTTGATCCGACCAAGACCGACAGCTTCAACACTCAGTACTCCACCACGCTCTACGACACCCAGGGCAATGCCCACTCGATGGTGCAGTACATGGTCAAGACGGGCGCCAATGAATGGCAGTCCTACACCTTGATCGACGGTCGCAACCCGAACGGCACAGCGATCAGCGGCGTTGACCCTACCGACCATGAAGTGCCTGTACCGTCGACGTTGAGCTTTGATGGTTCCGGCAAACTCACCGGTATTGTTGGCGCAAACGTCGACGGCACCACCATGACCATTGATGACTGGATTCCGGGCAGCATGGTCAACGGCGTGTGGACGACCAACGGTGCCGACGCCAACAAGGACGGGATTGCCGTCAATATGGGCAACATCACCCAGTACAACTCGGCCAGCTACCGTAACCCTCCGGTTACCGACGGCTACGCCACCGGCCAGATCACCGGCCTGAAAATCGACGGCAGCGGTGTACTGTTCGCGACGTTCAGCAACCAGCAGAGCAAGGCCATCGGCCAGATCTCCCTGGCCAGCTTCAACAACGAACAGGGCCTGCAGCCATCGGGCGGTACCACCTGGAGAGAAACCTTCGCCTCGGGCCAGCCGGGTTACGACAGCCCGCAAGCCGGTACCCTGGGTTCGATCGTGGCCAACTCCCTGGAGAACTCCAACGTTAACCTGACCAACGAGCTGGTGGACCTGATCAAGGCCCAGAGCAACTACCAGGCCAACGCCAAGACCATCTCCACCCAGAGCACCATCATGCAGACCATCATTCAGATGACCTGATGGTTTGATGCGCTAAAAAAGCCCCTCGCCCGAGGGGCTTTTTTTTGTGTGAGATTTGGCATCGAGGTTTTCCCACGGTCTTTCCCGTCATCAGACGACAGGCTTGTTGGAACTGAGCGCTCCTTTTATTCCACTGATTGAGCCGAGAGACATTGAATCAAACCATTACAAGGTGGGTAGAGATGCGGACTTCATCAGTGCCCGGGCAAGTGAGCGTGGGGATGCGTCATGAACATCAGGAGAGTGCGAGCTTTTCCACGGGCAACCAGAACGCCGTGGCGCTCGAGGGCAGCGCGAAGAATCGAGCGCTCAAAGGGTTGGCAGGCGACGAACATGTGAACAGGGCGCAGGCTGATCGCAAGGCGGATAAAAGTATGGCGTCTCAGGGCGAGCGAGCGCTCATGAACGACCTGGGGCTTTTGTTTGAGGCGGTGCACAAAGGCTTGGGCGAGCTTCTAGGGTTCATGCGTAGGATGCTTAGTCCTACCTCCACTCCGTCCTCTGTATCACAGCATTCGGCAGTGAATGAAGATAAAGCTGAGCCTGCAAAGGCTGCCCCCTACAAGCCTGATAGTGAAGCGATGCCGGCCAAGCGAGTTGATGACTTGACGATTAGAAGGCCAGTCATTCCTAGCACAGAGATTGGGCGCGGAAGTATCTGGTCTGGTTTCAGGCAGGGCCCGGATGGAAACTGCGTGACGGTGTCGGCAATCAAGGCGGCAATGATGAGATTTGGCACGAAGCCTGCCGATACTTACAAGGAAGTGAAGCCTGACGGCAACGGCTATCACATAGAAATGCGCGATGGGTTCAAGCTCTATCTGTCCAAGGCTGAGTTCAGGGAGGCCGAAAAGGCTTCAGAATTCCGGGGCGATGATCGCTCACTGTTGGATGAGGCTAATTTTCTGTATGCAGTGAGCGCGAAGCGGGCGCAATTAAAAAATAACGACGGTTATGCCAGGCAGAGTTTTGCTGCTGCGCTGCGTAGCCTTAATGATGGTGAGGATGGGCGTGAGGGGCTGGAGCGTCTGGGGCTGATAGATCACATTGTCGAAACCACTGCTGGGGTGCTGGCTGCGGGGCAGTTGGGTGTTGTTACGCATGGCATCAGGACCCGTGATGGTGTGATCGGCCATTCGCTGGCAGTTATTGGTGGGAGAGAGGAGGTGTGGGGTCGGCAGGGGCCGCCGCCACCGCCTGAATCTAACGCCTTGGCCTTGGTTTGATGCCGGGCTGAGCGTGCGTTCCCGTGTGCGCACATATGAAAACACCCGATAAACCCAAATGTTTCCAGGGTCTATCGGGTTTTTTTAATCCCGGGCGTTCAAGCCCGGGACAATGCTCGGCTTATTGGCAAGCTTCGCAATCCGGCTCGTCAATCGCGCAAGCCTTTGGCACTGGTGCCGGGCCGGCTGGAGCAGCGAGTACCGAATCATCACCGTGGTTACCGCTGGACACAGCGTTCAGCTTACCGGTGTTGATGGTCGACTTCTCGGTGCTGGTCGCGGCCAGGGCACGGAGGTAGTAAGTGGTTTTCAGGCCACGGTACCAAGCCATGCGGTAGGTCACGTCGAGCTTCTTGCCCGATGCGCCAGCGATGTACAGGTTCAGCGACTGCGCCTGGTCGATCCACTTCTGACGACGGCTGGCGGCGTCAACGATCCACTTGGTGTCCACTTCGAACGCGGTCGCGTAGAGCTCTTTGAGTTCTTGCGGGATGCGCTCGATCTGCTGCACCGAACCGTCGTAGTACTTCAGGTCGTTGATCATGACCGAGTCCCACAGGCCGCGGGCTTTCAGGTCGCGGACCAGGTACGGGTTGATCACGGTGAATTCGCCCGACAGGTTCGATTTCACATACAGGTTCTGGTAGGTCGGTTCGATCGACTGCGATACGCCGGTGATGTTGGCGATGGTCGCGGTCGGCGCGATGGCCATGATGTTGGAGTTACGAATACCTTTCTGCACACGGGCACGTACCGGCGCCCAGTCCAGGGATTCGTTCAGGTCAACGTCGATGTACTTCTGGCCACGGGCTTCGATCAGGATCTGTTGCGAGTCCAGCGGCAGGATGCCTTTGGACCACAGCGAACCCTGGAACGTCTCGTAGGCACCGCGCTCGTCGGCCAGGTCGCAGGAAGCCTGGATCGCGTAGTAGCTGACCGCTTCCATGGACTTGTCGGCGAACTCGACCGCAGCATCCGAACCGTAAGGAATGTGCTGCAGGTACAGCGCGTCCTGGAAGCCCATGATGCCCAAGCCGACCGGACGGTGCTTGAAGTTGGAGTTCTGCGCCTGTGGCACCGAGTAGTAGTTGATGTCGATAACGTTATCGAGCATGCGTACGGCGGTGTTGACGGTGCGTTCCAGCTTGGCGGTGTCCAGCTTGCCGTTGACGATGTGGTTCGGCAGGTTGATCGAGCCCAGGTTGCAAACGGCGATCTCGTCCTTGTTGGTGTTCAAGGTGATCTCGGTGCACAGGTTCGAGCTGTGTACCACGCCCACGTGCTGCTGCGGGCTGCGCAGGTTGCATGGGTCCTTGAAGGTCAACCATGGGTGGCCGGTTTCGAACAGCATGGAGAGCATTTTACGCCACAGGTCTTTGGCCTGGATGGTCTTGAACAGCTTGATCTTGCCTGGGTACTGGGACAGGGCTTCGTAGTACTCGTAACGCTCTTCGAAGGCCTTGCCGGTCAGGTCGTGCAGGTCCGGCACTTCGGATGGCGAGAACAGGGTCCACGGACCGTCATCGAAGACGCGCTTCATGAACAGGTCAGGGATCCAGTTGGCAGTGTTCATGTCGTGGGTACGACGACGATCATCACCGGTGTTCTTGCGCAGCTCGATGAACTCTTCAATGTCCATGTGCCAGGTTTCCAGGTAGGCACACACAGCGCCTTTGCGCTTGCCACCCTGGTTGACCGCGACGGCGGTGTCGTTCACGACTTTCAGGAACGGTACAACGCCCTGGGACTTGCCGTTGGTGCCCTTGATGTACGAACCCAGTGCACGCACTGGCGTCCAGTCATTGCCCAGGCCGCCAGCGAATTTGGACAACATGGCGTTGTCGTGGATCGCGTGGTAGATGCCCGACAGGTCATCCGGCACGGTGGTCAGGTAGCAGCTGGACAGCTGTGGACGCAGGGTACCGGCGTTGAACAGGGTCGGGGTCGACGACATGTAGTCGAAGGACGACAGCAGGTTGTAGAACTCGATGGCGCGGTCTTCTTTGTGCTTCTCTTCAATCGCCAGGCCCATGGCCACGCGCATGAAGAACACTTGCGGCAGTTCGAAGCGGATACCGTCCTTGTGGATGAAGTAACGGTCGTACAGGGTTTGCAGCCCCAGGTAGGTGAACTGCTGATCGCGCTCGTGGTTGATCGCCTTGCCGAGTTTTTCCAGGTCGAAGGTGGCCAGGATCGGGTTCAGCAATTCGAATTCGATACCCTTGGCGATGTAGGCAGGCAGGGCCTTGGCGTACAGGTCAGCCATTTCGTGGTGAGTGGCGCTGTCGGCGACGCCGAGGAAGCCCAGGCCTTCGGCACGCAGGGTGTCCATCAGCAGGCGCGCGGTCACGAACGAGTAGTTCGGCTCGCGTTCAACCAGGGTACGGGCGGTCATCACCAGGGCGGTGTTGACGTCGGTCAGGGCCACGCCGTCGTACAGGTTCTTCAGGGTTTCGCGCTGGATCAGGTCACCGTCGACTTCTTCCAGGCCTTCACAGGCTTCGGTGATGATGGTGTTCAGGCGGCCCAGGTCCAGCGGTGCAAACGAACCGTCGGCCAGGGTAATGCGGATCGACGGGTGCGCTTGCACAGCCGCTTCTTCGGCCGGGGAGCGTACGGCACGTTCCTTGGCACGCGAGTCACGGTAGATCACGTAGTCGCGGGCAACTTTTTGCTCGCCGGCACGCATCAGGGCCAGTTCGACCTGGTCCTGGATTTCTTCGATGTGGATGGTGCCGCCCGACGGCATGCGACGCTTGAAGGTCGCGGTGACTTGTTCGGTCAGGCGGGCAACGGTGTCGTGGATGCGCGACGAAGCGGCAGCGGTGCCGCCTTCAACTGCAAGAAACGCTTTGGTGATAGCGACGGTGATTTTGTCATCGGTGTAAGGAACGACAGTGCCGTTACGCTTGATCACGCGCAATTGGCCAGGTGCGGTGGCGGCCAGATCCATATTCGAATCAGCGGCCTGCGGCACGGAGCCTTGCGGGTTCTCGCGAGTTGTGTCGGTTTGCATGGGGGGTTGTCTCCACATTCTATATTTATTTGGGCACCATCACGGTGCCCACCGTTCCGTCCTGAAGCACTTACAACAGGCCTTGGGCCTGGCATAACAACTTCGGGACAGGAGGAAGGGGGCTATTCGCGCCGCTTCCATGCCGAAGTCTTGGGTCGGGGCTTAAATGCCCTTGGCCTATTCCTGCTGGGTGACAGTTGCCCGGTTCAAGCACTGCAACACCCGTACCGTTTTGCGCTATTGGAGCTGGAAAACGGCCGCCATCCGCGTGCGCGGTTTGGGCTTTCAAAAAATGCTGGGTTCAGGCCAAACAGGAGCAAGAAAGGACTTGAGTTTCTTGTCTGATCTGTGTTTGGTCTTTTCGCTGAAAACCCTACATGTAGGGTTTTTTTTGCGCCGAGCTACAAGATAATGCGTTTTGGGGGGCTTAGCAACGCACTACCTGTGGATAACGCTGTGGGTAAAATGTGTATGAAACGTGGAACAGCCGTGTAGGCCGCAGTACTGCTGGATTCGGCCGTTTGTCACCGAATATTCCAAGCTCCAAACAGCCGATTGGATTTTTGAGGGCGCGAACCCTATCACAAAAAAACGCGATCACCGAATGGATTTCCTGGCTTGTGTTTGAGGGTTGGCCCATGGCTACAATCGGCTTTGTTATGCCCTGCGAACATTACAAACAAGGTAGCGCCGCTGTAGATCAAAATGTGGGAGGGGGCTTGCCCCCGATGGCGGTGATTCAGTGGATAGATCTATCACTGGCACACCGCTATCGGGGCAAGCTCCCTCCCACATTTGACCGAGTTGCCCAAAAAAACCAATAACAACGAGGATCACGCATGGAGCAAGAAGCCTGGCAGGTATTGATTGTCGAGGACGACCAGCGGCTGGCCGAGTTGACCCGCGACTATCTGGAGAGCAATGGCCTGCGGGTATCGGTGGAAGGCGATGGAGCCCAGGCGGCAGCGCGCATCATTGCCGAGCAACCCGACCTGGTGATCCTTGACCTGATGCTGCCCGGCGAAGACGGCCTGAGCATCTGCCGCAAGGTGCGCGAGCGCTATGACGGTGTGATCCTGATGCTCACCGCGCGCACCGACGACATGGACCAAGTGCTGGGCCTGGACATGGGCGCCGACGACTACGTGTGCAAACCCGTGCGTCCACGCCTGTTGCTGGCGCGCATCCAGGCCCTGCTGCGGCGCAGCGAGCCGGCGGAACCGACCACTGTAGAAAACCAGCGCCGCCTGCAATTCGGCCCGCTGGTGGTCGACAACGCTCTGCGCGAAGCCTGGCTGCACGATGGCAGCATCGAACTGACCAGCGCTGAATTCGACCTGCTGTGGCTGTTGGTGGCGAATGCCGGGCGCATCCTGTCTCGCGAGGAGATCTTCATCGCCCTGCGCGGCATCGGCTATGACGGCCAGGACCGCTCCATTGATGTGCGCATTTCGCGCATTCGCCCGAAAATCGGCGACGATCCGATTCACCCGCGGCTGATCAAGACTGTCCGCAGCAAAGGCTATTTGTTCGTCCCTGAAGCTGCTGCCGACATGCCGCTGTGAACTCGATCTTCCTGCGCATCTATGGCGGCATGTGCGCGGCGCTGATCCTGGTCGCGCTGCTCGGCGTACTGGCCCTGCACCTGCTCAACGAGGTGCGCAGCGACCAATACCGCGAACGCCTGGCCCACGGCACCTTCGCCCTGATGGGCGACAACTTGCGGCCCATGAGCCCTATCGAGCGCCAGCGCGCCCTGGCCGTGTGGGAGCGTTTGCTCGGCATCCCCCTGCAATTGCGCAGCCTCAGCGATGCACAGCTCGACCTCAGCCAGCGCAACCGCCTGCAACGCGGCCAGGTGCTGGTGCAACAGACCGGGCCCCATGCCGCGCGCGTGTTGCGCCTGGTCAGCGAGCAGGAGCCGTGGGTGCTGACCGGCGAAGTGCAGCAGATCAGCGAGCAATTGGCCCGCGCGACCATTTACCTGCTGGCCGACGAACTGGTGCGCTTTCCCGTGGCCGAGCAGCCGCAGCGGCTGGCCGCTATAAAAGAGGCCAAGGGTTTTGGCTTCGAGATGCACCTGATGACCCTTGATCAGGCAGACATGGACGAAGACCAGCGCCGTCGCGTGTCGGAGGGCGATACGGTGATGGCGCTGGGCAAAGGCGGCGATTCGATCCGCGTGTTCGCCGGCATGGTCGGCACGCCTTGGGTGCTGGAGATCGGTCCGCTGTTTCAGATGAACCCCTACCCGGCGCAATGGCTGATCCTGATCGCGTTGGTCGGCCTGACCCTGATTGGCCTCATCGTCTATCTATTGGTGCGGCAGCTGGAGCGCCGCTTGAAAGGCCTGGAGGCCGCTGCCACGCGCATCGCCAAGGGTAACCTGGAGGTGCGCGTACCGGCCCGGGGTGCCGACTCGGTCGGGCGGCTGGCGGCGGCGTTCAATGGCATGGCCGAGCATTTGCAACAACTGTTGGCGATCCAGCGTGAACTGGTGCGCGCGGTGTCCCACGAGCTGCGCACGCCGGTGGCGCGCCTGCGCTTTGGCCTGGAGATGCTCGGCGAGGCCGCCACCCCCGAGGCTCGGCGCAAATATTTGGAAGGCATGGACAGCGACATCCAGGACCTCGATGGCCTGGTCGATGAAATGCTCACGTATGCCCGCCTGGAGCAGGGCTCGCCGGCGCTGAATTTCCAGCGAGTTGACCTCGATGCGCTGCTCGATCAGGTGATCGGCGAATTATCGCCACTGCGCCCCCAGGTCAACGTGGCCAGGGGTATCTGCCTGTCCTCGGCGCACTGGGACGACGCCTGGGTCGACGCCGAGCCGCGCTACCTGCACCGCGCCCTGCAAAACCTGGTGAGCAACGCCATGCGTCACGCCCACGGCCAGGTGTTGATCAGCTATCAGGTGGGCCAGGTGCGCTGCCGCATCGACGTGGAAGACGACGGCCCGGGTGTGCCGGAAAGTGCCTGGGAGCGCATCTTCACGCCGTTCCTGCGCCTGGACGACAGCCGTACCCGCGCCTCGGGCGGGCATGGCCTGGGGTTGTCGATTGTGCGGCGGATCATCTATTGGCACGGCGGGCGGGCGCTGATCAGCAAGAGCAACAACCTGGGCGGGGCGTGTTTCAGCCTGAGTTGGCCACGGGATCAGGATAAAACCTGATACCGCTATCGGGAGCAAACCCCCACCCACATTTGGAATGCGTTCACCTGTGGGAGGGGGCTTGCTCCCGATAGCGGCCTATCAGGCGCCCACAGCCACCAGACTCAACAACTGCCCGCCATTCACCGCAAACTGCCCAACCAGCTCCTTGCCATGGCTCCACTCACTGGACAGGTCCGTCAGTAACCGCAGCCTTACAGCCCCGGCCTGCGACCACTCCACCACCTCGGCATGCTCAAAGTAAAAGCGCTTCTGCGCAATCGGGTAGAGCGCCTTGAACAGGCTCTCTTTGGCCGAAAACGTCAGCGTTACCAGCAGGGCAAGCTGCTCACGCGGCAGCAATGCCATGCGCTGCAGCTCATCGGCAGTGAGAATTTCCCCCGCCAGGCGTTCCGCGCGTTCCAGGCTCAGGATATTTTCCAGATCCATCCCCAGCCCGCGCCATTGCGCCTTGTGCGCGACAATCGCGGCGGCATGCCCGGTGCTGTGGGTGATGGAGCCGCTGATATGCGCCGGCCACACGGGCGCGCGGTCTTCGCCGATTGCGGGGATGCAGTCCAAGTGGTCGAGCTGCTGCAGGGCGGCGCGGGCGCACAGGCGTCCGGCCAGGAACTCGGCCTGACGCTTGGCCACCGAACGCTGGATGCTCGGCGGTGGCGGCACGGCGCTGCGTTGGAAATCGCCTGCGGTTAATAAAGCAGGGTCGAAACGGGTGCTGAGCAACACTGCGCCCGGCAAGGGTTCAGGCAGCGGCCAATGGGCATCGAGTGGGGTGCAACAAGCGGGTAAGGGCGTCATGGGCGGTATTTTGCCGAGTTGAAACGCTTGCGCATAGCCTGAGGTGGTTCAGGTGCGGTTCAGAGCCTGTTCAGGGGGAGTTCAGGGGCGCCTGCGTAGTCTTGGACACACAAGGGCCTACAGCCAACGCGTAGAGGTAACACCCATGACTGCGATCAAAAAGCTGATGTTGGCGTTAACCATGCTCAGTGCCACCGCCGGGGTCCAGGCCTCTGATGGGGCCTTTGCTGAATTCGGTCGTGAGAAAACCAAAAAAACCAGCACAGTGATCCAGCGTGTCAGTTTCGAAGACGCGGGCAGCCAGCCCGCGCCGTGGGGGCAGGCCTTGGGCCTCAGTGCCCCGCAGCCGAACTACCGCGGCGGTTATGAGCTTGAGTCGGGGCAGTTCAATGGCATTAAACTGCGCCCGCAATACCTTCAGGGCCGCTATGATATTCCCCTGTCGGACAGTTGATTTGCTTTGGAGAGCCTTATGAAATTGCTGGTGGTGGAAGATGAGGCGCTGCTGCGTCATCACCTGTTGACCCGCCTGACCGACAGCGGGCATGTGGTCGAGGCCGTGGCCAATGCCGAAGAGGCCCTGTACCAGACCGGCCAATTCAACCATGACCTGGCGATCATCGACCTGGGCCTGCCCGGCATGGGCGGCCTGGACCTGATCCGCAAATTGCGCACCGAGGCCAAGACCTTCCCGATTCTGATCCTCACTGCGCGCGGCAACTGGCAGGACAAGGTCGAAGGCCTGGCCGCCGGCGCCGACGACTACGTGGTCAAGCCCTTTCAGTTCGAAGAGCTGGAGGCGCGGATGAACGCCTTGCTGCGCCGCTCCAGTGGCTTTACCCAGTCGACCATTGTTGCTGGCCCTCTGTTGCTGGACCTCAACCGCAAGCAGGCGTCCCTCGACGAGCAGCCCCTGGCGCTCACCGCCTACGAATACCGGATCCTCGAATACCTGATGCGCCATCACCAGCAAGTGGTGGCCAAGGACCGTTTGATGGAACAGCTCTACCCTGACGACGACGAGCGCGACCCGAACGTCATCGAAGTGCTGGTCGGTCGCCTGCGCCGCAAACTGGAAGGCCCGGCGGGGTTCAAACCGATCGACACGGTGCGCGGCCTGGGCTACCTGTTCAATGAGCGCTGCCGTTGATTCGCTCGCTACGCGTGCGCTTGATGCTGGCGGCCGCCACCCTGGCCGTGCTGTTTATGCTGGGTTTGTTGCCGGCCATGCAGGGCGCCTTCAGCCTGGCGTTGCAGGATTCCATCGAACAGCGCCTGGCGTCGGACGTCACCACGCTGATTTCCGCCGCGCGGGTTGAAAACAACCGTCTGCTGATGCCGGCGCAGTTGCCGGATGAGCGCTTCAACCTCACCGACAGCCGGCTGCTGGGCTATATCTATGACCGTGAAGGCCACCTGGTCTGGCGTTCGCGCGCGACCAAGGAAGAAAACATCAACTACAAGCCGCGCTATGACGGGCGCGGCAATGAGTTCGCACGGATCCGCGAGGCCAACGGCCAGGAATTCTTCGTGTATGACGTTGAGGTCAAGCTGCTTGGCGGCAAAAGCGCCGCGTTCAGTATCGTCGCCCTGCAACCGGTGCGCGAATACCAACTGACCCTCGAAGGCCTGCGCGAAAACCTCTATTTGGGCTTCGGCGCGGCCTTGCTGGTGCTCTTGACCTTGCTCTGGCTGGGCCTGACCTGGGGCTTGCAGGCCCTGCGGCGGCTGAGCCAGGAGCTTGACCAGATCGAAGGCGGGACCCGCGAAAGCCTCACGGAAGAGCACCCGCGCGAACTGCTGCGCCTGACCGGCTCCCTCAACCGTTTGCTGCACAGCGAGCGTGAGCAACGGGCACGCTATCGCGACTCCCTCGACGACCTTGCCCACAGCCTGAAAACCCCGCTGGCGGTGCTGCAGGGCGTGAGTGAAGACATGGCCCAGCGCCCTGAGGATCGGGACCAGGCGTGGGTGCTGCAATCTCAGATCGAACGCATGAGCCAACAGATCAGCTACCAGTTGCAGCGCGCCAGCTTGCGCAAAAGCGGCCTGGTGCGCCACCAGGTGCGCCTGGAACCGGTGCTGCAAAGCCTGTGCGACACGCTGAACAAGGTGTACCGCGACAAGCGTGTGGCGGTGTCCTTTGAACTGCCGCCGGACTGCGATGTACCCATCGAGAAGGGCGCCCTGCTGGAGTTGCTCGGCAACCTGCTGGAAAACGCCTACCGCCTGTGCCTGAGCGAAGTGCGCATCAGCCTGGTGGAAAGCCTCGAAGGTTCCGAGTTGTGCATCGAGGATGACGGGCCGGGTGTGCCGCCGGATCAGCGTGCGCGGATACTGCAACGGGGCGAACGGCTGGACCGTCAGCACCCGGGGCAGGGGATCGGGCTGGCGGTGGTCAAGGATATTATTGAAAGCTATGGCGCGCGGTTGACGCTTGGGGATTCACCGTTGGGTGGGGCGGCGTTCAAGATTCATTTTCCGGCAGTCTGATCTTTAGTGGCCTTGCTGGCCTCATCGGGAGCAAGCCCCCTCCCACACTGGACTGTATTCACAAGTCCAGTGCTGTGAACCCAGTCAAGTGTGGGAGGGGGCTTGCTCCCGATGAGGCCCTCCCAAACACCACACCTCTAACCCTCCTGTGCCCGGTAAGCCCCCGGCGTCAACCCCGTCCACTTCTTGAACGCCCGATGAAACGCCGAAGGTTCGGAAAACCCCAACTGCTCGGCGATCGCCTGCAACGACAAATCCGCCCGCCCGAGGTGATAGATGGCGATGTCCCGCCGCAGCTCGTCCTTGAGTGCCTGAAAGCTGGTGCCTTCTTCGCGCAGATGCCGGCGCAGGGTTTGCGGGCTGATGTGCAGGTGCTGGGCCACCGCCTCCAGGTCTGGCCAGGGCGTGCGGTCGCGGCTCAGCAGGCGGCGTAACTGGCTGCTCAGGCTGTCGCCTTCATCCGGGCGCGACAACAGATCGGCCGGGGAGCGTTGCAGGAAATGCTTGAGGGTGCGCTCGTCCTGCAACAGCGGCAGTTCCAGGTAGCGGCAGGGAAAGACCAGGCTGCTGTTCGGTGCACCGAATACCTGGGGGCAGGGAAACAACAGGTCATATTCGCGGGCGTGGGCCGGCGCCGGGTAGCTGAAGGTGGCCTGATGCAGGCGAATACGCCGGCCGATCAGCCAACTGCCCAGGCGGTGCCAGATCACCAGCAGGCATTCGCTGAGGAAGTGATCCGGGTCCCACAGCGGGGAGTCATCCAGGCTCAGGCGGGCCATATCGCCTTCTCGTGTCAGCTGCCAGCGCGGGCCTTGCGGGAATAGGCTATAAAACAATAAGCCGCGTTCCAGAGCCTTCTCCAGGGTGCGGCAGTGGATCAGCGCGTGGCACATCATGGCGAAGGTCCCGGGTTTGCTGGGGCCGTCGGCGAAACCCAGGTACTCATCGTCCAGTGCCTGCCAGAGCATTTGCAGCAACCGGGTAAATTGCTCCGGCGCGATACGGGCGCGGGGCTCGTTCAGCAAGGGCGGGGCGATGCCCACCTGCAAAAGCAGGCCCGAGTAGTCGTAACCGGCTCGACGCGCACCGCCCAGGGCTGCTCGGGCATAGTGACTGGCGATGGTACGTTCACGCATGCGATGGCCTCGTCCGTGGAGTGGCGGATGGTAGCCACCCCTGCGGGAGAGCGACAAGGCGGATATCCGCCAAATTGTAGGACGGGATTGGGTGAGTGGGCGGAAATCCGCCACCTATTTGACTGCCGTGAATGTCGGCTGACAAACCCCAGCCCCTATGGGTAAAGGCTTGCACGAGTTTTCAGCAAAGTGGCACGCCCTTTGCGATACATACGGCAGCGCAGGTCTGGTCGAACAGGTCTCGCAAACAACAAATCCCTCCAGTGCAGGAGGGTTCGCAATTCAAGTGTCGTGGGCAATGGCGGATATTTGCCACACGGGACGATTGAGGAACTTTGCAATGACGACTCGTCAGCCAATCTACAAATCCCTGTATTTCCAGGTGATCGTTGCAATCGTTATCGGTATTTTGCTCGGCCACTTCTACCCGCAGACCGGTGTGGCCCTCAAGCCACTGGGTGACGGCTTCATCAAGCTGATCAAAATGGTCATTGCCCCGATCATCTTCTGCACCGTTGTCAGCGGCATCGCTGGCATGCAAAGCATGAAATCGGTCGGCAAAACCGGCGGCTACGCGCTGCTGTACTTCGAAATCGTTTCCACCGTCGCCTTGCTGATCGGCCTGATCGTGGTGAACGTTGTGCAACCGGGCGCCGGCATGCACATCGACGTCGCGACCCTGGACGCTTCCAAAGTAGCGGCCTACGTCACTGCCGGTAAAGACCAGAGCATCGTCGGCTTTATCCTCAACGTGATCCCGAACACCATCGTCGGTGCGTTCGCCAACGGTGACATCCTGCAAGTGTTGATGTTCTCGGTGATCTTCGGTTTTGCCCTGCATCGCCTGGGTGCCTACGGCAAGCCGGTGCTGGACTTCATCGATCGCTTCGCCCACGTGATGTTCAACATCATCAACATGATCATGAAGCTCGCGCCAATCGGTGCCCTGGGCGCCATGGCGTTCACCATCGGTGCCTACGGTGTGGGTTCGCTGGTGCAGCTGGGTCAGCTGATGATCTGCTTCTACATCACCTGCATCCTGTTCGTGCTGGTGGTTCTGGGCGGTATCTGCCGCGCTCACGGTTTCAGCGTGATCAAACTGATTCGCTACATCCGTGAAGAGCTGCTGATCGTTCTGGGTACTTCCTCCTCCGAATCCGCATTGCCACGCATGCTGATCAAGATGGAGCGTCTGGGCGCGAAAAAATCCGTAGTAGGCCTGGTGATCCCAACCGGCTACTCGTTCAACCTCGACGGTACCTCGATCTACCTGACCATGGCGGCCGTGTTCATCGCTCAAGCGACTGACACCCACATGGACATCACCCACCAGATCACCCTGCTGCTGGTGCTGCTGCTGTCCTCCAAAGGCGCTGCGGGCGTGACCGGTTCGGGCTTCATCGTTCTGGCTGCAACCCTCTCGGCCGTTGGCCACCTGCCGGTTGCCGGTCTGGCGCTGATCCTGGGTATCGACCGCTTCATGTCCGAAGCCCGCGCACTGACCAATCTGGTTGGTAACGCCGTTGCCACCATCGTTGTGGCCAAGTGGGTCAAGGAACTGGACACCGACAAGCTGCAAAGCGAGCTGGCGTCCGGCGGTACCGGTATCTCGGAAACCCGCCCTGAAGATGACCTGGGTGTGGCCGAAGGCCCTGCTCCTGCGACTCTGAAGTAAAGGCTGCTGGCGTGAACTGACGCCCAAGCGATCCACAAACGCCCCGACTTGTTCGGGGCGTTTGCATTTCAGCCCGGCCGTTTTGGAACTTTTTGTTTTACAGTCAGTTAATACTTCATCAATAACGCTGGCGGGAGGCTTGATGGACAGTGTGGATCTGAATGTCCTGCGCAGCGTGCTTGAATGGCGCCGCGCCGGGCAGCAAGTGGTGTTGTACAGCGTGGTGCAGACCTGGGGCAGCGCGCCGCGTCCGCCGGGCGCGATGTTGGCGCTGCGTGGCGATGGTGTGGTGATCGGCTCGGTGTCGGGCGGCTGCATCGAGGACGATTTGATCGCGCGCCTGCAGGACGGCCGCCTGGCCGCCGACGGCCCCACGGTGCAACTGGTGACCTACGGTGTTACGCGCGATGAGGCGGCGCGGTTCGGCCTGCCGTGCGGCGGCACGTTGCGCCTGACCCAAGAGCATGTGGACGACTGGGAATGGGTGTCGCAACTGCTCGCACGTTGTGAGGACCATCAGGTTGTCGCGCGGGAGCTGGACCTGGCCACCGGTCAGGTGACGCTGAGCAGTGCCAGCAAGACCGATGTGGTGACCTTCGACGGTGAGCGTCTGCGCGCCATCTACGGCCCGCGCTGGCGCCTGCTGTTGATCGGCGCGGGGCAGCTGTCGCGCTATGTCGCGGAAATGGCGCGGTTGCTGGATTTCGAAGTGCTGATCTGCGACCCGCGTGAGGAGTTCGTCTACGGCTGGGAGGAGCAGCATGGTCGCTTCGTGCCGGGCATGCCGGATGAGGCGGTGTTGAATATCCAGACCGACGAGCGCACCGCCATTGTTTGCCTGACCCATGACCCGCGTCTGGACGATATGGCGTTGCTGACGGCGTTGAACTCCAGTGCGTTCTACATTGGCGCGCTGGGGTCGCGGGTCAATAGCCAGAAACGCCGGCAAGACCTGGCGGCCCTGGGGTTGTCCGGCGAAGCCATTGCACGTTTGCATGGGCCGATTGGTCTGCATATCGGCAGCCATACGCCGGCGGAAATTGCCTTGTCGTTGATGGCCGAAATCGTCGCGATCAAGAATGGCGTGGCCCCGCTGCAGAAAAAGCCGCTGCCGGTGGTGGCGCAGTGAACATCACGGCCATCGTGCTGGCGGCGGGGCAGGGCAGTCGTTTTCGTGCCCAGGCCGGTGCGGGTCAGGATAAGTTGCTGGCTGATTGCGTCGGCCGCGATGGCGTGACACGCCCGGTGATCGAGCACGTGCTGGTGAATTTGCCGGCGACGGTGGTGAATCGCTGGGTCGTGACCACGCCGGAGCGTACGGACGTTATTCGCTTGGCCGGGGCTTATGGTTGCGAGGTTTTGCTGTTGCGCTCAGGCGGCATGGGCGACAGCTTGGCAGCGGTAGTCGCTGCCAGTGGTGAGGCGGATGGCTGGCTGGTGGTGCTGGGGGATATGCCGTTTATTCAGTCGTCGAGCATCGAACAGGTGATCGACGCGCTGGACGAGGGCAGCATCAGCGTGCCAGTGCAGGCGGGTGAATACGGCCACCCTGTGGCGTTTGGCCGTGAGTTCGGGCCTGGCTTGATGGCGTTGAGCGGGGACCGTGGCGCGAAGCCGCTATTCGCCCGTGCGACCGTGCATGAGGTGCAGGTGAACGATCCTGGGGTGTTGTGGGATGTCGATCTGCCTCAGCGGCTGGACTTTAAACCTCTTTGACGGTGAGTGCCGGCTTGCTCGCGAATGCGGTGCGCCAGTCACCCAAAACATTGACTGACCCACCGCGTTCGCGAGCAAGCCCGCTCCCACATTGAATGGCATTTCACCGGCAAGACTGCAAAAAAAAGCCCCGCCTGAGTGATCAGGCGGGGCTTTTTAGTCGCGGGTGGAATCAGGCGAGAGGTTTGCTCTCGTGCTCTGTTTCCTGAGCCGCTGCAGCAGCCGCGGCCGCCTCAGCTTCCTTGCGGCGACGACGCACTTCACGTGGGTCGTTCGGCGCACGGCCGTTTTCGGTCAGGGCGCTGGCCGGTGCGGCTTCAACCACCGGGGCGGCGACTTCGGCAACCACTGGCGCTTCAACCACTGGCGCGGCCTCAACTACCGGTGTTGGCTCAACCACTGGGGTTGGCTCGGCAACCACGGCTTCGACAACCGGTGCTGGCGCTTCTTCTACCACAGGGGCAGGTGCAGGCGCTTCAACCGGTGCGGCTGGCTCGGCAGACCACTGGAAGGCGGTTTGTTCTTCGCGAACTTCACGCACTTGCGGGGCAGCTTCGACAACTGGCGCTTCAACGATGGCTTCAACCACTGGCTGAGGCTCGATGACCGGTGCAGGCTCGACAGCGGCCACTTCCACTTCTGGCTGGGCTTCTTGAGCCGGGGCAACTTCCACTTCCGGAGCGGCTGGCGCTTCGATTGGGGTAGTCGCTTCGACCACTGGGGCTTCGACCACGGCGGCTTCAACAACCGGCGCTTCCACGACAGCGGCTTCAGCGGCTGGCGCTTCTACTACTGGCGTCTCGGCGACTGGCGCTTCTACAGCAGCGGTTTCTTCGACAGCAGCGGTAGCACGTTCAGCCTGCTCGTGAGCCTGGGCTTCAGCGGGGGCGCTGATGACCGTGCTGGCAACGGCAGCGGTGACGGCCAGGCCGGCAGCCAGGTCGGCGCCAGTCGGTTCGCTGGTAGCGGCTTCTGCGTTCTCGCCGGCTTCTTCAGAGCCTTCGATTACGTTGCCGTTGGCGTCACGCTGACGCTCACGACGGTTGCTGCGACGACGCTGGCCACGGGAGCGGCGGCGTGGACGATCGCCTTCGGCGTTGTCCTGGCCATCTTCCTGCAGCTCTTCGCCGGTCAGTACTTCTTCTTCGCTGGCAGCTGCGGCTTGCTCGGCGCGTGGTTGACGTTCTTCACGCGGTGCGCGCGGCTGGCGCTCTTCACGGGGTGCACGCTCTTCACGCGGCTGGCGCGCCGGGCGTTCTTCGGTGGAGGCTTCGGCAGCAACGGCAGGCGTTGCGTCCAGCGGCTCGCGCAGTTCACGCACGCGCTCTTCACGCTCGCCACGTGGCTTGCGATCTTCACGCGGAGCACGTGGGGTGCGTGGTGCGCGCTCTTCGCGCGGTGCACGTTCCTCACGGGCTACGGTCGGGGTTTCTTCACGGGCTTCGCGAGGCGCACGCTCTTCACGTGGTGCGCGTTCTTCACGCGGTGCACGTTCTTCGCGAGGCTTGCGCTCTTCGTCACGGCGACCGTTGCGGTTACGGCTCTGCTGACGACCGTTGCGACGCTCTTCGTTGCGCGCCGGGCGCTCGGTGGCAGGTTTTTCAACCACGACCGGAGCGGCTGGCTCTTCTTTGGTAGCGAACAGGCTGACCAGCGACTTCACCAGGCCTTTGAACAGGCTTGGTTCAGGCAGGGCGGCCGGTGCGGCAGCCGGGGCAGCCACTTCAGTCGGCACCGGTGCGTTGGCACGCGCTGGTGCGGTCTTCACGGCGGCTTCCTGGCGAACCAGGGTGCGGGTCGCGGCGGCCGGCTGGACTTCTTCCACTTCGGCAGCGGCAGCGGCGATTTCGTAGCTGGACTGGCCGCTGTGGGCTTCCGGGCTGTCGTCACGCAGGCGCTGCACTTCGAAGTGCGGGGTTTCGAGGTGATCGTTCGGCAAGATCACGATACGGGCACGGGTGCGCAGTTCGATCTTGGTGATCGAGTTGCGTTTTTCGTTGAGCAGGAAAGCTGCAACCGGGATCGGCACTTGCGCGCGGACTTCGGCGGTGCGGTCTTTCAGGGCTTCTTCTTCGATCAGGCGCAGGATCGCCAGGGACAGCGATTCAACGTCACGGATGATGCCGGTGCCGTTGCAACGCGGGCAGACGATGCCGCTGCTTTCGCCCAGGGACGGACGCAGGCGCTGACGGGACATTTCCAGCAGGCCGAAGCGCGAGATGCGGCCGACCTGTACGCGAGCACGGTCAGCTTCCAGGCATTCGCGGACTTTTTCTTCCACGGCGCGCTGGTTCTTGGCGGGGGTCATGTCGATGAAGTCGATCACGATCAGGCCGCCGATATCACGCAGGCGCAGTTGGCGGGCGATTTCTTCAGCCGCTTCCAGGTTGGTCTGCAGGGCGGTTTCTTCGATGTCGCTGCCTTTAGTGGCGCGCGCCGAGTTGATGTCGATGGACACCAGGGCTTCGGTCGGGTCGATCACGATGGAGCCGCCGGAAGGCAGTTCGACCACGCGCTGGAAAGCGGTCTCGATCTGGCTTTCGATCTGGAAACGGTTGAACAGCGGCACGCTGTCTTCGTACAGCTTGATCTTGCTGGCGTACTGCGGCATCACCTGGCGGATGAAGGTCAGGGCTTCGTCCTGGGCTTCAACGCTGTCGATCAGCACTTCGCCGATGTCCTGGCGCAGGTAATCGCGGATGGCGCGGATGATCACGTTGCTTTCCTGGTAGATCAGGAATGGCGCGGAGCGGTCCAGCGAGGCTTCTTTGATGGCGGTCCAGAGTTGCAGCAGGTAGTCGAGGTCCCACTGCATTTCTTCGCTGCTGCGGCCCAGGCCGGCAGTGCGCACGATCAGGCCCATGTCGGCCGGTGCGATCAGGCCGTTCAGCGCTTCACGCAGTTCGTTGCGCTCTTCGCCTTCGATGCGACGGGAAATGCCGCCTGCACGTGGGTTGTTCGGCATCAGGACCAGATAACGACCGGCCAGGCTGATGAAGGTGGTCAGGGCGGCGCCCTTGTTGCCACGTTCTTCTTTTTCGACCTGAACGATGACTTCCTGGCCTTCGCTCAGGACGTCCTTGATGTTCACGCGGCCTTCAGGGGCTTTCTTGAAGTATTCGCGCGAGATTTCTTTGAGGGGCAGGAAGCCGTGGCGCTCGGAGCCGAAATCGACAAAGGCAGCCTCAAGGCTTGGTTCGATGCGAGTAATACGGCCTTTGTAGATGTTGGCCTTCTTTTGCTCGCGTGCACCGGATTCGATGTCCAGGTCGTAGAGGCGTTGGCCATCTACCAGTGCAACACGCAACTCTTCGGGTTGAGTTGCGTTAATCAGCATTCTTTTCATGTTGTACCGTCGGTTTCCGGGCTGCCGGAAACGGCGTTCGGCACACACGACTTCTCACGGTCGGTGTCAGGTGCGTCAAGAGTGGTTGGCCACTCCAGTGTCCAGCAAAACCCGCCAATGTGGGCCGGTATCGCGACGGACGCGTCCTGCTTGTTAGCGGTGGTGACAAAGGCACCACTTCAACAAAAGCTAAGGTCAGGAGGAGGAATCAACCGGCGACTGTGGACGAGATGAAGCGTCTAAATATAAGCCTAGTGCTACACAGTCCGACGGTTGTGCATCTCCACCCTACACGTATCCCTGATAATTCGGGTGCTGCCGCGCGCAGAATCCGCAGCGGGTTGGCATTTACCGTGTGCTCCAATGGGGAGTCCACGCTCATGGCTAAACAAGACTAGGTGTGGGCGATTGCGCTCGCACTCAGCTCTTAACAGGCGTTGTTTCCGAAGCATTCGCCATGGTCTGGCTCAAGACTGACTGCACTTTGTGAACTGGCCGTAAATATCGGCGCAGAACGCGAGTATTCACTCTGCTTTCTGCACTCGCTTCAGGCCTCATGTCACCTGCGCTTGTTACAATCCTGAGCCTTCCAAGGTGGCGAAAGCCCCGTAGGACGGCCTCGCGTCCTGATGAATTGCGATGGTCAGGGCCGGCAGTTTGCCGCAAGTCCTCTGTCCAGGCCGCTTTTGGCGGCGTTCGCGACTATAGCAGCAATGATTAAGTGCTTCAATTCCATAAAAAATTGTTATCATCGCCGCCATGACGACTACCGCCCCCCAGACCCCCAGCGTCCAGCTGCTCGAGGTCTCGCCGGAATATGCCGGCCAACGCATCGACAATTTTCTCCTGGCCAGGCTCAAAGGCGTGCCCAAGACCTTGATTTACCGCATCTTGCGTAAAGGCGAAGTGCGGGTGAATAAGGGCCGGATCAAGCCCGAGTACAAGCTGCAGGCGGGCGATATCGTCCGCGTGCCGCCGGTGCGTGTGCCTGAGCGCGACGAACCCGTGCCGCTCGCCCAGGGCCTGCTGCAGCGCCTCGAAGCCTCGATTGTGTTCGAAGACAACAAACTGATCGTGATCAACAAGCCGTGCGGCATTGCCGTCCACGGCGGCAGCGGGCTTAATTTCGGTGTAATCGAAGCCTTTCGTCAGTTGCGCCCGGATTGCAAAGAGTTGGAGTTGGTCCACCGCCTGGACCGCGACACCTCCGGCCTGCTGATGATCGCCAAGAAACGCAGCATGTTGCGCCACCTTCACACTGCCCTGCGGGGTGATGGCGTGGACAAGCGCTATATGGCGCTGGTGCGTGGCAACTGGGCCAGCTCGATCAAAAGCGTCCGCGCGCCGTTGCAGAAGAGCAACCTGCGCTCCGGCGAACGCATGGTCGAAGTGGACGAGGAGGGCAAAGAGGCGCTGACCCTGTTCAAGGTGCTGCGCCGCTTCGGCGATTTCGCCACCATGGTCGAGGCCAAGCCGGTGACCGGACGCACCCACCAGATTCGCGTACACACCCTGCACGCGGGCCATTGCATCGCCGGTGACACCAAGTACGGCGACGAGGATTTCTCCAAAGAGATCCGCGACCTGGGCGGCAAGCGCCTGTTCCTGCACGCCTATATGCTGACTGTGCCGCTGCCCGACGGTGGCGAGCTGAAGCTGCAGGCGCCGGTGGATGAAATGTGGGCCAAGACCGTGGAGCGTTTGAGTGTCGCACCTTGATTACAAGCTGCTGATTTTCGATTGGGACGGCACCCTGGCCAATTCCATTGGCCGGATCGTTGAGTCGATGCACGCGGCGTCGACGCGTTCGGGCTTTGAGCTGTGCTCCGATTTCGCGGTCAAGGGCATTATCGGCCTGGGTTTGCCTGAGGCGATTCGCACCTTGTATCCGGAGATCAGCGACGCTGAGCTGGTTTCGTTCCGCGACCACTACGCCGACCACTACATCGCCCTGGAAGCCACGCCTTCGCCTTTATTCGATGGCGTGCTGCAGTCGCTGGAAGCCTTTCGTGCCGAGGGCTATCACCTCGCCGTCGCCACCGGCAAGGCCCGTCGCGGGCTGGACCGGGTACTCAAGGCTCATGGCTTCGAAGATTTTTTCGATATCACCCGCGCTGCCGATGAAACTGCCAGCAAGCCCCACCCTCTGATGCTGGAGCAGATCCTGGCGCATTGCGGTGTGTCGCCACGCCAGGCCTTGATGGTGGGCGATGCTTCCTTCGACCTGATGATGGCGCGCAATGCGGGCATGGACAGCGTGGCGGTCAGCTATGGTGCCCAGGCTGCCGATGCCTTGCAGCAATACGAGCCCAGGCTGACGATTGATCATTTTTCCGAATTGCAGGCCTGGCTCAGCCGGGTCTGATAAGTCTTTGCTGGGGTTAATGGCATGAGTGATGAGTGGAAAGCGCCCGAAAAGGCTGAAAGCGGTGATGACAAGAGCTGGAAGCTGCTGGAGAAAACCCTCCTGGCCAGTGTCCAGGAGCAGCGCCGCGCACGGCGTTGGGGGATATTCTTCAAGCTGCTGACCTTTACCTACCTGATCGTCATGCTGGTGTTGTTCAGCCCGCTGATGGACATGGAGAAAAGTGCGACCCGTGGTGCCAACTACACCGCGCTGATCGAAGTGCGCGGGGTGATTGCCGACAAGGAATCCGCCAGCGCCGACAATATCGTCAGCAGCCTGCGCACCGCGTTTGAAGACCCCAAGGTCAAGGGCGTGATCCTGCGCATCAACAGCCCTGGCGGTAGCCCGGTGCAGTCGGGTTATGTGTATGACGAGATTCGCCGTCTGCGTGGCCTGCATCCGGATATCAAGTTGTACGCGGTGATTTCCGACCTGGGTGCCTCGGGTGCCTATTACATCGCCAGCGCCGCTGACCAGATCTATGCCGACAAGGCCAGCCTGGTGGGTTCTATTGGTGTGACGGCGGCCGGTTACGGGTTTGTCGGCGCCATGGAGAAGTTGGGTGTGGAGCGTCGCACCTACACGTCGGGTGAGCACAAGTCGTTCCTCGACCCGTTCCAACCGCAAAAAGCCGATGAAACCCAGTTCTGGCAGGGCGTGCTCGACACCACTCATCGCCAGTTCATTGCCAGCGTGAAGCAGGGCCGTGGGGATCGTCTCAAGGATAAAGACCATCCGGAGTTGTTCTCTGGCCTGGTGTGGTCGGGTGAGCAAGCGTTGCCGTTGGGTCTGATCGATGGCCTGGGCAGTGCCAGCCTGGTGGCGCGGGACGTGATTGGCGCGAAAGAGCTGGTGGATTTCACCGTTCAGGAATCGCCGTTTGATCGCTTCTCCAAGAAGCTTGGCGCCAGCGTGGCGGAGAAGCTCGCGCTGTACATGGGCTTCCAAGGCCCGACCTTGCGCTGAGATCCTGAGGCTGGCATAGCTCAAAATGTGGGAGGGGGCTTGCTCCCGATGGCGGTGGCTCAGTCAGCTAACTTGTAGCTGACCCACCGTAATCGGGAGCAAGCCCCCTCCCACATTGGTTTTGTGTTGGGCTTAGGGGATTTGCACGCCTTCGGCCAGCAGCATGTCCACCAGCCGAATCAGCGGCAGGCCTATCAGGCTGGTTGCATCCGGCCCTTGGGTGCTCTGGAACAGACTTACGCCCAGCCCTTCGGCCTTGAAGCTGCCGGCACAGTCATAAGGTTGTTCGATCCTGAGGTAGCGCTCGATGTGGTCTGCGCTCAGTTCGCGCATATGTACGGTGAAAGGCACGCAGTCGACCTGGCAGTGCCCTGTCTCGCTGTTCAGCAGTGCAAGGCCGGTGAGGAAGCTGACGCGCTTGCCGCTGGCTGCCAGCAGCTGCTCGCGGGCATTCTCGAAGGTGTGCGGCTTGCCGATGATGCGCCCCTCCAGCGCCGCGACCTGGTCTGAGCCGATGATCAGGTGCCCGGGGTGGCTGGCGGCGAGGGCGCGGGCTTTCTCTTCGGCCAGGCGCTTGACCAGCTCAATGGCAGGCTCATCCGCGCGATGGCTTTCATCGATATCCGGCGAGCTGCAGGTGAATGGCAGGTGCAGGCGGCTGAGCAATTCCCGGCGATAAACCGAGCTGGATGCAAGTAATAAAGGCAGCATGGGCGTCTCCTCAAGGCAGCCGCCGATTCTAGCGACGTGACCGGCTGACGCACAGGGCTGAATTTCCTTTGACATGGCTGGGTGCATCCCTATAATGCTGCGCCTATGTTGAATGACCCGATTCCACCTCACGTTGACCCGCGCAAATTGGCTGATCGTGGCACTTCCCTTCAAGGTGAATTGCTGCTGGCCGATTTGGAGAGACTCTGCGACCCGCTTTCCGACACTGTCGGTACGGTGCAGGCCAAATTCGTTTTTGAACGAGATGAACGTAAATCTGTGGTAATTCACAGCTTTATCGACACCGAAGTCAAAATGGTTTGCCAGCGTTGTCTTGAGCTGGTCACCCTGCCGATTCACAGCGAGTGCAGTTATGCTGTGGTGAAGGAGGGTGCGAATACCCAGTCGTTGCCGAAAGGTTATGACGTGCTGGAACTGGGCGAAGATCCATTGGATCTGCATGCACTGATCGAGGAGGAGCTTTTGCTCGCCTTGCCCATTGTGCCTGCTCATCATCCGGAAGAATGCCAGCAGCCGGAGGGTCTCGATGACGAGGCCGAACCGAGCGAGGACGAGGTAACGCGGTCCAACCCGTTCAGTGTATTGGCGCAGTTAAAGCGTGACCCAAACGTTTAGGAGTTAATCAATTATGGCTGTTCAGCAGAACAAAAAATCCCGTTCCGCCCGTGACATGCGTCGTTCGCACGATGCCCTGACGGCGAGCACTCTGTCTGTAGAAAAAACCACCGGTGAAATTCACCTGCGTCACCACGTATCGCCAGAAGGCGTATACCGTGGCCGTAAAGTGATCGACAAGGGCGCTGACGAGTAATCACTTGTCTGCTCAAGTCATCGCGATTGACGCAATGGGCGGGGACTTCGGTCCCCGCAGCATTGTTCAGGCTTGCATTGCCAGCCTGACCGCTACGCCCTCGCTGCACCTGACCCTTGTCGGTCAACCTTCCCAACTTGAAGACCTGATTGCCAGCCATCCGGCGGTGGATCGCGCGCGCCTGACGATTACGCCGGCCAGCGAAACCATCGGCATGGATGAGAAGCCGGCGGCAGCCTTGCGGGGCAAACCTGACTCTTCAATGCGGGTGGCCCTTGAGTTGTTGCGTGATGGCAAGGTGCAAGCCTGTGTCAGTGCCGGCAATACCGGGGCCTTGATGGCGTTGTCGCGGCATGTGCTCAAGACCCTTCCGGGGATCGACCGGCCGGCGATGGTGGCGGCAATTCCGACGCAGAAAGGTTATTGCCAGTTGCTGGACCTGGGCGCGAATGTGGATTGCAGTGCAGAGCACCTGTTCCAGTTCGCCGTGATGGGCTCGGTAGCCGCGCAGGCGCTGGGCGTGGCCCGGCCGCGCGTGGCCTTGCTGAATATCGGTACCGAAGACATCAAGGGTAACCAGCAGGTCAAGCTTGCGGCCACCTTGTTGCAAGGTGCGCCGGGCCTGAACTACATCGGTTTTGTCGAGGGCGATGGCCTGTACCGTGGCGAAGCGGACGTGGTGGTGTGTGACGGGTTTGTCGGCAATATCCTGCTCAAGTCCAGTGAAGGCCTGGCGAGCATGATTGCCACGCGTATAGAGGCATTGTTCAAGCAAAACCTGGCCTCTCGTCTGGTGGGTGCCCTGGCGCTGCCGTTGATGCGTCGGTTGCAGGCTGACCTGGCGCCGGCGCGGCATAACGGCGCGAGCTTTCTGGGCTTGCAGGGCATTGTGGTGAAAAGCCACGGTTCAGCGGGCGTGGAGGGTTTCCAGAGTGCGATTGCGCGGGCTGTGATCGAGATCCAGGAAAACCTGCCGCAGCGCTTGCACGGCCGTCTAGAGGACCTGTTGCCTTAGGCGAATCGGCCCGGGAGTGCTTAAATGTGACCGGCCAGTTCAATTGACCATCCAATCTGTCAGTTTCGTGCGCTCCCAACTTCATTTTAAGATCGGGAGCGCCCATTTCCGACGACCAGATCATTAGGGGCTTGTTACATGTCTACATCCCTCGCATTCGTCTTTCCAGGGCAGGGTTCGCAGTCCCTCGGCATGTTGGCCGAGCTGGGCGCGCAACACCCGCTGATCCTGGATACTTTCAAGGAAGCTTCCGATGCCCTGGGTTACGACCTGTGGGCGCTGACCCAGCAAGGGCCGGAAGAACAGCTCAATCAAACCGATAAAACCCAGCCGGCCATCCTGACCGCTTCGATCGCTCTGTGGCGCTTGTGGCTGGCGGAAGGCGGCGCGCGCCCGGCTTACGTGGCCGGTCACAGCCTGGGTGAGTACAGCGCCCTGGTTGCAGCGGGCAGCCTGACCCTCGGTGAGGCGGTCAAGCTGGTCGAGCGTCGTGGTCAACTGATGCAGGAAGCCGTTCCGGCCGGGCAGGGCGGCATGGCCGCTATCCTGGGCCTGGACGATGCTGTGGTGATCGAAGCCTGCGCCGAAGCGGCCCAGGGCGAAGTGGTCAGCGCGGTAAACTTCAACTCCCCTGGCCAGGTGGTGATCGCCGGTGCCAAGGCAGCGGTTGAGCGTGCCATCGAAGGCTGCAAGGCCCGTGGCGCCAAGCGCGCTCTGCCATTGCCGGTAAGCGTGCCGTCCCACTGCGAGCTGATGCGCCCGGCGGCCGAACGCTTTGCCGAGTCCATCGCTGCCATCAATTGGCAGGCGCCGCAGATTCCGCTGGTGCAGAACGTCAGCGCGGCGGTGGCCGCCGACCTCGACACCCTCAAGCGCGACCTGCTGGAGCAGCTCTACAAGCCAGTACGCTGGGTTGAATCGGTCCAGACCCTGGCGGCCAATGGCGCCACCGAACTGGTCGAATGCGGCCCGGGCAAAGTCCTGGCCGGCCTGAACAAGCGCTGCGCCGACGGCGTGTCGACCGCTAACCTCAATACCCCGGATGCCTTTGCTGCCGCTCGCGCGGCGCTGGCCTGAAGAATTAGGAGAAGCCTGCATGAGTCTGCAAGGTAAAGTTGCACTGGTTACTGGCGCGAGCCGTGGCATTGGCCAGGCCATCGCCCTGGAGCTGGGCCGTCAGGGCGCCGTTGTGATCGGCACTGCCACCTCTGCGTCGGGTGCTGAGCGTATCGCCGCCACTCTCAAGGAAAACGGCGTTCAAGGCACCGGTCTTGAGCTGAACGTTACCAGTGATGAGTCGGTGGCTGCTGTGCTCGCCGAGATCACTGCTCAGTTCGGCGCCCCGGCGATTCTGGTGAATAACGCCGGTATCACCCGCGATAACCTGATGATGCGCATGAAAGACGACGAGTGGTACGACGTGGTCGACACCAACTTGAACAGTCTGTTTCGCCTGTCCAAGGGCGTTTTGCGTGGCATGACCAAGGCGCGTTGGGGTCGAATTATCAATATTGGCTCCGTAGTGGGTGCCATGGGCAACGCAGGCCAAGTAAACTACGCCTCCGCCAAGGCCGGTCTGGAAGGTTTCAGCCGTGCACTGGCGCGTGAAGTCGGTTCGCGGTCGATTACGGTCAACTCGGTGGCCCCTGGGTTCATCGACACCGATATGACCCGCGAACTGCCGGAAGCACAGCGTGAAGCTTTGCTGACGCAGATTCCGCTGGGCCGTCTGGGCCAGGCTCAAGAGATCGCGAATGTGGTCACTTTCCTGGCATCTGACGGTGCGGCATACGTGACTGGGGCTACAATCCCGGTGAACGGCGGGATGTACATGAGCTAAATTGTGACGGATCGCTTCAAAAAAATGTCATACGAGCTGTCTAAAATCCGTTATAAAGCTGCAACTTAATTTATAGGCAGGTGGCCGACCGGGTACAGGGTGAAGCTTTCAGTTGAAAAGCTGAAATGGCTTTCTATACACTTACCCACTGGCCAGCTGCCTGAATTTGTCCATTAGGAGTTAAACAAGGTATGAGCACCATCGAAGAGCGCGTCAAGAAAATCGTCGCCGAGCAACTGGGCGTTAAAGAAGAAGAAGTGGTCAACACTGCTTCCTTCGTAGAAGACCTGGGTGCCGATTCCCTTGACACCGTTGAGCTGGTGATGGCTCTGGAAGAGGAATTCGAGACCGAAATCCCGGACGAAGAAGCTGAAAAAATCACTACTGTTCAAGCTGCTATCGACTACGTTACTAGCCACCAGGCGTAATAGTTTGTAGTCGTCGCTTGCTGTTAGGGAAAAACCGCACTGCTGTAACGGCGTGCGGTTTTTTCTTTAGCTCAGATGAAAAAGCTCTGATGAAGAGTGAACGCTGAAGCGAAGTGTCGTCATCAAGAAAAAAAGGAGAGTGCTGTGTCGCGTAGACGCGTCGTAGTCACCGGTATGGGTATGTTGTCGCCACTGGGCACGGATGTGCCAAGCAGTTGGCAGGGCATTCTGGCTGGCCACAGTGGTATTGGTCTGATCGAACACACGGACCTTTCTGCCTATTCCACCCGTTTTGGCGGCTCGGTAAAGGGCTTCAATGTCGAGGAATACCTCTCGATCAAAGAATCCCGCAAGCTCGACCTGTTCATTCAATACGGCTTGGCAGCCGGTTTTCAGGCGGTGCGTAATGCCGGCCTGGAAGTCACCGACGCCAACCGTGACCGCATCGGCGTGGCCATGGGTTCGGGTATTGGCGGTTTGACCAATATCGAAGAAACCAGCCGCACGCTGCACGATTCCGGCCCCCGTCGAATTTCACCGTTCTTCGTGCCGGGCTCGATCATCAATATGATTTCCGGTTTCCTGTCCATCCACCTGGGCGCACAGGGGCCTAACTACGCCATCGCCACGGCGTGCACCACCGGCACGCACTGCATCGGCATGGCGGCGCGCAACATCGCCTATGACGAAGCTGATGTAATGATCGCCGGCGGCGCCGAAATGGCGGCCTGCGGCCTCGGTATGGGCGGCTTCGGTGCCTCCCGTGCGCTGTCGACCCGCAACGACGAGCCGACCCGGGCCAGCCGTCCGTGGGACAAGGGCCGCGACGGTTTCGTACTGTCCGACGGTGCCGGTGCCCTGGTGCTGGAAGAGTTGGAGCACGCCAAGGCGCGCGGTGCGACGATTTATGCCGAGCTGATCGGCTTTGGCATGAGCGGTGACGCCTACCACATGACGTCGCCACCTTCCGACGGCGCCGGTGCTGCGCGTTGCATTGCCAACGCCCTGCGCGATGCCAAGGTCAATGTGGAGCAGGTTCAGTACATCAACGCCCATGGCACATCGACCCCAACCGGCGACCTGGCGGAAGCCCAAGCCATCAAGTCGGTGTTCGGTGAACATGCCTACAAGCTGGCGGTCAGTTCCACCAAGTCCATGACCGGTCACCTGTTGGGTGCGGCAGGCGCGGTCGAGGCGATCTTCAGCGTCATGGCCATCAAGGATCAGGTCGCGCCGCCGACCATCAACCTCGATGAGCCGGACGAAGGCTGCGACCTGAACTTCGTGCCTCACGAAGCGCAGCCGATGCCGATCGACGTGGCCATATCCAACTCGTTCGGCTTTGGTGGCACCAACGGTTCCCTGGTGTTCCGCCGGTTCGCCGAGTGATGCATAGCTGGGTCGACGGTCAGCCAGCGGACAGCGTGCCCCTGAAAGATCGCGGCCTGGCGTATGGCGATGGGCTGTTCGAAACCATCGCCGTCAAGGCCGGGCAGCCGGTGCTGCTCGACCGTCACCTGCAACGCCTCGATGAGGGGTGCAGGCGGCTCGCCTTGGCGGCCGACTCGGCAGTGATCCGCAGCGAAGTGCTGGCCTACGCCGCCGCCCTCGGCGATGGTGTTCTCAAACTGATCCTCACCCGTGGCGACAGCCTGCGCGGTTACGGGATCAACCCCGACGCTGCGGTGCGCCGTATCCTGCAGGGCAGTCCGCCCGCAACCTATCCCCAGGCCTATGGAGCCGACGGAATCCGCCTGTTTCCGTGCGCCACGCGTTTGTCCGAGCAGCCGCTGCTGGCCGGCCTCAAGCACCTCAACCGCCTGGAGCAAGTGATCGCCCGCGCCGAATGGCAGGATGCCGCGCATGCCGAAGGCTTGATGCTGGATATGTCCGGGCGCGTCATTGAAGGCGTATTCAGCAACCTGTTCCTGGTGTGCAACGGTTTGTTACTAACCGCTGATCTGAATCGTTGCGGTGTTGCCGGCGTGATGCGCGCCGAGGTTCTGCACCACGCGCAAGCCCTGGGCGTCCCGGTGGCCGTGGCCGACATCAGCCTTGAGCAACTGCAGCTGGCCGACGAAGTTTTTGTCTGCAACAGCGTCTATGGCATTTGGCCGGTGCGTGGCTGCGCTGCGATGAGCTGGCCGGTTGGGCCGCTCACCCGTAAACTGCAGGCCATTGTTCGCGCGCTATTGGATATTTGAGTTGATACGAAAACTGGTTGTACTGCTGCTGATCTGCCTGTTCTCGGCGGCGTTGCTGTTGGGCTTTGGCGCCTGGAAACTCGATTCTGCCCTGAAGCAGCCGTTGAATCTGACCCAGGAGCAATTGCTCGATGTACCGGCCGGGGCGACCCCCACCGGCACCTTCAATCGCTTGGAAACCGACGGCGTGCTCGACGGCGCCTTCTGGTTGCGCCTGTACTGGCGTTTCAACCTTGAAGGGCAGCCGCTGCACAGCGGTGAATACCGCATGACCCCTGGCATGACCGCCCAAAGCCTGATCGGCCTGTGGCAGCGGGGCGAAGTGGTGCAATACAGCCTCACGCTGGTCGAGGGCTGGAATTTCCGCCAAGTCCGCTCGGCCCTGGCCAAGCATGAAAAGATCGTGCAGAGCCTTTCAGGCCTGAGTGACAGCGAAGTGATGGAGAAACTCGGCCACCCGGGCGTGTTCCCCGAAGGACGGTTTTTTCCGGATACTTACCGCTTCGTGCGCGGTATGACCGACGTCGAATTTCTCAAGAAAGCCTACAACCGTCTGGATGAAGTACTCGCCCAGGAGTGGAGCAAGCGCGCCGCCGATGTGCCCTACACCGATCCTTACCAGGCGCTGATCATGGCGTCCCTGGTGGAAAAAGAGACGGGCGTACCCGAGGAGCGTGGGCAGATCGCCGGGGTATTCGTGCGTCGCATGAAGATCGGCATGCTCTTGCAGACCGACCCCACCGTGATCTACGGCCTTGGCGAGCGCTACAACGGCAAGTTGACCCGCGCGCACCTCAAGGAAGCCAACCCGTACAACACCTACATGATTGCTGGCTTGCCGCCGACGCCGATCGCGATGGTCGGCCGTGAGGCGATCCATGCGGCGCTCAACCCGGTGCCGGGCAGCAGCCTGTATTTCGTCGCCCGTGGCGATGGCAGCCATATTTTCTCCGACGACCTGGATGCGCATAATGCCGCCGTGCGTGAGTTCCAGCTCAAGCGCCGCGCCGATTACCGCTCCAGCCCGGCGCCAGTGGTAAAGCCTGCCGAAGATGCAACCTCGCCGGCTGATGCACCTGCCGAGCCTGCGCCGGACACCGCCGCACCGCAAAGCCCGCAATGACTCTGACTAAGGACTGCCTGTGACTGGCTTGTTTATCACCCTGGAAGGCCCCGAAGGCGCCGGCAAGAGCACCAATCGCGATTACCTGGCCGAGCGTTTGCGCGCCGAGGGTATTGAGGTGGTGCTGACCCGTGAACCTGGCGGTACACCGCTGGCCGAGCGCATCCGCGAGGTGCTGTTGGCCCCGGGCGACGAACAGATGAACCCGGACACCGAGCTGCTGCTGGTGTTTGCCGCCCGCGCCCAGCACCTGGCTGAGGTGATCCGCCCGGCCCTGGCGCGCGGTGCGGTGGTGATTTGCGATCGGTTCACCGATTCCACCTATGCCTACCAGGGCGGTGGTCGCGGCTTGTCCCTGGAGCGCATTGCTACCTTGGAAACCTTCGTTCAGGGCGACGTGCGCCCCGACCTGACCCTGTTGTTCGACTTGCCCGTAGAGGTGGGGATGGCACGTGCCAGTGCGCGTGGGCGTCTCGACCGTTTCGAGCTGGAAGGCCAGGCGTTCTTCGCCGCCGTGCGCAGCGCCTTCCTCACGCGCGCCCAGGCGGAACCCGCGCGTTACCACTTGCTGGACGCCGCCCAGCCGCTGACCCAAGTACAACTGGCCATCGATGCCTTGCTGCCCAACCTGCTGGAGCGCGCCCGTGGCTGACGCCTACCCGTGGCAGGACAGCCTCTGGCAACAGCTGGCCGGCCGTGCCCAGCACGCCCATGCGTACCTGTTGCACGGGCCGGCGGGTATCGGCAAGCGCGCCCTGGCCGAGCGGCTGATGGCCAGCCTGCTGTGCCAGCGTCCGGTCAACCTGCACGCCTGCGGCGAGTGCAAATCCTGCCTGCTGCTCAAGGCTGGCAGCCACCCGGACAACTACCTGTTGGAACCGGAAGAAGCCGACAAGGCGATCAAGGTCGACCAGGTGCGCGATCTCGTCAGCTTTGTGGTGCAAACCGCGCAGATGGGCGGGCGCAAGGTGGTGCTGATCGAGCCGGTGGAGGCGATGAACATCAACGCTGCCAACGCCTTGCTCAAGAGCCTCGAAGAACCTTCCGGCGATACGGTGCTGTTGCTGGTCAGTCATCAGTCCAGCCGCTTGTTGCCGACCATCCGCAGCCGTTGCGTGCAGCAGGCGTGCCCTCTGCCGAGCGAGGCCATGAGTTTGCAATGGCTGGCACAGGCGCTGCCGGAGTGCTCGGCCGACGAGCGCGTCGAACTGCTGACCCTGGCGGCCGGCTCCCCCTTGGCGGCGGTGAAGCTGCACGCCCAAGGCGTGCGCGAGCAGCGCGCGTTGGTCGTGGATGGGGTGAAGAAACTGATCAAGCAGGAGCTGTCGGCCACGCAATTGGCGGAAAGTGCCTGGAAGGATATTCCCTTGCTGCTGCTGTTCGACTGGTTCTGCGACTGGTCGAGCCTGATCCTGCGCTACCAACTGACCCAGGATGAAAGCGGCCTGGGCCTGCCGGATATGCGCAAAGTCGTGCAGTACCTTGCGCAGAAGAGTGCCCAGGACAAGGTGCTGGCCATCCAGGACTGGATTCTTGCCCAGCGCCAGAAGGTGCTCGGCAAGGCCAACCTCAACCGGGTGCTGTTGCTTGAAGCACTGCTGGTGCAGTGGGTCGGCCTGCTCGGCCGGCGTTAATTTCTGTGGCCGACGGGTGTATCGTTGGCCAGACACTTCCCGTGAACCAAGTTGTAATTTCCTATGCTCGTAGATTCCCATTGCCACCTTGATCGCCTCGACCTCGCCCAGCACGGCGGCTCCCTTGACGCTGCCCTCGAGGCGGCGCGTCAGCGCGGGGTAGGGCACTTCCTGTGCATCGGCGTCAGCGCTGAAAATGCTGCCGACGTCAAAGCGCTGGCTGATCGTTATGCCGACGTGGATTGTTCCGTGGGTATCCACCCGCTGGACCTCAAGCCCGGCGAAGCCCCGGCCCTCGACTGGCTGCTGGGCGAACTCAACCACCCTCGCGTGGTGGCCATCGGCGAAACCGGCTTGGACTACCACTACGAGCCAGAAGCCGCCGAACTGCAGCAGGCATCCTTCCGTCTGCACCTGCAAGCCGCCCAGCAAACCGGTAAGCCGGTGATCATCCACACCCGAGGCGCCCGCGCCGACACCCTGACCCTGCTGCGTGAAGCCGCGTTGCCCCAGGCGGGCGTGCTGCATTGCTTCACTGAAGACTGGGACATGGCCAAGGCGGCCCTGGACCTGGGCTTCTATATTTCGCTGTCCGGTATCGTCACCTTCCGGAATGCCGACGCCCTGCGCGATGTGGCGCGCCAAGTGCCGGCCGACCGCCTGCTGGTGGAAACCGACTCGCCGTACCTGGCGCCCATTCCCCATCGCGGCAAGCCGAACCTGCCGGAGTATGTGCGGGACGTGGCGGATTATCTGGCGATGCTGCGCGGCGAGTCCTACGAGCGTTTTGCCGAGCAGACCACCGCCAACTTCAAGCGTTTGTTCCCGCTGGCCCATGTAGCCGGTTGACGCGACCGGATCGCGGGCAAAAAAAACCCGGGTTCTGGGGGGGGAATCCGGGTTAAGACCATTAGGAGTAAACAAGGGCACACAGTCCGTCGGTACCCAGGTCGACGCGCCACTTGGGGGAGATGCCGCGCCAACAGTTGAAGTATTGATCAGTATCCGATTCAGTCCAGTCGCGACTGATCGTTTTTTAAACAGATTTGGAATACGCGCGCTTCGCTTGAGTTCTCATTGGGCGGGTGCACAGCGGCAGTTGTTGCGTATTATTTCTGACTGATATCAATGAAATCGTTGGCGTGCTGAAAGTAAAGTGCGTTGCGGGTTCACATAGGCGTTGCCCAACGACCGTTCAGTCGGGATAATCCCTCGCACTGGGTAATTCGTATCGCCATGTATTCGTGGCCCTGCGCGACCCTCCCTATTTCCGACCTCTGCAGACCTCTTCCTCATGCACAAAGAACCCCGTAAGGTCCGTGAGTTTCGCCGCCGTGAGCAGGAAATTCTCGACACCGCACTCAAGTTGTTCCTCGAACAAGGTGAAGACAGCGTCACCGTCGAGATGATTGCGGATGCCGTGGGTATCGGCAAAGGCACGATTTACAAACACTTCAAGTCCAAGGCCGAGATCTACCTGCGCCTGATGCTCGACTACGAGCGCGACTTGAATGAGCTGCTGCATTCGGCCGATGTCGACAAGGACAAGGAGGCGCTGTCGCGCGCCTACTTCGAGTTCCGCATGCGCGACCCGCAGCGCTACCGCTTGTTCGACCGCCTGGAAGAGAAGGTGGTCAAGGGCCATCAGGTGCCGGAAATGGTCGAGGAGCTGCACAAGATCCGTGCCTCGAACTTCGAACGCCTGACCCTGTTGATCAAAGGTCGTATCAGCGAAGGCAAGCTGGAAGACGTACCGCCGTATTTCCATTACTGCGCGGCCTGGGCCCTGGTGCATGGCGCCGTGGCGCTGTACCACTCGCCGTTCTGGAGCAATGTGCTGGAAGATCAGGAAGGTTTCTTCCAGTTCCTGATGGACATCGGCGTGCGCATGGGCAACAAGCGCAAGCACAGCACCGAAGTGCTCCCGGCGCCCGTAGAAACGCCTGCTCCCTGATTATTTAAAGCCAGCTGCAGTACCCCAGGAATATACTCAGGCAAGGATCTTGCTAAAAGCTGATTTATAGGTCAGCTTTTAGCGCGCCCGAATCATCCTCTGCCGGAGTGATCCATGATCGTTGATCGTCAAGGCAGGCGTTTTCGCAATTTGCGGATCAGCCTGACCTCAGCCTGCAATTACGCCTGTACTTACTGCGTGCCCAACGGCAAGCGGCTGGTGGCTGCCCAGGACGAACTCTCGGCCGAAGCCATGGCCCGTGGCGTGGCTTACCTGATCGAGGCGGCGGGTATCGACCGCCTGCGTATCACCGGCGGCGAGCCGCTGGTCAGCCCCAAGCTGGAAGCCTTCATGGGCGCAGTCGGCGGGATGGGCCTCAGTGACATCAGCCTGACCACCAATGGCCAACTGCTGGCGCGCAAACTGCCGCTGCTGGTGGACGCCGGGATTCGGCGTATCAACGTCTCCCTCGACACCCTGGACGCCGACGCCTTCCGCAGCATCGCCCGTGGCGGCGACCTGGCCACGGTGCTCGACGGCATGGACCAGGCCCGCGCCGCCGGGATCAAGATCAAAGTCAATATGGTGCCGTTGCGCGGTCAGAACCTGGACCAGGTGATGCCGCTGCTCGACTACTGCCTGGAGCGTGGCTACGAGCTGCGTTTTATCGAGTTGATGCGCATGGGCCATTTGGCCAAGGATTCGAATGCGTTCCTGCAGCAGTTCGTCAGTTTGCAGCAACTGCTCAGCCTGATCGGCGAGCACCACGAGTACCTGCAAGCCAATGCCCCGGTGGACGCTACGGCGGTACGCTACGAAGTGCCGGGCAAAGGCTTCTTTGGCGTGATCGCCAACGAAAGCGTGCCGTTCTGCCGCACCTGCTCGCGGCTGCGGTTGTCGTCTACCGGTTGGCTGCATGGCTGTTTGTCGTCGAGTAATCGCCACTATGTTGGTGACCTGCTCGACAAACCGCGCCACCAAGCGCTGCCAGCCCTGCAAGGGCTGCTGATGAAGGCGCTGGGTGACAAACAGGAGGTAGCGTTCTCTGGCGGCGCGACGATCATGAAGATCATCGGCGGCTGACCCGCTCTCCAAGATTACACATTACCCAATGTGGGAGGGGGGCTTGTCCCCGATTGCGGTGTATCAGTCAACTCATCTGTGGCTGACACACCGCAATCGGGAGCAAGCCCCCTCCCACATTTGATTTGCAGTGTTCTCAAGATGGCGCAGAACCTGCATCTCACGCCCATTCGCCGGTTTTCCGTCACCGGCCTCTGGAGGATTAGGATGCGTAGTCTGGTTTTGTTGCTGGCGTCGTTGACACTGAGTGGTTGCATGACCGTCAGCGATATGGCCGAAGGCACCCGCTATCAGATGAGCGACGCCGGGTTGCTCGATCACAGCGACACCCGTCGCAGCGCCTCGTTGCGCATACAGCCGGACTCCTTTGTGTTTATCGCCCAGGGCGCCTTCGTGCCGCCGGGCAGCGCCTACCCGCGACCGAATGTGGTAGCCGAGGAGGCCTTCAACGGTTTCGTCGAATATTTCCCCATGGTGCGTCGCGCTCGCCAGCCTGAAGGCCTGGAGCAGGCCATGACCGAAGCCCGTGCAGCGGGCGCCCACTATCTGTTGTACTGTCGTTTTGCCGCAGCGGACGACCGTATCGGCAACGCCGATGAGTGGGCGGACCAAGAGGCCCTGGATCGGCTTGGCCTGGACAACGGCGTTATCCAGATCATGTTGATCGAGACCAGCACCCAGTATTTGATTGATACTGCACGGATTCGCAGTCGTGGCGGTTTACTGACGTTCCACGACAACAAGCCAGAAGATCTGATTGCCCGCCCCCTGGCGCAGTACGCCCGAGGCCTGCTGGGCATGAGCGATCAGTAACAGGGGAGCGCCCGTATGACCGATTCCGCCAAGGCCAATGATCTGTTGGCGCAACTGCCCAAAGGCAAGGGACCGGCGCCGGTGCATCTGTGGAACCCGGATTTCTGCGGCAATATCGACATGCGCATCGCCCGCGACGGCACCTGGTTCTACCAGGGCACGCCGATCGGGCGTAAGCCGATGGTCAAACTGTTCTCCAATATCATCCGCCGCGACGGCGATGATTACTTCCTGATCACGCCCGTGGAAAAAGTCGGCATCACCGTCGATGATGCGCCATTTGTCGCCGTAACCCTTGAAGTGCTGGGGCAGGGCGAAAGCCAGGTGTTGCGCTTTACCACTAATGTGGACGAGACGATCGATGCGGGTCTTGAACACCCGTTACGGGTGGTCGTCGACCCGGTGACCCAGGAGCCTTCGCCGTACCTGCGCGTACGCACCAACCTCGAGGCCCTGGTCCATCGCAACGTGTTCTACCAAATGGTGGAATTGGCGGTAAGCCGTCCGATCAATGGTCAGAACTGGCTCGGCGTATGGAGTGGTGGGGAATTTTTCCGTATTGGCCTGGAGCCCTGAGGCCGCTTTTTTCATTTCCCTGAAATAATTCGCTTGCTGTAATCAGGCGCTTTCGGTTATCAATTTGTACATGATTAGACATGTCCGATTTGATAAGAAAAAACGCGTCGTCGACGAGCTTATCCGCCGTATCGAGGGCGGGGTGATGGCCGACGGTTTCCTGCTGCCGGGCGAGCATCAACTGGCCGAAGAGTTTGCGGTCAGCCGTGGCACCCTGCGTGAAGCGCTCGCCGAGCTCAAGCGCCGTAATTACATCGCCACCCAAAGCGGCGTCGGCTCCATCGTCACCTTTGACGGCATGGTGCTCGACCAGCGCAACGGCTGGGCCCAGGCCTTCGCCGACACCGGCGCGCTGGTGCTCACCGATATCCTGCGCCTTGAGGCCGTGACCCGCGAGGACTTGCTCACCCGGTTCGGCAGCGACCGGTTCATTGCCCTCGACCGCCGTCGGCGCACCACGGACGGCACGGCGGTGTCCCTGGAGCGCTCGCTGATGCCGGCGTCCGGTAACCTGGAAAGCCTCCCTCGCGTGGGCCTGATCGACAACTCCCTGACCATTACCCTGGCCGCCTATGGCTACGTGGGCGCTGACGGTGACCAGTGGATCGGCGCCGAGCCTTTGAGCGACGAAGATGCCCAACTGCTGGGCCGCCCGGCGGGCACAGTGTTTCTCAAGGCGTCGCGTACCACTTACGACCGGCGCGGGCGTTTCATGGAATACGTCGAAAGCTTGCTTGACCCTGTGCACTTTCGCCTGCACTTGCAATTTGGATCTTCGAAATGACCCAGCATACCCGCGCCCTCGGCGCCTTTTACGGCCTGGCCCTGGGCGATGCCTTGGGCATGCCCACCCAGTCCTTGAGCCGTGAACAAGTCCAACAACGCTTCGGTGCCATCACGGCACTGGAAGATGCCGACGCCAACCAGCCGATTGCGCCCAACATGCCGGCCGGCTCCATCACCGATGACACCGAACAGGCGATCCTGGTCGGCGAGTTGCTGGTGGAAGGCCGCGGCAAGATCGAACCCACCGTACTCGCCCAGCGCCTGATCGACTGGGAAGCAGTGATGCGGGCCAAGGGCTCGCAGGATCTGCTCGGCCCGTCCACCAAGCGTGCGATCGACATGATTCTGGCTGGCCACACCCCGGAAGAGTCCGGGCGTTACGGCACGACCAATGGTGCGGCGATGCGCATCACCCCGGTGGGGGTCGCCGCCGATGTCAGCGACCCGGCGCGGTTTATCCAGGCGGTGATTCAAGCGTGCCAGGTGACCCATAACACCACGTTGGGTATCTCCAGCGCGGCGGCGGTGGCGGCAGTGGTGTCGGCCGGCATCAACGGGGTGGACCTGGGTGAAGCCTTGAACATCGGCACGCAGGTCGCCCAAGAGGCCGAAAGCCATGGCCACTGGGTTGCCGGTGGGCGGATTTCCACGCGAATCAGTTGGGCGCGCACGTTGAGCGTCGGCAGCGGCGACAAAGCCTTGTTTGCCGACCTGCTCTACGAGCTGATCGGTACTTCGGTCGCCTCCCAGGAATCGGTCGTGGTCTCGTTTGCCCTTGCCCAGCAAGTGGCGGTGGGCGCGCTGGAGGCCTTCGAAGCGCTTTGCCTGGCTGCCAGCCTGGGCGGCGACACCGACACCATCGCTGCGATCCTCGGCGCCATGTTGGGCGCGTGCCTGGGGATGCAGTGCTGGCCGCCGGCGATGATCGAACAGGTCAAGGCCGTCAATGGCCTGGACCTGCAGCCGTTGATTGAAGGGCTGCTGGAAATGCGCTAAGCGCCGCAGGCAAACAGGTGGGAGGGGGCTTGCTCCCGATGGCGACGGATCCGTACCAGTTGTGTCCACTGACCCACCGCCATCGGGAGCAAGCCCCCTCCCACAGTTGATCGTGTCGAGTCATCGAGACCGAGTAAGCGTTGCTATTTGCAGATCTGCCACAACCACAACAATACAGGCACCAGGAGCACCCCTCATGAGCAGTACCTCTTCCGGCCAAACTGCCGGGCAATTGGAAACACGTGGTATCGAACCGGTCCCGGAAGGCGAGTGCAACGGCCACCCGCTGCAACTGTTCTGGGTGTGGTTTGCGGCCAATATCAGCATCCTCGGTTTGCCGCTGGGCGCCACGCTGGTTGCGTTTCGTGGCCTGGCCATCTGGCAGGCGGTCATCGTGGCGATCCTCGGCGCCGCCGGCTCCTTCGCCGTGGTGGGCATCATCTCGATTGCCGGGCGTCGTGGTCGCGCGCCAAGCCTGACCTTGTCCCGCGCGATCTTCGGCGTGCGCGGCAATATCGGCCCGACCCTGGTGTCGCTGATGTCGCGCCTGGGCTGGGAAACCGTCAACACCACCACGGCGGCGTTCGTGTTGCTGTCGCTGTGTTCGATCCTGTTCGGTTCGCCGGTCGAGGCCAAGAGCGCACCGGTGCTGACCCTGATCTTCATCGCCATTTTCGTGCTGCTGACCCTGGCCGTGTCCGGCCTGGGCCATGCCACTTTGCTGGTGATCCAGAAGTGGGCGACGTATGTGTTCGGCGCGCTGAATATCCTGGTCGGCGGTTTCCTTTGCGCCACCATCGACTGGAGCGCGGTGTTCAACGCCACCCCGGCGCCGCTGAGCGCGATGATCATCGGCGTCGGCACCATGGCGGCCGGTACGGGCATCGGCTGGGCCAACGCGGGTGCCGACATGTCGCGCTACCAGCACCGCAGCGTCAAGGCTGTGCGCCTGGTGGCGTCGGCCGCGTTTGGCGCGGGGATTCCGCTGGTGCTGTTGATCACCCTCGGCGGCCTGCTGTCGGTGGGTAATAACGACCTGGCCTCGGCGACTGACCCGATTATCGCGATCCGCGACATGCTGCCGACCTGGATGGCCGTGCCGTACCTGATCACCGCGTTCGGCGGGCTGCTGCTGTCCAACAACCTCTCGGTGTATTCGGCGGGCCTCACCACCTTGACCCTCGGCCTCAAGGTCAAGCGCGTGCACGCGGTGATTGTCGATATCGTGGCGATCTTCGCCGGTTCGATCTACTTCATGCTGATCGCCGACAGTTTCTACGGCCCGTTCATTACTTTCATCTCGTTGCTGGCGGTGCCGATCACTGCCTGGGTCGGGATCTTCGTGGTCGACCTGATCCACCGTCACTACTACAGCCCCAAGGACCTGCTGGACGTCAGCCCGAGCAGCGCCTACTGGTATCGCGGCGGTGTCGAGTGGCGCGCTTTCGGCGCCTGGGCCGTGGCGATCGTGTTGGGTTTCAGCTTCACCACCATCGGCACCACCGCCGACAACATCTGGTTCGCCGGGCCGTTGTCCGACTCCTGGCTGGGCCACAACGGCCTGGGCTGGATCGTCACCTTCGTGGTGGCCGGCGGAATCTATGCGTTACTGGGCGGCGCGGCTGACCGTCGTCCGGCATTAGTCGAGAGCCACAATGTCTAGATTGCTGCACACCGGCCAGGTCATCGTCGATCTGGTCATGGCCCTCGATACCTTGCCGGCCACCGGCGGTGATGTACTGGCGCAATCGGCCAGTTTCGAAGCCGGCGGAGGCTTCAACGTGATGGCCGCCGCGCGGCGCAATGGCTTGCCGGTGGCCTACCTGGGTCGCCACGGCGAGGGGCGCTTCGGCGACCTGGCCCGCGCGGCGATGCAGGCCGAGGGCATCGAAATGGCCCTGGCCGCCAGCAGCGGCAAGGACACCGGTTTGTGTGTGTCGCTGACCGAGGCCAGCACCGAGCGCACGTTCATTTCCCATATCGGGGCCGAGGGCGAACTGAGTGCCGAGGACTTGGCCAGCGTGGTGCCGCAGGTTGACGACTATGTGTATGTCAGCGGCTACAGCCTGCTGCTTGAGGGCAAGGCGCAACCGCTGATCGACTGGCTGCTGGCATTGCCCCGGCAGACCGTGGTGGTGTTCGACCCGGGCCCGCTGGTCAAGGCGCCGGAATCGGCATTGATGCGCGCGTTGTTGCCGCGCATCGACATCTGGACCAGTAATGGCCCGGAGGCGCTGGCGTTTACCGGCGCGACCGATATTCGTGCGGCGTTGCCCGCGTTGAATCGCCACCTGCCTGCAGACACCCTGCTGGTGGTGCGCGATGGGCCCAATGGCTGCTGGGTCGGGCGTGCGGGTGAGCTGGAGCATGTGCCCGGCTTCAAGGTCAAGGCGGTGGACAGCAATGGCGCGGGGGATGCCCATGCGGGCGTATTCATCGCCGGCTTGGCCAACGGCCTCGCACCGGCTGTGGCGGCACGCCGAGCGAATGCGGCGGCGGCATTGGCGGTGACGCGTTGGGGCCCGGCAACTTCGCCTGGCACTCTCGAAGTCGACGCATTACTCGCCGGATAAACACGAGCAAAAAAGTGGGAGGGGGCTTGCCCCCGATGGCAGTGTGTCAGTCAGCAATTGTTTAGCTGACCCACCGCCATCGGGAGCAAGCCCCCTCCCACATTTTTTTTTACGTTCGAGCTACTGGCGTGTTTCACCTTCAAGCTTGCGCGCCTCATCCACACCGGACGCGGTCAGCTTGATCGGCAGGTTCAACGAATATTCACCGGCGTCGTCGGTGGTCACATGCCCATCCTTGATAAGCCCGCGGTCCTGGAGAAACGCCAAGACACTGGCCACCTCCTTCTCCCCGCGATAGTTATCCAACACCTCCTTGCCCAGCCCGTTGGGGTGAGCGTGCAGCAGGCGGGTGAGGACTTCTTTTTCAAGGTTTCTATCGACGTTCATGCGTACCTCTTCACTGGGAAATGATCGGGTGTTCGTCTTGCAGGCGATGGATCAAGGCGCAGGCTGTTTTGGCGCGCCTGGCACGTTGGAGTCATCGCCCTTGTTGATCCCGGGTTGATTGACCGCAGGGCCCATCTTGCCGTTACCGACAGCAGCCGGCGCTTGGCGCTGGGTGTCGTTGCCTTTGGTGCGCGGGTCGGCGCTGTTGTCGATGACGGCGCCACCGTTGGTGTCGAGGCCGGTGCCCATGGAATCCTGCGATTCCTGGGTGGCTGGGCTCGGCGGGCTGCCGACCGGGTCAGTCTTGCCGGTGGACGTAGTGGCGGCAAATGCGCTCAACGACGCAGCCGACAGCAGACCAGTGAGGGCGAGAGCAGCAAACTTGGAATTCTTCATGAGGGTGTCTCCATATGATTAATGTCCTTACCCTCTATTGGTCAGCCCGGCTTTCGCGTTCGTGCCTTGATGGCGACGAACGGTAGCAAGTCACCTGTAAGATTTTGTGTGTTAAAAACCGGCGTTCCAGCAGACGTGCCACGGTGATCAGCCAATTCAACGCGGCGATGGCCAGTACGCTCAGCATGAGTGCCGACAGGCCGTAGTCGACGATGATCCTGCCCGCCAGCCAAGGAAACCCGAACACCCCGACAAAGTAGGCCAGGCTGAACAGCAACAGCGCCTGGGGTGTCGTGCCGGGCGGCGCTTCATTGGCCACCAGGCCGTTGATCACGGAATACGTCAGGCCGTAACCGAGCCCCAGCATGGCAGCCGCCAGCAGGTAACTCAGGTTGCCGGTCACGCCAACGGCAAACAGGGCGATGGCCCCGAGCATGGTCCCCGACAACACGCAGGCCGCCCAGTAGGCATCGCGCCTGACCACAAACCCGGCGATCAACAGGCGGCTGCTGATCGCGGCGCTCAGAAAGCCTGCAAAGAACAGCGAATAATCCAGGCCACGCGCGGCGGCGTAGCTGGTCTGGAATGATGACAGCCCGCCAAATACACAGCCGCCCAGGCCGACCATCAGGATCGCGAACGCGGCTTTGGACGACAGCACGCGGCGGCTGGTGCCCCAGGAAATCCTCGAGGTAGGCGCGTTTGCGTGATGCTTGAATTGTGCGCCGATCCGCCAGAACAGCAGCACCCCGGCCAGGCTGGCCACGGCCGCGATATAGAACGCGGTCGTCAGGGGCAGCGCCAGCGCGCTCGCGGCGCGCCCGAGCAATGGGCCGGAACCGATGCCGCTCAACATGCTGCCCGACAGTAGGGCGAAATACCTGGCCCGTTGCTTGGGCTCCACCAACAGGCTCACGATGATCGGGCCCAAGGTATAGAACACGCCCCAGCCCAACCCGAGAGCCAAGCCGAACAGCATCAAACCTTGGCCAAACCCCGGCGTCAGGGCAAAACCCAGGCACGCCACTACCAGCAACAGACCCATGCCCGCGATGGCCCGCGCCGCGCCCAATGCATCGGCCAGGTGCCCCGAGAGCAGCACCGCCACGAAGGTGCTGAGCATCGCGGTGGAAATCACGCTGCCAGCATCATGCTCGTTGCCGCCTCGCGAATGAATCAGCAGCGACAGCAGAAATGTTGAGCCATAGGACAGCGACAACAAGAAGCTGGCCAGGCAAAACAAGGCGAACAGCTTGGTATTCACGGCGGGTGTGGAATGCATGGGGTAGCCTGGACGTCATTGGAGTTATGCCCGACTGTTTACCACGCACGCCCGCAGGATTTGTTCTGTGGTTGCTGGTGCTTGCATTACGCCAGGCCGGAGTAATCAAATTGCACTGCAATCCGTCACCAAACCCCCTTAGTATGTGGGCTTTGAAATTGCCCAAGGCTTGCCCATGTCCATCGAGATTCGCCCCGCCGTGCCCAGCGATGCTGCGCAGATTTTGACGTTCATCACCGAGCTGGCCGAATACGAAAAGGCCCGGCATGAAGTGATTGCCAGTGTGGTGGATATCGAGCGCAGCCTGTTCAGCGAGGGCGCCACTGCCCATGGCCTGATCTGCCTGCGGGATGGCTTGCCGATTGGCTTCGCGGTGTTCTTTTTCAGCTATTCCACGTGGCTGGGCAGCAACTGCCTGTACCTCGAAGACCTGTACATCAACCCCGAACAGCGGGGCGGCGGGGCGGGCAAGAAGTTATTGCGCCACTTGGCCAAAATCGCCTGCGACAACGGCTGCGGGCGCTTCGAATGGAGCGTGCTGGACTGGAACGAACCGGCAATCGCCTTCTACAAATCCATCGGCGCCCAGCCGCAGGAAGAGTGGGTGCGCTACCGCATGGAAGGCGATGCACTGCGCGACTTCGCCCTGGGTTGAAAGCTGATTTGCGAAAGCACTGAAGTTCAAATGTGGGAGGGGGCTTGCTCCCGATAGCGGTGTGTCAGCTAAACAATTGCTGACTGACACACTGCCATCGGGAGCAAGCCCCCTCCCACATTTTTTTGGCTTTAGCTCACTATATGGGATGCAAATTTATATATTGAGATATTTCAAAAGATGGGTTTATAGTCGCCTGCATCAGCACTCACTACCAAAAATAAAACAGGTGAAGCGATGCAGCCCCAACCGTTGTCGTTACCCGCCGTGCCCGAGCCTACCTACGGCGAACGGCTGAAGAACAAAGTAGTGATCATCACCGGCGCCGCCCAAGGCATCGGCGAGGCGATCGTCGCGTGTTTCCAGGCCCAGCAGGCACGCCTGGTGATCGCCGATATCCAGGCCGAAAAAGTCGAGAAAGTCGCCGCCCATTGGCGCGAACGCGGCGCCGAGATCTTTGCGCAGCCCGTCGATATCACCTCCAGGGAGCAATGGCAGGCGCTGGTCAATGTGGCCATCGAGCGCTTTGGCCGCGTGGACGTGCTGGTCAACTGCGCCGGGGTCAATGTGTTCCGCGACCCGCTGGAGATGACCGACGAAGACTGGCGCCGCTGCTTCGCCATCGACCTCGACGGCGCCTGGTACGGCTGCCGCAGTGTGTTGCCGCACATGATCGAACAGGGCATCGGCAACATCATCAATATCGCGTCCACCCATTCCAGCCACATCATTCCCGGCTGCTTTCCGTACCCGGTCGCCAAGCACGGCCTGCTCGGCCTTACCCGCGCCCTCGGCATCGAATACGCGCCCAAGGGCATCCGCGTGAATGCCATCGCGCCGGGCTATATCGAAACGCAGCTCAACGTCGATTACTGGAACGGTTTCCCCGACCCCCATGCCGAGCGCCAGCGCGCCTTCGACCTGCACCCGCCCAAGCGCATCGGCCAGCCGATCGAGGTGGCGATGAGCGCGCTGTTCCTGGCCACCGACGAAGCCCCCTTTATCAATGCGACCTGCCTGATGATCGATGGCGGGCGGTCTGTGATGTATCACGACTAAAACCTGCAGCACTCAATAACAACAAGAGGTGGCTCATGTTCAAGAAGACACTAGGCACTCTGGCGCTCGCGATGGCGTTCAGCAGCGTGGCACTCGCCGAAGAAGTGAAGATCGGTTTCCTGGTCAAGCAAGCCGAAGAACCTTGGTTCCAGACCGAATGGGCGTTCGCTGAAAAGGCCGGCAAGGACCAGGGCTTTACCGTGATCAAGATCGCCGTGCCCGATGGTGAGAAAACCCTGTCGGCCATCGACACCCTGGCGGCCAATGGCGCCAAGGGCTTTGTGATCTGCCCGCCGGATGTGTCCCTGGGCCCGGCGATCATGGCCAAAGCCAAGCTCAATAACCTCAAGGTGCTGGCGGTGGACGACCGTTTCGTCGACGCCAAAGGCAAGCCTATGGAAGACGTGCCTTACGTTGGCCTGGACGCCTACAAGATCGGCCAGAAACAAGGCGAGGCCATGGCCACCGAGGCGAAAAAACGCGGCTGGGATTGGAAAGAAACCTACGCCGTGATCAACACCTTCGACGAGCTGGAAACCGGCAAGAAGCGCACCGACGGTTCGGTGGAAGGGCTCAAGGCTGCTGGGCTGCCGGTTGACCATATTCTGTTCAGCGCGCAGAAAACCCTCGACGTTCCCGGCAGCATGGACGCCACCAACTCGGCCCTGGTGAAGTTGCCCAGCGGCGCGAAAAACCTGCTGATCGGCGGCATGAACGACAGCACCGTACTCGGCGGCGTGCGCGCCACGGAAAGCGCCGGTTTCAAAGCGGCCAACGTGATTGGCGTGGGCATCAACGGCACTGACGCCATCGAAGAACTCAAGAAGTCCGACACCGGCTTCTATGGCTCGATGCTGCTGAGTCCGGACGCCTCGGGCTACAAAACCGCCAGCGCGATGTTCGAGTGGGTCACCAAAGGCACCGAGCCCGCCAAGTTCACCGCCCTGGACAACGTTACCCTGATCACCCGCGCCAACTTCAAAGAAGAATTGAGCAAGATCGGGTTGTGGAAATGAACGGGGCGGCCCTGCGTTTCAATGGCATCGGCAAGGAGTTTCCCGGTGTAAAAGCCCTGGCGCAGATCAGCTTTGAGGCGCGGCCGCGTGAGGTGCACGCGCTGATGGGCGAGAACGGCGCCGGTAAGTCGACGCTGCTGAAAATCCTCGGCGGTGCCTACCTGCCCAGCAGTGGCACGCTGCAGATCGGCGAGCAGACCATGGACTTCAAGTCCGCCGCCGACAGCATCGCCAGCGGCGTGGCGGTGATCCACCAGGAGCTGCACCTGGTGCCGGAAATGAGCGTGGCCGAAAACCTGTTTCTGGGGCACTTGCCGACGCGCTTTGGCGTGGTCAATCGCAGTCAATTGCGCAAGCAGGCGTTGGCCTGCCTTAAAGGCCTGGCCGATGAAATCGACCCGGACGAGAAACTCGGGCGGCTGTCGCTCGGCCAGCGCCAACTGGTGGAAATCGCCAAGGCGCTGTCGCGTGGTGCGCATGTGATTGCCTTTGATGAGCCGACCAGCAGCTTGTCCGCGCGGGAAATTGACCGGCTGATGGCGATCATCACGCGCCTGCGCGACGAGGGCAAAGTGGTGCTCTACGTGTCCCATCGCATGGAAGAGGTGTTCCGCATCTGCAACGCCGTGACGGTGTTCAAGGATGGTCGCTACGTGCGCACTTTCGACGACATGAGCGCGCTGAGCCACGACCAGTTGGTGACGTGCATGGTCGGCCGAGATATTCAGGACATCTACGATTACCGGCCGCGTGAGCAGGGCGACGTGGCGCTCAAGGTCGACGGGTTGCTCGGGCCTGGCCTGCGGGAACCGGTCAGTCTGGCTGTACACAAGGGCGAGATTCTCGGCCTGTTCGGGCTGGTGGGGGCGGGGCGCACGGAGCTGTTTCGGCTGCTGAGCGGTTTGACCCGCAGCACTGCTGGAAGCCTTGAACTCTGTGGGCAAACACTGCAGCTGCGCTCGCCCCGCGATGCCATCGCCGCCGGTGTGCTGCTGTGCCCGGAGGACCGCAAGAAGGAAGGCATCATCCCGCTGTCCAGTGTGGCCGAAAACATCAATATCAGCGCGCGTGGCGCACACTCCACGTTTGGCTGGCTGCTGCGCGACGGCTGGGAGAAGGGTAACGCCGACCAGCAGATCAAGGCGATGAAAGTCAAAACGCCGAATGCCGAACAGAAAATCATGTACCTGTCCGGCGGCAATCAGCAGAAGGCCATTCTTGGCCGCTGGCTGTCGATGCCGATGAAAGTCTTGCTGCTGGACGAACCGACCCGCGGCATCGACATCGGCGCCAAGTCGGAGATCTACCAGATCATCCATAACCTGGCCGCCAGCGGCATTGCGGTGATCGTAGTGTCCAGCGACCTGATGGAAGTGATGGGTATTTCCGACCGCATCCTGGTGATGAGCGAAGGTGCCCTGACCGGCGAATTGACCCGCGATCAAGCGGATGAAGCACGCCTGCTGCAACTGGCGCTCCCGCGTTCGCGGGCTTGAAGAATAAGAGGGTTTGGGTATGTCTCAGGTAAAAACTGCAAAGGGCTTCTGGCCGGGTTTCAACCAGCGCAAGTTCCTCGATGACTGGGTGATGCTGCTGGCCGCGTTGAGCATCTTTGTGCTCAGCGCGGTGTTCATCGACAACTTCCTTTCGCCGCTGAACATGCGCGGCCTGGGCCTGGCGATTTCCACCGTGGGCATCGCCGCGTGCACCATGCTGTTCTGTTTGGCGTCGGGGCATTTCGACTTGTCGGTGGGGTCGGTGATCGCCTGCGCCGGGGTGGTGGCGGGGATTGTGATCCGCGACACCGACAGCGTGGTGCTGGGCGTATCGGCGGCCTTGGCGATGGGCCTCGTGGTAGGGCTGATCAATGGCATCGTGATCGCCAAGTTGCGCATCAATGCATTGATCGCGACGTTGGCGACCATGCAGATCGTGCGCGGCCTGGCCTATATCTTCTCCAACGGCAAGGCGGTGGGGGTGATGGACGAAGGCTTCTTCGTGTTCGGCAACGGCCAACTGCTGGGCGTGCCGGTGCCGATCATCATCACCGTGCTGTGCTTTGTGTTCTTCGGGTGGTTGCTCAACTACACCACCTACGGGCGCAACACCATGGCGATTGGCGGCAACCAGGAGGCAGCGTTGCTGGCCGGGGTGAACGTTGATCGCACCAAGATCATCATCTTTGCCGTGCACGGCCTGATCGGTGCGCTGGCCGGGGTGATCCTCGCGTCGCGCATGACCTCGGGCCAGCCGATGATCGGCCAGGGCTTCGAACTCACGGTGATTTCGGCGTGTGTATTGGGTGGCGTGTCGCTGAGCGGCGGCATCGGCATGATCCGCCATGTGATTGCCGGGGTACTGATTCTGGCGATCATCGAGAACGCGATGAACCTCAAGAACATCGACACCTTTTACCAGTATGTGATCCGGGGTTCGATCCTGTTGCTGGCGGTGATTATCGACCGTATGAAACAGCGATAAAGCCATGCCATGTAGAGATCCAAATGTGGGAGGGGGCTTGCCCCCGATAGCATTGTGTCAGTCAACACATCGGTAGCTGACCCACCGCCATCGGGGGCAAGCCCCCTCCCACATTTGGATCTCCACTGTTTTGCCGATCGGTATTTGTCATAATGCCCCCGCTTTCACACTTATAGGCCCGACATGCAGGAAAACGCCCACACCCCCGTCAAAGACGCCGCCCCCACCGGCACCCAGACCTTGCTGCGTGGCCTGGGCGTGGTGCAGGCGGTGGCGGCTGGTGCGCGCGACTTGAAAGAGATCGCCAGGCGCATCGGCACGACCCGCAGCACCACCCACCGCCTGGCCAGTTGCCTGGTGGACGAGCGCTACCTGCGCGTGGTGCCGCAAGTCGGCTACCTGCTGGGGCCCAAGTTGATCGAGTTGGGCTTCCAGGCCCGCGAAGAGCTGCCGTTGGTGACCTTGGCCATACCGTATCTGGATGAACTCTCGGCGCTGACCGGCGACACCATCCACCTGGCCATTCGCGAATACGACGACGTGCTCTACCTGCACAAGAACCCCGGCCGCAACGGGCCGGAAATGCGCTCACGGGTCGGCCACCGCATGCCGTTGGCGCGCACCGGGATCGGCAAGGCGTTGCTGTTGGATGACACGGTGGAGGAGTGGCAGCGCCTGTACGACGTCAGCCAGCCGGCGGGTGGGAAAAACCTGCAATGGCCGCAGCATCCAGAACAATCCTGGGCGCAGTTCGAGCAGCGCATGCGTGAGTATGTGGTGGGAGGCTACGCGTTTGATCTGGAAGACAACGAACCGTCGATCCGTTGTGTCGCGGCACCGGTGCGCGATGCCAGCCGGCGTATTGTCGCCGGCATCAGCATCGCCAGTACCGTGCCCTACATGCCGCTGGAAAAAATGGCCGAGCTGATCCCTGTGATCAAACAGGTCGCAGCCCGGCTGTCCGCGGAGTTGGGCGCGAAGGCCTGATCAGGCCTTCAGGGTCGCCATGTCGATGACAAAGCGGTACTTCACATCACCGGCGATCATGCGGGTGTAGGCTTCGTTGATCTGGCGGATGTCGAGCATTTCGATGTCGCAGGTAATGTCATGCTCGGCGCAGAAATCCAGGACTTCCTGGGTTTCGGCAATGCCGCCGATCAGCGACCCGGCCAATACGCGGCGGCTCATCACCAGCTTGCCGGCGTGTACCGGTGGGTCTACCGGCTCGATCAGGCCGACCAGGATATGCACGCCGTCAAAGCGCAGGGTATCCAGGTAGGGGTTCAGATCGTGTTGCACCGGGATGGTGTCCAGCAGGAAGTCGAAGCTGCCGGCGGCGGCTTTCATCTGCTCGGCATCGGTGGACACGATCACGTGATCGGCGCCCTGGCGACGGCCTTCTTCAGCCTTGCTCGCGGAGCGGGTGAACAGCGTGACTTCAGCGCCCATCGCCTTGGCGAACTTGATGCCCATGTGGCCCAGGCCACCCATGCCGAGAATGCCGACTTTATCGCCAGCTTTCACGCCGTAGTGCTTGAGCGGCGAGTAGGTGGTGATGCCCGCGCACAGGATCGGCGCAGCGCTGGCCAGGTCGAGCTTGGCCGGGATCTTCACCACAAAGTGCTCGCTGACCACGATGCTGTCGGAGTAGCCGCCCATGGTGTTGCTGCCGTCCACACGGTCCGGGGTGGCGTAGGTCATGGTCGGGCCTTCGAGGCAGTATTGCTCCAGATCCGATTTGCACGCGTCGCAGTGGCGGCACGAATCGACCATGCAGCCCACGCCGACCAGGTCGCCGACTTTGTGCGCGGTGACGCTGGCGCCAACGGCGGTGACTTTGCCGACGATCTCGTGGCCCGGCATCAGCGGGTACACGGCGATGCCCCATTCGTTGCGCGCCTGGTGGATGTCGGAGTGGCAGACGCCGCAGTAGAGGATCTCGATGGCCACGTCATCGGCGCGCGGGCTGCGGCGTTCAAACGACATGGGGGCGAGGGGAGTGGTGGCCGACTGGGCGGCATAACCAATAGCGGTGTACATGGGCAAAACCTCGCAAAAGCATTGAAAAGTGAGGCGGGCCATTCTCCGCGCCAGCCTGTGTCGCGGCCATGGCGATTGCTCCGAGTCTCATGCCTATTCGTCCGGGAGTGCCCTGGGTTTGGATCTATCGGCCGCCAGACCTGCGATGATGCTCACATCCTTTTTCGCGAAGTTTTTTGCCATGTTGTTGACCCGCCATCTCGACGCCAACGCCACGCTGGTTTCCCTGATTGAGGGGCTTACGCCCCGCGATGGTTTCTCGCCGACCCACCTGCCCGGTGTGCAAGTGCTGCGCGCCAGCTGCGACGTGGCGCGCGGGCCGCAGATCTACGAGCCGAGCCTGATGTTCGTGGCCCAAGGCAGCAAGCTTGCGTACCTGGGGCCGCGCACGCTGGAGTACGGCGCCGGGCATTACCTGATCCAGGCCATGCCGGTGCCGTTCGAGTGCGAGACGTTCGCCATGGCCCCCGGTGCGCCGCTGCTGGGCGTGACCGTCGGGATCGACCGCGTAGTGCTGGGCGAATTGGTGATGGCCATGGGCATGCAGGCCGGGCCGCCGCCGACGGCGCAGACCCTGGAGTCGATGAGTTCGGTGGTGCTCGATGACGCCATGCGCGGTTGTGTGGAGCGGCTGTTGCAGTGCCTGCACGATCCACTGGAAAGCCGGATCATGGGCCCCGCACGCATTCGTGAATTGTTGTTTACCGCGCTGCGTGGGCCACAGGCGGATGTGCTGCGTGCGTTGGTGGAGCAGCAAGGGCAGTTTTCGCGGATCGCCACGTCGTTGAATCATCTGCATGCCCATTACGCCGAGCCGCTGAATATCGAAACGCTGGCCGGTTATGCGCATATGAGCGCGTCGACGTTTCATGAGCACTTCAAGCGCTGCACCTTGTTGTCGCCGGTGCAGTACCTCAAGCGATTGCGGCTGTTGAAGGCCCAGCAGTTGCTGCTGGTGGACGGCATGGGCGTGGCCCAGGCGGCGCACAGCGTGGGGTACCAGAGTACGTCGCAGTTCAGTCGGGAATATAAGCGCTACTTTCTGCGTAACCCCGGTGAAGAGCGAGCTGCCTGAATATCCCTGACATAATCAGGTTAAAAATGTGGGAGGGGGCTTGCCCCCGATAGCGGTGGGTCAGCTACAGCTAGGCTGACTGACACACTGCCATCGGGAGCAAGCCCCCTCCCACATTTGACCGAGTTTCACCCTGAGACAATTTACATATTCGGGTAAGTCGGCCCACCCGCGCCTTCCGGCGTGACCCACGTGATGTTCTGCGAAGGGTCCTTGATGTCACAGGTCTTGCAGTGCACGCAGTTCTGGGCGTTGATCTGGAAGCGCTTCTCGCCGTCTTCCTTGGTGATGACTTCATACACGCCGGCCGGGCAGTAGCGTTGCGCCGGTTCATCGTAGAGCGGCAGGTTGGTGCCGATCGGGATGCTCGCGTCCTTGAGTTTCAAGTGGCACGGCTGCTCTTCTTCGTGGTTGGTACCGGAGATGAACACCGAACTCAGCTTGTCGAAGCTCAGCTTGCCGTCGGGTTTCGGGTAATCGATCTTCTTGCTGTCTTTGGCCAGCTTGAGGCAGGCGTAGTCCGGCTTGGTGTCGTGCAGGGTGAACGGCATTTTGCCGCCGAGGATGTTCTGATCAAACCAGTTGAAGCCGGCGCCGATGATCGGGCCGAACTTGTGCATCGCCGGGCCGAAGTTGCGGCTGGCGAACAGTTCTTCGTAGAGCCAGCTGGATTTGAAGCTGTCGACGTAAGCCGTCAGTTCATCACCGCCCTCGGATTCGGCGAACAGGCGATCGGCCACGGCGTCGGCGGCGAGCATGCCGGACTTCATCGCGGTGTGGCTGCCTTTGATCTTGGCGAAGTTCAGCGTGCCCAGATCGCAACCGATCAGCGCGCCGCCCTTGAAGACCATCTTGGGCAACGAGTTCAGGCCGCCTTTGCAGATGGCACGGGCGCCGTAGCTGATGCGCTTGCCGCCTTCCAGGTACTGGGCCAGCACCGGGTGGTGCTTGAGGCGCTGGAACTCATCGAACGGCGACAGGAAGGTGTTGCTGTAGGACAGGTCGACGATCAGGCCCACGACCACCTGGTTGTTTTCCAGGTGATAGAGGAACGAGCCGCCGGTGTTTTCGGCGCTCATGATGTCCAGCGGCCAGCCGGCGGTGTGTACCACCAGGCCTGGTTGGTGCTTGGCCGGGTCGATCTCCCAGATTTCTTTCAGGCCAATGCCGTAGTGCTGGGCGTCGGCGTCGCTGTCCAGGTTGAAGCGCTGGATCAGTTGCTTGCCGATGTGCCCGCGGCAGCCTTCGGCGAACAGCGTGTACTTGCCGCGCAGCTCCATGCCTGGGGTGTACACGCCTTCTTTCGGGTTGCCTTCGCGGTCGACGCCGAGGTCGCCGGTGATGATCCCGCGCACTACGCCGTTTTCGTCGAACAGCGCTTCCTGCGCGGCAAAGCCTGGGTAGACTTCCACGCCCAGGTTTTCGGCCTGCTGGGCCAGCCAGCGGCACAGATTGCCCAGGGAGATAATATAGTTGCCTTCGTTGTGCATGGTCTTGGGCACAAAGAAGTCAGGAACCTTGGTGGAGGCTTCGGGGCTGCGCAGTACATAGATGTCGTCGCGCACCACCGGGGTGTTGAGCGGGGCGCCGAGCGCTTTCCAGTCCGGGAACAGTTCGTTCAGGGCGCGGGGTTCAAACACCGCACCGGAAAGGATGTGAGCACCGACTTCGGAGCCTTTCTCGACCACGCAGACGCTGATTTCTTTACCGGCTTCGGCGGCCTTCTGCTTCAGTCGGCAGGCGGCGGACAGGCCCGCCGGGCCAGCGCCGACGATGACCACGTCGAATTCCATGTATTCGCGTTCCACAGGCTATCTCCTACTCAAGGCTCAACAGGCTTTTTTTCTAATGGGTGGAGGTTCGGTGTCGTCTTGCGGCAACGGCAAGACCCACCTTTCTCTCTAGGTGGCGCATTATATATAGACCACTGGCAGCGTCCAATACAAACGTTTGTTTGAATTGCCCGCAGGCTAGGTAAATCAAAGCAACGCGGCTTATGACTGACCATTTTGCCGTATTGACCAGAATAGGCGTTCCGGTCAAGATACGGTCGGTTTTGCGCTTACCGTAGGCAGACTGAAGGTTTCAAGAGCACGTCCAAAAGCTAGACGGGTGACGCGGGCCAAAACACTGGCGCGCAGTTTACACGCCGCGATAAAGAATGACCTCTCAGTCACCACTGACGAACGGTCATCATTTCCCGTGAGCAAGGTCATTCGCCGCCGTTTTTGGAGGTGCCCTTGTGTGCCGATGAGCATCAACCGCCAGGTTCGCCTAGGCGACTTTCTTTTCACCGGAGAGTAACGAGGAATCCATGAAGGTTCTTGTAGCTGTCAAACGCGTTGTCGATTACAACGTGAAAGTTCGCGTCAAGGCGGACAATTCCGGCGTCGATCTTGCTAACGTCAAGATGTCGATGAACCCTTTCTGTGAAATCGCTGTGGAAGAAGCCGTACGCCTGAAAGAAAAAGGCGTAGCGACTGAAATCGTCGTGGTTTCCATCGGCCCTACCACTGCTCAAGAGCAGCTGCGTACCGCCCTGGCACTGGGTGCCGACCGCGCCATCCTGGTTGAGTCGGCTGAAGAGCTGACTTCCTTGGCCGTGGCCAAGTTGCTCAAAGCCGTTGTCGACAAGGAACAGCCTCAGCTGGTGATCCTCGGCAAACAAGCCATCGACAGCGACAACAACCAGACTGGCCAGATGCTGGCTGCGCTGACCGGTTACGGCCAGGGCACTTTTGCTTCCAAAGTCGAAGTGAGCGGCGACAGCGTAGCTGTGACCCGTGAAATCGACGGCGGCGCACAAACCGTTTCGTTGAAACTGCCGGCCATCGTCACCACCGACCTGCGTTTGAACGAGCCGCGCTACGCGTCCCTGCCAAACATCATGAAAGCCAAGAAGAAGCCGCTTGAGTCGTTGACTCCAGAAGCTTTGGGCGTTTCCACCGCCTCCACCAACAAGACCGTCAAGGTTGAAGCACCGGCTGCACGCAGCGCGGGCATCAAGGTCAAGTCGGTGGCTGAACTGGTTGAGAAACTGAAAAACGAAGCGAAGGTGATCTGATCATGGCTATCCTCGTAATCGCCGAACACGACAACAAGGCGCTGGCCCCGGCCACCCTCAACACCGTGGCGGCTGCCGCTAAAATCGGTGGCGACATTCACGTGCTGGTAGCCGGTCAAGGCGCTGGCGCCGTGGCTGAAGCCGCTGCGAAAATCGCTGGCGTGAGCAAAGTCCTGAACGCTGATAACGCCGCCTACGCGCATCAGCTGCCGGAAAACGTAGCTCCGCTCGTTGCAGAGCTGGGCGCTGGCTACAGCCACATCCTGGCTGCCGCAACCTCCAACGGCAAAAACATCCTGCCACGCGTTGCCGCGCAGCTGGACGTTGACCAGATCTCCGAGATCGTTTCGGTAGAAAGCGCCGACACCTTCAAGCGTCCGATCTACGCCGGTAACGCCATTGCCACCGTGCAATCGACCGCCGCGATCAAAGTGATCACCGTGCGTGCCACCGGTTTCGACCCGGTTGCTGCTGAAGGTGGCTCGGCTGCCGTTGAAGCCGTCGCTGCTGCCCACGACGCTGGCACCTCCAGCTTTGTTGGCGAAGAGCTGGCCAAGTCGGACCGCCCTGAGCTGACCGCTGCCAAGATCGTCGTTTCCGGCGGCCGTGGCATGCAGAACGGTGACAACTTCAAGCACCTGTACGCCCTGGCCGACAAGCTCGGCGCTGCGGTCGGCGCGTCCCGCGCGGCTGTCGACGCAGGTTTCGTACCCAACGACATGCAGGTCGGCCAGACCGGCAAAATCGTTGCGCCACAGCTGTACATCGCGGTCGGTATCTCCGGCGCGATCCAGCACTTGGCCGGTATGAAAGACTCCAAAGTGATCGTCGCGATCAACAAGGACGAAGAAGCACCGATCTTCCAGGTGGCTGATTACGGCCTGGTTGCGGACTTGTTCGAAGCCGTACCTGAGTTGGAGAAGCTGGTCTAATCCAGTCGCTTCACTTATAAAGAGCCCGGTCTTATGACCGGGCTTTTTTTTGACTTGCTGGAGAGCTTTGCCATGCAATTGCGTCCCTGGACATTACTGCTGGGCCTTACGTTGCTGCCGAGCCTGGCGCTCGCCGCGGGCAAATGTGATCGTCTGGTGATCACCGGCAGCCCGGATGCACCGCCGTTGCTCTGGCGCGACCCCCAGGACCCCACGCACCTGATCGGCGCCACCGCTGATGTGTTGCAACAAGTGGCCAAGGACCTCGGCCTGACAATCGACCTGCTCTATGGCGGCAAGCGCTCCCTGGCCCTGGACGAAGTGCGCAGCGGGCGCATGGACATTCTCGCCGACGCGCCGCTGAACCTGGGCGAGCTGGAAACCCTCGACTACATCCACCCGGCGCTGGTGCAGACCGACTACCTGGTGTGGACGCGCAAGGACTCCGCGCTGGCCTATGCCACCGCTGCCGACCTGCACGGTTTCAAGGGCGCCGTCTCGGAACGCGCCCGGCTGAGTCGCGAGTTTGAAAGCCTCGCCGCCCAGCAACTGACCCTGCAACGCTTCCCGACCTTGACGCCGGCCTTCCAGAAACTGCTGCTGGGGGAGGTGGACTACGTGCTGGCCGGACGTTACTCCGGCATGGCCATGGCCCAGTCGTTGGGCATGAGCAACGACTTGGTCGCGCGCGATACGCCCATCGATCAACCCGGCCTGTACCTGGCGATTTCCCACAACTCGGCCTGCAATGATCCGTGGTTGCGCGGACAGCTCGCCAAAAAGATGACAGAATTGCCCGCGTCCGGTGTGACGGAAGCCGCGCTGCAGCGCAATCTCGAGCGTTGGAAAGCGCAATTGCAACAGCCCGTCGGCACCCCAACAAAGTAGGGATTTTCAGTGACTCTTCGACCTCTTTTCGCGGCCCTCGCCGTTGTCGCTCTGGCGGGATGTGCAGCTGATCCTGCGCCGAATGAACAAATACGCCTCACCCAGCAAGCCTTGGAACAAGCCAGCGCCGTGGGTGCCAGCGCCGACGAATCCGCCGAATTGAAGCTGGCTGAAGATAAATTCGCCCAGGCCAGGGCCGACATGGCCGACCAATCCTATAAAGATGCGCGCATGCAGGCTGAACAAGCCGAGCTGGATGCGCGCCTGGCCGAGGCCAAAGTGCTGACCCACAAGAGCCAGGAACAACTGAACGTGCTCAACACCCGCATCACGCGCCTGCGCAAGCAATTGCAGTTGGGGGAGGCCCAATGAACCCGATGATCCGTGGCGTGAGCTGTGCGGTGCTGTTGGGTAGCGCAGTGCTGGGCGGTTGTGCCAGCCACCCGAGTGGCGAACAGGCTTTGCAACAGGCCGGCAGCGACTTCCAGAAGGTCAAGGAAGACGCGAATGTGCTGCGCATCGCCCCCAAGGATGTGATTCGCGCCGGTGAATCGCTGGCCCGTGCCGATCGCCTGTCCAGTTACTGGGGCAGCGGGGCGGACGTGGCGCACTACGCCTACCTGAGCCAGCGTTACAGTGCCATCGCCCGCGAGCATACCGATCAGGCGCTCAACGAAGAGCGCGGCGCCAAGCTCGAACTGGAGCGCCAGCGCCTGCAACTGGCCCTGCGTGAAAGCAAGCTGATCAGCGTACAGCAGCAGGGCAAATGGCTCGAAGAACAAATCGCCAGCCTGGCCACCACCCAGACCGACCGTGGCCTGGTGATGACCCTGGGTGATGTGCTGTTCGACACCGGTGACGCCGAGCTGAAAAATTCGGCCAACCGCACGGTGCTGAAAATCGTGCAGTTCCTGCAACTGAACCCCAAACGCGTGGTGCGTATCGAGGGCTACGCCGACAATACCGGCGGCGAGCAGGAAAACCTCAAACTGTCCCGCGACCGTGCGCAGTCGGTGGCCAATGTGCTGGTAGACCTGGGCATCGACGAAAAACGCATCCAGGTCGAAGGCTATGGCGACCAGTATCCGGTGGAAGCCAATGCTTCGGAGCGCGGCAGGGCGCAGAACCGTCGCGTGGAGATCGTGTTCTCCGACGCGAAGGGCCAACTGGGCGCCGCTCGCTAACAGGCTGGCACTGATCAAAATGTGGGAGGGGGCTTGCCCCGATGAGGGAGTGTCAGTCACCAAAGAGGTTGACTGACCCACCGCCATCGGGGGCAAGCCCCCTCCCACATTTGTTTCTGTTCACATCTGGAAATTCAGTTACCCACCCCTACAGTTTTTACTGTCACTCCCGCGCGCGCTCGACTATTGTGGCAACTGTCCCCGTACACTTCCAAACTGTGCCGGTATGTTTCACACAAAAATAAAATACCCGTGAAATCGAGTGCTGCGTCATGACCAATCTGTTGCTTTACCAACGTATCGCCCAGCAACTGGCTGAGGATATCCGGCGCGGTGTCTATCAACCGGGTGAGCGCGTGCCTTCGGTGCGCAAGATGAGCTCGCAGCTCAACGTCAGCCACGCCACGGTGTTACAGGCCTACGCCAACCTGGAAGACCAGGGGCTGATCCGGGCGCGGCCGCAATCGGGCTACTACGTGCACCAGACCCCGGCGCTGACCGCGCCGACGCCGGACATCGCGCGGGTCGAGCGCCCCGGGTTGGTCACCCGCAGCAGCATCATTCAACAGGTATTGGGCGAATCGCGCCGTGAAGGCGTGTTCCCGTTGGGCGCCGCCGTGCCGAGCGTCGACTACCTGCCGGTGCGCGCGCTGCACCAGCAGTTGGCCAAGGTCACGCGCTTTCAAAGCCCGCGCGCATTCAGCTACATGTTCAGCCCGGGGTTCGAGCCGCTGCGCCGCCAAGTGGCGATCCGCATGCGCGATGCGGGTGTGGTGGTGGACCCCTCCGAAGTGGTGATCACCCACGGTTGCGTCGATGCGTTACAGATGTCGTTGCGGGTGCTGACGCGCCCAGGCGACCTGATCGCCGCCGAATCACCGACCTATTACGGCTTGCTGCAGTTGGCCGACCTGCTGGGCCTCAAGGTCATCGAGATCCCCAGCGACCCGGCGACCGGCATGAGCCTGGAGGCCCTGCAACTGGCGGCCAACCAATGGTCGATCAAGGCCCTGGTGCTGACCACACGCCTGAGCAACCCCTTGGGCGGCACCATGCCCGAGGAGCGGCAGAAACAGTTACTGCGGCTGGCCTCGGATTTCGATATCCAGATTGTCGAGGACGATATCTACGGCGAGCTGATGTTCGAAGTGGGCCGCACCAAGGCGCTTAAAGCCTACGACCGCCTGGACCGTGTCATCTATTGCTCAAGCTTCTCCAAAACCTTGTCTCCGGGCGTGCGGATCGGCTGGATGATCGCTGGCAAATACCAGCAGGAAATCCAGCGCCTGCAGATGTTCAGCACCCATTCGGCGTGCAGCGTGACCCAAATGGGCGTGGCAGCGTATCTGGAGAACGGTGGCTATGATCGGCACCTGCGCTACATTCGCCAGGAATACCGCAAGAACCTCAGCGCCTTCCAACTGGCGGTGCAGCAATATTTCCCCGAAGGCACCCAGATGACCCGACCGACGGGCGGTTTTATCCTGTGGGTCAGTTTGCCGGGCCGGGTCAATACTCAGGAGCTGCACGTGCGTGCCCTGCAACAGGGCATCAGTATTGCGCCGGGGTTGATCTTCAGTAACACCGAGCAGTTCAACCACTGCATCCGCCTCAACTGCGGCACGCCGTGGAACCGCGAGGCAGAGCGCGCGCTGATGACCTTGGGGATGCTGGCCAGCCAGTTATGCCAGGAGACGGCGGCCGGCTTTTGAGGCTCACAAGGGGGACAGTTCCGATAGCTGGCTAATCACCACGCTTGTCATGCCGTGCACAACAAGCGAGCATATGGCCTTCTGCCGTTAATGCTGTTGGCGATATGACTTCGATTGTTCGTGCTGCTTTGGTGATTGGCCTGTTAAGCCTGTGTAACGTCAGCACTGTGCTGGCGGCAACGCCTGTGACTGGCAGCAAGCCTGCGGCCAGCGCAGCGCAGAAGGCCCCGGCAAAAAAACCGGCTACGGCCCAAAAAGCCCCGGTCGCCAAGAAAAAAGCCGCCACGGCGAAAAAACGCACCCCCTCCAAGTCAGCGCAGGAGGTGGCACAAACCCAATTGCCACCGGCACAGTTGGATCTGTCCCTGCCTTCGGACATGGTCCGGCACTTGCAACCGTTGGGCACAGCCCCCAAGCCCAAGAGCGTGCCGCTGCTGCCACCGATGTTTGGTGAGAAGCCCACCGACAACAGCGCGTTCCAGATCAACGGCCGCTTGCTCAGCAATGAAATGAAGCTGCAGCTGCGCAATGAAGAGCGCCGTGACGTGGAAGGCGCCGCGTTGGAATTCGAGTTCAAGCAGTAAACCTTTCTGTAGGTGTGACGCCGTTGCTCGACCATCTGTCGCAGACTGGTCAGTCACGTTTGTTTTGTGCGAAAAACCCCTGTTAGACCATTTTAAAACGGCTGTTTAAGGGCGTACTCTAGCCCGGCCATCCACATTGAGTCGTCGAGGACCTGCTGGTCATGAAATGCCGTGAAGGCTGTGGCGCTTGCTGCATCGCCCCCTCCATCAGTTCGCCATTACCCGGAATGCCGCAAGGCAAACCGGCGGGCGAACGCTGCCTGCACCTGTCGGTCGAACAGCTTTGCCAGCTATTCGGGCAACCGGAGCGCCCGGCGGTGTGCAGTGATTTCAAGGCGGATATCGAGGTCTGTGGCAACGACCAGGCCGATGCGATCCGCTTGATCGGCTGGTGGGAGCAGATGACGGCGGCTTGATGGGCTTTACTATCGGAAATTACTTTGGAGCTTGCTCCGGAGCTGACTTCAGAACTTCGACAATAAGGAATACAACAATGGGTTCGCTGAAACGAATGGCTGTGTTGTGCGGTTTTACAGTGTTGTTTGCTGCCACTGCCCAGGCTGAAGATTGGCAAGTCGCCAAGGATGAAGACGGTATCAAGGTGTCCCTGAGCGAAATTGCCGGCTCCAAATACAAGGCCTATCGCGGTGTGACCACGATCAAAGCGCCTGTCGCAAAAATCGTCGCGCTTCAGGAAGACGTCGCCGGTGCCTGTTCCTGGATCCACGAGTGCAAGTCCCAGAAGCTGGTGGATAAAAAAGGTGACGAGAGTTGGACCTACACCCAATTCAAGGCCCCATTCCCGGTAACCGATCGCGATTCCTACCTGCATATCACCACCACCAAGGCGGCCGACGGCACGCTGACCCGTGAGCTGGAAGGGGTGCCTGCCTACAAGCCGGAAGAAAAAGGCTACGTACGTGTTGCCCAGGTTGAGGGGTACTGGAAACTCGTGCCCAAAGGCGACAACCAGACCGAAGTCACCTACCAGGTGCACACCGAGCCAGGCGGCAGCGTGCCGTCGTGGCTGGCCAACAAGTTCGTGGTGGACGCGCCGTTCAACACCTTGAAAGCGTTGAAAGAACACGCGGAAAAATAAGCGCAGTTGATCAGGTGCCTCCGGCCTTGGGTGGAACGTTTGGTTAACCCTCAAGGTCCAGATACATGTGAGCCCACACACGGGCTTTATCGAGGAGGCACCGATGCAAACGTGGCAAATTACCTTCGTTGATGATCACGGCGTGCAGTCCGTCGAGCAGTTCACCTGCGAGCACAAGCCCAGCCTCGAAGATGCGGCACACATGATTCGCAACAAACTGGTGCCCGTCGCCGCTGAGCTGGACCTCAATGACCTTGAGGGCCGCAAACCCGAGCCAACGGTCAAGATTCTCAAAGACCAGAACAGTATCCAGATCCTCGACATCTCTCCCGCCGTCTGAACATTCCCTGTATGCCATTCATGCACCTCTGGTGGAGGTGAAAGCTTCGCGCTACTCTGCAAGTGAGATCAGCGAATGATTCGCTAAGGTCTGGTCTTGTCAGCTACATGCTTGTTTTCCAGCGGTAAGGTCATTGCCGTACAGCTCGCGCCAGCAGGGCGCGAGTGTAGGGAAGCACGGAAAGTCTATCCATCGGTACTAGGAGGACGTTTCATGAGCACAGCCTATCAAGAAGACATCAGTACCAACGTTCTGCGCCGCATGAAAGAAGGCGGCTTTGACTTCTCGCGTTTTCACCCCATCGAGTTCTACGCCATATTCCCGGATGAGGAACGTGCGCGCAGGGCTGCGGGTGAGTTTCGTGGGGAATCCCTGAATGCCCAGGTCAGTGCGCGCGACGATGGCGCCTGGTACCTGGAGCTGAGCAAGATCATGTTCGCAACCTACGACGGCATAGGAGACTTCGAGCAGGACTTTGAGGCGGTGGTCGAGCCTCTGGGCGGCATCATCGAGGGATGGGGCGTCAAGCAGGAGGTGCGTGGGTTACCGATGTAATTCACTGCATGTAACGACATGAGAAACGCAGCGTATCGGCTGACCTTTGGGTCGGCCGATTTTGTTTGTGCGGCGGGAAAACTATTCGGAACTTGTAAGCGTTTTTTCAGCACCAAAAAAAAGCCACCCAAGCAGGGTGGCCTAAAGGGAAGAGCGGTGCGCTGAAGCTGTAGGACTGATCCTGTTCAGCAGATGGTGGCGATTATCCGCAGCCGCAGCCGGGCAGTGAAATCAACTCTGACTATGCTGTTGATAGTCAAAGCCCGCATTGCGATGGAGCATGTCGGGGGGCACCGGGCATTCTGCGCACCAGGACGGTGCGATCAAAACCCTTTGGTTATTCAACTCACTGATTGTTAAGTGTTTATGCCGCTGGCACGGGCCTTGCGATGGTTCTTGCGTCCGGGTGACAAGGAGTTCGGCATGATCCGCACTTATTACGATGAAATGTACGACGGGGCAGGGCAGGTGCGTCCCCATTACCGCGAGTTCGCCCGCTGGTTGGCTGACACCCCGGCAGAACTGCTGGCCCAGCGTCGGCGCGAGGCCGATTTGCTGTTTCACCGCGCCGGCATCACCTTCACCCTGTACGGGGACGAGCAGGGCACCGAGCGCCTGATTCCCTTCGACACCATCCCCCGCAGTATTCCCGCCAGCGAGTGGCGGATGGTCGAGCGCGGCTGCATTCAACGGGTCAAGGCCCTGAATATGTTTCTCGCTGACCTGTACCACGAGCAACGCATCATCAAGGCCGGCATCATCCCTGCCGAACAGGTATTGGCCAACGAGCAATACCAGCTGGCGATGCAGGGGCTCAACCTGCATCGCGATCTGTATTCCCACATCTCCGGTGTCGACCTCGTACGCGATGGCGACGGCACTTACTACGTACTCGAAGACAACCTGCGTACACCGAGCGGCGTCAGCTACATGCTCGAAGACCGCAAGATGATGATGCGCCTGTTCCCTGAATTGTTCGCCGCCCAGCGTATCGCGCCCATCGACCACTACCCCAACTTGCTGCTCGACACCCTGAAAAGCTCCAGCCCCCTGGATAACCCCAGCGTGGTGGTGCTGACGCCCGGGCGCTTCAACAGCGCGTTCTTTGAGCACGCCTTTCTGGCACGGGAAATGGGCGTGGAGCTGGTAGAAGGCGCCGACCTGTTTGTACGCGATGACCGCGTGTTCATGCGCACCACCGACGGCCCCAAGGCCGTCGATGTGATCTACCGCCGCCTCGACGATGCGTTCCTCGACCCGCTGGCCTTCAACCCGGCCTCCATGCTTGGCGTGCCCGGCCTGCTCGCGGCCTATCGCTCGGGCAATGTGGTGCTGGCCAACGCGATCGGCACCGGGGTGGCGGATGACAAATCGGTGTACCCCTTCGTCACCGAGATGATCCGTTTTTACCTGGACGAAGAGCCGATCCTGCAAAACGTGCCTACGTTCCAATGCCGTAAGCCCGACGAACTGTCCCACGTGCTGGCCAACCTGCCAGACCTGGTGGTCAAGGAAACCCAAGGGTCCGGCGGCTACGGCATGCTGGTCGGCCCAGCCTCTACGGCAGCGGAAATCGAAGCCTTCCGCGCACGCATCAAGGCCAAGCCCCACGCCTATATTGCGCAACCGACCCTGTGTTTATCCACCTGCCCGACCTTTGTCGAAAACGGCATCGCCCCGCGCCATATCGACTTGCGCCCGTTCGTGTTGTCGGGCAAGGAAACCCGTGTGGTGCCCGGCGGCCTGACGCGCGTGGCGCTGCGCGAAGGTTCGCTGGTGGTCAACTCGTCCCAGGGTGGCGGCACCAAAGACACCTGGGTGGTCGAGGATTGAAATATGTTGAGTAGAACTGCCTCGGATTTGTACTGGATGTCGCGCTACCTGGAGCGCGCGGAAAACCTCGCGCGCATGCTCGACGTCAGCTATTCGCTGTCGCTGATGCCTCAGGATGGCCGTGGTGATGGCCTGCATGAACTCGCCATGCCGTTATTGATCACCGGCACGCTGGATGACTACCGCGAACGCCATGGCGAACTGCACGCCGAACGCCTGCTGCACTTTTTTGCCCTGGATGCGGCCAACCCGGCCAGCATCTACAGCTGCCTCGGTGCCGCGCGCGCCAGTGCCCATGCCGTGCGTGGGCGAATAACCGCCGACATGTGGGAAAACATCAATGCTACCTGGCTGGATATTCGCGATATCACCCAGCAGGGCTTGAGCCGCTATGGCATGAGCCGGTTCTGTGAGTGGGTCAAGGAACGCTCGCATCTGTTTCGTGGCGCTACCTACGGCACCATCATGCGCAACGACGCCTTCCGGTTTATCCGCCTGGGTACCTTCATCGAACGCGCCGACAACACGTTGCGCCTGTTGGATGCGCGCTATGAAATGGCTGGCGACCGGGCTGAAGCCGTCACTGACGGCACGGCCCACGCCTACTATCAGTGGAGTGCCTTGCTGCGAGCGTTATCGTCCTTCGAGGCCTACACCGAGATTTACCGCGATGCGCCCGGTGCCCGGCAAGTCGCCGAGTTGCTGCTGTTGCGCGCCGATGTACCGCGCTCGCTGCGTGCGTGCAGCGAAGAGATCGACCAGATCCTCGCCAGCCTGCCTGGCCTCAACGGCCGCCCGGCGCAGCGCCTGGCCGCCGAGATGGACGCGCGCCTGCGTTTTACCGCTATCGATGAAATTCTCGAGGAAGGCCTGCACGCCTGGCTGACCGACTTTATCCCCTTGGTCCGCCAGTTGGGCGACGCCATCTACAGTTCCTACCTGGAGGCGGCATGAGACTTTCCATCAGCCACGAAACCACCTACCACTACGAAGACCAGGTTCGCGCAAGCATTCAGTACCTGCGCCTTACACCCCACGACAGCGAGCGTCAGCATGTGCTCAGCTGGCAACTGGACCTGCCGCGCCCGGTGCGCGCCCAAGTGGACCCGTTCGGCAACATCCTGCACGTGTTGACCCTGGACGAACCTCACGACGCCATCATCATTGGTGCGCGCGGCCAGGTGGATATCGACGAGTTGCGCGAAGCCGAGCATGAGAGTCAATCCGCCTTCCCGTTCCTGCGTTGCACCCGTTTGACCGAACCCGACGAGGCGTTACGCGGTTTTGCTGAGCAGCACTGCCACCAGCGGCGTGACCGCACAGCATTGATCGACTTGATGCATGCCCTCAATCAGGCAATGGTTTACACGCCAGGCGCCACCGACGTCGACACCTGCGCCGCTGCAGCCTTCGCGGGGCAGGCGGGCGTCTGTCAGGACCACACCCACGCATTCCTGGCCTGCGCGCGCAGCCTGGGGATTCCAGCGCGGTATGTGTCGGGGTATTTGTACACCGAGGACAGCACGCACCTGGCCAGCCATGCCTGGGCCGAAGCCTGGCTGGATGACGCCTGGTACAGCTTTGACGTAACCAACCAACTGGCCCGCCCGGAGCGGCACCTGAAACTGGCCGTGGGCCTGGATTACCTCGACGCCTGCCCGGTACGCGGCATGCGCCGTGGCGGCGGGCATGAGCAGATGCATGCCAAGGTGTTCGTGGCACCTACGCCGGTGGTTTCCGTCCAGCAGCAATAGCTCGAGAACGATCGCGGTCGAATGTGGGAGGGGGCTTGCCCCCGATGGCAGTGCGTCAGCCAATTATGTGTAACTGACACACCGTCATCGGGGGCAAGCCCCCTCCCACATTAAAATTTTGCGCAAACCTCAGGGTTGCTGCTTACGCCCCGCCATATGCTTCAAATACCCCACCAACAAATCCAGCTCGCTGTCCGGCAACACACTGGCGGCGAACGCGGGCATCTTCGCCTGCGGCCAGTGCCGCAGGCTTTGCGGGTCACGGATATAGCGCTTGAGGAAATCGCCGCTGAAATACTCGGTGGGGTTATAGGGAATATTCAGGTCGGGCCCCACCTGCGCGTCCCCGGCGCCATTGAGCCGGTGACACGCCAGGCAATTTTTCTGGAACAACACAAAGCCTTGGTTGATCGGGTCATTTGCCGCCAGCCTGGGGTCGGGAAGCAGCGCGGGGAAGCGTTCGGCCACGGTCTTCAACTGCTTGATGGTGGAAATCTGGAAGGGCCACTGTTCAGGGCTGATATGCCCCGCTTGCGGGTTGGTCCACACCAGGTAGAACGGCCCGGCACTGGGTTTGCCCTGTGCCAATGCAGGCCAAGGGTGGTCCGGGTCTTCGACCGCAAGCCAGGCGCGGGCGCCGTTTTTTTGCAGTAAAGGGGCGGCCGTCAGTTCGGCAGCGAACCCATCAAGGGCCACGGCTTGCAGATGGTTTTCCGGCGTGAGGCCGGGTAGGAGCACCGCTAACGGCACTGCGCGATACGTCATGGTGCGCTTGTAGGAAACGTCATCGACGATCTGCACAGTTTGCGCATCCGGATGCGTGAGCAGGTCGGCGGTCTGCCAGGTCTTGCTGGCGTGATCGAGTTCGATGCTCAGTTGTGCAGCCGCAGCCGGCAGGCTGATAAGCAGGGCGAGCAGGGTAAGGAAGGATTTCACGCAGGTGGCCCGAGACGAAGTGACGATAGGGCTCACCTTAGCGCAAATCCGCACGCAAAACGGCAGCCCCTGCAACAGGACCGCTTTACGCAATGTCCCGGCAGGTGCTGCCAAAAATTGCAGTCCTGATGCTGTGGATACACAGAAAGTGTGGGGTAGCGGGTCACCCAATAACCTTGGTTAAATTGGGCAAGATCAGAATCAGTGTGGTGGCGAAAAGAATAAGTCCCGCCTGACGTACTTTCGAATGTTTGAACATGGCTGACTGCCTTTTGTTGTTATTCCTGAGCGTCAAATGCGTGCCGGTAGATCGAGTATGCCGATATGACGTGTCGCTTTTCTTACAGTTGCTCCAGCAAAACCCGGCAGCAACATCCTACTGAGTGAACCTTAGAGCCCTCGTTCTGCGTGGCTTAGATCCATTTCATATCAGCTCATCAGCATTTCTGCTAAAAACGTAATGAGGCCTATGGCCATCTTGGCGCCAATGCCTTGGCTAGACAGCTAAAACGATTAACCCGGCGATTCTCTTAGGTGGCTACCGTTCGTCCGAGTGTGGCGGTCAAAAGCATTGAGCGCATCCGTCATTGAAACCGTGTCAATCGGGCCTAAGGTAAGGGCACACCTGCACAGCCGTTCGAGGATGTCATGACCCAAGCTTTGATCTTTGATGCCATACGTACGCCCCGAGGCAAAGGGAAGGCCGACGGCGCTTTGCACAGCGTCAAGCCGGTCACCCTGGTGGCCGGTTTACTCACCGCGCTGGCGCATCGCAGCGAGCTCGATACCCAGCAGGTGGATGACATCGTGCTCGGCTGTGTTACCCCGGTGGGCGACCAGGGCGCCGACATCGCCAAGACCGCCGCGCTGGTGGCGGACTGGGCCATCAGCGTCGCCGGCGTGCAGGTCAACCGCTTCTGCGCTTCAGGCCTGGAGGCCGTCAACCTCGGCGCGATGAAGGTGCGCTCCGGCTTTGAAGACCTGGTGGTGGTCGGCGGCGTCGAGTCCATGTCCCGCGTGCCCATGGGCAGCGACGGTGGCGCCTGGGTGCTCGACCCGCACACCAACCTGCACAGCCACTTCACGCCCCAGGGTATTGGCGCGGACCTGATCGCCACCCTGGAAGGCTTCACCCGTGAGGACGTCGATACCTTCGCCCTACACTCGCAGCAGAAAGCGGCCAGGGCTCGTGCAGACGGTTCCTTCAACAAGTCACTGATCGCGGTGCAGGACCAAAACGGCATCGTGCTGCTCGACCATGACGAATTTATCCGCGGCGATTCCACGCTCGAAGGCCTCGGCAAACTCAAGCCCAGCTTCGAGATGATGGGCCAGATGGGCTTCGACGCCACCGCGTTGCGCGTCTACAGCCATGTAGAGCGCATCAACCACGTACACACACCCGGCAACAGCTCCGGCATCGTCGACGGCGCAGCACTGATGTTGATCGGCTCCGAAGCCAAGGGCCGCGAACTGGGCCTGCAGCCGCGAGCGCGCATCGTGGCTACGGCAGTCACCAGCACCGACCCGACCATCATGCTCACGGGGCCGGCACCGGCCACGCGCAAAGCCTTGGCCAAGGCAGGGTTGCGCGTCCAGGACATCGACCTGTTCGAGGTCAACGAAGCGTTCGCCTCGGTGGTGCTCAAGTTCATCCAGGACATGCGCGTCGACCCTGCGCGGGTCAACGTCAACGGCGGTTCCATCGCCATGGGCCATCCGCTGGGCGCCACCGGTTGCGCGATCCTCGGCACCCTGCTCGACGAGCTCGAGGCGCGCCAGCAGCGCTACGGCCTGGCCACCTTGTGCGTCGGCGGTGGCATGGGCATCGCTACCATCATCGAACGCCTCTGAGCCCAAGGAACCTGTCATGACCCAAGCCATTCGTTATGAAAAAGGCCAGGACCAGATTGTGGTGCTGACCCTCGACCTGCCTGGCCAGAGCGCCAATACCATGAACGGCGTGTACCGCGAGGCCATGGCGGCGACCGTCTCACGTCTTGAGGCGGAAAAGGATGACATCGCCGGTGTGATTATCACCTCGGCGAAAAAGACATTTTTTGCCGGCGGTGACCTCAATGAACTGATTAAGGTCGACAAAGCCCACGCCAAGGCCTTTTACGATGGTGTGGGGGGGCTCAAGGCGCAACTGCGGCGCTTGGAAACCCTCGGCAAGCCCGTCGTCGCGGCGATCAATGGGGCGGCGCTGGGCGGCGGCTGGGAGATTTGCCTGGCGTGCCATCACCGCATCGCGCTGGATGACAAATCGCTGCAGCTCGGCTTGCCGGAGGTGACCCTGGGCCTGCTGCCGGGCGGCGGCGGGGTGGTGCGCATGGTGCGCATGCTCGGGCTGGAAAAGGCCTTGCCGTATCTGCTGGAAGGCAAAAAAGTCCGGCCGCAACAGGCGCTGCACGCTGGCCTGATCAATGCGCTGGCGGCGGACCGCGCCGAGTTGCTGGCCAAAGCCCGGGCCTGGGTGCTGGCTAACCCGCAGGCCAGGCAGCCGTGGGACACCAAGGGTTATCAGATCCCAGGTGGCACGCCGTCGAACCCCAAAGTGGCACAGATGCTGGCGATAGCGCCGTCGATTCTGCGCAGCAAGACCCAAGGCTGCTTCCCGGCCCCGGAGAAAATTCTGTGCGCCGCCGTGGAGGGCGCACAGGTGGACTTCGACACGGCGCACCTGATCGAAACCCGCTACTTCACCGAGCTGGTCACCGGGCAGGTGGCGAAAAACATGATCGGCACGTTCTGGTTCCAGCTCAATGAAATCAACGCCGGCAGCTCGCGGCCACAAGGTTTTGCGCCTTACGTCACGCGTAAGATCGGTGTGCTTGGCGCCGGAATGATGGGCGCCGGGATCGCTTATGTCAGCGCCTGCGCGGGCATCGACGTAGTGCTCAAGGACGTCACGCTGGCGGCCGCCGAGAAGGGCAAGGCGCACTCGGCTGCGTTGCTCGACAAGAAGGTCGGTCGTGGGCAACTGACCGCCGAGCAGCGTGAAAGCACCCTGGCGCGGATTCATCCTACGGCCTCCGATGCCGATTTGGCCGGCTGCGACCTGATCATCGAGGCTGTGTTCGAAGACCGCGAACTAAAGGCCAAGGTGTCGGCGGCCGCGCACAGCGTGGTTGGCACCGACGCGGTGATCGCCTCCAACACCTCCACCTTGCCCATCAGCGGCCTGGCCACCGCCGTACCGGACCCAGGCAAGTTTATCGGCCTGCATTTCTTCAGCCCGGTGGACAAGATGCCCCTGGTGGAAATCATCAAGGGCGCCCACACCTCGGACGAAACCCTGGCCCGAGGTTTCGACTTCGTACTGCAAATCAAGAAAACCCCGATTGTGGTCAACGACAGCCGTGGCTTCTTTACCTCGCGGGTGTTCGGCACTTTCACTAACGAAGGCATCGCCATGCTCGGCGAAGGTGTGGCTGCACCGATGATCGAAACCGAGGCGCGCAAGGCGGGCATGCCGGTGGGGCCGTTGGCGGTGTCCGACGAAGTATCCCTCAGCCTGATGAGCCATATCCGACAACAGGCGGCGAAGGATCTACATGCGGAAGGTAAAGCCGTGTCGACGCATCCAGCGACAGCCGTGATCGACCTGTTGGTGCACGACTGCAAGCGCATGGGCAAGGCGGCGGGTGGCGGTTTTTACGAATACCCGGTGGGCGCGCAAAAGTACCTGTGGCCTGAACTGAAAAGGCGCTTTGAGCAGCCCGGCCAGCAAATTTCACCGCAGGACGTGCGTGACCGCTTGCTGTTTATCCAGGCCATCGAAACCGTGCGCTGCGTCGAGGAGGGCGTGTTGATGTCCACTGCGGACGCCAACGTCGGGTCGATTTTCGGGATTGGCTTTGCCGCCTGGAGTGGCGGTGCGCTGCAGTTTATCAACCAGTATGGCTTGAACGACTTTATCGCCCGGGCGCGCTACCTGGCCGAGCACTATGGCGAGCGCTTTTTGCCACCCGCACTATTGTTGGAAAAAGCTGCGCAGGGAGCACTATTCGTCTGACCGAATCGCCATATCCTGCGCGATAGAGAACCCATGTGGGAGCGGGCTTGCCCGCGATAACGGTGCGTCAGCCGATGCCCATATCGGCTGATATGACGCCATCGCGGGCAAGCCCGCTCCCACCGTGAGTCCCTAGGCGGGGCTTGCCTTGCAGGGGTGTTTCAAGGCAGGCTCTGGGGTGTGCATTATTCCCATCACCGTGTCAGGTATTTTTTATGTCGCTACGCGTCTGTATCCTGGAAACCGATATCCTGCGTCCAGGCTTGATCGATCAATACCAAGGGTACGGGCAGATGTTCAAGCGCCTGTTCTCCAAGCAGCCGATTGCCGCCGAGTTTGTCGTGTACAACGTGGTGCAGGGGCAATACCCGTCGGACGACGAAGTGTTTGATGCGTACCTGGTAACCGGCAGCAAGGCCGACTCCTTCGGCACCGACCCCTGGATCCAGACCCTGAAAACCTACCTGCTCGAACGCTATGAGCGCGGCGACAAGTTGCTGGGTATCTGCTTCGGCCACCAGTTGTTGGCGCTGCTGCTCGGCGGCAAGACCGAGCGCGCCAGCAAAGGCTGGGGTATGGGCATCCACGACTACAAACTCGACGCCAAGGCGCTATGGATGAGCCCAGAGGTGCCAGAGCTGACGCTATTGATCAGCCATCAGGACCAGGTCACCACCTTGCCGGAAAACGCTACGGTCATCGCCTCCAGCGATTTTTGCCCGTTCGCCGCGTACCACATCGGCGACCAAGTGCTGTGCTTCCAGGGCCACCCGGAGTTTATCCACGACTATTCACGTGAGTTGCTGGAAATTCTTCAGACAACTCTCGGCGAAAAGGTCTACACCAATGGTGTCTCCAGCCTGCAGCGCGACCACCACGGCGTCACCGTCGCGGAGTGGATGATGCGCTTTGTCGGCCACAAGCCGGAGGCGCGGGTTTAAAGCCAGCCCGAGCGTTTGAAACTGGCCCACAGGCTCGTACACCCCAATGCAATAAACCCGAGCACCGCAAAATAGCCGTAGTGCCATTGCAGCTCGGGCATGTTCTGGAAATTCATCCCGTAAATCCCCGCCACCGCCGTCGGGAACGCGAGGATCGCCGCCCAGGCGGCGAACTTGCGCTGCACCACACTCTGGCGCGAAGCCTCCAGCAGCACACCGATCTCGATGGTCTGGCTGGCGATATCGCGCAGCGTGGTGAGGTCTTCCATCTGGCGCGTTACGTGAATCTGCACATCGCGGAAATACGGGCGCATGTTCTTGTCGATAAACGGGAAGCTCAGCTTCTGCAACTCCTGGCTGATCTCCACCATCGGCGCCACATAACGCTTGAGCCGCAACACGTCGCGGCGCAGGCCGTGGATCTTCTGGATGTCACGCTCGCTCAACGAACTGCACAGCACATTGCGCTCCAATTCATCGATCTCGGCGTGGATGGCTTCGCTCACCGGCTGATAGTTCTCGGTGACGAAATCCAGCAGCGCATAGAGTACGAAATCTTCCCCATGCTCCAGCAATAGCGGACGCGCCTCACAGCGTTGACGCACAAAGCCGTAGGACGCTGAATGACCGTTGCGTGCCGTGATGATGTAACCATTGCCGGCAAAAATATGGGTTTCGATAAACTCCAATTTGCCGTTTTCGCGCACCGGTGAGTAGGTGACGATAAACAGCGCATCGCCGAACGTTTCCAGCTTGGGGCGGCTGTGTTTTTCCAGCGCGTCTTCGATGGCCAATTCATGCAGGTTGAACTGGCGTTGCAGGTTGGCCAGCTCCTGGGCGTCGGGTTCTTCCAGGCCGATCCACACAAAGTGACCGGGTTTGGCGGCCCAGGCCGCGCCTTCATCGAGGGTGATATCAGTGATTTTCTTACCGGCGCTATAGACGGCGGCCGCAACAACTCTACCCATGGTGCTGATCGCTTCTTATTGGGAGGACAGGTGTTGGGCAGCTTAGCCTGAATGACGTTCCCTTGTAGTCGTCCCCGCAGCACGCTTTTTGTGGCGAGCGAGCTTGCTCGCGCTGGGGTGCGAAGCGCCCCCAATGGCTACAAGTGCGCCGGCGCTCAGGCGGTTTTCAACTCTCTATCCATCCCCGCAATGCATGCATCCATCTGCGCCTGACACGCCTCCATCAACGCCGGAATGTCATCCGCAGTCAGGCCAACCGTAGGAATGGGCGGCAGCGAGCGTATGAGCACATCACCCGCGTTCCAGCGATTGAGCTGCATATGGGTGACGTAGTTGCTCGCACACACCTGCACGATAGGCACACCGGCGGCAATCGCCATGTGAAACGCACCTTTCTTGAACGGCAGCAGGCCCTTGCCCAGGTTGCGCGTACCTTCAGGGAATACCCAGATCGATGTGTCTTCGTGCTGCAAGGTGTGGGTGGTGGTGAGCATCGCGCGGCGCGCCTTATGGGCATTGCCGCGGTCGATCAACACATTGCCCGACAGCCAGAACAACTGACCGAACAGTGGCACCCATTTCAGGCTTTTTTTGGCGATACACACCGTGCGGCGGGGCACCACGTTGCCGAATACAAACAGGTCATAGTTGGATTGGTGGTTGGCGATGATCACGCAGGTGCCGGGCTTGTTGCGCAGCGAATCCACATCGGTCTTCACCTTGAGCCGCAGCAGCCACATGGCGGGCACGGCATACAGGCGAGCGCACACGCGGCTGTTGTCCGGGTTGAACGGCCGGCACATTCCGACCAGCACGCCCAGCACGCCCGCGATCATAAAGTGCAGGCCCATCAACAACATACGCAACAAAAAAAGCATCGACGCGACCTATCCGGACAAAGGGGCGCGCAGTGTACGGTTGTGCACTGTGTTCGGCAATTACCCGGGCAGTGGTAGGAGATAGGCGATGTTTAAGTGCATGTTTCAACATCTGCCAACACAAGCAGGCTAGAGCGGCTGAAGCTGAATCGGATTTTTGAGTAAGAAAAAGCCCGACTCAAGGTCGGGCTCTTCTATGTAAGCAGTAAGGCTTAGCTCAGGATGTGACCCTGGTCCTGGATGATTGCATCGTCCAAGGCGTCCAGCAGCGCCTTACGGACTTTCAATTTGGTGTGCTTGTGCGCATTCATATTGAGCTTCTTCAACTGACGCGCCGCTTCCAACGCGGCCGCCTGCAGCTCCTCCGGTGCCACCACCTTGTCGAGGAACCCCGCACCCAGTGCGCCTCGCGGGTCGAACATCTCGGCATTGATTACCGATCGATGAAACGCCGACTTGCGCAGGCGATCGCGCGCCAACTCGATACCGGCGTGGTGCATGGTCATGCCAATCGCCACCTCATTCAGGCCGATGCTGAACGGGCCTTCCACCCCAATCCGATAATCCGCCGACAACAGCAAAAAGGCGCCCTTGGCCACCGCATGCCCAGGGCACGCCACAATCACCGGGAACGGGTGCGACAACAGGCGACGCGCCAACGTCGAGCCCGATGTCACCAGCCCGATTGCCTCTTTAGGGCCGGCGGTCATCACCTTCAAATCATAACCACCCGACAGAATCCCCGGCGTCCCGGTGATGATCACAACCGCGCGGTCCTTCTCGGCCTGATCCAGCGCTGCATTAAAGGCACTGACCACATCGGGAGAAATGGCATTCACCTTGCCGTTGCTCAAGGTCAGGGTCGCGATACCGTCTTCGAGGTGGTAAGCAATCAACTCACTCATGACGCGGTTCCTTGTAGGACTTGTTATAGAGGTATGCAGCAGACGTTACCCACCACGCCCGACTTGGTAAAGCGCCGTGACTGACTACCCAGTCAGACTTTTCCCGCAGGGGCAGGGCCGAACAGCCCGACGCACGGCACAACAACCGCCCCAGCCCCATGCTGCCGATGCCCAAGAATGGCAGAATCGCCCCCCCTTGCCGGGCATGTACCGGCATAACCGTCTAACCGCATGAAAATTCTCAAAAAAACCTTTGCCATCAGAAAGGCTTTCGACTACATTAGCGCGCCTCGACAGACTGAACTGGTTTGACGAGATACGGTGAAGTGTCCGAGTGGCTTAAGGAGCACGCCTGGAAAGTGTGTATACAAGAAATTGTATCGAGAGTTCGAATCTCTCCTTCACCGCCAAATTCGATGTAAACAAAACCCCTGGTTTCGAGAGAAACCAGGGGTTTTGTGATTTCTGGGGTTTGAAAATTCAACCTTTATCAGTTCACGCGCTTGGCATATCCATGCGTCGCCCAATGACGTCCAGCAAGTCGCAGCCATCCCGCAGCGGTATTGAGCACAGCAACGCGAAGTCACTGAGCACAACCGCATCACTACAGATTTCACTACGTAGTGCGAGGTTCTCCAGGACTTGGGTGACGGCACGAAGCCGATAGCTCGCGGCGTCGAAGAGTATTTCCAGGGGGACGGTGGTGTCGACAAAAATTGCAGGGGTGGCGCTGTCGTTGCTGGTGAGGGCCATGTATTGGTTCATGCGTGACTCCATTTAGACAAAGAAAAAACAACGAAGCTTTCACGGGTCAGTGCCAAAAACGGCAATCGCCTAGAAATAACGTCGTTCACATTCCGTCTTGTTTTCGAGTCGCCAAACCCGGCCACTCATCAGAGCGACCGGGCGACTATAGGTTTGGCAATTTATAAGCGGAAGGCCGACGCTTCCGAATTGGACGTAGGACGTTGCCAAAAAACCTTTTTACGGTGAGCCCACCCCTCAATGCCTATGCCGATGATGCACATCCGGAAAATGCACATGGCTATGCCTCACCACGTCGTGCACATGCACATGACTATGCGGCACCTCGGGATCCCACTCAAACCCATGCTCATGCTGATGATGCTCATCATGCACATGCCGGTGCCCGTGTTCCGTAGCCTCATGCAGATGCTCATGCGCGTGCCGTTCGGTCAGGTGCAGCCACACCCCTACGGCCATCAGTGCCGACGCCAGCCAGAACGCCATTGTCACTGACTCACCCAGTAACAGCAGCGCAATCGCGGCCCCCAAGAACGGCGCGGTAGAGAAGTAAGCCCCCGTGCGTGCACTGCCCAGCCCGCGTAGCGCCAGCACAAACATGACCAGGCTGATGCCATACCCCAGAAACCCAACCAGCAGGATGGGCGCCAGTTGTGTTGCGGCTGGTAGCTGCGCACCGAGATACAGCGCCAATCCGCAATTCACCAGACCCGCAATCAACCCCTTGGCCCCTGCTAGAAACAATGCGTCAGACGCAGACACCTTGCGCGTCAGGTTGTTATCAATCCCCCAGCACAGGCAGGCGACGGCGACCGCAAACGGGCCGGTCCAGTCGTGGATGGTTCCGCCACCCTCGGACGATGACAGCACCAGGCCGCCCAGTACTATCGCGAGCATCCCGAGGATTATGCGGCGATCGGCGTTCTCCCTGAACACCACCCAGGCGATTACGGCGGTCAGTACCGATTCAAGGTTGAGCATCAGGGAGGCGGTGGCGCCGGCGGTGCGGGCCAGGCCGAACATCAAGGCGACGGGGCCGAGGATGCCGCCGAAAGCGATGGCGCCGATCAGCCAGGGCCATTCGGAGGGGGGCAGGCCAGTGGGTTTCCAGCCGCGATCACGGATAAGGCGTACAGCGGCGAGGCCGAGGCCGCTGCCGAGGTAAAGCAAGCCGGCGAGCAGTATGGGCGAGAGGCCCAGCCCGAGGTGTTTGGCGAGCGGGGTGCTGGCGCCGAACAGGGCGGCGGCCGCGAGGGCATAAACGATACTGAGGTTCATGGGCTGCCCTCGAGAGTTCAGCCCATGATACGTGGTAAATCCTGTGGATTTACTGCGCGGTTTTCAGCTTAACCACATCACCCGAGATCTTCGTGGTGTAGCCGCTCAATACCCATGCCCAGAACCATTTTTCCTGCACTTGGGTGTTGATCAGTGCGTCGCCGCCTTTGGCCTTGATGGCAGCTTCCTGGGCGCGGACGAAACGGCTGTTCTGGCCGATTGGGATGACGCCGAAGAGCATGATGCCGGTGGCGCTGGCTTCGCTGTGGCCCAGCACGGTGTATTGGCTGCTGTCGTATTGCGGGGATTTGATGGCGGTGCCGGTGCAGCCTGCAAGTGCGAAACCGAGAACTGCTGCTGCAACCACTTTACTGACGTACTTCACTGAGTAACTCCATGGACTAAAGCCCGAGATTCAATTCTCGGGGGGCGACACTCTAATCGCTCACGTATCAGATTGAAAATACTGGCCACTCAGGCCTGCACATACACCCACGCCGTGAGCCCCGACGCCAGCGTTACCGAAACGCGCTTGTAGTCCGCTACTTCGTACGCATCCGCTGCGGCCAATTCCGCCGCAGTCACCTCAAATACCATCCCTTCAACCTGGGTGCCGCGCGCGGTAGAAGGCGCGACAATCGGGTGATGAGTCTTGCCACTGCTCGCCAGCACGTGAGGGTCGGTAATTTCTACCCAGCTTTGCGAATAACCCAGCATGGCGTCGTGCCGGCCTGTGAGTTCCCGGCCGAAATTGGCCAGTTGTACCGCTTTGTCCTGCAAGGTGCCGTAGGAAAACAACAGGACGGAGGGTTCGTTGGAGCGTGTCATTGGTGATCCTTAAAAAGTCAGGCAAGCAGGTCTTCATAAAACGCGCCGTAGGCCTTGCTCGGGTGGGCGATCTGGATTTCGAGGATCCACAGCCCGGTATTTGGGTAGTGTTCGAAATCACCCAGGTCGCCGCCACGGTGGATGGCATGGGGGAAATCGCTGACGCGGTGGCCCTTGATGTCGAGGTTGAGTTGCCAACCCATGGCCAAGGCTTGTGCTTGCGCGTAGCGGTAGAGTTCGAGGCCGACGACCTGTTCGTTTTTCCAGCGCGCTTGCACGCGCTCGAACAGCTCTTTGGCGGCGCTGGCGCAGGCGCGCATTTGCGGGTCGTTGCCGGTGGTGAATGTCGCGCCGGCGTCGCCTTCGTGGCCTTGCCACACGGCGCCCATGTCGATGAAGAAAATATCGTTGTCGCCCAGCACCGGGTCGCCTTCGGAGCGCTGGTTGAACGCCTTGAGGGTGTTGGCGCCGAAGCGCACCAGCAGTGGGTGCCAGATGCGTTGCATATTAAGTTCGGCGAGCACCTGCTTGCCCAGCTCGCGGGCCTCGGACTCAAGCATGCCGGGGCGAATGCGCTGGGAGAGTTGTTCGATGGCTTGCCAGGTCATGGCCTGGGCGTAGCGCATGGATTCAATGCTGTAGGCGGCGCCCACGGCTTCTTTGGGTTGTGCGGACACCGGTTTTCCTCGCGTCGGATTAGCAAAAGGCGTTATGACTTTTACTATATAGCGACGCACTGGAAGAGCCAACGCACAAAGGTGGTGTGCGTCGACGTTTTAGGTCGATGAGCACTGTCTTGCAGGTGAGCCCCTGCTTGCATCTAACGCCGGATCAACCGTGTATACACCGCGATATTGATCGCCAACACCAGCGAGCCCAGCACCAACTGAATGTTCGGGGTCAGCCCCGCCGGGTAGATCAGTGTGAGGATGTAATGCTCGATAAAACCACCGCCATAACCGTCCTGCCCTGCGAGGTGGCGAAACAGGTTTTCCCAGCGGGTCAGCGGGCAGGGCAGGTGGAACACTTCGACAGCCACGCCCCAGGCGGCGGCGGGCAGGTGCAGCCAGATAACCGGCCGCCACTTGAGGGCCAGCAGCCCGCCGAACAGCACGAACAGGATGAAGCTCAAGTGGAACAGCACCAGGCTGTCTGCGGCTAGACGGTAGAGCATTGTGCGCACTTCAAAAAAAGAGGTGCACAGTCTAAAGGGTTGCTCGCGGGTAAGCGTGGCCGTTATTGTGCTGAATCCTTTTAGTCTTCCCCCCAGGGTTTTGTAGTGATGAATGCACCGCGTACTGCAGTCGGTCCGATCAAGGCCGTGATTTTTGATATGGACGGGTTATTGCTGGATACCGAAGGCATCTACACCCAAGTCACACAGATCATCGCTGAGCGTTACGGTCGTACCTACGACTGGGGGATCAAGCAGCACATCATTGGCCGTGGGGCGCAGGATCTGGCCGATTACGTGGTCAAGGCGCTGGACCTGCCGATTACACCGGCTGAGTTTCTGGCGATCCGCGAACCCTTGATGAGCGAGCGTTTCCCCAAGGCGCTGGGCATGCCCGGTGCCGAGGCGCTGGTGCGGCACTTGAGCGCGCACAACATCCCGATTGCCGTGGGCACCAGTTCGTCGCGCAATTCGTTTGGCCACAAGACCACCTTGCACCGCGAGTGGTTCGGGCTGTTCGGCACCATCGTTACTGCTGACGACCCGGAAGTCGGCGCCGCCAAACCTGCGCCGGACATCTTCCTCACGGCCGCTCGCCGCCTGGGTGTGGCGCCGGAAGATTGCCTGGTGTTCGAAGACTCGCCCTTTGGCGTGACCGCCGCCAAGGCTGCTCACATGACCGCCATCGCGGTGCCCGATGAGGCGATGGCCGACAGCAAATACCACCACGCCGACCAGATCATCCGCAAACTCGCGGATTTCGACCTGGCCGCTTACGGCTTGCCGCCAATGTCCTGATTCAACCCGGTCAAAATGTGGGAGGGGGCTTGCCCCCGATAGCAGTGGAACAGTCACAACTAAACTGGCTGACCCACCGCCATCGGGGGCAAGCCCCCTCCCATATTTGGTTTTGCAGGGTTCCAGAACTATCAGGCGCTGAAACCACCGTCGATGGTCAGGCTCGCACCGGTTATGTACCCAGCCTCAGGTCCCGCCAGATACGCCACAAAGCTGGCGATCTCTTCCACATGCCCGTAACGGCCCACCGCCATCAACCCGATCAGGCTTTCGGCAAAATCACTGTTCGCCGGGTTCATATCGGTATCCACCGGGCCAGGCTGCACGTTATTGATGGTGATACCGCGCGGGCCCAAGTCCCGTGCCAGGCCTTTGGTCAAACCGACCAGCGCCGCCTTGCTCATGGCGTACGGCCCGCCACCGCCAAATGGCATGCGTTCGGCGTTGGTGCTGCCGATATTGATCACTCGACCGCCGTCGCCCATATGCTTGGCGGCTTCCTGAGTGGCGATGAAGACGCTGCGCACGTTGATCGCCAGCGTCTGATCGAAGTCTTCAAGCTTGAACTCGTCCAGCGGTGCGATGGCCAGAACGCCAGCGTTGTTCACCAGGATGTCCAGGCGGCCAAAGGCTTCGACGGTGGCATTGACTGCGTTGCGAATCGCCGTGGCGTCGGCGCTGTCGGCGTGAATCGCGAGGGCTTTGCCGCCTTGGGCGATCACGCTGTTCTGCAACTCTTCAGCCTTGGCGGCTGAGCTTACGTAAGTAAACGCGACGGCTGCACCCTGCGCCGCGAGGCGCTTGACGATAGCGGCGCCGATGCCGCGGGATCCGCCTTGAATCAAGGCGACTTTACCGTTGAGGTTCTGAGTGGTCATGTCGATCTCCTGGCTGTTCAAGGCGGGATGCCTTGGTGTTGGAGCCGAGTATCGACCTCACCCACCCAGGCCGGTAGACCGTGATTGCTATAGTCTGTGTAAACCAAAAGTTTGGAATGGGGTGATATGGAAAGCTTTGGCAGTATCGAATGCTTCGTGCGCAGCGCCGAGGGCGGTAGCTTTGCCGAGGCTGCGCGGCACCTGAGCCTGACCCCGGCGGCGGTGGGTAAAAGCGTCGCCAAGCTGGAAGCGCGCCTGGGCGTGCGGTTGTTCCAGCGCAGCACTCGGCGGCTAACGCTGACCGAGGCTGGCAAACTGTTCCTTGAAGAAGTCGGCGCCAGCCTCACCACCATCCAGAATGCCGTGGCCAACCTGGCCAGCGCTGAAGGGCGGCCGGTCGGCACACTCAAAGTGAGCATGGGCACGGTGTTCGGCAATCGTTATGTGGTGCCGCTGCTGGGGGCGTTCATGCAGCGCTTTCCGGATATCAGCCCGGACTGGCATTTCGATAACCGCCAGGTCGACCTGATCGGCCAGGGCTTCGATGCGGCCATCGGCGGTGGTTTTGAACTGCCCCAGGGGGTGGTGGCGCGTAAGCTGGCACCGGCGCATCGAGTATTGGTTGCAGCGCCTGGCTACCTGGCGCAACGCCCTGCGGTGCTGGAGCCCGAGGACTTATCACGATGCCACGGTATCCTCATTCGTTCACCGCAGACCGGTCGCATACGTTCCTGGCAATTGACCAGCCGCGAGCGCGAACATCGCCCCCTCGTGCTTAGCGCCGGCATGACCATGAGTGATTCAGAAGCGGCCTGCTGCGCCAGCGCCCAGGGCCTGGGCATTGCGTTGGTGAGCATGCCCATGGCTGTGCCGTTTCTCGACAGTGGCGAGGTGGTGCGGGTGCTGCCCGATTGGTACGTCGACGACGGCAATATTTCCATCTATTACGCCGAACACAAACTGCTGCCCGGCAAGACCCGGGCGTTTGTGGATTTCATCATCGAGCAGTTTGTTGAGCAGAAACTGGGACGCCGCTTCAGCGCTATCTAAAGCCAGGCACACATTCAAAATTTGACAGGGGCGGTGCGACGATTCGACTTGCCCCGATGAGGGAGTGTCAGCTGGCTGATTTATTGCTGACCCACCGCTATCGGGGGCAAGCCCCCTCCCACATTTTTGATCTTCAGTGGCCAAACTTTCCCGGCCAGCCGATGATCTTCTTTGGCCTTGGCGTCGCATAAGTCCGAATCTTCGACGTCGACAACCCCAGTCGCACCAGCGATTCGGCAATGGTCACCGCGGCCGTCACGCCATCTACCACCGGCACGCCGGTACGTTGGCGAATTTGCTCATCCAACCCGGCCATGCCGCCGCAGCCCAGGCAGATCACCTCGGCCTTGTCCTCGCTGATGGCCAGTTCCGCCTGCCTCACGATGGCTTCCATCGCGGCCAGCGGGTTTTCTTCCAATTCCAGCACCGCCATGCCGCTGGCCCTCACCGAGGCGCAACGCTGGTACAGGCCGGCGAGTTTCAGACGGTCCTCAATCAGCGGCACGGTGCGGTCCAGGGTGGTGACCACCGAATAGGCATGGCCCAGGAACATCGCGGTACTGGCGGCAGCTTCGGTGATGTCCACCACCGGCACGTTCAACAATTCCTGCAGGCCTTCGCGGCCATGTTCGCCGTAGCCGGCCTGGATCACCGCGTCGAAGGGTTGGTCGTAGGCCATCACGCGGTCCATCACGGCGATGGCGGCCAGGTAGCTTTCAAAATTGCCTTCAACCGATTCCGCACCGAAATAAGGGGTGAGCCCGACAATCTCGGTGCCCGGTGCGGCCACGGCGCGCGCCTGTTGGGCAATGGTTTCAGTGATGGATTCGGTGGTGTTGACGTTGACCACGAGGATGCGCATGGAATGTCCTTGATTAATGACTGACGTTATCGACTGCAATGCTTTCGCCGCTGACATCGGCGTAGAACGGTTGGCGCTTGGCGATCAGCCGGTACAGCAAGCCTGCAATACCGGCGCCAAACAACCAGGAAAACGGCGAGACGCTGGCAAATCCCGGCAACAGCGCCAGCAGGATGGCGATCACGGCTGCAGGAATAAACGCCGCCACCGCGCGCAGATTGACCCCTCGGCTGTAGTAATAAACGCCATTCGGGTCCTCGCTATACAACTGCGGTACGTCGACCTGGCTTTTACGGATCAGCCAGTAATCGACCATGATTATTCCGTACAACGGCCCCAGCAGCGCGCCCAGGCCGGACAGGAAGTACACGATCACCAGCGGGCTGTTGTAGAGGTTCCACGGCAGGATCAGCACGGCCACGGTGGCGCTGATCAACCCGGCACGACGGAAGTTCAGGTACTTGGGCGCCAGGTTGCTCAGCACAAAGGCTGGCGCGACAAAGTTGGCCATGATGTTCACCGCCACGGTGACGATCAGGAACGCCAGGCAACCCAGCACAAGAAAGAAGGTATTGGGAATCGCTGCAATGATCTCGGTCGGGCTTTCGATCACTCGGCCATTGAGCTGGAATTGGCCACCGCACAGCAGCACGGTGATGGCCGCGAACACCAGGATATTCACCGGCAGGCCCCAGAAATTGCCGACCTGGATGGTTTTGCGGCAGGGCGACGACCGCGCGAAGTCGCAGAAATTGAGGATCAGCGTGCCGTAGATCGCCAGCCACAACGCGCCACCGGCAAAGATATTGCGCCACATCTCGCCGCCGCTCAGCGGCTCGCTGATCGACCAGGCGATGTTGCCGCCCGCCTGGAAGTACATCCAGCCAGCCAATGCAGCCACTGTCAGCAGAATCACCGGCCCGGCGAAGCCTTCATAGCGGCGCACCATCTCCATGCCGTAGGCCAGGATCACCAGTTGCACGAACCAGATCGCCACAAAGCATGCCCAGCCCAGGGTCGATAAGCCCAGGATCGAGTTGTGGTCGTAATCGGCAAAGCCCGGATGAATCGCGGTCAGCAACACGCGGAAAACCACCGAGGCCAGGTAAGTCTGGATACCAAACCAGGCAATCGCGATCACCGCGCGGATCAGCGCCGGAATTTGTGCCCCATGAATGCCGAAGCTGATGCGGCTGATCACCGGAAACGGGACGCCGGTCTTCTGCCCCATATACCCCGACAGGTTCATGAAGAAGTACACCAGCGCCGCGCCGATCCCCAGGGACAACAGGATCTGCCAGCCGCCCAGGCCGAGTGCATACAAGCCGATGGCGAACGAGTAGTTGGCGATGTTGTGCACGTCATTGGTCCACAGCGCGAAAATGCTGTAGCGGCCCCAGCGTCTGCCCTCAACCTTGGTGGGCGCCAGGTCCTTGTTGTGCAGGCGCGGGCTGAGCACCAACGGGCCGGGGCTCGCAGCCTCGGGGTTCAGGGCGGAGGAGGGCAGATCCAGTGCGATGTTATTCGAGAGGCTTGTACGCATTCCGGCAGGCTCCAGCACATCTGCAGGCGAATCGCAGATGGCAAAGTGTATGTAGGTTTTGTATTTATTGTATACAAAGAGTTTTCCTCACTAAGCCACATGCGTGCCAGTTTTCGATCTATGAAAACTGCCGGTAATTTCGTTTTTATCGGTTATTTGAATAAAATGCTGAATTTAAAGGGATATAAATTGACCGATCGAACAGCTATTTATTTTTGTTGCGCAGGGGGGCGGTTTGCGAGGGAGAGCGGTGAGCGTGGAGGGGTGTTACGTAATGGTGCGTTACTGGAGGGATTGCACACATAAATGGCACCGATGGTTACATGTATGTGTACAACTGAATTCCCAACACAAAGCAAATGTGGGAGGGGGCTTGCCCCCGATAGCGGTGTTTCAGTCAAACATGATTTGGCTGACACACCGCTATCGGGGGCAAGCCCCCTCCCACATTTTTTAACTCATCAACTTTCAAGCCTTGCTGATGATATTCCCCGCGTGCAGCCCGCACTCCTTCTGCGTCGCTTCTTCCCACCACCAGCGGCCTTCGCGCTCATGTTGGTTCGGCAGAACCGGGCGGGTGCAGGGCTCGCAGCCAATGCTGATAAAACCGCGCTCATGCAGGCTGTTGTACGGCAGCTCGAGCATGCGGATATAACCCCAGACTTCCTCGCTGGTCATCTGCGCCAGGGGGTTGAACTTGTACAGGGTGCGTTCCGGTGTAGAGAACGCGGTGTCGATCTCCAGCGCCGCCACCTGGCTACGGGTGCCGGGGCTCTGGTCACGGCGTTGGCCGGTGGCCCAGGCACTTACTCCGGAAAGCTTACGGCGCAGTGGTTCGATCTTGCGCACACCGCAGCATTCGCCATGGCCATCCTTATAGAAGCTGAACAGGCCTTTCTCTTTGACGAAGGGTTCCAGCTTGCTCTGGTCCGGCGAGATCAGTTCTATGTCGATCTTGTAGAAGTCGCGCACTTGCTCGATAAACCGGTAGGTCTCCGGGTGCAGGCGGCCGGTGTCGAGGCTGAACACCTTGACGTTCTTGTTCAGCTTCCAGGCCATGTCCACCAGCACCACGTCCTCGGCACCGCTGAAGGAAATCCACAGGTCATCACCGAACTGGCTGAACGCCAGCTTGAGAATGTCCTGGGCGGATTTGTTGGCGTAAGTCGCGGCGAGTTCGGCGACATCGAAGGTTGGGTTCATCAGCACGGTTCCTACAGGTCAGTGGCGCTGAGCGCTCTATAGGGGAGCGATGGTATCAAAATCCGCTCTGCGTTGCGGCGGCGAGCTTGAATCGCTAGAGTTCGGCAGACCTTTTTTGCTGGCTCAACTTCAATAAAACCAATGGGAGCGTCTTGTGGAAATTGCCTGTCTCGACCTGGAAGGGGTGTTGGTTCCGGAAATCTGGATCGCCTTCGCCGAAAAAACCGGTATTGAATCCCTGCGGGCTACCACCCGGGACATTCCCGACTACGACGTGCTGATGAAGCAACGCCTGCGCATCCTCGACGAGCACGGGCTGAAGCTCGCCGATATCCAGGAAGTCATCGCCACCCTCACGCCGCTGGACGGTGCCATTGAGTTCGTCAATTGGTTGCGCGAGCGCTTTCAGGTGGTGATCCTGTCGGACACCTTCTACGAGTTCTCCCAGCCGCTGATGCGCCAGCTGGGGTTTCCGACCTTGCTGTGCCACCGCCTGATCACCGATGAAAATGACCGGGTGGTGAGCTACCAGCTACGCCAGAAAGATCCCAAGCGCCAATCGGTGCTGGCGTTCAAGACCCTCTACTACCGGGTGATCGCAGCCGGTGATTCCTACAACGACACCACCATGCTGGGCGAAGCCGACCGTGGAATTCTGTTCCATGCACCGCAGAACGTGATTCGCGAGTTCCCGCAGTTCCCGGCGGTGCATACCTTTGAGGACTTGAAGAAAGAGTTCATCAAGGCGTCGAATCGGCAGTTGAGCCTGTAAGCCACTCAGTGATGCTGACGGCCCTATCGGGGGCGAGCCCCCTCCCACACCTACAGAGTAAACGCGAACAATGTGGGAGGGGGCTTGCCCCCGATAGGGCCCGCCCAGCCACCGCTTACCCCTCTGCCAGCAACCGCTCGTAAGGAATGCTCAAGCCTTCATGCAGGCGCTTGATCATCGACAAGCTCAGCTTGCGCTTATGGTTCAGTACCTCTGACACCCGCCCACTGGTGCCGATAAAAGGCTCCAGGTCGCGGGCAGTCAGACCCAGTTGCTCCATGCGAAATCTGATCGCTTCCACCGGATCGGACGGTGGCATTGGATAATGTTCCGCTTCGTACTTTTCAATGAGTACGGCGAGGATTTCCAGCTCGTCACCCTCAGGCGAGCCAATGTCCGCTCCCCATAACTGTTCGACGCGTGCCAGGGCAGTAGTCAGGTCTTCCTGGGAGTGAATTGGTTTGATGTTCATCACACGGTCTCCGCGTTGATCTGGTCGTACTGCGGGTGAGTCCCCACAAAGCGTACGAACCCAAGCTGGCGCTGATAGTCGAGCGCCATGATTACTCGATACTTGTTGCCGCCTACGTTGAATACAACCCTGCCACTTTTAAGGATGCTTGCCGTTCTGAGCTCTGCCTTGAGCGCTTGCGGCGTGGGGAACGTCGCTTTCTCCAAATGGCGATACAGTTCGACCAGCGGTGTTTTGGCGTCGCAATAGGCCGGGTGGCTTTCCCAGAATATTCGTAGGGTAGAAAGAGCGATTATGCGCATCGCCTCTTCCTCCCAATTTGGGAGAATATAGGCTCGGTTGGCTGGAGATGCAATCTCGGAAACAACTTCTGACGAGTAAGCAGTCGGTTCATGTGATCCCTCACAGACGGCTAATGGGTGGTCCGGACCGGACGCTATCGTCCAGCCCGAATGCCGTCCATACACGTTCTGATTCAGGTTTTGTCCTGCGGCGCGGCTTCGCGCCGCAAAGCCGGGAGGCGCTGGGTGACTACAAGCTTTCCAGCGTGTGTAACAACACCCGCACCTTGGTCAGCGACTCCTGATACTCCGCCTCCCACTGCGAATCCGCGACGATCCCGCCGCCGCCCCAGCAGCACACCTGCCCATCCTTGACCAGCAGGCTGCGGATGGCGATGGAGCTGTCCATCTCGCCACGTACGTCCAGGTACACCAGCGAGCCGCAGTACAGCCCGCGTCGGGTTGGCTCCAGTTCATCGATGATCTGCATGGCGCGGATCTTGGGCGCGCCGGTGATGGAGCCGCCGGGGAAGCTGCCCGCGATCAGGTCGAGGGCGTCCTTGTCGGCGGCCAATTCGCCGGTCACGCTGCTGACCAGGTGATGCACGTTGGGGTAGCTTTCCAGGCTGAACAGCTCGGGGACTTTTACCGAGCCGGTGCGGCAGGTGCGACCGAGGTCATTGCGCAGCAGGTCGACGATCATCAGGTTTTCCGCGCGATCCTTGGGGCTGGCCAGCAGCTCGGCGGCGTTCGCGGCGTCTTCTTCTGGGGTCAGGCCGCGAGGGCGGGTGCCCTTGATCGGGCGGGTTTCGACCTGGCGCTCACTGATGCGCACGAAACGCTCGGGCGACAAGCTCAGTACCGCGCCGTCGTCCGGCAAGGTCTGGAACCCGGAGAAAGGCGTCGGGCAAGCTTCGCGCAGGGCGCAGTAGGCGACCCAGGGGTCGCCGCTGCACGGCGCGCGGAAGCGTTGGGCGAAGTTGACCTGGTAGCAGTCACCGGCCTGGATGTAGGCGTGGATACGCGCGATGGCCTGTTGATAGGCCTCGGCCGTCAGGTCCGGCGTCATGGGGCCTTGCAGGGTGAAGGTCGCAGGTGCGTCGACGGCTGCGGTGCTGAACAAGGCGATCAAGCGTTGCTGCTCGCTCTCGATCAGCGTCGGGTGAAATACCAATTGGCTCGTGCGCGCATGGTGATCCGTGATCAGCGCCCAGGCATAGAGCCCCAGGCGTGCATCCGGCAGGTGTAAATCGTCTGTGGCCAGGTGCGGCATGTGCTCCAGGTGCCGGCCAAAGTCATAGCTCAGGTAGCCGATCAGGCCGCCGGCAAACGGTAGCTCTAAACCTTTGGGGATTGCCGCTTCACCCAGTTGGGTCAGGTTTTTCCGTAGGCGCTGCAGGAAATCACTGCCGCTTTCGTCAGGCTGTACGGTCAGCGTCGCCAGTGGCCAGGCGCTGAGCAGGTCATAACGCCCGCGCTCGGCCGCCGGCCGGCCGCTGTCGAGCAGCACCGCGCCAGGCGCATGGCGGATCGCCGCAAAATACTCGGCGGGGTTGGCCCGGTAGGGCAGCGGGTGTACGGAGCAGGTCGACATGCGGGGTGGATCAGCCGTTGGCGTGGGGGAGGCGATTGTAGTCTCCCTGAAGGGGTTGGTCCTAGAGCGAGGTACAAATGTGGGAGCGGGCTTGCTCGCGAAGGCGGTGTGCCAGGCACCGAATGGGTCGACTGACACACCGCCTTCGCGAGCAAGCCCGCTCCCACACTGAATCGGGGTTCAGCCTTCTACGGCAGGGATATGCCCAAACATTTCCTGCACGAACTTGACCCGTTCTTCCGGGGTTTCCGTGATGCCCGCGGCCTTCAATTCTTCCAGCCGTGCTTCTACCGCGTGGGTGCGCAGGGTCAGGCCGCAGTCGTTGGCGATCTGGATATTCAGCCCGGGCCGCGCATTCAATTCAAGAATCAGCGGGCCTTTTTCCTGGTCCAGCACCATGTCCACGCCGATATAGCCCAGCCCGCACAGCTCATAGCAGCCGGCCGCAAGCTTCATGAAACCGTCCCAGTTGGGCAGTTGCACGCCATCCACCGCGTTAGTGGTGTCGGGGTGCTTGGTGATGATGTTGTTCAGCCAGGTGCCGCGCAGGGTCAGGCCGGTGGCGAGGTCAACGCCCACGCCAATCGCGCCCTGGTGCAGGTTGGCCTTGCCGCCCGACTGGCGCGTCGGCAAGCGCAGCATGGCCATCACCGGGTAGCCCATCAGCACGATGATGCGGATGTCCGGCACGCCTTCGTAGCTGATGCTCTTGAAGATCTGGTCGGGCACCACGCGGTATTCGATCAGTGCGCGGTCGCGGTGGCCGCCCAGGGAATACAGGCCAGTGAGGATACTGGAGATCTGATGCTCGATTTCTTCATGGCTGATGATCTTGCCGGACACTGTGCGGTAGCGCCCCTCAAAGCGGTCGGCCACTACCAGAATGCCGTCACCGCCTGCGCCCTGTGCCGGCTTGATCACGAAGTCGCTGCGCCCGCCGATGATGTCGTCGAGCTTGTCGATTTCCTTCTCGGTGGAGATCACGCCGTACATTTCTGGCACATGGATGCCGGCGGCGATGGCCCGTTCCTTGGTGATGATCTTGTCATCCACGATCGGGTAAAGGCTGCGCTTGTTGTACTTGAGCACGTAGTCGGCGTTACGCCGGTTGATGCCCATGATGCCCCGCGCTTCCAGGGCCTTCCAGGTCTTCCAGAAGCCGAACATTATTTGTCAGCCTTCAAGAACGCCTTGAAGCGCACGAGTTCGGTGAGGCGGTAGCCGCGATAGCGACCCATGGCCAGCATGAAGCCCACCAGAATCAACAGGATGGCCGGGAAGGTGAACACGAAGTAGACCAGTTCCGGCACGCTCATGATCAGGTGCGCCAGGGACGCCGCGAACAGCGTACCAATCGCCACTTTCAGCGCATGGTTGGCGCCGCGTTCCTCCCAAGTGATCGACAGGCGTTCGATGGTCATGGTCAGAATCACCATCGGGAACAGCGCTACCGACAGCCCGCGTTCCAGCCCAAGTTTATGGCTGAACAGGCTGATGGCCGCAATCAGCACCACCACGAAGGTGAGCACCACCGACAGCCTCGGCAACATCTGCAACTTCAAGTGCTCCAGGTATGACCTGAGCGACAGCCCCAGCGCGGTGATGATCGTAAACAGCACGATCCCGAAGCCGAGCTGTGTTTCGCGGAAGGCCAACGCAATCAGCACCGGGGTGAAGGTACCGAGGGTCTGCAGGCCGATCAGGTTGCGCAGGATCAAAATCACCAGCACGCCGATCGGGATCATCACCATGATCATGAAGGTCTGCTGGGTCTGTAGCGGCAGGCCGTACAGCGAGTATTCGAGGAAGTTGGCGTCGGTATTTTCGTCGGTCAGCTTGGCCAGGCGAATGGCGTTCATTTCGCTGTTGTTCAGGCTGAAGGTGACCATGGCTTTCTTGCCGCCATCGACCGTGATCAGGTTTTCATCACCGGTCCACCACAGCAGGCGGTCGGCGGGCAGGCCTTGTTCGCCGGTTTCCGGGTTGAAGTACAGCCAGTCATTGCCGTTGAAACTGCGCAGCCACAGTTCCGGGGCCTGTGGCTGGTCGGCCACCAGGCGGATGGTGTGGACTTTTTCCACCGGTACATGGGCAATGGACAGCAATAACTCGACGATCTTGGCCTTGTGCGGTATCGACGGGTCGCCCGCCAGCAGCAGCTTCACGTTGTCGTCGTTGAGGTTGTTGGTGCGCTTGATCGCTTCGGTGATGAATGTTTCCACGTCCGCCGAGTGCTGGCGGATCGGCGCCAGCAGGGCCTCGGCGGCGATTTTCTCAGGGCCTTCCACGGCAATGCTGTCGCGGAAGGTCGGGCCCTTGACCTTGACCTTTTCGCCGCTGTAACGCTTGGTCAGCACCAGGCGGTAATACAGGGTCTGGTTGCCTTTGGCACGGCGCGCCGACCAGGTGACTTTGCGGTTGCCGTCGATGCGGTTGACGCTCACGCCGTAATTGTTAGAGATGAAACTCTCATTGAGGCTGACGAAGTCGCGGCTCAGGGGCGGCACGAACATCTGGATTTTCACCGGGTCTTTCGGGTTGGCGACGAACTCGACCTTGGCGTCGATGTTCCACAAGTCGTCGGTGGCGTCCTCGGTGACGGGAATGCCCAGCACGAAGATCTGGTAGGCGGTAACCGAAATACCCAACACCACCAGGATGGCGATCAGGATTCTCAGGTGCAGGGTTAGAGAGCGCATTCGGTTTACTCGGCGGTATGAGCGTCGGCGGCGCAGGCGGGTTTGCCTGCTGCGTATTTAAGACTGGGGTCGACCAGCGCATCAAAGCGTTTAAGCGCTTCGGAGCCGATCAGCAGCGGATATTGGAAGGCACTTCGGTCAGTCAAGTTCACTTCTATGCTGCGTAAAGCGGTGCCCATGCAGATGTCCAGGGCAATCACCGGACGGGCGGTGTAGTTCTTGTCCTCATCGGGGTCGTAGTCACCGGCGCGGCGCTTGATCTTGCTGACGC
>NZ_WKCB01000070.1 GCF_021606685.1 Pseudomonas syringae
GTTGGGGCCGGGGCTTATCCGTTATTTGGGTAGCGGGGGGCTTGGTTCCGCTCTTACAGCGGGTCACTTTTGAAAAGCGCAAAAGTAACCAAAACGCTCTTGCCCCAACACTCGGCACCTCGCCTGGGCTCGGTGTGCCCTCACTCCGGCTTGAATCCGTGGGCCGCCGCGATGGGCCATCCTTGGCCCAGCGCGGCTAACCCGGCGTCCTGCCGGGTTACCCACGGATTCAAGCCTGCGTGCGGCCAGCGTGTTTAATGGGGCGCCCAAGATCAAGATCACGATCAAAAGCCTTGGATCAAAAGATCGCTGACTTCGTCAGCGCAAAGGATGTAAGGGCCAGATCAACAGCAGCTTGGTGTATCCCTGATGCATGGAGATCCAAATGTGGGAGCGGGCTTGCTCGCGAATGCGCTGGGTCAGTTGGCATTTTCATCAACTGATCCACCGCATTCGCGAGCAAGCCCGCTCCCACAGGGTTGACCGTGTACTGCAAATACACGGTTGGCGCGGAGCAAGGTGCCGAGCGCCGCCAATCAATCCCTCTCAACTTCTCCGGTTTGCCCGTCCCATCCACCACCCAGCGCTGCTATCAGTTGCACACTTGCCACCAATCGCGTCTGCAGCAAGGTCAGTACGGTGCGTTCATTGCTCAGTGCCGTCGCCTGGACCGTGACCACATCGAGGTAGGCAATCAACCCGGCCTTGTACTGGTTCTGCGTCAAGCGCAGCGACTCACGCGCGGCTTCAAGCGCTTCGTTGCTGACCACCGCTTCGTCTTCCAGCACTTTGAGCTGCACCATGTAGTTTTCCACTTCACGGAAGCCGTCGAGTACGGTCTGGCGGTACTTGGCCACGGTTTCGTCATAAGACGCCACGCTGCGGTCGACTTCCGCCGAACGCTGGCCGCCGTCGAACAGGGTCATGGCCAGTTTTGGCCCCACCGACCAGAAGCGGTTCGGCAGGCTGATCCAGTCGGCGTAGGTGCTGCTGGAATAGCCGCCAGCCAGGCTCAGGCTCAGGTCCGGGTAATAGGCGGCCTTGGCCACGCCGATGTTGGCGTTGGCGGCGATTACCGAGCGTTCGGCCGAGGCGATGTCCGGGCGGCGTTCAAGCAGTTGCGACGGCAGGCTCACAGGGATCTGCGGCAGTGCCGGGATGTCTTTGCTCACCGCCAGGTTGAAGTTGGCGGGGGCTTCGCCGATCAACACGGCAATTGCATTTTCCAGCTGGGCGCGCTGCCAGATCAGGTCGATCAGGCTGGCCTGGGTGGTCTTGAGCTGGGTTTGCGCCTGGGCCACCGCGTCCTTGCCGGACACACCGGCGCGGTACTGGTTTTCGGTCATCTGCAGGGAGCGCTGGTACGTCTCCAGCGTGGCTTGCAGCAGGCGCGTCTGTTCATCCATGACGCGCAGTTGCAGGTAGCTTTGCACCAGTTCCGATTGTTGGCTCAGGCGCATCGCGGCCAGGTCGGCCAGGCTGGCCTCGGCGCTGGCCTCGTTGGCCTCCAGGCCACGGCGCAGCTTGCCCCAGACATCCGCTTCCCAGCTCACGCCCAACTGCGCGTTGAGGGTGTCACGGATACCGCTGCTCGAACTGCTGAGGCTGGCGCTGCTGCTGCCGGTGCCCTGGCTGGCACGGGTTTTACCGACGCTCAGGTCGACGCTGGGGTAAAACGCCCCACGCGAGCTGCGCACCAGCGCCTGGGCTTGGCGGAAACGCGCCTCGGCCTGGGCCACCGTCTGGTTGGAATTGTTCAGGCGCAGCACCAGGTCATTGAGCTGGCGGTCGCCGTACAACTCCCACCAGGCGCCACGCGCGAGGGAGTCGCTTGGGGTGGCCTGGCGCCAGCCCTGGGCTTGCTTGAATTGCGCTGGTTCGATGACTTCCGGGCGTTTGTAGTCCGGGCCGACGGCGCAGGCGCTGAGCAGTGCGCCGCAAAGCATCGTCACCACAAGCGGCGCAGCCTTGTAGTGGCGAGGGCGATTGCTGCTGCTGGAGGGCGACGCGCTCTCTAGTTTTTTTGGGGCTACTGCGTAGCCCAACGGGGGCAAGCCCCCTCGCCACAGTAAGCGTCCTTGCCAGAATAAGCTTCCTTGCCACAGTATGCTTTTTTGCCACAGTAAGCTTTTTTGCCACAGCAAGCCTGCTCGCCACGGGGAACCGGTGCCTACGGGGGCGTTGATTGAGTCGGTCATAGCGCAGTGTCCAGGGCAGCATCGGTACGCACGCCGCGCCAGGCGTTGAAGCGGTGGCGCGCGCGGTCGAGATAGAGGTAGACCACCGGGGTGGTGTAAAGGGTCAGGACCTGGCTGAACACCAGGCCGCCAATGATGGTCAGGCCCAGGGGGTGGCGCATTTCCGCACCGTCGCCCGTGCCCAGCAGCAAGGGCAAGGCGCCGAGGATGGCCGCCAGGGTGGTCATCAAGATAGGCCGCAAACGCAGCAGGCAGGCGCTGCGAATCGATTCCAGCGGACCCAGGCCGTCGTTGCGCTCCAGCTGCAAGGCCAGGTCGATCATCAGGATCGCGTTCTTCTTGACCACGCCGATCAACAGGAACAGGCCGAGCAGCGAGATCAGGCTGAACTCGCCCCCGGTCAGGTAGATGGCAAGCATGGCGCCGACCCCGGCCGACGGCAGGGTCGAGAGGATCGTCAGTGGGTGGATATAGCTTTCATACAGAATGCCCAACACCAGGTACACCGCCACCAGTGCGCCGAGGATCATGAACGGCTGGCCTTTTTGCGTCGCGGCGAAGGCATCGGCGGTGCCGGCCATCTTGGCGATCACGTCTTCCGGCAAGCCGACTTTGGCAATGGCCCGTTCAATCGCGGCAGTGCCCTGCTCCACCGTAACCCCGGGGGACATATCGAAGGCGATGCTTTCCGACGCGAACTGGCCCTCATGGCTGACGCGGTCATCCGCCAGGCTGTTTTCATAATGGGCAATGGTCGACAACGGCACCCGCGCGCCCGTGGAGGTGATCACCTGCATCTGGTTGAGGGTGATCGGGTCCTGGGCGTACTTGGGGTTGACCTCCATCACTACCTGGTACTGGTTGAGGCTGTCGTAGATGGTGGAAATCTGCCGCTGGCTGTAGGCGTTGTTGAGCACCGCCGTGACCATGTCCATGTCGATGCCCAGCCGCTTGGCCTGGTCGCGATCGACAATCAGCGTGACCTGCGCCGCCCCGCGGCCTTCACGGGCATCGATGGCGGTCAGCTCCGGCAGCTCGCGCAAGGCGCTGACGACTTTCGGGTACCACAGGCGCAACGCCGCCAGATCGCCACTTTGCAGGATGTAGGAATACTGCGCACTGGACTGATCGCGGCTGCCGCCAAACTGCAGGTCCTGGTCGGCCATCAGGAACAGGCGCCCGCCCGGCACCAGCGGCACGTCCTTGCGCAGGCGCTCGATCACCGCCTGGGCAGACAGCTTGCGTTCGCTGATCGGCTTGAGGCGTACCAGCATCACCGCGTTGTTGGTGCCGTTGTTACCGCCGATAAACCCCGCCACGCTGAGCACTGCCGGGTCTTTGAGCACGGCCTTGCGGAAGGTTTCCATCTTGGGCTGCATCACGCTGAATGACAGCCCGTCATCACCGCGCACAAACCCGATCAACTGGCCGGTGTCCTGCTGCGGCATAAAGGTTTTCGGCACCACGACGTACAGCGCCACGTTCACGCCGATGGTCAGCAACAGGCTGAGCAGGGTCAGGCGGCGATGGCGCAGCACCCAATCCAGGCTGGTGGCGTACCCGGCCACCATGCGGTCATTGATTTTCTGGCTCCAGCGCTGCAGGCCGGTCATCCGCCCTTTGACATGGGGCTTGAGCCAACGCGCGCAGAGCATCGGTGTGAGGGTCAGCGAGACGATCAGCGACACGATGATCGCCGCCGACAAGGTGATGGAAAACTCCCGGAACAGGTTGGTGACGATCCCGCCCATAAACAGGATGGAGAGGAACACCGCCACCAGCGACACGTTCATCGACAACAAGGTAAAGCCGACTTCCTCGGCGCCCAGGTACGCGGCCTTCATCGGCGGCACGCCCTCGTCGATATGCCGGGAAATGTTCTCCAGCACCACGATGGCGTCGTCCACTACCAGGCCGGTGGCAAGAATCAGCGCCATCAACGAGAAGTTGTTCAGCGAAAAGCCATAGAGGTACATGATCGCGAACGTCCCCACCAGCGACACCGGCACCGCCAGCGTAGGGATCAGCGAGGCGCGGAAATTGCCCAGGAACAGGTACACCACCAGGATCACCAGCCCCACCGCGATCAGCAGGGTCATCTCGGCTTCGTGCAACGTGGCGGTGATCACCGGCGAGCGGTCCATTGCCAGGCTGAGCTTGACGCTGGACGGCAGCACCGCCTGCAAGGCCGGCAGTTGTGCCTTGATCTGCTTGACGGTTTCGATGATGTTGGCGCCGGACTGGCGGTTGATCACCAGCAGCACCGCCGGCTCATTGTTGAAGAAGCCACTGTTGTAGCGGTCTTCGACGCCGTCGGTGATCTTGGCCACATCCTTGAGGCGCAGGGCGGCGCCGTCCTGGTAGCGAATCAGCAGCGGTTCGTAGTCCTTGGCTTTTTCCAGCTGGTCGTTGGCCTGGATCTGCCAGTTGCGCTCGCTGTCTTCCAGGGAGCCCTTGGGCCGACGCTGGTTGGCATTGGCGATGGTGTTGCGCACATCGTCCAGGGCCACGCCGTACTGGTCGAGGGCCTTGGGCTCCAGCTCGATGCGCACCGCCGGCAGGGAGCTGCCGCCGATCTGCACTTCGCCCACACCCGGCACCTGGGACAGGCTTTGCGACAGGATGGTCGAGGCCAGGTCGTACAGCTGGCCCTTCTGCAACACGTCCGAGGTCAGCGACAGCACCATGATCGGCGCCTGCGACGGGTTGATTTTTTTGTAGGTGGGCATGCTGCGCATGCCGCTGGGCAGCAGGTTGCGCGAGGCATTGATGGCCGCCTGCACTTCGCGCGCCGCGCCGTTGATATCGCGGTCGGAGTCGAACGCGAGGATCACCCGGGTCGAGCCCTGGCTCGACGAACTGCTCATGGTGGTAATGCCGGCAATCGCGCCGAACGAGCGCTCCAGCGGCGTCGCTACGGTAGAGGCCATGACCTCGGGGCTCGCGCCCGGCAAGCTGGCCGACACCACGATCACCGGGAAGTCGATCTGCGGCAACGGCGACACCGGCAGCAGATTGAAACTGACGCCGCCCAGCAGCATGATCGCCAGGCTCAGCAGCAGGGTCGCTACCGGCCGGCGAATAAACGGTCCGGACAGGTTCATGACTCAACCGGCTCCAGGCTTTGCGGTTCTTTGCGCCAGCGACGGCCGAGGCGATCGAAGTACAGGTAGATCACTGGCGTGGTGAACAGCGTCAGCACCTGGCTCACCAGCAAACCGCCGACCATCACCAGGCCCAAAGGCTGGCGCAGCTCAGCGCCGGAGCCGGTGGCAAGCATCAAGGGCACCGCACCAAACAACGCGGCCAGGGTGGTCATCAGGATCGGCCGGAAACGCAACAGCGCCGCTTGATAGATCGCGGTCTGCGGGTCGAGGCCCTGGTTGCGCTCGGCGTCGAGGGCGAAGTCGATCATCATGATCGCGTTTTTCTTCACGATACCGATCAGCAAAATGATGCCGATGATCGCGATCATCCCCAGGTCATTGCCACTGAGCAGCAAGGCCAGCAAGGCCCCTACGGCTGCCGACGGCAAGGTCGAGAGAATCGTGATCGGGTGGATATAACTCTCGTAGAGCACGCCCAGCACAATGTACATGGTGACCACCGCCGCCAGGATCAGCAGCAAGGTGCTCGACAACGAGGCTTCAAACGCCTGGGCCGCGCCCTGGAATTGCGTCTGCACGCCCACCGGCATGCCGATATCCTTCTGCGCCTGGTTGATCAGCTCCACGCCTTTGCCCAGGGCGACGCCGGGCGCCAGGTTGAACGACATCATCACCGCCGGGAACTGGCCGATATGTGCAATCGCCAACTGGGCCTGGCGTTGCTCCACATGGGCCAGGCTCGACAGGCGCACCTGGCCGCCGTCGGTGGTTTTCACATGGATCTGGTTCAGCGCCGCCGGGCCCAGGGTTTCACCCGATTGCGCCTGCAGCACCACGCGGTACTGGCTGGCCTGGGTGTAGATGGTGGAAATCTGCCGCTGGCCAAAGGCGTCGTACAGCGCGTCGGTGATGGTCGACACGCTCACGCCCAGGCGCGAGGCCGCATCGCGGTCAATCACCAGGTACACCTGCAAACCTTTGTCCTGCAGGTCGCTGGCCACATCGGTGAGTTCCGGCATCTGGCTCAGGGTGTGCACCAGCTTGTCGCTCCACAGCGCCAGCAGGTCGGCGTCCGGCGAGGACATGCTGAATTGGTACTGGGTGCGGCTGACGCGGTCTTCGATGGTCAGGTCCTGCACCGGCTGCATGAACAGGCGGATGCCCACCAGCTTGTCGATTTCCGGTTGCAGGCGGGTGATCACCTCGGCCGCGCTCAAGTCGCGCTGGCCGTGGGCCTTGAGGTTGATCAACAAACGCCCGCTGTTGAGGGTGGCGTTATCGCCGTCCACACCGATGTAGGAAGACAGGCTCTCGACGGCCGGGTCGGCGAGGATGATCTTGGCCAGATCCTGCTGGCGCTGGCTCATCGCCGCAAAGGAAATGGACTGCGGCGCTTCGGAAATACCCTGGATCACGCCGGTGTCCTGCACCGGGAAAAAGCCCTTGGGCACGACCATGTAGAGGAACACCGTGAGGCCCAGGGTCGCGATGGCCACCAGCAGGGTCAGCGGCTGGTGCTTGAGCACCCACTGCAACATGCTCCCGTAACGCGCGATCAGCCAATCGATCCAGGCGCCGCTGGCCTTGTAGAAGCGGCTCTGTTCTTCTTCCTTGGGCTCACGCTTGAGCAACCGCGCGCACATCATCGGCGTGAGGGTCAGCGACACCACCAGGGAAATCAGGATTGCCACCGCCAGGGTGATGGCAAATTCGCGGAACAGCCGCCCTACCACGTCGGCCATGAACAACAACGGGATCAACACGGCGATCAGCGACAGGGTCAGGGAAATCAGGGTGAAACCGATCTGCTTGGCGCCCTTGAGCGCCGCCGCCATCGGCGTCTCGCCTTCCTCGATGTAACGCGAGATGTTCTCGAGCATCACGATCGCATCGTCCACCACAAACCCGGTGGCGATGGTCAGGGCCATCAACGTCAGGTTGTTGATGGAGAAACCGGCCAGGTACATCACGCCAAACGTGCCCACCAGCGACAGCGGCACGGCAATCGACGGAATGAGCGTGGCGCTGACCCGGCGCAGGAACAGGAACGTCACCATGACCACCAGGGCAATGGCGATCAGCAATTCGTGTTGCACGTCGGTGACCGACGCGCGGATGGTCTGGGTGCGGTCGGTCAGCACCGCCACCTCAAGGCCCGCCGGCAGATTGTCGGTGATGCTCGGCAGCAGCGCCTTGATGCGGTCCACCACCTCGATCACGTTGGCACCCGGCTGGCGCTGGATGTTCAGCAGCACGGCCTGGTTCTCATTGGCCCAGGCGGCAAGGCGTTCGTTTTCGGCGCCATCGACAATCTGCGCCACGTCTTTGAGGCGCAGCGGCGCACCATTGTTGTAGGCCAGGATCAGGTCGGCATATTGCTGGGGCGACACCAACTGGTCGTTGGCGTCGAGCATCGACACCCGCGTGGGGCCGTCGAAGTTGCCTTTGGGCTGGTTGACGTTGGACGCAGCGATCAGGGTACGCACGTCCGACAGGTTCAAGCCATTGGCCGCCAGGGCCTCAGGGTTAACCTTGATCCGCACCGCCTGGCGCTGGCCACCGGCGATGCTGACCATGCCGACGCCGCTGATCTGCGCGATTTTCTGCGCCATGCGTGTGTCGACTAGGTCATTGAGCTTGGGCAGCAGCATGGTCTTGGAGGTGATCGCCAGGGTCAGCACCGGGGTGTCCGCCGGGTTGACCTTGTTGTACACCGGCGGGGCCGGCAGGTCCTTGGGCAACAGGTTGGTGGCGGCGTTGATCGCGGCCTGCACCTGCTGCTCGGCCACGTCCATATTGATGTCGAGGTTGAAACGCAGGGTCAGCACCGACGCACCGCCGGAGCTGGTGGACGCCATCTGCGTGAGGCCGGGCATTTGCCCGAACTGGCGCTCAAGCGGCGCGGTGACCGCGCTGGTCATCACGTCGGGGCTGGCGCCGGGGTACAGGGTCATCACCCGGATCGTCGGGTAATCCACCTGGGGCAAGGCAGACACCGGCAGCAGGCGATAGGAAATGATGCCGGCCAACACAATCGCCAGCATGCTCAGCGTGGTGGCGACCGGGCGAAGGATAAACAGTCGCGAGAGGTTCATGAACCGACCTTTTGCGCCTTGCCGGCGGTGGTGCCGGTCTCCCCTTTCGCCGCTGGTTTGCCTTGCAGGTGTTCGGTCGGGGTGGTCGGCACTTCACTGCTGTCGTTGACCACTTCGATCTCGCTGCCGTCCTTGAGACGGTCAGTGCCTTCCAGCACCACGCGGTCGCCAGCCTTGAGGCCTTCCTTGATCACCGTGTTCTCGCCATCGGTATCCCCCACCACCAGCGGCTGCACCTTGACCTTCTTGTCGCCGTCGAGCACGTAGACGAAGGTGCCGGCGTTGCCGAACTGGATCGCCGCCGACGGCGCCAGCACCACGTTGTGCAGGGTATCGGCCAGCAGGTGCACATTGACGAACTGATTGGGGAACAGCGCCTGGTCCTTGTTATCGAAGCGGGCCTTGAATTTCAGGGTGCCGGTGGTGACGTCGATCTGGTTGTCCAGGCTCTGCAACACACCGGTAGCCTGTTTTTTCGCGTCGCCACGGTCCCAGGCTTCCACGGGCAGTTTGTTGCCGGCGTGGTAGCGGGCAAGCACGGTTTCCAGGGTGTTTTCCGGCAGGGTGAAGGCCACGCTGATCGGTTGGGTCTGGGTGATTACCGCGAGAAAGGTGGTGTCATTGGCCGCCACCAGATTGCCCACATCCACTTGACGCAGGCCGACGCGGCCGCTGATCGGCGCGCGGATGCGGGTGAATTCGAGGTTGAGCTTGGCGTCGTCGACCGCGCCCTGGTTGGTCTTGACCGTGCCCTGATACTGCAACACCAGCGCTTCGGCGGTGTCCAGGGTTTGCTTGGCGATACTGTCCTGGGCGTACAGGTCGCGATAACGCTGGACGTCGACCTGGGCGTTTTTCAGCTGGGCCTGGTTCTGCATCAGCGTGCCCTGGGCCTGGAGCAAAGCGTTCTGGTAGCTGCGCGGGTCGATCTCGGCGAGCAGGTCGCCGGCCTTGACCATCTGCCCTTCTTCAAAGGCGATCTTCACCAACTCGCCGCCCACCCGGCTGCGCACATTGATGGTATTGAGCGCCGTGACCGTGCCCAAGGCCTTGTAGTACACCGGGAACTCCCCCAGCACCGCCGGCGCCACGCGCACCGGCACCGCGCCGGTGGACCCGCCGAAGCCTGGGCGCATCATCCCCGATTTACCGGCATGCCCGGCTGGCTTTTGCGCCTCGCCATCCTTGTGGCTGCCTGGCCAGAATTTCCAGCACAGGCCAGCGATTACCAGCAGCACAAGCAGGCCGAACAACCAGCGGCGGGACTTACGGGGGGAGGATTGCATGGAGTGATCAACCATTGGGCGCGAGAGCTTCTTCTTTGGGAGGCTGAAAGATAAGCACTGGGGCGCATTAAGAAAAGCGCCTTTACCGGCTATTTACCTTGGGCTTACAACTTTTAACTTTTGCTGCTTAGTGCCTCGGCTATTTCGCTAAGCACCTGACGTGCAAATAAAAACGGCCTGGACTAGGCCAGGCCGCAATCATCTACTGCGCGTGTTACTGCCCAAAGACAGCAATGCGCCGAAACAGTTACTTCAAAACAGCCAGGACGGCTTCATAGTTTGGCTCTTGGCCAATTTCGGAAACCAGTTCGCTGTGCAGCACGTTGTCGTTTTCGTCCAGTACCACTACGGCACGCGCGGTCAGGCCTTTGAGCGGGCCGTCAGCGATTGCCACGCCGTAGTCGACGGCAAAGGCAGCGCTGCGGAAGTCCGACAGGCTCTTGACGTTTTCCAGGCCTTCGGCACCGCAGAAGCGCGCCTGGGCGAACGGCAGGTCGGTGGAAATGCACAGGACGACGGCGTTGTTCAGTTCGTTGGCCTGGGCGTTGAACTTGCGTACCGAGGTGGCGCAGGTCGGCGTGTCGACGCTTGGGAAGATGTTCAACACTTTGCGCTTGCCGGCAAAGGTAGCCAGGGTGGCGTCGGACAGATCGCCGGCGGTCAGGGTGAACTCAGGCGCCAGGGTACCGGCTTGTGGCAGATCGCCTTCAACCTGGACAGGGTTACCACGGAGGGTGACTTGAGCCATGAACAGAATCCTTATGCTGGGTTTGATTAAACGAATTCGAGAGGCGGAAGTTAACCACAAAGTGAGGGAGCTACCTACCGCCAGACGCAAATTGTCATGACGCCGGGTTGTGGTTTAATTGCGCGCTTTGCGCCTGCCCTTGAAGGAAGCCGTTGTTGATGAATGCGCCCGCCACCAAAGTCCTGGTCATTGGTTACGTCTGGCCGGAGCCGCGCTCCTCGGCCGCCGGCGGCCATATGATGCAGATTCTTGAGAGCTTTCTGACGCAAGGTTGGGACATTACCTTCAGCAGCCCGGCGACGGTCGGCGAACACAAGGCCGACCTGCCTGCCTTGGGCATCGCCGAGTGCGCCATCGAACTGAACAACAGCAGTTTCGATGATTTTGCCCGCGAACTGGCCCCGGATATCGTGCTGTTCGACCGTTTCATGATGGAAGAGCAGTTTGGCTGGCGCGTCGAAAAATGCTGCCCCGATGCCCTGCGCGTGTTGGAAACCTCCGACCTGCAAAGCCTGCGCGACGCCCGCCACCAGCGTCTCAAGGAGCACCTCAAGGCTGACAGCGACGACTTCAGCACGCTGTTCGCCCCTGCACTGGAAGAAGAATTCCAGCGGATGGCCGACACCGACCTGGCCAAGCGCGAAATCGCGGCGATCTACCGCTGCGATATCAGCCTGATGATTTCCGACGTGGAAATCCGCCTGCTGACCGAACAGTTCAACGTGCCCGCGGCCCTGCTGCACTGGTGCCCGCTGATGATGGAACCGCCCGTGGAGGCCTTCGCACCGTTTGAAGAGCGCGCACACTTCCTCAGCATCGGCAACTTCCGCCACGCGCCCAATTGGGATGCCGTGCTCTGGATGAAGAACAGCGTCTGGCCGCTGATCCGCCAGCAATTGCCGGGCGCGCAGTTGCATGTGTACGGGGCCTACACCCCGCCCAAGGCCACGGCCCTGCATAACCCCGCACAGGGTTTTCATGTGATGAACTGGGCCGAAGATGCCCTGCAGGTAATGACGGCGGCGCGTATCTGCCTGGCGCCCCTGCGGTTTGGCGCAGGTATCAAGGGCAAGCTGGCAGACGCCATGCTGTGCGGCACGCCGAATATCACCACGCCGATCGGCGCCGAAGCCATGGGCGATGAGCAACCGTGGCCGGGGGTTATCGAACACAACGCGCAAACCCTGGCGACGGCGGCCGTGGCCTTGTACCAGGACCGCGAACGCTGGACCCAGGCCCAGGAAGATGGCCGCCAGTTGCTGGCCCGCCGCTACGACCAACGTGTGCACGGCCCGGCGTTGGTCGCCTGCCTGGAACACTGCCGCCGCCACCTCGCCGCCCATCGCCGGGATAACTTCACCGGCAGCATGCTGCGCCACCATGCGCATAAAAGTACGCAGTACATGTCCCAGTGGATCGAGGCGAAAAACCGCAGCCTTTAAACACCGAGGCTGGCAGGGTTGCGCGCGAGGGGGCATTATCCTACGCAGCAACCACAATAAAGCGACGGCAGCATGACCCGAGCAACGCGCATCACCGACCCTTCCTACGAGCTGATGGACGATCACAACGGTCTGTCCATCATCTATCGTCAACACGGCTTCCCCTGCCCGCTGGTGCGCTGGCATTTCCACAAGGAATACGAGCTGCACTTGATCGTCGCCAGCTCGGGCAAGGTGTTTATCGGTGACTACATCGGTAATTTCTACCCCGAAAGCCTGTTCCTCACCGGCCCCAACCTGCCCCACAACTGGATCAGCCAGGTGGCGGAAGACGAGGTAGTGCCAAAACGCGACATGCTGGTGAATTTCACCGATGAGCTGTTGGAGAGCGGCAGCCATATTTTCGCCGAGCTGAAAACCCTGACACCGTTACTGGACCGCGCGCAGTACGGCATCGAGTTCCGCTGCAAGAACACCATCGCCCAGGCCATGACCCTGATGCAACGCATCGAGGACGCCCAAGGCATGGCGCGTCTGGGGCACTTTTTTATCCTGCTGCAAGTGCTGAGTGCGTGTGAGGACTACCAGTTGCTGTCTGGCGTGAACACGCCGCAAGTGGCCGACGAACATAGTGTCGACCGCACCAACCGCGCGGTGGACTATATCTTCGCGCACTACGCGCGGGAGTTGCCGCTGGAGGAAGTCGCGGAACACTTGGGGATGAAGCCAACGTACTTTTCCCGCGTGTTCAAACAAGCCACTGGCCGCACGTTTATCGAGTTCGTCAATCGCTTGCGCATCAGCAAATCCTGCGAGTTGCTGGCCGACGGCGACAAGGCGGTGACCGATGTGTGTTTCGAGTCGGGTTTCAACAATATCTCCAACTTCAACCGGCGCTTCCAGCAGCTCAAGGGCATGACGCCTTCCCACTATCGCCGCTTGGCGGTACAGCGGCTGACCGAGAAAAACCTGGCCTGACGTGGGGGCCGCATCGCCGCGATGCGGGCGGCTGAGTCTGTCAGCCTGAACGTGGTGATGCCAGCGCAGGCGAGCCAGCTCCCACAGTTGATCAGCGCCGGTCTGCATAAATCGTTTCAGCCATTTGCCCACCAGTGCAAAAAAGTATCAGTCCCAGTGCGCTCAAGGATTTGTCATATGCCCATTTGAAGGCTGTAATCAACGCACACTCTTCCTGACTGCCCGTGGGAAGACACAACAACAATAACTGTCCTTCTGTAGCCCCCTGGGCGCGGAAATGGAGTGCGCGATGAAGTTCACAGCAAAAGCACTGCTTGTCTCCACCTGCATGACTACCTGCATGACCCTCAGCGCCGTCAGCTTTGGCGCGCAAACCCTGACCATTGCCACCGTCAACAACAGCGACATGATCCGCATGCAAAAGCTCTCGAAAACCTTCGAGACCGAGCACCCGGAGATCAAGCTGAACTGGGTGGTACTTGAAGAAAACGTCCTGCGCCAACGCCTCACCACCGACATCGCCACCCAGGGCGGGCAGTTCGATGTGCTGACCATCGGCATGTACGAAGCTGCACTCTGGGGCGCGAAGGGTTGGCTGGAGCCCATGAAGGACCTGCCGGCTTCCTACGACCTCGACGATGTATTCCCTTCCGTGCGTGATGGCCTGTCCGTCAAAGGCTCGCTGTACGCCCTGCCGTTCTACGCCGAAAGCTCGATCACTTATTACCGCACCGACCTGTTCAAGAACGCCGGGCTGACCATGCCCGAGCGCCCGACCTGGAGCCAGATCGGCGAATTCGCCAGCAAACTCACCGACAAGAGCAAAGAGCAATACGGCTTGTGCCTGCGCGGCAAAGCCGGTTGGGGTGAAAACATGGCGCTGATCACCACCCTGGCCAACGGCTATGGGGCGCGCTGGTTCGATGAGAAGTGGCAGCCTGAATTCACCGGCCCTGAGTGGAAGGACGCGCTGAACTTCTACGTCGACAACATGAAGAAATCCGGCCCACCGGGTGCGTCCAGCAACGGTTTCAACGAAAACCTGGCGCTGTTCAACAGCGGCAAGTGCGCAATCTGGGTCGACGCCAGCGTGGCCGGCTCGTTTGTTACCGACAAGACCCAAAGCAAGGTGGCCGACCACGTTGGCTTTACTTTTGCGCCTCACGAGAAGACCGACAAGGGCACTTCGTGGTTGTACTCCTGGAGCCTGGCGATCCCTACCAGCTCCAAGGCCAAGGATGCCGCCAAGGTATTCACCACCTGGGCAACCTCCAAGGAATACAGCCAGCTCGTGGCCAAGACCGACGGCATTGCCAACGTGCCGCCAGGCACGCGCACGTCGACCTACAGCGATGAGTACATGAAGGCCGCGCCGTTCGCCAAGGTGACCCTGGAATCGCTGAAAGTGGCGGACCCGACCAAGCCCACCCTCAAGCCGGTGCCGTATATCGGTATCCAGTTGGTGACCATTCCTGAGTTCCAGGCGATTGGTACCCAGGTCGGCAAGTTCTTCTCTGGCGCGCTGACGGGTCAGCAAACCGTGGATGCCGCATTGACCGCCGCGCAGACCACCACCGAGCGTGAAATGAAGCGGGCCGGCTACCCCAAATAAAGCCGGAACACCGCTGTAAATGTGGGAGGGGGCTCGCCCCCGATAGCAATCTACCAGTTGATGATTATGTGACTGACACATCGCTATCGGGGGCAAGCCCCCTCCCACACTGACCGCGCTTCGATTCTCGTTCTGTATGCACCTGACTGGTTCTGATCCTATGAATACCACCACTGCCAAAGTGCAAACCGCCGCGCCTGAACAGCCGCGTAAAAGCCGTGTGGCCAACCCCGGCTGGTTCCTCGTCAGCCCCTCGGTGGCCTTGCTGCTGCTGTGGATGATCGTGCCGCTGGGCATGACCCTGTACTTTTCGCTGATCCGCTACAACCTGCTCTACCCCGGTGAAAACGAGTTCGTGGGGCTGGAGAACTTCAGCTACTTCATCACCGACTCGGGTTTCCTGCCCGGCGCCACCAATACCCTGTTACTGGTCGGCAGCGTGCTGTTGATCAGCGTGGTGTTCGGCGTGTTGATCAGCGCCCTGCTGGAGGCCAGTGAATTCCTCGGCCGTGGCCTGGTGCGGGTGTTGCTGATTTCGCCGTTCTTCATCATGCCCACCGTCGGTGCGCTGATCTGGAAGAACCTGATTTTTCACCCGGTGTCGGGGATTCTCGCCGCCGTGTGGAAGTTTTTCGGCGCAGAACCTGTGGACTGGCTGGCGCACTACCCGCTGCTGTCGATCATCATCATTGTCTCGTGGCAATGGCTGCCCTTCGCGATCCTGCTGCTGATGACCGCCATGCAGTCGCTCGACCAGGAACAAAAGGAGGCCGCGCGCCTGGACGGTGCCGGCGCCATCGCGATTTTCTGGCACCTGACCCTGCCCCACCTGGCCCGCCCGATAGCCGTGGTGGTGATGATCGAAACGATCTTCCTGCTCTCGGTGTTCGCCGAAATCTTCACCACCACCAACGGTGGCCCCGGCTACGCCTCGACCAACCTCGCCTACCTGATCTACAACCAGGCGCTGGTGCAGTTCGACGTGGGCATGGCCTCGGCCGGCGGCTTGATTGCCGTGGTCATCGCCAATATCGCGGCGATCATCCTGGTGCGGATGATCGGCAAAAACCTGACTGACAAGCCTTGAGGGCCGCGCCATGACGCTTCAACAATCCCGCCGCCTGCAAAGCCTGTTGCTCGGCACGTTGGCCTGGGCCATCGCGATCCTGATTTTCTTCCCGATCTTCTGGATGGTGCTGACCAGCTTCAAGACCGAAATCGACGCGTTCGCCACACCGCCGCAGTTCATCTTCACGCCGACGCTGGAGAACTACCTGCACATCAACGAGCGCAGCAACTACTTCAGCTACGCCTGGAACTCAGTGCTGATCTCGTTCAGCGCCACCGCGCTGTGCCTGCTGATTTCGGTGCCCGCCGCCTACTCCATGGCGTTCTACGAAACCCAGCGTACCAAGGGCACGCTGCTGTGGATGCTGTCGACCAAAATGCTGCCGCCGGTGGGCGTGCTGATGCCGATCTACCTGCTGGCCAAGAGCATGGGCCTGCTGGATACGCGCATTGCGCTGATCATCATCTACACGCTGATCAACCTGCCGATTGTGGTGTGGATGGTTTACACCTACTTCAAGGACATCCCAAAGGACATCCTCGAAGCCGCCCGCCTGGACGGCGCGACCCTGTGGCAGGAAATGGTCCGCGTGCTGCTGCCGATTGCCAAGGGCGGCCTGGCCTCCACGGTGTTGCTGTCGCTGATCCTGTGCTGGAACGAGGCCTTCTGGTCGCTGAACCTGACCTCATCGAGTGCCGCGCCGCTGACTGCGCTGATCGCCTCTTACTCCAGCCCCGAAGGCTTGTTCTGGGCCAAGTTGTCGGCCGTGTCGACCCTGGCCTGCGCGCCGATCCTGATCTTTGGCTGGATCAGCCAGAAGCAACTGGTACGCGGCTTGTCCTTCGGCGCCGTTAAATAATAATTCCAAACGGAGGGCCCATCATGGCCAACCTGAAAATCAAGAATTTGCAAAAAGGCTTCGAAGGTTTCTCGATCATCAAGGGCATCGACCTGGAAGTGAACGACAAGGAATTCGTGGTGTTCGTAGGCCCGTCGGGCTGCGGTAAATCCACCCTGCTGCGCCTGATCGCCGGGCTGGAAGAAGTCAGCGAAGGCACCATCGAACTGGATGGCCGCGACATCACTCAAGTCACCCCGGCCAAGCGCGACCTGGCCATGGTGTTCCAGACCTACGCGCTGTACCCGCACATGAGCGTGCGCAAGAACATGTCATTCGCGCTGGATTTGGCCGGGGTCGACAAGAAGCTGGTGGAGAGCAAAGTCAGCGAAGCCGCGCGCATCCTCGAGCTGGGCCCGTTGCTGGAGCGTAAACCCAAGCAGCTGTCCGGCGGCCAGCGCCAGCGTGTGGCCATCGGCCGCGCGATTGTGCGCAACCCCAAGATCTTCCTGTTCGACGAGCCACTGTCCAACCTCGACGCCGCCCTGCGCGTGCAGATGCGCCTGGAGCTGGCGCGCCTGCATAAAGAGCTGCAAGCGACCATGATCTACGTGACCCATGACCAGGTTGAAGCGATGACCCTGGCCGACAAAGTGGTGGTCCTCAACAGTGGCCGTATCGAGCAGGTCGGCTCGCCGCTGGAGCTGTATCACCAGCCCGCCAACCTGTTTGTGGCGGGCTTTCTCGGCACGCCCAAGATGGGCTTTCTCAAGGGCAAAGTCACCCGCGTCGAAGGCCAGGGCTGCGACGTGCAACTGGATGCCGGAACCCTGATCAGCCTGCCGCTGAATGGCCCAAGCCTGAGCGTGGGCAGTGCAGTGACCCTGGGCATTCGCCCCGAACACCTGGAAATCGCCGCCCCTGGCCAAACCACCCTGACAGTGACCGCCGACGTCGGCGAGCGGCTGGGCAGCGACACCTTCTGCCACGTCATCACCGCCAACGGCGAGCCTTTGACCATGCGGATTCGTGGCGACATGGCCAGCCAATACGGCGAAACGCTGCAGTTGCACCTGAACCCGCAGCACTGCCACCTGTTCGACACCGACGGCGTGGCCGTGGCCCGCCCACTGCGCGCTGCCGCCTGATTTCGTGAGATTTGTGATGAAACTGAATAAACAGAACCTCAGCCAACTGGCGCCGGAAGTCAAAACCCCGGCCTATGCCATTGCCAGCACCACGCAGGGCATCGCCCATATCGGCGTCGGCGGTTTCCACCGCGCGCATCAGGCGTATTACACCGATGCGCTGATGAACCAGGGCGAGGGCCTGGACTGGAGCATCTGCGGCGTCGGCCTGCGCGCCGAGGACCGCAAGGCCCGCGACGACCTGGCCGGCCAGGACTACCTGTTCACCCTGTATGAACTGGGCGACACCGACGACACCGAGGTGCGCGTGATCGGTGCGATCAGCGACATGCTGCTGGCCCAGGACAGCGCCCAGGCGCTGATCGACAAACTCGCCAGCCCCGAGATTCGCATCGTCTCGCTGACCATCACCGAGGGCGGCTACTGCATCGACGACAGCAACGGCGAGTTCATGGCGCACCTGCCGCAGATCCAGCATGACCTGGCGCACCCCGACGCTCCGCACACCGTGTTCGGTTTTATCTGCGCCGCACTGACCCAACGTCGCGCCGCCGGCACGCCCGCGTTCACGGTGATGTCCTGCGATAACCTGCCGCACAACGGTGCCGTTACGCGCAAGGCCTTGCTGGCGTTCGCCGCTCTGCATGACGCCGAGCTGCATGATTGGATCAAGGCCAACGTGAGCTTCCCGAACGCCATGGTCGACCGCATCACCCCGATGACCAGCACCGCCCACCGCCTGCAGCTGCACGACGAGCACGGTATCGACGACGCCTGGCCGGTGGTGTGCGAGCCTTTTGTGCAATGGGTGCTGGAAGACACGTTCGTCAATGGTCGCCCGGCCTGGGAGAAGGTTGGCGTGCAGTTCACCGATGACGTGACGCCCTACGAAGAGATGAAGATCGGCCTGCTCAACGGCAGCCATCTGGCGTTGACGTACCTGGGTTTTCTCAAGGGCTATCGGTTTGTGCATGAAACCATGAACGACCCGCTGTTCGTGGCCTACATGCGCGCCTACATGGACCTGGACGTCACGCCCAACCTGGCGCCGGTGCCGGGCATCGACCTGAGGGCGTACAAGCAGACGCTGGTTGAGCGTTTTTCCAACCAGGCGATTGCCGACCAACTGGAGCGCGTGTGTTCGGATGGTTCGTCGAAGTTTCCCAAGTTCACCGTACCGACCATCAACCGCCTGATTGCCGGTGGGCGTGAGACCGAGCGTGCGGCGCTGGTGGTCGCGGCCTGGGCCTTGTATCTGAAGGGCGTGGATGAAAACGGCGTGAGCTACACGATCCCTGACCCGCGTGCGGAGTTTTGCCAGGGGCTGGTGCGTGATGACGCTTTAATCAGCAAACGCCTGTTGGGCGTGGAAGAGATTTTTGGCACGGCTATTCCCAACTCGCCTGAGTTTGTGGCAGCGTTTGAGCGCGGTTATGCAAGTTTGCGCGATCACGGCGTCACCGCAACACTGCAGCACCTCCTGAAGAAACCCGATTAAACATGTGGGAGGGGGCTTGCCCCCGATAGCGGTGTGTCAGCCAAAGATGCATCAACTGACACTCCCTTATCGGGAGCAAGCCCCCTCCCACATTTGACCGGGTTTCCAATCCAGAACAATAAAACTGCTGAGCACACCATCATGACCCAGCAAAACCTCTACCTCGGCATCGACTGCGGCACCCAAGGCACCAAAGCCATCGTCCTCGACGCCGCCAGCGGCAAGGTGCTGGGCCTGGGCGCTGCCAACCACACCCTGCTCAGTGGCGCCAATGGCCGTCGCGAGCAACACACCCAGGAATGGCTGGATGCCTTTACCCAAGCCACCCACCAGGCCTTGCAACAGGCCGGCGTGGACGGTCAGGACATCCTCGGCATCGGCGTTTCCGGCCAGCAGCACGGCCTGGTCCTGCTTGATGACCAGGGCCAGGTGCTGCGCCCGGCCAAGCTGTGGTGCGACACCGAAACCGCGCCAGAAAACGAGCGCCTGCTGCAACACCTGGGCGGCGCAAGCGGCTCGCTGGAACGCCTGGGCGTGGCGATTGCGCCGGGCTACACCGTGTCCAAATTGCTCTGGACCCGCGAGCAACACCCAGAAATCTTTGCCCGTATCGCGCATATCCTGCTGCCCCACGACTACCTCAACTATTGGCTGACCGGGCGCGCCGTCGCGGAATATGGCGATGCGTCGGGCACCGGTTATTTCAATGTGCGCACCCGCGAATGGGATGTGGCACTGCTCCAGCACATCGACCCCAGCGGCCGCCTGGAAGCCGCGCTGCCTGAGTTGATCGATGCCGACCAAGCGGTCGGCACCCTCCTGCCCGCCATCGCCGAACGCCTGGGCCTGAACCCGAATGCGATGGTTTCCAGCGGCGGCGGCGACAATATGATGGGCGCCATCGGCACCGGCAATATCGCCCCGGGTGTGATCACCATGAGCCTGGGGTCGTCGGGCACGGTGTATGCGTTTGCCGAGCAGCCGAATGTCAGCCCGCAGGCGTCGGTGGCGACCTTCTGCTCATCCAGCGGCGGCTGGCTGCCGTTGATCTGCACCATGAACCTGACCAATGCCACCGGCGTGGTCCGCGAGCTGTTCGACCTCGACCTGCCGGCCTTCAACGCTCTGGTCGAACACGCGCCGATTGGCGCCGACGGGGTGAGCATGCTGCCGTTTCTCAACGGTGAGCGCGTCCCCGCCCTGCCCCACGCTACCGGCAGCCTGCACGGCCTGACCATGACCAACCTGACCCGCGCCAACCTCTGCCGCGCCGTGGTCGAAGGCACCACGTTCGGCCTGCGCTATGGCCTGGACCTGTTGCGCCAGACCGGCCTGCAAAGCCAGAGTATCCGTTTGATCGGCGGCGGCTCGAAAAGCCCGGTGTGGCGGCAGATGGTCGCCGATATCATGAACACCCCAGTGGTGTGCACCGAGCAAAGCGAGGCAGCAGCCCTGGGCGCAGCGATCCAGGCGGCGTGGAGCCATGGCGGCGAATCGCTGGCCAGCCTCTGCGACAAATGCGTGAGCGTCGACCCGAGCAGCCTTACCCTGCCGGTGGCCGCGCATGTTGCGGCCTATCAGCAGGCGTACGAGCATTATCAACAGCGTGTGGCAACCCTTTAAGAGCGAACGACTATGTATCTGGTGTGTGGTGAAGCGCTGTTTGATTTTTTCAGCGAGGAGGATGCCAGCGGGCAGGCCTCCAAGGTCAATTACAAGGCGATTGCCGGTGGTTCACCGTTCAACGTTGCCGTGGGCTTGCGCCGCCTGGGCATTGAGGCCGGGCTGTTCGGCGGGCTGTCTACCGACTTCCTCGGGCGGCGCCTGTTGCAGGTGCTCAAGGATGAAGGCGTGGACGAGCGGTTCCTGGTGGAATTCGCGGCGCCGACCACGCTGTCGATGGTCGCCGTGGGCGCCAATGGCTCGCCGCAGTACAACTTTCGCGGTGAAGGCTGTGCCGACCGGTTGCTGGAAGTCGCGCATCTGCCGGTACTCGGCGATGACGTGCGCGGGCTGCATATCGGCTCGTTCTCGCTGGTGGTGCAACCGATTGGCGACACCCTGCTGAGCCTGGTCAAGCGCGAAAGCGGCAAGCGCCTGATCAGCCTCGACCCCAATGTGCGCCTGAACCCCCAGCCGGATATCCAGCTGTGGCGCGCGCGCATCGCAGAGTTGGCCGAGCATGCCGACCTGATCAAGGTCAGCGACGAAGACCTGCACCTGCTCTACCCCGACCAGTCGCCGGAAAGCGTGCTGCAAGGCTGGCTGCAGCACCGTTGCCAGTTGGTGTTCCTGACCCGTGGCGGCGAGGGTGCCAGCGTGTTCAGTCGTCAGCATGGCAACTGGTCGCAGCCAGCGCTGAACGTGGTGATGGCCGACACGGTGGGTGCCGGGGATACCTTCCAGGCGGCGCTGATTGCATGGCTGACCGAACAGCAGCTGGATTCGGTGGAGGGGTTGCAGCAGCTCAGCCGCGCGCAGATCGACAGCCTGCTCGGTTTCGCGATCCGCGCGGCTGCGCTGACCTGCACCAAGACCGGGCCGGACTTGCCGTATCGTCAGCAGTTGCGCTGAAAAAGCGGCCTTCATGAAGGTTTTGTCAGCCAGGCGCGTATTAATCGATGGTTAATCCCGCACGTCGAGAGTGAAGCTCTACTCACTTGCGGAGCACCACCATGAAACTGCGCACTTTACTGTTTGCCAGCGCGCTGACGCTGGCAGCGGTGTCGGGCCTGGCCCAGGCTGACGATCAACAAACCGCCGTCAAGCCCGTGCCGTACCAGTACGGCATGCCGATGAACATTGCCAAGGTCCTGGCCATGAACGAAACCCCGACCGACGACTGCAAAGTCATCAAGGCGGATATCAAGTTCCTCGACAAGGCCGGCAAGGTGGAAGACGTGAGCTATCGCAAGCTGTCCGATGCCTGCAGCTTCCAGAATTGAGCTGGTGAAAGAACCGCGACAAGCCCGCCCCTGAGAGCGTAGTCTTGCGGGCTTGTCATCCGGCTGAAAGGATTCGCCATGCAGTTGAGCTTCCGCTCCCTCGCCCTCTTCACTGCCCTGCTCTGCTTTGCCCTCGCCCTGGTCTGGGGATTGCGCCCCAACTTGCTGCTTTGGCTATGGAGTGTCGAATACTCGAGTGCTACCGGGCTGGTGTCGCGCCGCAACGCCGCGCTGTTCCTGGGCTTGGGTGTCATGTTTTATCGCGCCCGCCATGCGCCACCCTCGGAGCTGCGCAGCGCCATGACCGCCGGGTTCAGCACTGGCTGCCTGGTTCTGGCCTTGTTGGGCATGGGGGAATGGATCAATGGCAATGCAGGCCCTGGGATCCTGCTGGCGGTGGCGACAGAAACCGTACTGGGCCTGGCGTTTATCCAGGCCCACCGGTCTGCGGTCACCCAACCTCACGCGTCGGTTTAATAGACGCCACGCCCTGCCGCTCTTTGCAGGGCGGGTGTGTGGGAATGTTTGAGGTCTTCGCGCAACCCGGCGATCAGGTTGCAAATGGCTCGACTGCTGTCGAGTTTTTCAGCATTTATACCTTTGACTTCCAAATCCACCCGGTCACGGTCGCGGTCGTCATAGACTTTGATCGTCAGCGAAGCATCTTCGGCTTTGGTGCATTCGCACCGTTTGGGCAGGAAACTTCCTTCAATAATGCTGCGAAGTTCTAATTCCGAAAGCATGGTCAACCTCTCCTTTCTTGAGACTGCCAATGGAGTGTTATCACTGTTCAAGTGGTTGGTTGGCGGGCACGTGCCTGCCGCGTCTTACCGGCCTTGGAAGACGCTTGTAATCACCAAGCCTACTCGGCAAATTCCGCGCTCGTTGTAACTTTTCTTCATAAGCACTGCGCATATTCATAGTCGGTAAAACATGGCGTTTAAATTATCGCCGAACCGCTTCGATTAAACGTTTAACCCCGGCGCTTTGTTTAAACAGTAGGTTGCGCGGCGACTCTTTCAGCAACATGTCGCAAACTATCAAAGTTAATATTCGCCCCTGAATTAACCGCCACCAGGGTTTGCCCGCGTACACCGCGGCTGGCCACGTAGTTGCGAATACCGGCCACCGCCAACGCACCGGACGGCTCAGTGATCGAGCGCGTGTCGTCGTAGATCAGCTTGATCGCGCTGCACAATTGGTCGTTAGTGACCGTGATTACTTCATCCACCCAATCGCGACAGATTTCAAAGCCATAGGCGCCGATTTGCGCCACCGCCGTACCATCGGCAAACCCATCGACGCTGGGCAGCACCACCCGCTCACCGGCCCGCAGGGCGGCCAAAAGACAGCTGGAGCCCTCGGGTTCGACACCGATGATGCGCACCTCGGGCCGCAGGTATTTGACATAGGTAGCGATCCCGGCAATCAAGCCACCGCCGCCCACCGGCACGAAGATCGCGTCCAGCGGGCCCTGCTGTTGTTGCAGGATTTCCATGGCGACCGTGCCTTGGCCGGCGATCACCTCGGGGTCATCGAAGGGCGACACGAAGGTGCAGCCGGACGTCTCGGCCAATTGCAACGCGTGGGCCAGGGCGAACGGGAAACTCTCGCCGTGCAGCACCGCTTCGGCGCCACGGGAACGTACGCCCAACACCTTCAACTCCGGCGTGGTGGCGGGCATGACGATGCGCGCGTTGATCCCCAGCGCCTTCGCCGCCAGCGCCACGCCCTGGGCGTGGTTGCCGGCCGACGCGGTAACCACGCCCCGCGCCTTCTGCGCAGGGGTGAGTTGCACCAGCCTGTTGTAGGCGCCGCGGATCTTGAAGGAAAAGGTCGGTTGCAGGTCTTCGCGCTTGAGCAGCACGTGATTACCCAGCAATGCCGACAGCGCGGGCGCTGCCTGCAACGGGGTGCGCACCGCCAAATCGTAGACCGGGGCGGCGAGGATCTTTTTCACATAGTGTTCAAGCAAACCTGCGTCAGCGGGTTCAGGAACGGGGCGCGTACTCATCGGTGTCTCCTGGCATTTACAGAGGGCCCTGGAGACGGAAAAACAAAACCCGCCTCTAAGGCGGGTTGGGGTGCAGCCGTGTGCTATCCCGCCAAATGAGGAATGGCGGTAATAATAATGCTGGGCTGGCGGCGCAAAGCTTGAAAGGTCATGTCTGGAAATTAACCGGCGGTCGTGCGGCAAGTCAATGGCCAAGCGCCATTTAGCCGCTGGGGGTTTACGCTAGACATACGAAACATATACGCTTTGTATATCAACTCAACACAGTGAAGCACATGGGCATCGTCAAGATCACCGACCAACTGCACGAACAACTGCGCCTGGCCAGTGCTGCCATGGACCGCTCCATCAACGCCCAGGCCGAGTTCTGGATCAAGATCGGCCTGCTCGCCGAACTCAATCCCCACCTGCCCTACAACGAGCTGATCAACAAACTGTTGCTCGATAAACCCGACCTGATCCGGGGGCGCAGCTGATGATCAAGACTGCCGCTCAACTGGCCGTGATGCGTGAATCCGGGCGCCTGCTGGCCCAGGTATTCAGCATGCTCGACGGCTTTGTCGCCGCCGGCCGCTCCACCCTGGAACTGGACAGCGCCGTTGAAGCGTTCATCCGCAACGACCTGAACGCCCGCCCCGCCAGCCTCGGGCAATACGACTACCCCTTCTGCATCAACACCTCGATCAACGAGGTGGTATGCCACGGCATGCCCAGCGCCAGCGATGTGTTGAAAGATGGCGACATCATCAACATCGACATCACCCTGGAAAAAGGCGGCTACATCGCCGACTCCAGCAAGATGTACATGATCGGCACCGTCGCGCCGAAAGCGCAGCGTTTGGTGGAGAAAACGTTCGAAGCCATGTGGGCCGGCATCCGCCAAGTCAAGCCCGGCGCGCGCCTGGGCGATATCGGCCATGCGATCCAGAGCCACGCGCACGCCAATGGCTACAGTGTGGTACGCGAATACTGTGGCCACGGCATCGGCAAACAGATGCATGAAGAACCACAAATCCTGCACTTCGGCCGCCCCGGCACCGGCATGGAACTGCGCGAAGGCATGGTGTTCACGGTCGAGCCGATGCTCAACCAGGGCAGCGCCAAAGTGCGCAGCCTCAAGGACGGCTGGACGGTGGTAACCAAGGACAACAGCCTCTCGGCGCAGTGGGAACATACGGTGGCGGTGACGGCTGATGGCTTTGAAGTGCTGACCCTGCAAAGTCAGACCGACCAATACCCCCACCTCGCCACTGCCCACCAACAATAATTAACACAGCCCCAACCGTGGCGAGCGGGCTTGCCCGCGTTGGGCCGCGCAGCGGCCCCAGCAAGAACGCCGCGCACAGCCAGGCAAACCGAGCCAGCCGCTTGCAGGGCTGCTGCGCACCCCAACGCGGGCAAGCCCGCTCGCCACATATCACCAAACCTGCCACAACACAGAAACTCTCACAGCCCCAACCGTGGCGAGCGGGCTTGCCCGCGTTGGGTCGCGCAGCGGCCCCAGCAAGAACCCCGCGCACAGCCAGACAAACCCGGCCAGCCGCTTTCAGGGCTGCTGCGCACCCCAACGCGGGCAAGCCCGCTCGCCACACATCACCACACCTGCCACAACGCAGAAACTCACACAGCCCGCTTGCCACAACTGCGGTCTGTCGCGCCTATTCACGCCACTTGCTTGATCTCGGCCTTGGCTTCCAGCTCGCGTACCAGCGGCAGCACGCGCTTGCCGAAATATTCGACTTCTTCCTGAAAATGCAGGAAGCCCGCCAATACCAGGTCCACGCCCACGGCCTTCAGCGCGACGATGCGCTCGGCGATCTGCTCTGGGGTGCCGATCAGGTTGGTCTTGAAGCCGTCGTTGTACTGCACCAGGTCTTCGAAGCTGGACTTGGCCCAGTTGCCCTCGCCTTCGGGGGAGGCCTTGCCCGCCTGCTTGGCCGCGTCGCCAAACGCATTCACGGCCTCCGGGTCGGCCTTGTCGATGATTTCCGCGAGCACGGCGCGGGCCTCTTCCTCGGTGTCGCGGGCGATCACAAAGGCGTTGACGCCGATTTTGACCGAGTGGTTGTTCGCCGCCGCCTTGGCGCGGATGTCATCGACCTGGGCCTTGATGCCTTCCGGGGTGTTGCCGTTGGTGAAGTACCAGTCCGACACGCGTGCCGCCATGTCTCGTGCAGCCCGTGAGCTACCGCCCTGGAACACTTCTGGCTGGCCCAGCGGCTTGGGTTTGAGGGTGTAGTTGTTGAAGCGGTAGAAGTCGCCCTTGAAGGTGAAGTCGTCCTGGGTCCAGATGCCTTTGAGGGCGCGGATGAATTCTTCGGAACGGCGATAGCGCTCGTCGTGCTCCAGCCAGTGCTCGCCGATGGCCTGGAACTCGCCCTTGAACCAGCCGCTGACGATATTCACCGCGATGCGGCCGTTGGTGAGTTGGTCGATGGTCGCCAATTGCTTGGCGGCCAGCGCCGGTTGCCACGGGCCTGGCAGGATCGCGGCGATCACCTTGAGCTTGGTGGTCGCGGCCAGCAGTGCATGGCTGAACGCCACGGATTCATGTTGGTTTTCAGCGCCGTAACCGGCGGTGAAACGAATTTGCGTCAGGCCGTATTCGAAGCCTGCGGCTTCGGCCGATTGCGCCAGTTTGCGGTTGTAGTCGATGCCCCAGTGGGTGCGCTGCTCGATCTTGCTGACCACCAGCCCACCGCTGACGTTGGGCACCCAATAGGCAAATTTCACGGCTTGCTGACTCATCGAACGGTACCTCGCACAAGGGAATGTACCCAAGGGTTGAGCAGCAAGCGTGCCAGCCACGGGCAAACGCCCAGCCCATCGGCGCTGCGCTGCACATTCGTCACGCGGATACCCCGCCGCCGCGTGTTGAGGATTGCGCCGGTTTGTTGGATAACTGTTGCCGGGGCAACAGTTATCGGGCGATTGCCCCCGTAAACACTGGCCCCGGCACACGGCACGGACTGTGCAATCCCCCTGGCATTGACCACTGTCCCGGAGCCTTGCCCATGACCGACCATCACATCATCAACCCGCTCTCCCTCGGCGTCGACTACCCCACCCTGGCCGCGCGTTTTCGGCCGATTTTCCAGCGCATCGCCGACGGCGCAGTCGCCCGTGAACAGGGCCGCACCCTGCCCCATGAACCGATCCAGTGGCTCAAGGAGGCTGGCTTTGGCGCCGTTCGGGTGCCGGTGGAATATGGCGGCGGCGGTGCGTCCTTGCCGCAATTGTTCGAACTGCTGATCGAACTGGCCGAAGCCGACTCCAACGTGCCCCAGGCCTTGCGCGGTCACTTCGCCTTTGCTGAGGACCGGCTGAATGCGCCGCCGAGCGCCGGCCGCGACCTGTGGTTCAAGCGCTTTGTCGACGGCGATATCGTCGGCTGCGCCTGGACTGAAATCGGCGCGGTGGCTATCGGCGACGTCGTCACCCAGGTCAGCCCCGACGGCGAGCAATGGAAACTCAATGGCGAAAAGTTTTACAGCACCGGTAGCATTTTCGCCGACTGGATCGACGTGTACGCCCAGCGCAGCGACACCGGCGGCGACGTGATCGCCGCCACCCGCGCGCGCCAGCCCGGCGTTGTCCAGAGCGATGACTGGGACGGTTTTGGCCAACGCACCACCGGCAGCGGCACCTCGCGCTTTACCGATGCGGTGGTGGAGGCTGAAAACGTGATCGATTTCGCCACCCGCTTCAAATACCAGACCGCGTTCTACCAGTTGGTGTTGCTGGCCAGCCTGGCCGGTATCGGCCGTGCCGCGCTGCGCGATGTGGCCCATCAGGTGCGTAGCCGCAAGCGTATTTACAGCCATGGCAATGCGCCGCAGGTCAGCCAGGATGCCCAGGTGCAGCAGGTGGTCGGCGAAGTCGCGGCGCTGGTCTACGCTGCCGAGGCCAGCGCGTTGAAGGCCGCCGTGCCAGCGCAACAGGCGTATGTCGCGCGGTTTGGCGGGGATGAGGCGGCGGAGCGCGCGGCCAATGTGGCGGCCGAGATTGAATCGGCTACGGCGCAGGTGGTGGTGTCGGAGTTGATCCAGCGGGCCACCAGTGAACTGTTCAATGCGCTGGGGGCTTCGGATGTGCGTCAGGGGAAATCCCTGGATCGGCATTGGCGAAATGCGCGGACGGTGTCGTCGCATAATCCGGTGATTTACAAGGCGCGGATTGTGGGGGATTGGGTGGTTAATGGGGCTGAGCCGCCGTTTGTTTGGCAGATTGGGAATGGGCCCAAGGGGTAATTGTTGCGCTGGGTGGTTTTTCAGGGGGTGGGGGATTATCCGTTATTTGGGTAATGGCTGATATTGGTTCCGCTCTTACAGCGGGTCACTTTTGAAAAGAGCCCAAAAGTAACCAAAAGGCTCTTGCCCCACCACTCGGCACCTCGCCTCCGGCTCGGTGTGCCCGCCCGCAGCCTTGAATCCGTGGGC
>NZ_WKCB01000071.1 GCF_021606685.1 Pseudomonas syringae
CGAGCGCCCCAACGGTAAGAGGCACAAAACACCCCCCCCCCCCCCATAGAACCCCCCTTTGTGGGGGGGGGGGGCTTCCTCCAGTGGGGGGGCGCACCGCCCAAAAATGCTTGGGGCCGCTGCGCAGCCCAACGGGAGCAAGCTCCCTCGCCACAAAAGCATCGGCGGCTACAAGAAATCCGTTGGCGTCAGTGGCTGGTTTTGCCATTCAAATGCGACAGGCGCCAGCACTTGATCGATCTGTGCTTCGCGCCACAGCTCGGCCAGTGTCTTGCCCGCTTCGGGATGCACACGATCCGGCGCCATCATCGACAGCGGCCACAGCACAAACGCGTTTTTCAGGATCTCTGCACGCGGCAGCACCAGGCCGTCGAAGTTGCCTGCCAGATCGCCATACAACAGCACGTCGATATCCAACGGCAGGCCCTTGCGGTCCGGCGCATAACGGCCATTGTCAGCCTCGATGAACTTGAGCCGGCGATCCAACTCCATCAACGGCAGGTCGGTAAACCCCGACACCACCAGATTGAAGAACGGCCCGCTTTTGATGCCCACCGGCTGGCTTTCGAACACTGCCGAACAGCGCATGTCGGTCAAAAAGCTCGCCAGCGCGTCGAGGCCCGCGTGCAAATGGGTTTCGCGCTCGATATTGCTGCCAAGGCCAAGGTAAACCTGAGTTAGCGACATCCGCGCTCGATCTCCACGCCCACGCCTTTGGCAGCCGGCACGGCCCCGGGCTTGGTCAACTTGAGGTGCAGCCAGGGAATCTGGAATTCACTCATCAGCACCTGGGCCAGGCGTTCGGCGAAGGTTTCCACCAGTTGGAATTGGGACTGCTCGGCGAAGGCCTGAATACGCGCAGACACACTGGCGTAATCCAGCGCCAGGCTCAGGTCATCACCCGCCGCCGCCGGGCGATTGTCCCAGGCGAAGCTCAGGTCCAGACGCAGGCATTGCTTGATGCCGCGTTCCCAGTCGTAGGCCCCGATGACGGTGTCGACTTCCAGGCCTTCGATAAACACTCTGTCCAAGCTCTTCTCCGCAGCACGACAAGGGCGCGATGCCCCGTTAGAATCAGGGCGTCCTCGCCCGGAATAGTTAGCATGTTTTGGTCACTGGCGATTCTCGCCTACCTGCTCGGCTCGCTGTCCTTCGCCATTTTGCTCAGCCGCCTGACGGGAAACCCCGACCCGCGAATGAGTGGCTCAGGCAATGCCGGCGCCACCAATATGTTGCGCCTGGCCGGCAAGAAGCTTGCCGTGCTGACGCTGCTCGGCGACGTCTGCAAAGGGCTGTTGCCCGTGCTGGTCGCCAGCCTCGCCGGCCTTACCCTGCAACAGCAGGCCTGGGTCGGCGTGTGTGCCGTCCTGGGCCATCTGTTTCCGCTGTACTTCCGCTTTCGCGGCGGCAAAGGTGTTGCCACGGCGGCCGGCATGCTGCTGGGAATCTACCCCCCCGCCGCGTTGCTGGCCGTGATTGCCTGGCTGCTCACGTTCTACCTGACCCGTACCAGCTCGCTGGCCGCGTTGATCGCCACCCCGCTCACCCTGCCACTGCTGGCCTGGCAGGAACCGGCGGCGCTGCTGCCGATGAGCGTGCTGACACTGCTGATCGTCTGGCGCCATCGGGGCAATTTACGCGACCTGTTTGCCGGGCGCGAACGGCATTTTTAAATACCCGCGATGAGCCCGGCTCACGTTACGGCGCTACTACGGCGCTACTACGGCACTACAACGGCGACAACTGCTCCATCGGCCAGCGCGCCTGCACGCTGATTGCCAGGCTTTCATGCTGCCCGGCCTGCAGGCGCTGGCAACCGGCATAGGCGATCATCGCGCCATTGTCGGTGCAGAACTCCGGGCGGGCGTAGAACACATCGCCCTTCATATCGCCGAGCATTTTCTCCAATGAAACGCGCAAGGCCTTGTTGGCGCTGACGCCGCCGGCGATCACCAGGCGCTGCATGCCAGCCTGTTTCAGGGCCCGCTTGCACTTGATGGTCAAAGTCTCCACCACGGCCTGCTGGAACGCCAGCGCGATGTCGCAACGGGCTTGCTCACTGTCGTCCCCGGCGCTGACGCTCTGCTGCCAGGTGTTGAGCGCAGAGGTTTTCAAACCGCTGAAGCTGAACATCAGGCCAGGCCGATCGCACATCGGGCGCGGGAAGGTGTAGCGGCCCGGCACGCCTTTTTCGGCAAGACGGGCGATTTCCGGGCCACCGGGATAATTGAGGCCCATCATCTTCGCCGTCTTGTCGAATGCTTCACCGGCTGCGTCGTCCAGCGACTCGCCCAACAGTGTGTATTGGCCGATGCCGTCGACCTGAACCAGCTGCGTATGCCCCCCCGAAACCAACAAAGCGACGAACGGGAACTGCGGCGGTGTTTTTTCCAGCATGGGCGCCAATAAATGGCCTTCCATATGGTGCACACCCAGGGCCGGAATGCCCCAGGCAAACGCCAGCGCCTGGGCGCAAGAGGCCCCAACCAGAAGGGCTCCAACCAATCCGGGGCCCGCGGTGTAGGCAATCGCGTCGATCTCGGTCGGCACGCAGCCGGCCTCGTCGAGCACCTGGCGGATCAACGGCAGCATGCGCTTGACGTGATCACGGCTGGCGAGCTCCGGCACCACGCCGCCATAGGCACGGTGCAGGTCGATCTGACTGAACAGTGCATCGGCCAAAAGCCCGCGTTCACTGTCGTAAAGTGCGACACCGGTTTCGTCGCAGGAGGTTTCAAGTCCCAGTACTAGCATGGGTTTGCGCCTTGTAGAGGCTGAATTCGAAGGCGCGCATAATAGTCGCCACTCCCCCTCCCGACTAGCGGTTTTCGATCAGAGGCTTTGCATTCCGGGCAATGAGGGGTTAACATCCGCAACCCTTAAAAACCGACGACCTCAGCCGCGAATTTTTTGCGACGAGAACGTTGATTCCCGGTAATGAAAGAAGGTAGCTCTGGATGCCAGCCGTCAAAGTAAAAGAGAACGAACCCTTCGACGTAGCTCTGCGTCGTTTCAAGCGCTCCTGCGAAAAAGCCGGTGTTCTGGCTGAAGTTCGTAGCCGCGAATTTTATGAGAAGCCAACTTCTGAGCGTAAGCGTAAAGCAGCAGCCGCTGTTAAGCGTCACGCCAAGAAAGTTCAGCGCGAACAGCGCCGCGCCGTTCGCCTGTACTAATACACAGACGTTCGTAGCAAGCTTCTGCCAAGCCCGGCCCTCAGCCGGGCTGTTGGCATTTGCGGATATCGCTTGATGCTTCAAATCGTCGACGCCGCACACGCGACCGAGACAACTGCTTCACACGTCAGGACTGGCTCTTCTGCCAGCGGTGCGCGTCTCTTCTGACGAGCCTAACAAGGCTACTGACGAGCACACTAATTTTCCAAGCAGACGATCAACTGTGTCGGCTGTGCCCTTCGATGAGCTTCCGAGGCCGCCCTTAGGCCAAGACCGGACTCCCGGGCAACTTTTCTTCGCCGAGCACTGATAGAAACTAACGTCAGCGAATGTTCGGCAGATACACTTCCTGACAGCTCAAGTAGACGATTTATAGTCGAGCCACTCGATGCGTGCGCTTGAACGGGCCCTCATTTACACAAAGTGATGACGAGAACGCCATGGCCGGGCTGATTCCCCAGAGCTTTATTGACGACCTTCTGAACCGCACCGACATCGTCGATGTTGTCAGCTCGCGCGTACAACTCAAGAAAGCCGGCAAGAACTACACGGCCTGCTGCCCGTTTCACAAAGAGAAAACCCCGTCATTCAGCGTCAGCCCCGACAAGCAGTTCTATTACTGCTTCGGCTGCGGCGCGGGCGGCAACGCCCTCGGCTTCCTCATGGACCACGACAACCTGGACTTCCCCCAGGCTATCGAGGACCTGGCCAAAGCCGCCGGCATGGAAATACCCCGCGAAGAAAGTGGCCGCCCGCACAAACCGCGTCAACCCACCGACTCGCCGCTGTACCCGCTGCTGACGGCCGCTGCCGACTTCTATCGTCAGGCGCTTAAAAGCCATCCACAGCGCAAGGCCGCAGTCGACTACCTCAAGGGTCGCGGCCTCACCGGCGAAATCGCTCGCGACTTCGGCCTCGGCTTCGCCCCGCCCGGCTGGGACAACCTCTACAAACACTTGAGCAGCGACACGCTCCAGCAAAAAGCCATGATCGACGCCGGCCTGCTGGTGGAAAACGCTGAGACCGGCAAGCGCTACGACCGCTTCCGTGACCGCGTGATGTTCCCGATCCGCGACAGCCGTGGCCGTATCATCGCCTTCGGTGGCCGCGTACTCGGCGACGACAAGCCCAAGTACCTGAACTCCCCGGAAACAGCGGTGTTCCACAAGGGCCAGGAGCTTTACGGCCTGTTCGAGGCACGCAAGAACAATCGCAACCTCGATGAGATCATCGTGGTTGAAGGCTACATGGACGTGATCGCCCTGGCCCAGCAAGGCCTGCGCAACGCGGTGGCCACCCTCGGCACCGCCACCAGCGAAGAGCACTTGAAGCGCCTGTTCCGCGTGGTGCCCAGCGTGCTGTTCTGTTTCGACGGCGACCAGGCCGGCCGCAACGCCGCTTGGCGCGCGCTCGAGGCCACGCTGTCGAGCCTGCAGGACGGGCGCCGTGCGCGCTTTCTGTTCCTGCCCGAAGGCGAAGACCCGGATACCCTGGTGCGCTCCGAAGGCACCGACGCGTTCCGCGCACGCATCAACCAACATGCGCAGCCGCTGGCGGATTACTTCTTCCAGCAATTGACCGAAGAAGCCGACCCGCGCTCCCTCGAGGGCAAGGCCCACATGGCCACCCTCGCCGCGCCGCTGATCGACAAGGTGCCCGGCGCCAACCTGCGCACCCTGATGCGCCAGCGCCTGCTGGAAATCACCGGTTTGAGCGGCGAAGCCGTCAGCCAGCTGGTGCACAGCGCACCGCAGGATGCTGTGCCAGCCTATGACCCTGGCATGGATTACGACGCCATGCCGGACTACGCCGACTTCCACCAACCGCAGGACGCCTTCGCGCCCCAGCAGGACTGGACGCCTAAGAAACCGGGGGCCGGCGGCAAGAAGTGGGAAAAGAAACCCTGGAGCAAGAACGGCAAGCGCGGTGATCGCGATGAGGCGTATGCCCCGCGTACCCCGGTGGCCGTAGAGGCACCAACGCTGATTGCGCTGCGCACGCTCATCCACCACCCGCAATTGGCGGGCCGGGTTGAAAGCGCCGAGCATTTTGCCAACGCGAGCAACACCTACGCCCAGGTACTGATTGCCCTGATCGAAGCCGTGCAGAAAAATCCTAAGCTAAACTCTATTCAGCTGATGGCTCGTTGGCATGGCACCGAACAAGGCCGTTTATTGAAGGCACTCGCGGAAAAGGAGTGGCTAATTGACGGCGACAACCTTGAACAACAGTTTTTAGACACCATTACTAGGTTATCCGCGGGTCAGCACACGCAGACCCTCGATGAACTCATCAAGAGAGCGAGGCAGCCGGGATTATCGGCTGAAGAGCAGATTCAGATAGCAAAACAGATGCGCGACCTCTTAAAACAGAATGTTTCCGCATCAAACCCGACCTCAGCTGGCGTGTGAGGTCATAGCTCGGGTATAATCCTCGGCTTGTTTTTTGCCCGCCAAGACCTTCAGTGGATAGGGTGTTATGTCCGGAAAAGCGCAACAGCAGTCTCGTATCAAAGAGTTGATCACCCTTGGTCGTGAGCAGAAGTATCTGACTTACGCAGAGGTCAACGACCACCTGCCTGAGGATATTTCAGATCCAGAGCAGGTGGAAGACATCATCCGCATGATTAACGACATGGGGATCCCCGTACACGAGAGTGCTCCGGATGCGGACGCCCTTATGTTGGCCGACGCCGATACCGACGAGGCAGCCGCTGAAGAAGCCGCTGCCGCGTTGGCCGCGGTGGAGACCGACATCGGTCGCACGACTGACCCTGTGCGCATGTATATGCGTGAAATGGGCACCGTCGAGTTGCTGACACGTGAAGGCGAAATCGAAATCGCCAAGCGTATTGAAGAGGGTATCCGTGAAGTGATGGGCGCAATCGCGCACTTCCCTGGCACGGTTGACCACATTCTCTCCGAGTACACTCGCGTCACCACCGAAGGTGGCCGCCTGTCCGACGTCCTGAGCGGTTATATCGACCCGGACGACGGCATTGCGCCGCCTGCAGCCGAAGTGCCGCCGCCTGTCGATGCGAAAGCCGCGAAAGCGGACGACGACGCCGAAGACGACGACGCTGAAGCCAGCGGCGATGACGAAGATGAAGTCGAAAGCGGTCCAGACCCGATCATCGCTGCCCAGCGTTTCGGTGCGGTTTCCGATCAAATGGAAATCACCCGCAAGGCCCTGAAAAAGCACGGTCGTGGCAACAAGCAGGCTATCGCCGAGCTGTTGGCCCTGGCTGAGCTGTTCATGCCGATCAAGCTGGTGCCCAAGCAGTTCGAAGGCCTGGTCGAGCGTGTTCGCAGTGCCCTTGAGCGTCTGCGTGCACAAGAGCGCGCGATCATGCAGCTCTGCGTTCGTGATGCGCGCATGCCGCGTACCGACTTCCTGCGCCAGTTCCCGGGCAACGAAGTTGACGAAAGCTGGACCGATGCACTGGCCAAAGGCAAGGCGAAATACGCCGAAGCCATTGGTCGCCTGCAGCCCGATATCATCCGTTGCCAGCAGAAGCTGACCGCGCTTGAAACCGAAACCGGTCTGACGATCGCAGAAATCAAGGACATCAACCGTCGCATGTCGATCGGTGAGGCCAAAGCCCGCCGCGCGAAGAAAGAGATGGTTGAAGCGAACTTGCGTCTGGTGATCTCCATCGCCAAGAAGTACACCAACCGTGGCCTGCAATTCCTCGATCTGATCCAGGAAGGCAACATCGGCTTGATGAAGGCTGTGGACAAGTTCGAATACCGTCGCGGCTACAAGTTCTCGACTTATGCCACCTGGTGGATCCGTCAGGCGATCACTCGCTCGATCGCCGACCAGGCCCGCACCATCCGTATTCCGGTGCACATGATCGAGACGATCAACAAGCTCAACCGTATTTCCCGGCAGATGTTGCAGGAAATGGGTCGCGAACCGACCCCGGAAGAGCTGGGCGAACGCATGGAAATGCCTGAGGATAAAATCCGCAAGGTATTGAAGATCGCTAAAGAGCCGATCTCCATGGAAACCCCGATCGGTGATGACGAAGACTCCCATCTGGGTGACTTCATCGAAGACTCGACCATGCAGTCGCCAATCGATGTCGCCACCGTTGAGAGCCTTAAAGAAGCAACTCGCGACGTACTGTCCGGCCTCACTGCCCGTGAAGCCAAGGTACTGCGCATGCGTTTCGGCATCGACATGAATACCGACCACACCCTTGAGGAAGTCGGTAAGCAATTTGACGTGACCCGTGAGCGGATCCGTCAGATCGAAGCCAAAGCGCTGCGCAAGTTGCGCCACCCGACGCGAAGCGAGCATCTACGCTCCTTCCTCGACGAGTGATACCAGAACCCCCGGCCCAGGCCGGGGGTTTTGTTTTGCATGGATTTCTTTGTGTAGATTAACTGCCCGCGCAACACCCCTCCCCGCAATGCCCGTCTACACTCGAAACATTCCCCGTGCCATAACGAGACCGTTATGCCCAGATTGCCGACTGTGTTACTGCTGTCGCTGCTGACCTGGACCGCGACGGCTGGCGCGTTGACTCTTACTGACGATGAGCGTGGCTGGCTGGCGGACCATCATGAGCTGAGCCTTGGGGTGGACGCCTCCTGGCCGCCCTTTGAATACCGTGATGAAAATGGCCGCTACCAAGGCTTGTCCGCAGATTACGTACGGCTGATCCAGGACCGCCTGGGTGTCAGGGTCAAGCTGATCGAACCGCCGAGCTGGGGCGCAGTGCTGGAAATGGCTCGCGGCAACCAGCTCGACCTCATCCCCAGCATCATGTCGACCCCGGAACGCCAGAACTACCTGGCCTTCACCCGGCCCTATATCGACTTCCCGATGGTGATTCTCGCCCACGAAGGCGGTGCGCGGCCGCGCAATCTCAAGGACCTCTACGGACTCAAGATTGCCGTGGTAGAAAACTACGCCCCCCACGAACTGCTGCGCACCCACCACCCGGATCTCAATCTGGTGGCCCTGCCCAACGTCAGCTCCACACTGCAGGCCCTGGCGACCGGTGAAGTGGACGCCGTGGTCAGCGACCTCGCCTCCAGTGTCTGGAGCTTGCGCGAACTCAAGCTCGACGGCCTGTACGTTAGTGGCGAAACGCCCTACCGCTACCAATTGGCGATGGGCGTGCCACGCGACGACAAAATGCTGGTAGGCATTCTGGACAAAGTGCTGGCCGACCTCAGCCCCGACGAAACCAACGCGATCCAGCAACACTGGGTCGGCAGCGTCACCGACAATCGCACTTTTTGGACCGACCTGCTCACCTATGGCCTGCCCGCCGTGTTGCTGTTGAGCACCGTGCTGGCCATCGTGATTCGGATCAATCGCCGGCTCAGCTCGGAAATCTCCCGCAGAGTCGCCCTCGAACAGGAACTGCGCAGCAGTGAATACCACTATCGCGGCCTGGTGGAGAGCTTGTCGGCCATCGCCTGGGAAGCCAGCGTTACCGATTTCACCTACAGCTACGTGTCGCCCCACGCCGAGGACCTGCTCGGTTACCCGCGCGCGCATTGGCTGATTCCGGGCTTCTGGCGCAACATCATTCACCCCGCCGACCTGACGCGTGCCGAATCCTATTGCTACCGAGAAACCCGCGCCAATCGCGATCACAGCATCGATTACCGCGTGATCACCGCAGACGGCCGTTGTTTGTGGGTACGTGACATTGTCAGCCTGATCGAACACGGCCACGAGCCGGTACTGCGCGGTTTGATGATTGATATCAGTGAGGCCAAGCGCACCGAGGAAGCGTTGCAGCTGTCCGAGCAGAAGTTTGCCTCGGTGTTCCAGCAGTGCCCGGACATCCTGGTGATCGCACGCCTATCGGACGGTTGCCTGCTGGAGGTCAATAAAGCGTTCGAGGATCAGGTTGGCCTGAGCGCCGAAGACGTCATCGGCAAAACCGCCACCACGCTGAATATCTGGGGCATCCCGGGCATAGGCCCGGACCTGTTGAGACGGGTGCAAACCACCAGCATCCGCAACCTGGAAATGCCCTTCCTGCGCAGCAATGGCCAATCGTTTACCGGCCTGATTTCCGCAGAACCCTTTCAACTCGACACCACTGAAGCCATCGTGGTGGTGGTGCGCGATATCACCCAGCTCAAGGAAACCCAGCAACAACTGCAAACGTCCGAAGAGAAATTCGCCAAGGCGTTCCATGCTTCACCCGACGGCTTGCTGTTGAGCCGCCAGCGCGATGGCCTATTGATTGAAGTGAACGACGGGTTCAGCCGCATCACCGGTTTCAACAGCGCGGCATCCCTCGACCAATCAACCCTGGACCTGGGCATCTGGGTCGACCTCGACGAACGCAAACACATGCTCGAGCTGATGGCGCGCGATGGCTTTGTGCGTGACTTCATCTGCCATATACGCCGCAGCGATGGCCAGATTCGCCTGTGCGAATTGTCCAGCCGCCCGCTGCCGATCGGCGACGACGACTGCATGCTGACCATTGCGCGAGACATTACCGAACGCCAATTGATGCAGGAAAAACTGCAACAGGCCGCCACGGTGTTCGAGAGCACTGCCGAAGGCGTATTGATCACCGACATCCGGCAGAACATCAGCGCCGTGAACCGCGCCTTCAGCGAGATTACCGGCTACAGCGAGGCCGAAGCCCTCGGCAGCACCCCGCGCCTTCTCGCCTCAGGCCTGCACGACAGCGCGTTCTATGCAGCGATGTGGCACCAGTTGACGGCGCAAGGCCATTGGCAGGGCGAGATTTCCAACCGGCGCAAAAATGGCGAGCTGTACCCCAGTTGGCTGACCATCAGCGCCGTGCGCAACCGCGACCAACTGATCACCCACTTTGTGGCCGTGTTTGCCGACATCTCCAGCCTCAAGCTGGCCCAGGCCCGCCTGGACTACCAGGCGCACCACGACCCGCTGACCGGCCTACCCAACCGCACGCTGTTTGAAAGCCGATTGCAGGCTGCGCTGAACGGCCATCAGGAAACCGGCAAACAGGGCGCAGTGCTGTTTCTGGACCTGGACCGCTTCAAACACATCAACGATAGCCTCGGCCACCCGATCGGTGACCTGCTGCTCAAAGACATCGCCGTGCGCCTCAAAGAGCAACTGCGGGACATCGACACCGTCGCGCGCCTGGGCGGCGACGAATTCATTATTCTGCTCCCCGGCCTGCAGCAAGCCAGCGACGCTCAACACCTGGCGAATAAGCTGCTGGCCTGCTTCACCTCGCCCTTCCAGGCGGGCGAACACGAATTTTTTATCAGCGCCAGCATTGGCACCAGCCTATACCCCGAAGACGGCACGGACGTTGCGACCCTGGTCAAAAACGCCGACGCGGCGATGTACCGCTCCAAGGCCAAGGGCCGTAACCGTGTCGAAAGCTACACCCGCGACCTCACCGCCCAGGCCAACGAACGCTTGGCGCTTGAGCACGAACTGCGCCGCGCCATCGAGCGCAATGAGCTGACCCTGTATTACCAACCCAAACTGAGCCTGGAGACGCAGGCACTGATCGGCGCCGAAGCGTTGATCCGCTGGCACCATCCTACGTTTGGCGACGTGCCCCCCGAACACTTCATTGCCCTGGCCGAAGAGAACGGCATGATCCTGCAGATAGGTGACTGGGTGCTGGAACAGGCCTGCCGACAGATGCACGCGTGGCAAACGGTCTTCGAGGGTTTCGGCCCCCTGTCGGTCAACCTCGCGGGCGCGCAATTGCGTCACCCAGGCCTGCTGGGCCGTATCGAACAGCTATTGCGCGACTACCACCTCGACCCCGGCAAGCTGCAACTGGAGATCACCGAAAACTTCATCATGAGCCAGGCCGAAGAGGCACTGACAGTCCTGCACCAACTCAAAAGCCTGGGCGTGCAACTGGCCATCGATGACTTCGGCACCGGCTATTCGTCCCTCAGCTACCTCAAGCGCCTGCCTCTGGACTTCCTCAAGATCGACCAATCCTTCGTTCGCGGCCTGCCCGACGACCCCCATGACGCCGCGATCGTGCGCGCCATCATCGCCCTCGGCCACAGCATGCAATTCACCATCATCGCCGAAGGTGTGGAGAACCTGGCGCAGCAAGCCTTCCTCGCCGCCGAAGGCTGCGAACAGATGCAAGGCTACATCGTCAGCCTGCCGCTCCCACCGGAGCTTTTTGCGGCAACGTTTCTTCGTATAAGCATTGAGGATTTTTCGGATGGCACAGCAGGGAAACCATCGCTATAATCCGCGACCTACTGAGGGCCTATAGCTCAGTTGGTTAGAGCAGGGGACTCATAATCCCTTGGTCGCAGGTTCGAGTCCTGCTGGGCCCACCAAACATGAAAGCCGCGCATTGCGCGGCTTTTGTCGTTTCTGGCACCTGTTGTTTCTAGCCTCTCTCAAAACCTGATGCGCAGCAGCGTCCTGCCTATATTCTTGAGCGGTGACAGCCGGTGTTTGCGCCAGTTTCGCTGCCACCATGCGTCATCGTTGCTGGCGCAGGCTTCGATGTTACTGCCCGTCAGCGCTGCGGGCTGCTGGCGGAACAACATGGGGAAGACGCAATGCTGCTTGATGTTGCGCTTGAACATGACGTCTATGGGCATGCCGTCATACGGTGTTTCAGCTAATACCTGGCAACCGTCACGAGAAAGTACGTACGCGTGCAGCGCCACGACCTGGCCGCGCGCAATGTAGGGGAACCAGGTCATCCAGGTACGGCCCATGGTGTAGCCCAGGTGCAGCGCTTCAAATCGACCCTGCCGCAGAAACCGGTTGATCCAACGGACTTGCCTGACGTTGAGGGTGTAGGGTTTGGCGTCATCTTCAAAAATCAGCACTCGCTGCCACCCCTCACTCAATGCTTTAGCGGCGATGGCCTGGTGCGACTCGTAGCATCCCTGGACCGGATCGGCGCAGGGCTCGACAATGAAGAACTCGATCGAATTACCAATGAGCGGGGTAACCGCCTGCTCGAACAGTGCTCGCCTGTCGGCGCGCCCACGCAGCGAAATGCAAAACACCCGGTCTACATCGAACAAAATGCCAGAAGAATGGCCAAGGGGCGTGCGCCGAAAAAGTCCCACAAGAGTGTCTCGATAGCTCCCTGCAGCCCAGTGCTCAGGGTATGGCTATGATCGGAACGACATTGCCTGTTTGGATGCCAGACAGATCCTAAAACTCTGTGGGACGTCGGCTGTAAAGGCACAAGCCTGTAACATGCCAGCCCATTGCCGCTTGCACTGGAGATTCCCTTGCCCGTCCTAGATGAAATCGATCGCCAACTGATCGCCGCCCTGCAGATCAACGCGCGCGAAAGCGTGGCCATGCTAGCTCGGCAATTGGGCATCGCACGCACGACGGTGACGTCGCGCCTGGCACGGCTGGAAAAAACCCAGGTCATCACCGGTTATGGCGTGCGCTTGGGCCAGCGCGTAGTCGACGGTGGCTTGCAGGCCTATGTGGGCATCACCGTACAACCGCGCTCGGGCAAAGAGGTGCTGCGCAGGCTGAGTGCCATGGCCCAGGTGCAACAGCTGTGCGCGGTGAGTGGCGAGTTTGATTACGTGGCCTGGCTGCGCACTGATTCGCCGGAGCAGTTGGACCAACTGCTGGACCAGATCGGCAGCGTCGATGGCGTGGAAAAAACCACGACCTCGATCATCCTCAGTAACAAACTGGATCGCGGGCAACCAATCTGATCATCAACCTCGTCACATTGACTAAAAACAATTCATTTTGACGACACATTGCGTCTTATTAACGAGCGCAACGCTGCCTAAACTGGTTGCCATCTTTTCCTATACTCAGCGGGTCACGCCCCGCCGAGCCGTCAGTAAGGTCAGCCATGAGCATTCCGTCCAGCACCGTCAGCAAGACCAACCGCCATCCGGCAGACGGCAAAAAGCCGATCACCGTTTTCGGCCCGGATTTCCCGTTTGCCTTTGATGACTGGATCGAGCACCCGGCTGGGCTGGGCAGCATCCCTGCCGCCAACCATGGCGCCGAAGTAGCGATAGTCGGTGCCGGAATCGCCGGCCTGGTTGCCGCCTATGAGCTGATGAAACTGGGCCTCAAGCCCGTGGTGTACGAAGCCTCGAAAATGGGCGGCCGCCTGCGCTCCCAGGCGTTTGAAGGCGCTGAAGGGATCATCGCCGAACTGGGTGGCATGCGCTTTCCGGTGTCATCCACCGCCTTTTACCACTATGTGGACAAGCTCGGGCTGGAAACCAAGCCTTTCCCCAACCCGCTGACCCCGGCGTCCGGCAGCACCGTGATCGACCTCGAAGGCCAGACCCACTACGCACAAAAACTGTCCGATCTACCGGTGCTGTTCCAGGAGGTGGCTGACGCCTGGGCCGACGCGCTGGAGGCCGGTTCGCAGTTCGGTGATATCCAGCAAGCCATCCGCGACCGTGACGTACCACGCCTCAAGGCGCTGTGGAACAAGCTGGTGCCCTTGTGGGACGACCGCACGTTCTACGACTTTGTCGCCACCTCCAAGGCGTTCGCCAAGCTCTCGTTCCTGCACCGCGAAGTGTTTGGCCAGGTCGGGTTCGGCACCGGCGGCTGGGACTCGGACTTCCCCAACTCTATGCTCGAAATTTTCCGCGTAGTAATGACCAACTGCGACGACCACCAGCACCTGGTGGTCGGCGGCGTGGCCCAGGTGCCCATGGGCATCTGGCGTCACGTGCCGGAGCGTTGCGCGCACTGGCCGGCGGGCACCAGCCTCAGCTCGTTGCACCGGGGTGCGCCGCGCGCCGGGGTCAAACGCATCGCCCACGCCGCCGATGGCCGCTTCGCAGTCACCGACAATTACGGCGACACCCGTGAATACGCCGCCGTGCTCACCACCTGCCAAAGCTGGCTGCTGACCACTCAGATCGAATGCGATGAGACACTGTTCTCGCAAAAGATGTGGATGGCCCTGGACCGCACGCGTTACATGCAGTCGTCGAAAACCTTCGTGATGGTTGATCGCCCCTTCTGGAAAGACAAAGACCCGGAAACCGGCCGCGACCTTATGAGCATGACCCTCACCGACCGGCTGACCCGTGGCACTTACCTGTTCGACAATGGTGACGACAAGCCCGGCGTGATCTGCCTGTCGTACTCGTGGATGAGCGACGCGTTGAAAATGCTCCCGCAGCCCATCGACAAGCGGGTGAAGCTGGCCCTCGACGCGCTGAAAAAGATCTACCCCAAGGTCGACATCAAGGCGCGCATCATCGGCGACCCGATCACCGTGTCCTGGGAAGCCGACCCGCATTTCCTCGGCGCCTTCAAGGGCGCACTGCCGGGTCACTATCGCTACAACCAGCGGATGTACGCGCACTTCATGCAGAAGGACATGCCCGCCGAACAACGCGGGATCTTTATCGCCGGTGACGACGTTTCGTGGACCCCGGCCTGGGTCGAAGGCGCGGTGCAAACCTCGCTGAACGCGGTGTGGGGCATCATGACCCACTTTGGCGGCAGCACTCACCCAGAAAACCCTGGGCCGGGTGATGTGTTTGATGAAATCGGGCCAATCGCCCTGGCCGATTAAGGAGTTGAGCATGCGCGTCGCCCTGTACCAATGCCCCCCGCTGCCGCTGGATGTCGCCGGCAACCTCAAGCGTCTGCACCAACTGGCACATGAGGCGTCCGACGCCGATGTGCTGGTGCTGCCGGAGATGTTCCTCAGCGGGTACAACATCGGCGCCGAGGCAGTTGGCGCCCTGGCCGAGGCGCAGGACGGGGAGTCGGCGCAGGCCATTGCCGAGCTGGCGAGAAGCGCCGGCCTGGCGATTCTGTACGGTTATCCGGAGCGGGCCCAGGATGGGCAGATCTACAACGCCGTGCAGTTGATCGACGCCCACGGCCAGCGTGTGTGCAACTACCGCAAGACCCACCTGTTCGGCGACCTCGACCACTCAATGTTCAGCGCCGGGGGTGACGACTTCCCGCTGGTGGAACTCAATGGCTGGAAACTCGGCTTCCTGATCTGCTACGACCTTGAGTTCCCCGAAAACACCCGGCGCCTGGCCCTGGCCGGCGCCGAACTGATCCTGGTGCCTACGGCTAACATGGTGCCGTTCGACTTTGTGGCTGACGTGACTGTGCGGGCGCGTGCCTTCGAGAACCAGTGCTACGTGGCCTACGCCAATTACTGCGGCCACGAAGGCGATATCCAGTACTGCGGGCAAAGCAGCATCGCCGCGCCGGATGGCCAGCGAATCGCCCAGGCGGGCCTGGATGAAGCCTTGATCGTCGGCACACTGGATCGCCAATCGATCCTCGACGCGCGCGCCGCCAACCACTATCTGCAAGACCGTCGCCCCGAGTTATACGGTGCACTGCACAAGCCCTGATCCAGCCGGTTTGTGAGCGGTTTGTTAACATGGGCACATTCTACGTTTCGGAAGTGCCCATGCCTGCGCTGGCCCACCCTCATCACCTTCACCTGACCCTGGCCAACGGCTTGCGGGTTACCTTGCAACATGCGCCGCGCTTGAAGCGTTGTGCCGCTGTTCTGCGGGTGGCGGCCGGCAGCCACGACGTGCCGCTGGAGTGGCCGGGGCTGGCACATTTCCTCGAACACCTGCTGTTCCTCGGTACCGAGCGTTTTCCCACGAGCGAAGGGTTGATGGCCTACGTGCAACGGCATGGCGGCCAGGTCAATGCCAGCACCCGCGAGCGCACCACGGAGTTCTTCTTTGAACTGCCGGTCGCGACGTTTTCCGGTGGGCTGGAGCAGTTGGCCGACATGCTGACCCACCCGCGCCTGACGCTGGAGGACCAACTGCGCGAGCGCGAAGTGCTGGAGGCCGAGTTTGTCGCGTGGTCCCAGGACGCCAAGGCGCAACAGCAGGTCGCGTTGCTGGAAGGCCTGGCGGCGGATCACCCGTTGCGGGGCTTCCATGCGGGCAACCGCGACAGCCTGCCGGTGGAACGTGAGGCCTTTCAGCAGGCATTGCGGGCATTCCACGCGCACTTTTATCAGAGTGGGCAGATGACCTTGAGCCTGGCCGGGCCGCAGCCGTTGGAAGAACTGGAAGCCTTGGCGCAGCAGTTCAGCGAGGCGCTGGCCGCAGGCCCTTACCACCCACAAAGCGCTCCACCCGCACTGATGCCAGGCCAGGCACGCGCCTATCAATACTGCGCCAATCACCACTTGCATCAGGTCATTACCGCTGATGCGCCCCGCGAGGCGCTGGAGTTTCTCTGCACCTGGCTCAACGCCTCGGCGCCGGGCGGGCTGTTGGCTGAGCTCAAAGCCCGCACGCTGGTCACCGCAATGCAGGCGAGTGTGCTGTATCACTTCGCCGGGCAAGCGCTGCTGGCTATCGACTTTTCCCTCGACACTCACAGCGATTCAGCGACGCAAATCGACGCGTTGCTGCATGACTGGTTGAGCTTTTTCGCACACAGCGATTGGACGCCGTTGCGCGAAGAATTCGCCTTGCTGAACGCGCGCCAACAACAGGTCCAAGGCGCCCTGGCGTTGGCCCGAAACGCAAGCCAGGACCTGTCGGACCACGCTGTCGGCGCCCTCAAGGCCATGCTCGATGCGCTGCCGCTTCCCCCCTCCCGACACCCCTGGCAGCTACCACCGCATAACCCGTTCCTGCGCCCGCCGGTGAAGGAAGAGCGCGCGGGCCTGATTCGCGGCCAAACCAGCGCTCACCGCGGCTTGCGCACGTTTGCCCAGGACCGTTCACGCGGGCGTCGGGAGGCGTCGGCCCTGACCTTCAGCCAGGCGTTGGGGGCCGACAGCGATGAAAGTGCGCTGTATCTGCACTGGCAGTCGGCGCCTGCCGGGGTGGACGGCGCAGTGCTGTCCTTGCACGAGAATGCCCGGCAGGCGGGCGTCGAATTGTCGTTCGAAAGCCAGGGCAATGACTGCCTGGTAAAAATGCTCGGCCTGAACGAGCCCATGCCAGCCGTGTTGGACGCGTTGGTGCACCGGCTGAACCAACCGCTACCGGCTCAACCCGCCCCCGCGTCGATGATAGCCATTCGAGAATTGCTCAAAGCGCTGCCCGCATGCGGCGCTGCCATGGCTGCCCCGCCTGCATCGTGGGCCAACGCCCGCTGGCAAGGCTTGGGGATGGGTTTTCCTGCCACGTACGAAGCCGCGATCAAAACAGCCGCGGCGCGTTTGCCAGGCCAGCCTGCGACCCTCGAACACGCCCTTGCGACTTTAGGCGGCCAACGCCTGTGGCATGAGGTTAACACCCAAGGCAATGAGGCGGCCTTGCTGCTGTTTTGCCCGGCACCAAGCCAGTCGCTGGCGGACGAAGCCGCATGGCGACTGCTCGGCCATCGGCTCCAGGCACCGTTCTACCAACGCCTGCGGGTAGAGCTGCAAATCGGCTACGCCGTGTTCAGCGGCATCCGACAGATAAACGGCCAGACCGGTCTGCTATTCGGCGTGCAGTCCCCCAGCGTATCTCTTGAGGGCATCGTTGATCACCTGCAAACCTTCCTCAAACAACTGCCGGTGCTGATCGACAGCAGCGACGACCTGGGCAACCTGGCGCTGGCGCAGCAGTTTTGTGCGCAGACGCTGCCCCACGCACACGCCGCCGACCTGCTGTGGCATGCGCACCTGGCGGGTCATCCGTCGGATTACCTGGTACAGCTGCAACGGGCGATACAGGCCTGCACTCGGGAACACCTGCAGCATGCCAGCCAACAATTGAACGACGCCCAAGGCGGCTGGCGGTGTGTTGCCAACGGTCCGCGTATCAACGATGCCTGGCACGCGGCACGCTGATCGTTGCCGCCCCTGCAAAAGGCTTTTTCCATCAAGACAGCGCTAACTTGAAAAGAATTGAGTAACATTCCCTAGCACACATCTGAACATCTCCGGCTGGAGGTGGACTATATGTATTACTTGGTAGTGAACGTCCCATCCCTTCGTAGGAGTATGAATATGACTTGGTCCAAACCTGCTTACACTGATCTGCGCATCGGTTTCGAAGTCACCATGTACTTCGCCAGCCGCTAATCCGCTGGGTAATACAACGCCTCGGTTCGCCCGGGGCGTTTTTGTTTTGAGCTTTGTTTGATGGAGCGGCCATGTTTGTCCAGATTCTAGGTTCCGCCGCCGGCGGTGGTTTTCCGCAGTGGAACTGCAACTGCGTGAACTGCGCAGGCTTTCGCGACGGTAGCCTGCGGGCCCAGGCGCGCACGCAGTCGTCCATCGCGATCTCCGACGACGGCGTCAATTGGGTGCTGTGCAATGCCTCGCCGGATATCCGCGCGCAACTTCAGGGCTTTGCACCGATGCAACCTGGCCGCGCCCGGCGTGATACCGGTATCAGCGCGATCATCCTGATGGACAGCCAGATCGACCACACCACCGGCCTGCTGAGTCTGCGCGAAGGCTGCCCGCACCAAGTGTGGTGCACCGACATGGTCCACGAAGACCTGAGCACCGGCTTCCCGCTGTTCACCATGCTCACTCATTGGAACGGCGGCCTGGCCTGGAACCGAATCGAGCTGGACGCCAGCTTCACCATTCCGGCCTGCCCCAACCTGCGTTTCACCCCGCTGCCACTGCGCAGCGCCGCACCGCCCTACTCGCCGCACCGCTTCGACCCGCACCCTGGCGACAACATCGGCCTGATCGTCGAAGACCTGCGCACCGGCGGCAAACTGTTCTACGCCCCGGGCCTGGGCAAGGTCGACGCGCCGCTGCTGGAGATCATGGCCGGCAGCGACTGCCTGCTGGTGGACGGCACGATGTGGGATGACGATGAGATGCAGCGCCGTGGCGTTGGCACGCGCACCGGCCGCGAGATGGGACACCTGGCGCAGAATGGCCCCGGCGGCATGCTTGAGGTGCTGGAGCAATTGCCCAAGCAGCGCAAGGTGCTTATCCACATCAACAACACCAACCCGATCCTCGATGAAGACTCCCCCGAGCGGGCCGAGTTGGTGCGGCGCAATGTCGAAGTTGCTTACGACGGCATGAGCATTCAATTGTAGGAGCTGACCCCATGACTGACACACCGCTGACGACCGCAGAGTTCGAAGCAGCCCTGCGGGCCAAGGGCGCCTTCTACCATATCCATCACCCGTACCACGTGGCGATGTACGAAGGCCGCGCCACCCGTGAGCAGATCCAGGGCTGGGTCGCCAACCGCTTCTACTACCAGGTGAATATCCCGCTTAAAGACGCCGCGATCCTGGCCAATTGCCCGGACCGCGAGATCCGCCGCGAGTGGATCCAGCGCCTGCTCGACCACGATGGCGCGCCCGGTGAAGACGGCGGCATCGAAGCCTGGCTGCGCCTGGGCCAGGCGGTCGGCCTCGACCCGGACCAACTGCGCTCCCAGGAACTGGTGCTGCCCGGCGTGCGTTTTGCGGTGGACGCCTACGTCAACTTCGCCCGTCGCGCCAGTTGGCAGGAAGCCGCCAGCAGCTCATTGACCGAGCTGTTCGCGCCGCAGATCCACCAGTCGCGCCTCGACAGCTGGCCGCAGCATTACCCGTGGATCGACCCGGCTGGCTACGAGTATTTCCGTACCCGCCTGGGCCAGGCTCGCCGTGATGTGGAACATGGGCTGGCGATCACGCTGCAGCACTACACCACCCGCGAGGGCCAGGAGCGCATGCTGGAAATCCTGCAGTTCAAACTCGACATCCTGTGGAGCATGCTGGATGCCATGAGCATGGCCTATGAACTCAAGCGCCCGCCCTATCACAGCGTGACCGAACAGCGGGTGTGGCATAAAGGGATCACCCTATGAGCTTTGATCGCAGCAGAACACCGACCTGGCGCCAGGGCTATCGTTACCAGTACGAGCCGGCGCAGAAAGGCCACGTATTGCTCTACCCCGAAGGCATGATCAAACTCAACGACAGCGCCGCGCTGATTGGCGGCCTGATCGACGGCGAGCGTGATGTGGCGGCGATCATCGCCGAGCTGGATCAGCAATTCCCCGGCGTGCCTGAGCTTGCTGAAGATATCGAGCAATTCATGGAGGTCGCCCGTGCTGAGCACTGGATCACCCTTGCCTGAAAAACCACCGATTGGCTTGCCATTGTGGTTGCTCGCCGAGCTGACGTATCGCTGCCCGTTGCAGTGCCCGTATTGCTCCAACCCGCTGGATTTTGCCGAGCAGGGCAAGGAGCTGAGCACCGAACAGTGGTTCAAGGTGTTTCGCGAAGCGCGGGAGATGGGCGCCGCGCAACTGGGGTTTTCCGGCGGTGAGCCGCTGGTGCGCCAGGACCTGGCCGAACTGATCGCCGAGGCACGCAAACTGGGCTTCTACACCAACCTGATCACATCCGGCATCGGCCTGACCGAGCAGAAGATCAGCGACTTCAAAAAAGCCGGCCTGGACCACATCCAGATCAGCTTCCAGGCCAGCGACGAGCAGGTGAACAACCTGCTGGCCGGCTCGAAGAAAGCCTTCGCACAAAAGTTGGAAATGGCCCGCGCAGTGAAGGCGCATGGCTACCCGATGGTGCTGAATTTCGTGACCCATCGGCACAATATCGACAAGATCGACCGCATCATCGAGCTGTGCATCGCGCTGGAGGCAGACTTTGTCGAACTCGCCACCTGCCAGTTCTACGGCTGGGCGCAGCTCAATCGTGTGGGGTTGTTGCCGACCAAAGAACAACTGGTACGTGCCGAACGCATCACCAACGAATACCGGGCCAAGCTCGAAGCCCAAGGGCACCCGTGCAAGCTGATATTCGTCACACCGGATTACTACGAGGAACGCCCAAAAGCCTGCATGAACGGCTGGGGCAGCATCTTTCTGACAGTGACACCGGACGGCACCGCCCTACCCTGCCACGGCGCCCGACAGATGCCGGTGCAATTTCCGAATGTGCGTGAACACAGCATGCAGCACATCTGGTACGACTCGTTTGGCTTTAACCGTTTTCGCGGCTACGACTGGATGCCCGAGCCGTGCCGTTCCTGCGACGAAAAAGAGAAGGACTTCGGCGGCTGCCGCTGCCAGGCCTTCATGCTCACGGGGGATGCGAGCAACGCCGACCCGGTGTGCAGCAAGTCCGAGCAGCACGGCATCATCCTTCAAGCGCGGGAAGAAGCCGAACACGCCACCCAGACCATCGAACAACTGGCCTTTCGCAATGAGCGCAACTCACGGCTCATCGCAAAAGGCTGACGGGCGCGCAGCCTGAACTTCTGGTTGCACGCGGTGTGAAACGTGGGAGGGGACGTGCTCCCGATAGCGGTGGTTCAGTCAGTGCATGTGCTAACTGATACTCCGCCATCGGGAGCAAGCCCCCTCCCACATTTGACGGCATCAGCGCTTGGCGATGATGTACACGGCGTGAATGATGCCGGGGAAGTAACCGCACAGGGTCAGCAGGATGTTCAGCCAGAACGCGCCGGCGAAACCCACTTGCAGGAACACACCCAGTGGCGGCAGCAGAATGGCGATGATGATACGAATGATATCCATGGGTCAGCTCCAAAAAATCGGCTCGTGTGAGCCGTGTAGCTAATCGACCTTGGGCGCTCGTGAGGGTTCAGTGGGATCTGGCACTCGGCCAGCCTCAGGCGAGAATCTCCAAGCCGTGCTTTTGCACGATGCTCAGCAACTTGAGGGCCATGCCGCTGGGTTGTTTTTCACCGGACTCCCATTTCTTCACCGTGGAGGCACTGGTGTTCAAGTAACGGGCGAATACCGGTTGGCTGACATGACTGTTTTCGCGCAGTAGCTTGATCTGGTCGGCCGGGATTTGCTCCGGGACGGCAGATAGGCATGCTTCGTCATATTCACGGAGGGTGGTTTTGTTGATGGCGCCAATTGAATAAAGTGCCAAGGCAGATTGATGAATGGACTCAAACGCCTCACTTTTATATTTCTTAGTCATGATCTATCTCCACAAACTCCCTGAGATCCAACATCTGCTGAATCTGTGCTTCGTTGAAATGTTCATAAGTCTTAGCCAGCGACCGAAACCAAGTGAGCTAGCTATGACTGATACTGCTTTGATCCTGCTTGGCAAACAAAAGCTGATAAACCCAAAAATGCCTGCCCTTGGCCAAGACAATAGCGCGATGACGATTTTGATTCAGACGCTTCTTCCAAACCCCGCCGCCCAAACTGTCAGCTTGTCCTCTCAGCATTTCGCTAAATGCCTCACTCAACTCCGAATCACAAATCCAAGCCTTACTGGCCGCATGAGCAAAATTGCGGGTTTTGAACAACCTTAACCTCATGGATATCCCTTCCCATAAAACATACCACCCAGTGGTACAGATTAGAAATGGCGCGCAAAAAAGATCTTCACACCCTCTCGGCAGTCCTTGCCAACGCTCGCTAAAAAGCCATTGTTTTCACTGACGATCAATCAACCTTTTCAATCCAAAAATTACACGGACAAAAAAACGCCCCCAGCCAAAAGAATCAGGCTGGAGGCGCCGCGTATGCCGCGAGACGGTTCAGGAAATCGGGGTTAAACGGCGATGCCCTTGCGGCATTGCAGTTGGGCGGTGCGCACGCGGGAGAAGGCGCGAGCCAGGCGTAAAAGCATTTCGTCGATGTTGCTTTTGCTGACCGTCAGGGCCGGGGTGAAGCGCAGGCAGTCCGGTTGCGGGGCATTGAGGATCAGGCCTTCGTGCAGGGCTGCTTTTACCACCGCATCCGCAGAATCATCCGACAACGTCAGGCCCCACATCAGGCCGTGGCCGCGCAATTGGCCGTGGTCGTAACGGTAAGCAAGGCGCGCAAGGCCTTCGCCCAGGTAAAGGCCGGACTCACGCACCTGGTCCAGGAAACCGTGCTCCAGCACTGTATCGAGTACCGCCAAACCGGCCGATGCCATCAGCGCGTTGCCGTGATGGGTGCCTTCCAGGTCGCCCACGTCAAAACAGCAGGCGTTGCCGCGTGCCAGCAGCGCCGCCAACGGTACGCCGCCGCCCATGCCTTTGCCGAGGGTGATGATGTCGGCCCGTACACCGTACTGTTGTTCGGCAAGCAAGGTGCCGCAGCGGCCCAGGCCGGTTTGTACTTCGTCGAGAATCAACAGAATCCCCAGCTCACGGCACAGGCGCTCGACCCCTTTGAGGTAGTGCTCGGTCGCCGGGACCACGCCGGCTTCGCTCTGGATCGGCTCGAGCATGATGGCGACGGTCTGTGCATCGACGGCCGCGTGCAGGGCTGGCAGGTCGTTGAAGGGCACATGGCTGAAGCCTGGCAACTGCGGTTCAAAGCGTGTACTCGCCGAGGCGGCCATGGCGGCGAAACTGCGCCCGTGGCAGCCATTGCTCGCGCTGATGATGCGGTAAGCGCCACCACGATGCCGCTGGCCCCATTTGCGTGCCAGCTTGATCGCCGCTTCGCAGGCTTCCGCGCCGCTGTTGAGCAGGTAGGCCTGGTCACTGCCGGTGCGATGGCACAGGCGTTCGACGAGGTTGAGTTGGGCGCGGTTGTGCAGGCCCATGCCGGGGTTGATCAGGGCCTGAGTCTGCTCGCCAAGGGCGTTGATCAAAACCTGCGGGCTGTGGCCGAGGCTGTTGGCGGCGTTGCCTTGGCTGAAATCCAGGTAGGCGCGCTCATCGCTGTCCCATAGCCAGGAGCCCTGGCCGCGCACGAACACCTGTGCGGGCTTGGCCACGGTGGGCATCAGCGATTGACTGGATAGATCGGCGTGAGGCGCGTCCAGGATCAAATCGTCAAGGCTCGGGGCGGGGCGACGAAACAGGTTCACAGGCGGCCCCCGATAGCAACCGGACCTTGGTAGGCACCCCCTGTGCACATTGCCCTGAGGTTTTTTGCCTTGCCTATGTAAATGCCATCAACATAAACGCTGTTCATTGCCCGATCCGGCCCTGTAAGCCCTGCGAATAGGCGCTAGACTAGGCGTCTCGGGGGCCAACAGCCATTTCGATTTTCCAGCTTTTTCGATAAGTAAGTCTTATGGATTTCAAGCAACTGCGTTATTTCGTCGCGGTGTATGAAGAAGGCCACGTAGGCCGTGCTGCAGAACGCCTGTCGATCTCTCAACCGGCCCTCTCGCAGCAGATTCGCCAGTTGGAACAGAACCTAGATCTCAGCCTGTTCGAGCGCAGCAGCAAGCGGCTGCTGCCCACCCTGGCCGCGCACACGCTGTACAACCACGCGCTGCCGCTGATCGAGGGTATGCAGCAGGCTGTCGAAGCTTTGCGCAACTTCAAGGGCCAGGCCATGCGCACCTTGGCCATCGGCGTGCTGCAAACCGTGCATACCAGCCTGGTGCCGCAAATGCTCGAGCGCGTGCGCAAGGCCCAGCCCCACCTGGTGGTGCAGATCTACGAATTGACCGGGCTGGAGATTGAACGGCGGCTGCTCAATGGCTCGCTGGACATCGGCATCAGCTACCTGCCGCCGCGTCAGCCAGGGCTGCATGGCGTGCTGCTGTATGAAGATGAGTTGAAGGTGGTCATCCCCGAGGATCATCCCCTGCGCGAATTCAAGAAAGTCTCGCTGAAACAAGCGGCAGAGCTGCCGATGCTACTGCTGGGGGAAGAGTTTCAAGTGCGCCAGATCTGGCAGGGCCAGTTGGCCAACCTCGGACGACGGCCGCAGGTACAGGCTGAGCTGAATACCATGGTGGGGATTCTCGACAGCCTGCCCCATTCCAAACTCGCCACGGTATTGCCGGGGCGTTCTCAGGATGAACACAACAGCAAGGCGCTGCTGTGGAAACCCTTGAGTGAACCCAGGGTGGCGCTGAAAGTAGGGTTGGTGTGCCGCGACGTGCAGCGCCAGCAGGCCACGGTGGCGTTGCTGCGCACCTTGCTGGAAGACGTGATGAATGCCCCGCAGGCAAGCGCCTGACTTTTTCGCGGGCAAAAGAAAACCCCGCCGAAGCGGGGCTTTGCAGACTGTTTCCCTGACATCCATTTCACTCCGCCGTCCTGGCAGAATCCTACGTGTCCGTGTTGTTGCTTTGCGCTTCCTGCGCGACGTCCATGTGAAGTAGATTATCCGTGGATCCAATTTGGCGATAGAGGACGAATAGCAGCACGTCATGTAAGAGAATGCTTACACGCCCTCCAAGCCCCTAGAACAGTGCTTCATCCAGCAAAAACAGCGATTCGCTACCGGCTTTTACCGACGCACTCAGCGAATGGATACGCGGCAGCAGGCGCGCAAAGTAGAAACGTGCGGTGCCCAGCTTGCTGGCGTAGAAGTCTTCCTCAGATTCCTTGCCCCACGCGGCCTTGGCCATGCGCGCCCACATGTAGGCATAGGCCATGTAGCCAAAGGCGTGCAAGTACTCAACCGAGGCCGCGCCGATTTCGTTCGGGTTGGTCTTGGCGCGGTCAAGCACCCAGGCGGTCAGTTCGTCCAGGTTATCCACGGCGGCGTTCAACGGTTTGGTGAACTCAGCCAGCTCCGCCCCGGCGGTCGCAGTGAACTGGCGGATCTCGTCGGCGAACAGGGTATAGAACGCGCCGTCGCTGCCGACAATCTTGCGCCCCATCAAATCCAGTGCCTGGATGCCGTTGGTGCCTTCGTAGATCTGCGTGATGCGCACATCACGCACCAGTTGCTCCTGGCCCCATTCCCGGATGTAGCCGTGGCCGCCGAACACCTGCTGGCCGAGCACGGTGGTTTCCAGGCCCAGGTCGCTGAGGAAGGCCTTGGCCACCGGGGTCAGCAACGCCACCAGGTTATCGGCGCGTTCACGCGCAGCCGGGTCTTCACTGAACTTGGCGATATCCAGTTGCGTCGCCACGTAGGTGGAAAACGCGCGGCCGCCCTCGTTGGCGGCTTTCATGGTCAGCAGCATGCGGCGCACGTCGGGGTGCACGATGATCGGGTCGGCCACTTTGTCCTTGGCCTGGGCACCGGTCGGCGCGCGGCTTTGCAGACGATCACGGGCGTATTCAATCGCGTTCTGGTAAGAGCGCTCGCCGGACGCCAGGCCCTGGATGCCCACGCCCAGGCGCTCGTAGTTCATCATGGTGAACATCGCCGCCAGCCCACGGTTGGGCTCGCCCACCAGGTAACCCACGGCGGCGTCGAAGTTCATCACGCAGGTCGCGGACGCCTGGATGCCCATCTTGTGTTCGATCGAACCACAGCTCACCGGGTTACGCGCGCCCAGGCTGCCGTCGGCATTGACCATGAACTTGGGCACCAGGAACAGCGAAATGCCCTTGGGGCCCGCCGGTGCGTCCGGCAGCTTGGCCAGCACCAGGTGGATGATGTTTTCCGTCAGGTCGTGCTCACCGCCGGTGATGAAGATCTTGGTGCCGCTGATCGTGTAGGAACCGTCCGCCTGAGGCTCGGCCTTGGTACGGATAATCCCCAGGTCGGTGCCGGCATGCGCTTCGGTGAGGCACATGGAGCCGGCCCACTCGCCGGAATACATCTTGGGCAAATAGGCGGCCTTGAGCGCCTCATTGGCATGGGTGTTGATCGACACGCAAGCGCCAGAGGTCAACATTGGGTACAGGCCGAACGCCAGGCTCGACGAGTTGATCATTTCTTCGACCTGGGCCGACACCGCCTTGGGCATGCCCATGCCGCCGAAGCTCGGGTCGCCACCGACACCCACCCAGCCGCCTTCGGCGTAGGTTTTGTAGGCCTGTGGATAACCTTCCGGGGTGAATACCGCCGTATTGTCCCAGCGGCAACCTTGTTCATCGCCAGCACGGCTAATCGGTGCGATGGATTTGGCGGTCACTTTGCCGGCTTCTTCGAGGATTGCCTCAACGGTTTCGGCGTCTACCGTGTCTGCCAATGCCGGCAATTGGGCCCAAGTGGTGGCGACCTCAAAAACTTCGTTGAGGACGAAGCGCATATCACGCAGCGGCGCTTTGTAATCAGCCATGGCAAACCTCGTGAGAACGTGAAAAGTGATTCGATAGGATCGGTTTTACAGGCTCCGAGTGTACCCGAACAACTTTTCAGACACATAGGGTCCGTTCGTGACCAGTAAGTATTTATAAGTCACACACAGATCCAATGTGGGAGCGGGCTTGCTCGCGAAGGCGTAGTGTCAGCAACAAATCAGTTGACTGACACTACGCCTTCG
>NZ_WKCB01000072.1 GCF_021606685.1 Pseudomonas syringae
GGCGATGGATCAGTCAATCAACCTGTTGACTGACACTCTGCCTTCGCGAGCAAGCCCGCTCCCACATTTGGTTTGCGCTCAGCCTAGGGGTTACGTGCCAGATTCGCGGGCAACACACGCTTGGCGCTGAGGTAGGCATTCTGCCAATATGCCTTGGACAGGGTATCGAGCTTCACCGTACCGCCGGTTTGCGGTGCATGGACAAAACGGCCTTCGCCCACGTAGATCCCGGCGTGGCTGACCTGGGAGCCACCGCCAGTGGCGAAGAACAGCAGGTCGCCGGTTTGCAGGTTCTGTTCGCTGACATCCTGAGCACGCATAACGATCAGCTCACGCGTGGTGCGCGGCAAGGAAATGCCCGCCGCGTCACGGTAGACAAACCCGATCAGGCCACTGCAGTCAAAACCCGAGTCTGGGGTGTTGCCGCCCCAACGATAAGGCGTGCCAACTAGGCCAAGGGCGCGGAAGAGCACATCTTCAGCAGCAGGTGAGTAATTCTGGCTGGAATAGTTGAACACCGGCTTAGGCTTGACCGCTACAGGAGCGGGCGGCGGTGGGCGGCTTGCGCAGGCGCTGAGCAGCGCGGCGCAAACAATAAGAATCAGGCGGGCCGAGGTCGACATGTGCAGAACAATCCTGGTCTGGATGCGGCTTTCGCTGCCGAACGCTGAAAACCAGAACGCGCAAGCAAAGCTCGCGCGAACGGATTACAACAATGTCCAGGGATTCTAGCGCTTACACGTCAAACTTCAAGTATCACTTTAAGTTTACTTGCTAGCGGTAACCGTTGTCGGGGCCATGGCGAGTGCGCGCTTGGCTTCGATGAAGGTTTTGCTCCAGTAGCTGTCGCCCAGGCTGTCGACTCGAACACCGCCACTGCGGCGGCTGCTGGAGTGGATAAACTGGTTATCGCCCAGGTAGATACCGGCATGACTTACACGCCCGCGGCCCGCTGTACTGAAGAAAAGCAGATCACCGGGCTTGAGGTTGTTGCGTGCGACCAACGGTGCTTTCACGTTGATCATTTCGCGCGTCGAGCGTGGCAGGTTCATGCCAGCTTCTTCACGAAACAGGTAGCCGATGAAACCGCTGCAGTCGAAACCGGCTTCGGAGGTACCGCCGAAACGGTAACGGGTACCGATCAGGGACATGCCGCGTTCGAGGATACTGTCGGCCAGCACAGGGAGCTGGTAAGGCTTGCTGCCGGCAAAGTCGGACAGTTCGCTTTCAGTTGCCACTTCTTCCTCATAAACAGAGGCAGATTGTGCAGCAACGAATTTAGCCTGGTGTTGAACCTGTGGTTTTTGCTGTTCTACCACCTGTTGGGGGTGGGAGGCGCAACCAAACAACAGGGTAACGAGTGCGAGAGGCACGAGGGGTGCGAAGCGATTTAGCATGGGCACGACCGTGGCTGATATGTAAAGAAGTCGAGACTATGCCCACTATCACATCGATTTGCAAATTCAATCGTGATCTATGTGACTTCGCGATTGGACTATGACATCTAAGCCGTAATTCCATTTTTAGGTTCAAATGCGTAGCCAGACGGGCTCAAACGCAGGTTTTCTGACGCCTGGAAATTGCCGAACCCTACAGATTCAACAGGTTACCAACCCAACGTTTCTTTGAGGAACGGGATCGTCAATTTTCGTTGCGCTTGCAGGGAAGCCTGGTCGAGTTGCTCGAGCAGGTCGAACAACGCGCTCATGCTGCGGGTGCCACGCGTGAGAATAAAGTGCCCTACTTCGTCGGTAAGGTGCAGGCCGCGTCGCGATGCGCGTAATTGCAGGGCGCGCAATTTATCTTCGTCGGACAGGGGGCGCATCTGAAAGATCAGCGCCAGGGTCAGGCGCGACTTGAGGTCAGCCAGCTTCACCGGCAATTCACGCGGCGAGGTAGACGCTGCAATCAGCAAACGTCGGCCGCTGTCACGCAGGCGGTTGAACAGATGGAAGAGCGCCTCTTCCCACTCCGCCTTGCCCGCGATGGCCTGAAGGTCGTCGAGGCACACCAGCTCGTATTGCTCAAGATGGTCGAAGATCCCGATGCCGCGGTCCATCAACTCAGCCAGAGGCAGGTAAACCGCCGGCTCGCCCATCTGCTCGAACCGCAGACACGCCGCCTGCAACAGGTGGGTACGCCCCACGCCGTGCTTGCCCCACAAATAGATCAGGCTTTCGGTCCACCCGGCGTCGGCTTCGCATAGCCGCTCGACATAGCCGAGTGCAGCGGCATTGGCGCCTGGGTAGTAGTTGATAAAGGTAGCGTCATCACGCAGACGCACACCTAAGGGCAGCTGAATCGGTTTCATGCTGACTGAACGGCTCCAAACGAACCGTTAGTGGCCTCTGTGTAAAGTTTGCAAAGTTTATACCCGTGACGCCGGGCGCACAATGCAGCAGACCACAAGCAAAATCAAAGGTTTGCGTTAACCTGGCGGTTTTGCGCAAATTGTTTGACGCCTTCAACGACAAACCCGGCCTGAGCCGGGTTTGCCGCGCAGCACTTACAGGTCAGGGTCTTCGACCCCGGTATACACATCCGAATCCTTGTACACATCATGCACATGGCGCACCAGCACCATGATCACCGCCGCCACCGGCAGCGCCAGCAGGATGCCGGTAAAGCCGAACAGCTCACCGCCCGCCAGGATCGCGAAGATCACCGCCACCGGGTGCAGGCCAATCCGGTCGCCCACCAGCAACGGCGTCAACACCATGCCTTCCAGGGCCTGGCCCACCATGAACACGGCGACAATCCCGAGCATCGGGTAAAGGTCGCCACCGAACTGGAACAGGCCCGCCACCAACGCGGCGCCGATGCCGATCACAAACCCCATGTACGGCACGATAGCCGCCAGACCGGCGATCAAGCCGATCAACAGGCCCAGCTCCAGGCCGATCGCCATCAGGCCGGCCGCGTAGATAACCCCCAGCGCCAACATCACCAGCAACTGGCCGCGCACGAAGGCGCCAAGCACCTCATGGCACTCACCGGCCAGGGACACGATGCGCTCCTCCCGATCGCGCGGCAGCAGGCTGCGGATCTTGGCCATCATGATGTCCCAGTCGCGCAGCAGGTAGAACGCTACCACCGGGATCAGCACCAGGTTGGTCAACCAGCCAATCAGCGCCAGGCTGGAGGCGGTTGCCTGGCTGAGTACCATACCGACGATATCGGTAGTCTGGCCCATATGCTCACTGATGGCCGCCTTGACCTTGTCGAACTTCCAGAAGCCATCCGCCAACCCCAGCTTGGCCTGGGCCCACGGCATCGCCGTGTGCTGCAGCCAGTCGAGCATTTGCGGTGCAAGCTCATACAGGCGGAACAGTTGCTTGGCCAGCATCGGCACCAGCACCAGCACCAACGCCGTGATAATCAACGTGAACAAGGCAAACACCGCCACGACACCCAGGGTTCGCGACAGGCCGGCTTTCTCCAGGCGATCCACCACGGGATCGAACAGATAGGCCAGCAGCAACGCAACCAGAAACGGCGTCAGGATCGAATGCAGCAAGAACACAAAAACGCACAGCAGGACAATCCCGCCTAGCCACACCCAACGACGCGTATCCGCCATAAACCACTCCATCATTTGCTTCTATCTATATAGGAAGAACATTTACCAACGAAAACGCAGCTGCGCCTGCGGCTCAGGGGCCACCGCCGGCTGCGTACCCTCGACCACCGGTTGCTGGGCGGGCGCCTCGCTTGCAGGCACCTCCTGCAACTTGGCCAAACTCAACTGCGTCCGCAACTGCTCGGCACTGCCATTGACGCGATACACAATACGATCGCCCTCCACCCGCTGCGGCTGGCCGCCAAACGGCTCGAGCAAACGCCCCAGCGCGGCGTAGCGCTCCAGGTTCATGCCCTGCACTTCCAGCAGTTGCTCGGCACTCATCCCAGGCTTGACCGCAAAGCGCGGTGCCAGTTTTTGGCTGACAGCCAGTAACACCGCATCGGCCACGGCGGCGGTGTCGGCACCTTGCGCGGTGCCCTGCTCGCTCTTGTCGCCCAGCCACAGGCGCCATTTGGCTTGCCACTGGCTGCCTTCCTGGCGAGCATGCACGGCGAGCAAGGCGTCGGCGCCGTAGCGTTCGGAAGCGGCGCGCAATGGCGTGGCGTCAGCACTTTCCAGATTCGGTGCAGTGGCAACAACTTGCTCATCCAGGTCGCCCAACGGCAGGCGCAGCGGTAGGCCACGGTGTTGTGCCGCACGGCGCAGTGCTGCCGCGATGGTCTGGCCATCGCCTACCAGGCTGCTGCCCTCGGTGGAGTCGTTCAGCCACCAGCCAAGGATCGACGGCCGATTGCTGCCCCAGATCGACAGGCCCGCCTCACGCAAGGCGCGATCGGTGCTGACCGGGTCGAAATCCACTTGCAGGCTCTCGGGCGGGCCGGCCTCGTAGCCGTATTGGCTGATGATTTGCTGCGGGTCCTTGCGGATCGCCGCCAGGCCCGGGCCCTCGGCGGCCTTGGCGTCGCCGGTGAGGCGAATCACCAGGGTCTGCACGGCGCGCTGGGTGGCCTGATCGCGTTCTTGCGGGGCCTGGCTGCTGACGGGTTCGAGTACTTGATAAAGGCCATTGAGGGTTTCGGCATGACTCGCCAGGCTGACCAACGACAAACAGCCTACAAAAAAGAATTTACACAGACGCATGGAAGATTCCCGGACGACAAATTTAGCGGCTGGAACAGACCGCGTGAACTCGGTTGGCAAGGCTGTGACCACCGCGACCTACAAAACATTCACAGGGTCGCGGCAAGTTTTCGCCCTGTCATAACGATAGCGGGTTAAAGGCTATACCTTAATACGCGCCTTGGCAGACTCGATGAGCATTTTTTTAACCGGCTTTTTTAACCTATATGGCCCTGCCCGTCGGCCCGAGGATGGCCGCTGCCCCTCAAGCCTGATAAAATCGCGCGCCTTCGCAGACCGTCCACGGCTGGGCCTTTTACCAAAAGCCCCTGCCCGCTCGGTCGTTACCCCTGAATCCCCCCTAAAGGCCTGGATCATGAGCAAGCAACCCTCCCTGAGCTACAAGGACGCCGGTGTAGACATCGACGCCGGTGAAGCATTGGTCGAACGCATCAAGAGCGTCGCCAAGCGCACTGCGCGCCCCGAAGTCATGGGCGGCCTGGGCGGTTTTGGCGCCCTCTGCGAAATCCCGGCCGGCTACAAGCAGCCTGTGCTGGTTTCCGGCACCGACGGTGTAGGCACCAAGCTGCGCCTGGCACTGAACCTGAACAAGCACGACACCATCGGCATCGACCTGGTTGCCATGTGCGTCAACGACCTGGTGGTCTGCGGCGCCGAGCCGTTGTTCTTCCTGGACTACTATGCCACCGGCAAGCTGAACGTAGACACCGCGGCACAAGTGGTCACCGGTATCGGCGCGGGTTGCGAGCTGTCGGGTTGCTCCCTGGTCGGCGGCGAAACCGCTGAAATGCCAGGCATGTACGAAGGCGATGACTACGACCTGGCCGGCTTCTGCGTCGGCGTGGTGGAAAAAGCCGAGATCATCGACGGCTCCAAAGTCGCTGCCGGTGATGCCCTGCTCGCCCTGCCGTCCTCCGGCCCGCACTCCAACGGCTACTCGCTGATCCGCAAGATCATCGAAGTGTCCGGTGCCGACATCGAAACCATCCAGCTCGACGGCAAGCCTCTGACCGACCTGCTGATGGCGCCGACCCGCATCTACGTCAAGCCACTGCTCAAACTGATCAAGGACACTGGCGCAGTCAAAGCCATGGCCCACATCACCGGCGGCGGCCTGCTGGACAACATCCCACGCGTGCTGCCAAAAGGCGCCCAGGCGATTGTCGACGTGGCCAGCTGGCAGCGCCCTGCTGTGTTCGACTGGCTGCAAGAGAAAGGCAACGTCAACGAAACCGAAATGCACCGCGTGCTGAACTGCGGCGTGGGCATGGTCATCTGCGTGGCGCAAGAGCACGTTGAAACCGCACTGAACGTACTGCGTGAAGCCGGCGAGCAACCTTGGGTCATCGGTCAGATCGCCACCGCTGCAGAAGGCGCTGCGCAGGTCGAACTCAAGAACCTCAAGGCTCATTGATGTCCCAGACCTGTAATGTCGTGGTGCTGCTCTCCGGCACCGGCAGCAACTTGCAGGCCCTGATTGACAGCACGCGCACCGGCGACAGCCCGGTGCGCATCGCTGCGGTGATCTCCAACCGCAGCGACGCCTACGGCCTGCAACGCGCCAGGGACGCAGGTATCGACACCCGCTCCCTGGATCACAAGGCTTTCGACGGCCGCGAGGCCTTCGACACTGCCCTGGTCGAACTGATCGACGCCTTCAACCCCCAACTCGTGGTACTGGCCGGTTTCATGCGCATTCTCAGCGCTGATTTCGTGCGGCACTACGAAGGGCGCCTGCTGAATATCCACCCGTCCCTGCTGCCTAAGTACAAGGGCATGCATACCCACCAACGTGCCCTCGACGCCGGCGACAGCGAGCATGGCTGCAGCGTGCACTTTGTCACCGAGGAACTCGATGGCGGGCCTCTGGTCGTACAGGCAGTGGTTCCGGTAGAGTCTGACGACTCGGCGCAGAGCCTTGCGCAACGGGTTCATACCCAGGAACACAGGATTTACCCGCTGGCGGTTCGCTGGTTTGCCGAGGGGCGGTTGATTCTCGGTGACCAGGGTGCATTATTGGACGGTCAGTTACTTGCGGCCAGCGGCCACTTGATTCGAACCTAGGAGATTTTATGCGTCGCGCCTTGCTCTTCGCTTTTGCGCTGTTCGCCTTGCCTGCCGTGCAAGCAGCAGACCTACACCCCTTCTCCGTCAGCTACACCGCCGACTGGAAACAGTTGCCCATGAGTGGCTCGGCTGAACGCAGCCTGGCCAAGAATGGCGATGGCACCTGGACCTTGAATTTCAAGGCATCCATGATGATCGCCAGCCTGACCGAAACCAGCGTGATCCTGTTTGACAAGGACACCCTGCAACCCAAGAGCTACACGTTTGAACGCGGTGGCTTGGGCAAAGCCAAGAAGATCAACCTGGATTTCGACCAGTCCGCCAAGAAAGTCACCGGCTTTGAAAACAAGGACGCGGTCAACGTGCCCCTGCAAAGCGGCATGCTCGACAAGTCGACCTACCAGTTGGCCCTGCAGCGCGATGTCGCCGCCGGCAAGAAGAGCATGAGCTACAACGTGGTTGAAGGCACCGACGTCGACACTTACGACTTCCGTGTGATTGGCCCGGAAAAGGTTCAGACCAAGGTTGGCTCCATCGACGCGATCAAGGTTGAGCGCGTGCGTGACCCGACCCAGAGCAAGCGCATCACGCAGATGTGGTTTGCCAAGGACCAGGGCGGCATCCTAGTTGCCCTGCGTCAGGTTGAGACCGACGGCAAGGAATACAACATCATGCTGCAAGACGGTACCGTTGACGGCAAGGCTGTCAAAGGTAGCTGATGGGCTGATGAGTCAAAAAGGAGCCTCGCTGAATGCGGGGCTTTTTTTCGCCTGCAGGTTTTGCTTTGAAGCGTATACCGCTATCGCGGGCAAGCCCCCTCCCACATTTTGAGCGCATTTCAACTGTGGGAGCGGGCTTGCTCGCGAAGGCGGCGACAGGGTCAACGCAAGGTCACAGCGCCACTTGAACATGAAACTTTTGTCATAAAACTCAGCACCCTGCGACGCAATGTCGCGGTTTACGCGGCCTGCAGCACTGTTGCATTTTCTGCAATGAGTTGTTGCGCGAAAAGTCGGTTTACTTAGCAAGCTAACAAAACATATAACAAAGACCTGCGACGACTTGCCGCAGACCCCACCAGAGATTGGAGCAAGCAGATGACTGTAAAAGTAACTGAGCGCGACGACGAACATATGTCCCATGAAGCGGTAGCCCATGGGATTCACATCTGGGACGTACATCAACAAGACCTGCTAGTCGGCATGTTTCACAACGAGAGCGACGCTCATAATTATAAAAACGAGCTGGAAACCCTTGAGATGAGACGCCAGGCACAAAGCTCCTGAGACGCTGAAATTCAACAGGCAACCCGGTTGTGGCAAGCGAGCTTGCTCGCGCTGGGGCGCGAAGCGGCACCATGAGGCCATCGCATTCCGTCAGACAGAATCCCTATACCGGATTGGGGCTGCTTCGCAGCCCAGCGCGAGCAAGCTCGCTCGCCACGTGGGTTGCTTGTAAATACAAACCCCGCCTTTTGAGTGGGGTTTGTTTTTTGGGGCTGCTGCGCAGCCCAGCGCGGGCAAGCCCGCTCGCCACATGGGTTGCTTGTAAATATAAACCCCGCCTTTTGAGCGGGGTTTTGTGTTTTGGGGGCTGCTTCGCAGCCCAGCGCGAGCAAGCTCGCTCGCCACAGGGGTTGCTTGTAAATATAAACCCCGCCTTTTGAGCGGGGTTTTGTGTTTTGGGGGCTGCTTCGCAGCCCAACGCGGGCAAGCCCGCTCGCCACAACAAGCCCGCTCGCCACAGCAAGCCCGCTCGCCGCAGCAAGCGCGCTCGCCATGGGGCGCGTTTAACGCATTACCACATCAGGTCATCGGGGATCTGGTAGGCGGCGTACGGATCGTCTTCATCCGGCACCTGGCTTTCGGTGAGGATATTGAGCTGCACGATGCGCTCCGGTGCACGCTCCTGGATCTTCAGCGCCGCCTCACGCGGGATCACCTCGTAGCCGCCGCCGTGGTGCACGATGGCCAGGGAGCCGTTGCTCAGCTTGTTGCGCATCAATGTGTTGACCGACAGGCGCTTGACCTTCTTGTCATCTACAAAGTTGTAGTAGTCCTCAGTGGTCAGCTTGGGCAGGCGCGAGGTTTCGATCAATTGCTTGACCTGGGCCGTACGGGCCTTGGCCTCGGCTTTTTCCTGTTGCTGGCGGTTCAGCTCTTGATCGCGCTTGACCTTCTCAGCCTTCGCCTCGGCAGCCAGGCGAGCCTGGGTGTCATCGACCTCGGCCTGGCCCTTGTGGACCAGGCGCTGCTGCTTCTGTTTCTCTTTGCCGACCTGTTTGGCCTGCTTTTGGTTGACCAGCCCTGCTTTGAGCAACTGGTCGCGAAGGGAAATGCTCATGGTGCTTACTCACTTAGGCAACTGCTCAACCGCAGCTGGACACATTCTTTTCCTGACGTTTGGCTTCACCCCACAGGGCGTCCAACACGTCGAGGGTGCAATCTTCTATGGGTTGGTGCGTTTCGCGCAATGCCTGTTCGATAAATCGGAAACGTCGTTCGAACTTGGCATTGGCGCCACGCAGCGCGGTTTCCGGGTCGACCTTGAGATGACGGGCCAGGTTGACCGCTGCAAACAGCAGGTCACCGACCTCATCGGCGATAGCCGCCGGGTCGTCGTCGGCCATGGCTTCGAGCACTTCATCCAGCTCTTCGCGCACGTTGTCCACCACCGGCAAGGCGGACGGCCAGTCGAAACCGACCTGGCTGGCGCGCTTTTGCAATTTGGCGGCACGCGACAGCGACGGCAACGCCGTAGGCACATCGTCCAGTAGGGATAGCTGCTCCGGCGCGTCGGATTTTTCCGCACGTTCCTCAGCCTTGATCTGCTCCCAACGCTCTTTCACCTGTTCTTCGCTGAGCTGAGGAATATCCAGCGGTGCGTACAGGTCGCCGGTGGGGAACACATGGGGATGGCGACGGATCAGCTTGCGCGTGATGCTGTCGATCACCCCGGCAAATTCGAAGCGGCCTTCTTCGCGTGCCAATTGGCTGTAATACACCACTTGGAACAGCAGGTCGCCCAACTCACCCTGCAGGTGATCGAAGTCGCCGCGCTCGATGGCGTCGGCAACTTCATAGGCTTCTTCCAGGGTGTGCGGGACGATGGTCGCGTACGTTTGCTTGATGTCCCACGGGCACCCGTATTGCGGGTCCCGCAGGCGATTCATCAGGTGCAGCAGGTCTTCAAGTGAATACATCGGTCTCTTTCCGCTGAAGATCAAATGTGGGAGGGGGCTTGCCCCCGATGAGGCCGGTTCAGCCAGACCTATGTTGACTGACCCACCGCTAATCGGGGGCAAGCCCCCTCCCACATTTTTGACCGCATCATGGGGTGCGGTTACGCCGTGTCTCGATGATATTCGGCAATTGCGAAATCCGCCCCAGCAACCGTCCCAACGCGTCCAGCCCCGGAATCTCGATGGTCAAGGACATCAGCGCAGTGTTGTCCTCTTTGTTCGAGCGGGTGTTGACCGCCAGCACGTTGATCCGCTCGTTGAGCAGCACTTGCGATACGTCACGCAGCAAACCGGAGCGGTCGTAGGCGCGGATGATGATGTCCACCGGGTAGGTGAGCACCGGCACCGGGCCCCAGCTGACCTGGATGATGCGCTCCGGCTCGCGCCCGCCCAACTGCAGCACCGAGGCGCAATCCTGGCGGTGAATGCTCACGCCACGGCCCTGGGTGATGTAGCCGACGATGGCGTCGCCCGGCAACGGCTGGCAGCAACCGGCCATCTGCGTCATCAGGTTGCCCACGCCCTGGATCTGGATATCGCCGCGCTTGCCGGGCTTGTAGCCGGTGGCTTTGCGCGGGATCAGTTCCAGCTGTTCGCTGCCGCGTTCCGGCTCCACCAACTGCTGGGCCAGGTTGACCAACTGCGCCAGGCGCAGGTCGCCGGCGCCGAGGGCGGCGTACATGTCTTCGGCGATCTTCATGTTGGCCTTTTCGGCCAGCTTGTCGAAGTCCACCTGGGGCAGGCCCAGGCGCGCCAGTTCGCGTTCGAGCAGGGTCTTGCCGGCGGCGACGTTCTGGTCACGCGCCTGCAATTTGAACCAGTGGACGATCTTCGCCCGTGCCCGCGAGGTGGTGATGTAGCCCAGGTTCGGGTTCAGCCAGTCGCGGCTCGGTGTGCCGTGCTTGCTGGTGATGATCTCGACCTGCTCACCGGTTTGCAGGCTGTAGTTGAGCGGCACGATGCGCCCGTTGATCTTTGCGCCACGGCAGTTGTGGCCGATTTCGGTATGTACGCGGTAGGCAAAGTCCAGCGGCGTGGCGCCCTTGGGCAAGTCGATGGCGTGGCCGTCGGGGGTGAAGATATAGACCCGATCCGGCTCGATATCCACCCGCAGCTGTTCGGCCAGGCCGCCGATGTCGCCAAGCTCTTCGTGCCATTCCAGCACTTGGCGCAGCCAGGAGATTTTCTCTTCGTACTGGTTGGAGCCGGCCTTGACGTCGGTGCCCTTGTAGCGCCAGTGCGCGCACACGCCCAGCTCCGCCTCTTCATGCATGGCGTGGGTGCGAATCTGCACTTCCAGCACCTTGCCCTCGGGGCCGATCACGGCAGTGTGCAGCGAGCGATAGCCGTTTTCCTTGGGGTTGGCGATGTAGTCGTCGAACTCCTTGGGAATATGCCGCCACAGGGTGTGCACAATACCGAGCGCGGTATAGCAGTCGCGCATTTCCGGCACCAGCACGCGCACGGCACGCACGTCGTAGATCTGGCTGAAGGCCAGGCCCTTGCGCTGCATTTTGCGCCAGATGGAATAGATGTGTTTGGCGCGGCCGCTGATGTCGGCTTCGACGCCGGTGGCCTGCAACTCTGAGCGCAGCTGGTTCATCACGTCGGTGATAAAGCGCTCACGGTCGAGCCGCCGTTCGTGCAGCAGCGTGGCGATCTGTTTGTATTGGTCGGGCTCAAGGTAACGGAAGGACAAGTCCTCCAGCTCCCACTTGATATGGCCGATGCCCAGGCGGTGTGCCAGCGGCGCGTAGATGTCGAAGACTTCGCGGGCCACACGGTTGCGCTTCTCGTCGTCGGCGGTTTTCACCGCACGGATCGCGCAGGTGCGCTCGGCCAGCTTGATCAGGGCGACGCGTACGTCGTCAACCATCGCCACCAGCATCTTGCGCAGGTTCTCGACCTGGCCCTGGGTGCCCAGCACCATGGACTGGCGCGGGCTGAGGCTGGCGCTGATGGCAGCCATGCGCAGCACGCCGTCGATCAGCTTGGCCACCACCGAGCCGAAACGCTGGCCCACGGTGGCCAACGGAATATGCCCCTCACGCACGCCGCGATAGAGCACGGCAGCGATCAGCGAATCCTGGTCCAGCTTGAGATCGGCAAGGATCTCGGCGATTTCCAACCCGGTGCGAAAGCTGGAAGTGCCTTCGGCCCACAGGTTCTTGGCCGCATTGTCTTGCTGTTCAGACTCACGAGCGAACTCGCAGGCTGCCTTCAAGGCTTCACGGTCCAGTGCCGGGTCGACACTGATGGCATGATCCAGCCATGCCTCGAGATTGATACTGCCGTCGGTGTTGATCGGCTGGTGTGCTCTCACCTGTACCATCTTGCTTACCTTCCCTACGACGCACCTTTGATGCGCCAAAAATCATCGCCGACCTGCTTTATCACTAAAGCTTACACAGACTCCCTGGCAGGTCACGGCCTTGGAGAATGCAGGCCAGTCGGATTAAACGGGCATCCTAGCCCGCTTCAAATAACGCCATGGCCTCGACATGTGCCGTCTGCGGAAACATGTCGAGGATCCCGGCACGTTTTAGCCGGTAGCCTTGCTTGACCAACTCAACCGTGTCCCGCGCCAGCGTGGCCGGGTTGCAGGACACATACACCAGACGCTTGGCCCCAAGCGTCGCAAGCTTGCGCACAACCTCCAGGGCACCATCACGGGGTGGGTCCAAGAGTACCGCAGAAAAGCCCTGTTTGGCCCATTGCGCGTCAATCAAAGGCTGGGACAAATCGGCCTGAAAAAACTGCGCATTATGCAAATTGTTGCTGACGGCGTTCAGCGCCGCCCGCTCCACCATGGTCTGGACGCCTTCCACCGCCACCACTTCACGCACGTGTTTAGCCAGCGGCAAGGCAAAGTTGCCGAGGCCGCAAAACAAATCCAGCACGCGCTCATCCGGCTGTGGCGCCAGCCAGTCCAGGGCCTGGGCAACCATCGCCTCATTGACCCCGGCGTTGACCTGTACAAAATCACCTGGCCGGTATGCCAGCTCCAGATCCCAGGCCGCCAACCGGAAACCCAGGGCTTGGTCGGGCTCCACGGGTTCGGGCTGGCCTTCGCCATGCAGCCACAATTGGGCTTCATGGAAGGCGCAGAATTCTTTCAATACCTGCAGGTCTGCCTCGGACAGCGGCGCCATATGCCGTAGCAACACGGCGATGGACGAACCACTGAACAGCTCCACATGCCCCAAGGCCTGCGGTTTGCTCAGGCGGCGCAGCATGTTCGGCAAGCGCTGCATGATCGGTTGCAAGGCCTGTACCAGCACCGGGCAATCATCGATGGCAACGATGTCCTGGCTGGCCACCGCACGAAAGCCCACCTCAAGGGTTTTCGCCTTGGCATCCCAACGTACGGCCACGCGGGCGCGACGTCGGTAGCCAAATTCCGGCCCGCTCAACGGCGCTGCCCATTCTTGCGGCTCGACACCTGCCACGCGGGACAGTTGCTCGGCGAGCATGCGCTGTTTCAGGGCAAGTTGTTCGGCATGGGGCAGGTGCTGCACGCTGCAGCCGCCGCAGCGGCCAACGTGCGCGCACGGCGCCGGGCGACGCAGTTCGCTGGCCTTGAACACGCGCTCGGTACGCGCCTCGACCACTTTGCCGTGGGTGCCCAGCACGCGTGCCTCGACCTCTTCGCCGGCCAGCGCGCCATTCACAAACCAGGTGCGGCCTTCAAAGAACACAATGCCGCGGCCGTCATTGGCCAGGCGCTCGATGGTCAGGCGTTGTTTCTTGCCTACCGGTATCTGCGGGGCCCGGCTGCCGCCCGTCGGTTGGAAGCGCAGGCCTCTCTCGTGCTTGGCCATCAGTTGGGTTCGTCGAAAATGCCGGTCGACAAGTAACGGTCGCCTCGGTCGCAGATGATCGCAACGATCACCGCGTTTTCCACTTCTTTGGACAAGCGCAACATACCCGCAACCGCGCCACCGGAGGACACGCCGCAGAAGATGCCTTCCTCACGCGCCAGGCGGCGGGTGGTGTCTTCGGCTTCGCGCTGAGCCATGTCGATGATGCGGTCCACACGCGTCGCGTTGTAGATCCTGGGCAGGTACTCTTCGGGCCAGCGGCGGATGCCTGGGATGGCCGCGCCTTCCATCGGTTGCAGGCCGACGATCTGGATCGCCGGGTTCTGCTCCTTGAGGTAACGCGAATTACCCATGATGGTGCCGGTGGTGCCCATCGAGCTGACGAAATGGGTGATGGTGCCCTGGGTCTGGCGCCAGATTTCCGGGCCGGTGCTGGTGTAGTGCGCCTCGGGGTTATCGCCATTGGCGAACTGGTCCAATACCACGCCACGGCCTTCGGCGGCCATGCGCTCGGCCAGGTCGCGGGCGCCTTCCATGCCCTCTTCCTGGGTAACCAGCACCAGCTCGGCGCCATAGGCGGTCATCGCCGCCTTGCGCTCGGCGCTGCCGTTGTCGGGCATGATCAGCACCATTTTGTAGCCTTTGATCGCCGCGGCCATGGCCAGGGCGATGCCGGTGTTACCGGAGGTGGCTTCAATCAGGGTGTCGCCTGGCTTGATCTGCCCGCGCAACTCGGCACGGGTGATCATCGACAGCGCCGGGCGGTCTTTGACCGAGCCGGCCGGGTTGTTCCCTTCGAGCTTGAGCAACAGGGTATTGCTGGTTTCACCCGCCATGCGTTGCAAGCGAACCAGGGGCGTGTTGCCGACGCAATCGGCGATTGTAGGGTACTGCAAGGTCATGGCGTATTCGCAATCCAGACTGCGGGGGCGAACATCATACCGGGAAAGGTCGGCGGGCCATATCACGCAAAGTACGGTGCTTATTACTGATGGATATAAGCAGCGTCTGCGGCACCGTTGAAGTTAGCCCACTCACCCTGTGTCAGCGCTAGAAACAAGCGTTCTTCATCGACCCGACGCCGGCGGGACAGGTCATTGACTGAATCCAGGTAGGCCCCCTCACTCAGCTCATCGCTGTTGAGTCTATCCAGGACAATCTCCAACTGCCGATCGTAAGTCGTCAATGTGGCTTGTATGCGCACCTGATACTTCGCTTGCAGAAACCGCTGCCAATACTCGCTCTGAACCAACCACGCCGGCCAGTCCAACGCCGCCTCGTCAGCCAGGGTGCGGTTACGCAACGACGCAACTGCGTCGGGGCTGGGAGTGCCCAATATTCGGTCCAGTCGCTCGCCGAATCCCAGCGGCAGATCCAGCGTTTGGGACAAGGCAATTCGATAGGCCAGTATCCGTGTTCCCGCCAGCTCTGGAGCCTGATCAGGCTCAAACAACAGGATCGCGTTGGTGATGGCTGCCAACCGGCTAATGGCGCGAAAACAGTTCAAGAGCGGCATGGCATTACTGTCGCCTCTGATGTGCAGCTCGAACATCATGAACTTGAGCTCCAGATCGTTGAGCGACACCATCCAACCGTTCACACCACGGCTCATTTCATACCGATGATTGAACATGATCGTAGCCAGTTCCGCGTTATTGGCAGCCCCGTCGATCAAACGCCAGACTCTGCCGGCCAAGTCTTCCCGCAGGGCCCGATACCCTGGAGCGAGCAACTGGGGGTTGGCGGCAATCCGCTCGATCAAGTTGAAAAAGGCGCCAAAGATCTCGCGTGCCTGCAAGTCCCGCCACAGCTCGAGATGCATGGGAACGTCTCTGAACGGCAACACCGCCAACCATCGGTCGGAGCTGGCGGTGGCAAGCGCGTTATGTGGATGCAACCCGAAATAGATGTCTGAACACCCCGGCTGCTCCCGATACCGACGAAGCATTTGAAGCGTGCCCTCCAACAAAGGGTTACCGGACAGATCCATGGCTCGATGTACATCAGCAAATAAAAACAAATCGGAACGGGTAAGTACCCTGATCAGATTATCCCGCAGGTCAAAGACGGCAAGCCATCTCAGGGTAACGGCGCCCTTGGGCAGGCTTTCCAACTGCGTGTTGCGCACATTCAAATACTGCAGATATTTCAATCGATACAGGTCCAGGCGCTGCCCTTGCCGGAGGGGGTTCGAGGACAGATCCAATACGCGCAACTGCACCAGATCGCTCAGGTAAACCACATCACCCAGTTTGAACTTGAGTCGATTATTACTCAGATATAGAGCACTTAGATTCGGCATCCCGGAAAGCCCTGAAGGCATCTGCTCAAAACGGTTGTGACTCAAGTAAATTCGCTTCACCGCCGGGAAACAGCGCAGGAAATGCTTGGGTAATTGAGAAAGCTGGTTATTTTTAAAGCTCAATACCTCCACGTGCCCAAAATGAGCGCCCAACGGGGGTAAATCGGTCAGGTCCAGACCATCGAGATTCAGTTCCTTGACCATGGCCGTCCCATGAGTGGAAGCCTCCCTGGCCCAACATCGCTGAATACGTACAACCGCCACGTCCCGAGCCTCCCGCGCCGGGCCGACTGACGCCTCTTCAAGCCAGCGCCCCAGCACAACGTTCATCGCATCACGTTCGCGGTAGAGATAGTCAATCATTGCATCGCGGTCTCGCACCGAGTCGCCAGCGTCCTTCCACACCTGTAAAACCTCGTCGTCGGTTTTCGACGGATACAACTTGCGCAAGCGCATAACCTGGCTGCGTTCAGTCGGTCTGAGCCGTCTACCACTCAGCGGGTAAGCGATGCGCCCATCCGCCACGCGCTGCGGCGGATGAAAACGTGGCCAACGCCCCACACGATCCTGGGTTTCGGCAAGCTCCCATGTGCGCTGCAGACGCGAACGCACCTGCTCCAGTAATTCACTCTCCCCTGCGCCCTGGATGTAACCCAATGACTGCCGCTCGACCGACGGCAGCGCAGCCAATAAAACCTCAAGAAAGGGACCAGGACTTCCCACGGGCTGTCGTCGCCCGTTCGTCAGGGGGATATACACCTGATACTGCTGGGATGCCGACTCCACGATGCGCTGGAGCGCTGCGTCGAACGGGCCGACGCTGGTCTGCATAAAACCGCCCTTCCACACTTCAACCCTCAGGTGCGCCGGCCAACCGTCTATTTGCGGCAATGCATGCAGGAGCGCTTTCGTGCTGTCCTCGTTGGCCGTGGCAGGCAAATGCACGCTTTCCAGAAGCCGGGTTTTGCGCAGGTATTCCACCCACCATCGGACCGCCGAGGTCAGCGTCAATGGCACAACCCCTCTCTCCAGGCTTCGACGCTCGGCCGGGGTAGCGTCGCGTACGAGATCTTCGGCGACCCGGTTCGTCAAGCTGGGGTTGATCCGCTGAAGCACTTGCGCCAGAGGGTCAGTGGAGTGTTGGTGGTCAGGGCATAGCGCCTTGAAGATAAGGTGCTCCATCTTGGGCTTGTCCTGCGCGACTTTCGCCTGCAGGATGGCGACCTGATCGGCACGCGAGACGCCTTCGCGCCCCACCAGTGCATCTGCGCGATCGGAATCGACTTCGCCAAGCAACTGGTCAAAAAAATCCGCCCCCACGTCCACGCCGGCCTTGACCCGTTGATGAGTATTGAAGCGCTCGACGGTCTCCACAAGCATCACGGGAGGCCGCTCATTGCGCACATGGACGCGGCGCAGCATGTCCTCAGTCACACCGCTGATGCGTTGCACTTGGTCAATAGCGTCAGGTGAAAGACCGCGCACCCACGGCCCCAGGCGATAAAACGGCTTCTGGCCATCCCAGGTCAGCGGGTTCTCCCACTCATGCCGCCAGGCACCGGCGCCGTTATGGCTCAGCCGGGGCTCATACGCATCCTTGAGCGCGGGATGTGTAATGCACGGCCGCGTCTGCGCTGCCCTGGCCACCTTGTAATAGAAGCCTTCGAGAAACACATAGCGATCCGCCCCCAGGCCATAGAGCCCGAGGGCGTCAGGCGTGAGCCCGATCTGCGACTCATCGACCGCGCTGGCGTAGTGGGTGATTTTACGAAGGCGGGGATAAAACGTGCCATCCGCCGCACGATTGCGCAGCAGAACCTGCGCCACCCGATAGCGCAAATCGGCCACGGCCTGTTGTGCATAGCCCCCGAAGAGCGAACCTTCGCCGGCGGACAACGCATGCAATATCGCCTGGTAAAAACCGTCGGGGCCGCGCTGCAACGCTCCGCCAAGGTTGGTGCGATGGTCAAACGCAGAAAACACCCCGCCACTATGATCCAGCACCACCACTGTTCGATCATTCGCGCCCTTCGATACATACGTCACCGGCTCTGCCACGGGGCTGACCACCAACGCCCTGCCGGTGACATTCTGCAGAACGCTATCGGCAAACGCCTGGGCCCACTGCTGGGTTTGCCAATCAAACCGTCGCGGGTGGAAAACCCCATCGACCAGCGCCTCGCGCCGGGCCGTCTGCCGCGCAGCACGCAGGGCGTTGTAAAGCCCTTCGGGCTGCAATTGGGTGTCCAACAGCTGTGTTTGCTGATGTTCAGACAGCGGATGTTGATCCAGCACCTCCAGCAATCTCACCAGGCTGACCTTGGGGTGCAAGGCCCGCAGTGCTTCAATCACCGGCGGTGTGGTCACGCCCTGGCCGACGGTATCGGGCAATAGCTTTTTCACTGCGGGCCGCGCGCCACGCGCAGCCGAACGGCTGGCTTGGGCAAAAAAGGCGAGCGCTTCAAACAGCTCGATTCGGCAGGTGCGCGCCAGCGCCGCGAGCCCCTGACGAACTGCTTGCGCGCCCATCGGGAAGTGCTCCGGCAACAACGCCACGATCGCCTGAGGCAGATAAGCCGTGAGCTGGCGCGGCGTCGAAAAACTGAACTGATAATTCTCCAGGGCCGTCACCGTGACCATGTTCGACGCAGCCCGCGCGGCATCCTTGCTGTAGCGCCGCAGTTCCACGCCTTGGTGATCCTCGATGCGCAGGGCGGTGTCCGACGGCCAGTGCTCCAACTGCGTGAGCAGCGGCGCCAACACCTCAAATGAACCCACCGGCGCGGGACTGTCCTGGGCATTGGCAACCCAATCGATCAGCCTGTCGGCATTGAACCGGTGCGTGGCCTCGACCAGCGAAGCCGAAGGCGGCGCGCCGTCCCACACGGCATGCAAGTCCGGAGTTGCAGTGGCGCTCGTTTGCAGCACAGCCTCCAGCGCCCGCACTGGGGCCTCGTTGCCAGCGATGATGCGCTCCAGCAACTGCGAGTCGCCCAGCCGCTGGCGGTCCTGCGTGACGCTGGCGTTGTGCTGTTGAGACAGCTGTTGATAAAGCACCTGGTGTCGCCGCCGAACGGTCAGCGCAAGGCGGGTATGCAGCCGGCCGCTGATCAATAAGTCGGCCATATCGATCACACTCTGCAGCAACGTGCCCGGCCGCCCCATAAGCGCCTCGCTCGCACCATCGATCAGCGCCTGCCCGAGCGCCGTGAACAGCGCCAAGGCTCTCACGCGGCCCATGCCTTTGAGCGGGCCGGGCACCGGTATCAGCAACAGCTCGAGGGTTTCATCGAGCACGGTGCTGAAGAGGCTACCCAGGGTCGCCATCAACCCAGGCGTCTCGTTGGCCAGGCTTTGCAGATTGCCCCGGCAGCGATTGACGTAGATGTTGTTCAAGCTGGTCACCGGCATGTTCTCAACCACCTTGCGGGTGTAGCCGACCTTTTTAACCAGTGGCGTGGTAGGCAGCCACATGATGCATTTATAGAGAATACCGGCCCAGGAATTCAGGTCCTCGGGCGCCGTGAGCGGCTTCACCAGTTGCTTCAAGCGAAGGCTGTCGTTCAGCAACATCGTCGAGTACAGCCAGTCCACCTTCCCACGGCTGTAAAAGCCGTGGAACGCGACATTGAATTCCACGCAGGCTTCACGAAAGCTGTCGTGGTGTCGCAGGGTTCCACCCGGCCGATTGGGGAAGAAGCTGAAGGCTCCCGGCACCCCTTCAACGGAAAATACGATGTGGGGGATGCTCAGGTAATCGCCTGGTGGTATCCCCCGATGCAACCCTATGAGCCCCAATGACTGGGGCAACCAACTGACACCGCCCGCCCCCAAGGAAATGAACAGCAGCATTTCCTCGGTCCCGCCCCATTGCGCCTCACCGCTCAGGGCTTTTTTTACCCACTGGTATTTCGCTCGATCAACGCGGCTGGAGCGAGCATTTCTAAGGGCCTCGATCAGGGCAAACTCGAACTCGGCAGTCGCCAGGCGCATGATCGAAATGCCCAGTGCAGACAACGGCTGCAGTGCCTGGGCAAGCAGCACCTTGAGCTGGTCACCGAGATTGAGATCGCGCACCAACGCAATAAAGTCAGCGGAACTGACGTTAATATCCAGGTAGCTGGCATGTGCTACGCCAGTGCGGCCGGGAAAGCTCCAACCGGTCAGGCCGTCGTAATTGGTGCACGCGGCGTCCCACAGGGTAAGGCTGGATACCTTGATGTCAGCGTCTTGGGCCGCTCGTTGAGTGCCGCCGGACGGGGCTAGATAGCGCGTGTGGATTTTGGCGACTTTCGGGTCGACATCGCCGCCGGCCAGCCTCGTCAAGCCCTCGCGCAGCGACGCCAAGGCTTGAGTCTCGAAGTCCTCGGTCAGCAGACGAATCTCGCTTTGCACCGCGTTTTCAGCCTCGATCAACACCCGTTGAAGACGCACATACTCCAGCTTCTCCTGGTCGTTGAGCGCCTCGAGAAACCCATCGAATGTGCGCCGCAGGCCATCCAAGAGTTGCAGGGTTGACCATTCGGCACCGGCCTGCAAAGGCAAACGAGCCCGTTGCTCAGCGGTAAACACCGCCAACGACGGCGGTACATCGGTTGTCGACTCAGTCATTTTCCGCTCCACGAAAAATGACCAGCCTACTCAGCCTCCGTCAGGACGCAGGGTATCTATATACCCCCCCGGTTTCAGCCATGATTTTTCTGGAATACCGCCGGCCCCATAGCCGCAATCTGCCCTTCGATCAACGCCTCGAACGGTTTGAGCAACGGCTCGAAGGACATCGGCGCTTCCAACACCTGCAACGCCTGCGCGATCGCTTCAATCGTCGACAAGGCCCCCGGCCCTGGCGCCTTGCGCAGTCGATAACGCGATGCGCCGCCCTCAGCCAACGTCACCCGTGGCAACGCCGCCAGCAAGGGATTGAGGTGCAACAGTTTGCGCGCCTTGCGCCAGGTGCCGTCGGGCACTACCAGCAAAAGCGGTTGATCGCTGGGCGCATAAGCGTGCAGCGGTTGGGCGTCGTCAGCCGGAAACAACAGCCGCGCCTGATAGCCGGGCGGGGTTAACAAGGTCGCCAGATCAGCAAACACCTCCCCCACCACCAACTGCGCATTATTCAAGCCCAGCGCCGCCAACCGCGCGGTGTTGAGCGCATGGTGGACCTCACTCGGGTGCTGCAACAGCAACACCCGCGTGCGGCTGTCGAGGCTGGGGATCAGCGCGCACAGGCAGTGGGCGGTGGGCCGCAGGCAGCGGGAACATTGGGGTCTGGACATGGTTTATCAGGCCTGGTTGAGCTGGGCTTTGAGGAGATCGCGGAAGGTTTGGATCAGCGGTTCGCGGCTGCGGCCCCGGCGCATGATCATCGAGAACGGCGCCTGGTAGCCGAAGGTCGCCGGCAGCAACACGCGCAGGTCGCCCTTGTCGGCCCAGGCCTGGGCATAGTGCTCGGGCAGGTAGCCGATGTAGGCGCCGGAGAGCACCAGAATCAGCTGCGCCTCCATACTTTCTACCGTGGCCGCGCTGTGCTTGAAGCCGTGGCGCGCCAACTCGGCCTGGCTCCAGTAACCACGCCCGACCATGCGCTGTTGGGTGATCACCTGTTCGGGGATGCGCCGCTCGCCGAACAACGGGTGCCGCGTGCTGCAATACAGCCAGTGCTGTTCACGGTACAGCGGCATATAGATCAGCCCGCTCATGCGGTTGGAGAAAGCGCCGATGGCCAGGTCGAGGCGATTGTCTTGCACGCCCAACTGCAATTCATACGGGCTCATCACCGACAAATGCAGGTGCACCGCCGGGTGCTCCAGGCTATACGCGCCAATCACTTCGGCGAACGGCAAGGCTTTGTCGCTGACAGTGGAGTCGAGCACACCCAGCTTGAGGGTGCCGCGCAACTCGCCCTTGAGCGCAGCGGCGTATTGCTCGAAACCTTCCAGCTCGCCGAGCAGGCGCAGGGTTTCGTGATGGAACAATTCGCCCTTGCTGGTGAGGCTGAACCCGCCGCGCCCGCGATGGCACAGCACCAGGCCCAACGCGCTTTCCAACTGGCTCATATACGTGCTGATGGCCGAGGTGGACAGGTTGAGCTCGTGCTGGGCATTCGCGAACCCCTGGTGCCGCACGACGCTGACGAAGATGCGCAAGAGTTTCAGGTCGGGCAAGGCGTTGGCCATGTTCAGCTCCAGAGGTACACAAAAACCTGTGGGAGAGGGCTTGCCCCCGATAGCGCTGGGTCAGCTGCATATTGGCTGGCTTATCCACTGCTATCGGGGGCAAGCCCCCTCCCACATTTGAGCGCAGTTTACCCCAGGCATTAGTTTAGAAAAATCTGAACTAAGTATTTGCCCCTGCCGATTCTTTCGGGTCGGTGTATTTCGCAGAATCGGCCCTTAATAAACACAACAACGATGAGGCAATCCCGTGGACAAGATTTTCCACCAACCACTGGGCGGCAACGAAATGCCGCGCTTCGCCGGCATCGCCACCATGATGCGTCTTCCCCATTTGCAATCGGCCAAGGGCCTGGACGCCGCGTTTGTCGGCGTGCCCCTGGACATTGGCACTTCGCTGCGCGCCGGCACCCGTTTCGGGCCGCGTGAGATCCGCGCTGAATCGGTGATGATCCGCCCGTACAACATGGCCACCGGCGCCGCGCCGTTCGACTCGCTGTCGGTGGCCGACATCGGCGACGTGGCGATCAATACCTTCAACCTCCTCGACGCCGTGCGCATCATCGAAGAAGCCTACGATGAGATCCTCGAGCACAACGTGATCCCGATGACCCTGGGCGGCGACCACACCATCACCCTGCCGATCCTGCGCGCAATCCACAAGAAACACGGCAAGGTCGGGCTGGTGCACATCGATGCCCACGCCGACGTCAATGACCATATGTTCGGCGAGAAAATCGCCCACGGCACCACCTTCCGCCGCGCCGTGGAAGAAGGCCTGCTCGACTGCGACCGCGTGGTGCAGATTGGCCTGCGTGCCCAGGGCTACACCGCCGAAGACTTCAACTGGAGCCGCAAACAGGGGTTCCGCGTGGTCCAGGCGGAAGAATGCTGGCACCACTCCCTCGCACCATTAATGGCCGAAGTGCGCGAAAAAGTCGGCGGCGGGCCGGTGTACCTGAGCTTCGACATCGATGGCATCGACCCGGCCTGGGCGCCCGGCACCGGCACCCCGGAAATCGGCGGGCTGACCACCATCCAGGCGATCGAAATCATCCGCGGCTGCCAGGGCCTGGACCTGATTGGTTGCGATCTGGTAGAAGTTTCGCCGCCCTACGACACCACCGGCAACACCTCGTTGCTGGGCGCCAATTTGCTCTACGAGATGCTCTGCGTGCTGCCCGGCGTGGCGCACCGCTGATGAGCGCGCACGCCGAGGTACTGCGTGCCGCCGCCGATCTGGTGTCGGCCTTCGCCCGCAATGACCGCGCCGCCTATTTCGGCGCGTTCACGGCCGATGCCAGCTTCGTGTTCTACACCCTCCCCCAGCCGCTGCTCAGCCGCGACGCCTACCAGGCGTTGTGGGACAGCTGGCGTCGGGACGAAGGGTTCGAGGTGCTCTCCTGCACTTCGAGCAACGCCTTTGTCAGCCTGCAGGGTGACGTGGCGATATTTATGCATGACGTGGCCACCGAACTGCGCATGAACGGGGAGCAATTTCATAGCCAGGAACGCGAAACCATTGTCTTCAAACGGCAAGGGCTTGGCGCACAACAACAAGAAGGCCTGTGGCTGGCCTGTCACGAACATTTGTCCGCTATGCCGGAAGGGCTGCCGCCCCATTAGCCAATGTGATCGGAGCTGATCATGAATAATAAAAACAACGAAAACAGTATTCGCAAAATAGAAACCAACGGGGTCGAACAGATCCCGGACCACGAACGTACCGCCGGCCCCAAGGATCTGTTTCGACTGATCTTCGGCGGCGCCAATACCTTCGCCACCGCCGTGCTGGGTTCGTTCCCCGTGCTGTTCGGCTTGTCGTTCCAGGCCGGTGTCTGGGCGATTGTGCTGGGCGTGCTGGTGGGTGCGCTGATCCTGGCGCCCATGGGCCTGTTCGGCCCCCTCAATGGCACCAACAACGCCGTGTCTTCCGGTGCGCACTTTGGTGTGCATGGGCGAATTGTCGGCTCGTTTCTGTCGCTGCTGACGGCAATTGCCTTCTTCTCACTGTCGGTGTGGAGCTCAGGCGATGCACTGGTTGGCGGTGCGAAACGTCTGATCGGCCTGCCGGAAACCGACCTGACGCTGGGCCTGGCCTATGGCCTGTTCGCGCTGCTGGTGCTCACGGTCTGCATCTATGGCTTTCGCTTTATGCTGTGGGTCAACCGCATCGCAGTCTGGGCCGCGAGCCTGCTGTTTTTGCTGGGCATCTTCGCCTTCGCACCGACCTTCGACAGTCATTTCGCGGGTACCGTCGCCATGGGCCAGAGCGGCTTCTGGGCGGCCTTTATCGGCGCAGCGCTGGTGGCCATGAGCAACCCGATTTCGTTCGGTGCGTTCCTCGGTGACTGGTCACGCTACATCCCGCGCGAAACACCGAAAATACGCATCATGCTGGCGGTGGTCCTGGCGCAGATCGCGACGTTGATCCCCTTCCTGTTCGGCCTGGCCACCGCGACCATCGTGGCGATCAAGGCACCGGACTACATCGCGGCCAACAATTACGTCGGCGGCTTGCTGGCGGTGGCGCCGAGCTGGTTCTTCCTGCCGGTGTGCCTGATTGCCGTGATCGGCGGCATGTCCACCGGCACCACGTCGCTGTATGGCACGGGGCTGGACATGTCCAGCGTGTTCCCGCGCCTGTTGTCGCGGGTCAAGGCCACGCTGCTGATCGGGGTCATGTCGATTGCCTTCATCTTTATCGGACGTTTCGCCGCCAACCTGGTGCAAAGCGTGTCGACCTTCGCCGTGCTGATCATCACCTGCACCACACCGTGGATGGTGATGATGATCATCGGCCTGATCGTGCGTCGCGGCTTTTACTGCCCGGATGACCTGCAAGTGTTCACCCGCGGTGAAACCGGTGGCCGCTACTGGTTCAGCCATGGCTGGAACTGGCGCGGGCTGGGGGCGTGGATTCCAAGCGCGCTGGTGGGCCTGTGTTTCGTCAACCTGCCGGGGCAGTTTGTGGGGCCACTGGGCAACCTCGCCGATGGCATCGATATCAGCCTGCCGGTGACGCTGGGGCTGGCGTCGGTGGTGTACCTGACGTTGCTGCGCATGTTCCCGGAACCGGCTGAGGTGTATGGACCCAGAGGAACAAGCCCCCTCACCCCACAAGACTCTGTAGCCACTGCAAGCGTCCCCACTGCATAAAACAATAATCGGAGAACCGCCGTCATGGCTTTGGATTTATTCGTCGTACTCATCTACGCCGCCGGCATGCTCGTGCTCGGCTATTACGGCATGCGCCGCGCCAAGACCCACGAAGATTACCTGGTGGCCGGGCGCAACCTGGGCCCGTCGCTGTACATGGGCACCATGGCGGCCACGGTATTGGGCGGTGCGTCCACCGTCGGCACCGTGCGCCTGGGCTACGTGCATGGCATCTCCGGTTTCTGGCTGTGCGCCGCGCTGGGCGCGGGCATCATTGCGCTGAACCTGTTCCTCGCCAAGCCGCTGCTCAAGCTCAAGATCTTCACCGTCACCCAGGTCCTGGAAAAACGCTACAACCCGATGGCCCGTCAGGCCAGCGCGGTGATCATGCTGGCCTACGCGCTGATGATCGGCGTGACCTCGATCCTGGCCATCGGCACCGTGCTGCAAGTGCTGTTCGGCCTGCCGTTCTGGGTCTCGGTGTTGCTGGGCGGTGGCGTGGTGGTGGTTTACTCGACCATCGGCGGTATGTGGTCGCTGACCCTCACCGATATCGTGCAATTCGTGATCAAGACTGTCGGCCTGATGTTTATCCTGCTGCCGATCTGCCTGTACCGCGTCGGCGGCTGGGACGAACTGGTGGCCAAGCTGCCGGCGTCGAGCTTCAGCTTCACCGCGATCGGCTGGGACACGATCATCACCTACTTCATGATCTACTTCTTCGGCATTCTGATCGGCCAGGACATCTGGCAACGGGTGTTCACCGCCCGTGACGAAAAGGTCGCCAAGTACGCAGGCACCTTCGCCGGCTTCTACTGCATCCTTTATGGCCTGGCCTGTGCCCTGATCGGCATGGCGGCTCACGTGCTGATTCCGGACCTGGATAACGTCAACAATGCCTTTGCGGCAATCGTCAAAGCCTCACTGCCGGACGGCATTCGCGGCCTGGTGATTGCCGCGGCCCTGGCCGCGATGATGTCCACCGCCAGCGCCGGCCTGCTGGCCGCCTCCACCGTCTTGACCGAAGACCTGTTGCCGCGTTTGCGCGGTGGCAAACAGTCGAGCTTGAACATCAACCGCCTGTTCACGTTGCTGACCGGGATTGCCGTGCTGGGTATCGCGCTGGTGGTAAGCGACGTGATCAGCGCCCTGACCCTGGCCTACAACCTCTTGGTGGGCGGCATGCTGATCCCGCTGATCGGGGCGATTTTCTGGAAACGCGCAACGACCTCGGGTGCAATCACCTCCATGACCTTGGGCTTTGTGACCGCGTTGGTGTTCATGATCAAGGACGGCTTGGACGCCAACACGCCGATCTATTACAGCTTGGCCATCGGCTTGGTGAGCTTTGTGGTGGTGAGCTTGCTGTCGCCCCGACCTGACACGATGACGGCTCGGGCGGTGTAGGACACAACGGGATTCAACGCAGTTTCTTCAGCGGGTGCGACGTCGGATGTCGCACCCGTTTTTTTTGCCTTGCGCAAAAAAATGTGGGAGCGGGCTTGCTCGCGAAGGCGGTGTGTCAGTCAACATTGCCGTTAACTGGCACACCGCCTTCGCGAGCA
>NZ_WKCB01000073.1 GCF_021606685.1 Pseudomonas syringae
CCATCGGGGGCAAGCCCCCTCCCACATTTGGATTTGTGTTAGTTATGGATTACTCGGCATCCAGGTGCATTGGGGTAACAACACGACCATCCTTCTCCGCCTGCCCCAGGTTGGCATCGATGAAGTACACACGGTCGTCTTCCAGCTGCCCTTTGTCCACCAGGTAATCCTTGATGGTACTGGCGCGATTCTGGCCCAGCTGGCGCAACAGCACGTCACTGGTACTCCAGAACTTGATCACACCGTCGCGCAGTTTCGCGGTACGGTCATCATCGCTGAGGTTTTTCCACTCAGCCGGGGGTTGCTGTTTCAGGCGGGTTCGGTAGATGCCTTCCAGCAAGGGCGCCTTTTCTTTCTCGGGGACCACCAGCAGCGATGCCTGGGCCGGGACTTTGTCGCCACGGCGCTGGAGGATCTTGTAATAGTTGTATTGGTATTCACGCTCCAGGCGCTCTGCGGCCAGGAACGGCCCGTCGCTGCCAGCCGCTGCCGTGCCTTCGATTTCCAGGCGCAGGGTAGGGCGTTCTTTGAGTGCGTTGGCCAGGGTGTTCAAGGCGCCTTGAGCATCGCTGCTCAATTCGCTTGAGCCTGCCGCGAACGACACATTACCCAGGTCCTCAGAGCCGCCGCCGGTCACCAGCCCGCCGATAAACTTGAAGGGCGCCGTCGCCGCGCGCACCACCAGGTTACGCAGGGTCTGCCAGACAATTGGCATCACGCTGAATTGCGGGTTGTTCAGGTCGCCCGACACTGGAAGTTCGATGGAGATCTTGCCGTCGGTGTCCTTGAGCAAGGCGATTGCCAGGCGAATCGGCAAGTCCACGGCATCGGCGCTGTCGACCTTCTCACCCAATTGCAATTGCTCGACCACCACCTTGTTCTCGGCCTTCAGCTGGCCTTTGGTGATCACGTAGTGCAGGTCGAGGTTGAGGCGCCCCTTGCGGATACGAAAGCCTGCGAACTTGCCGGAGTACGGCGTCAACGTGGTCAGCTCGACCCGTTTGAAGCTGGTGGCGATATCCAGCGCGGCCATCGGGTCAAACGGGTTTACGCTGCCTTTGATGGTGACTGGCGCGTAGCGGTCCACTTTGCCTTTGATGTCGACGCTGGCCGGTTTGGCCTGGCGGCTGTCGATGGTGCCGATCTGCCCATTGAGCTGTTGGATGGCCGTGGCGAAGTTGGGCGTGAGGCTGAAGTCGGCGAAGTTGGCCGAGCCGTCGTTGATTGCGATCTGCCCGATATGAATACCCAGGGGTTTGTCTTTGCTTGCGCTGGACTTGGCTGTGGACTTGGCGCCACTGTCGGCCGGCTGGGGGATCAGCAAATCGTCGATGTTAGTGGTGCGGTCGTCGTTGATCATGAACCGCGCATACGGCTGCAGCAGGTTGACCTTGGCAATCGACAGGCTGTCACCGTGCTGGTAGTTCACGCCCTCAAGCACCAGCCGCTGCCATTTGAGGAAGTCGCGGGTCTTGAGGGTATCGAGGGTGTGCAACTGGTCGACCTGGGCACGGCCGGTAATCTGCAAGGCCAGGGGGGCGGTGCTTTTGAGGTTCACATCGAGGTTGCTGCCGAGCATGCCGCTGCGCAGTTCCAGGCGGATAAACGGGCTGATGTAGGCTTGCGCAACCCGCAGGTCGATATCCTGGGTATTCACTTTGAGCTTGGCACTGACCGGGTTGAGGCTGACCTCGCCGGTTGCCTGGATCTTGCCTTGCTTACCCAGCCCGCTGTCTACCTTGAGGGTGAAGGGGCTCCGGTTGAGGCTGTCGAAATTCTGCATGTCCACATTCAGTGGACCCAGCTCCAGTGCTACGGCCGGTTTTACTGCGCGGTCGGCCAGGTGCACCTGGTAATTACGCAGTTGCACATCCTTGAGCAGCACCTGCCACGGCTTGCTCGGCGCAGCGGGCGCAGGTTTTGGCGAGTCGGCGGTGGCGGGCGCGGTGGCTGCCTCCGGCGCCTTGGACGGTTTGCTCGGTTGGCTGGCGAACAGTTTCTGCCAGTCGAGTTGGCCGTCAGCCTCACGGGCTGCCCAGGTTTCGAGTTTGTTGCTGCGGATCTTGCCGACCACCACCTGCTGCTTGCCCAGGTCGACCGTGGTTTCACTGACGTCCAGACGCTCCAGGCGCACCAGGGGGCGGCCATCCGGTGCCTTGATGGCAAATGGCGCGATGCTGGCGGCGGTGTTGGTCAGGTTGAGTTCGGTTTCTTTGGCCAGGCTGAACGTGTACTCGGTGCTGAAGTTGAGCACGCCGTCCTCAAGCACCAGCGGCACCGCGTCGCGCACATACGGCCACCAGGCTTTCATTTTGCCGCCGGTGACTTTCAGGGTGCCTTGGGAGGTGATAGGCACCAGGCTGAAGTTGCCTTTCCAGTCGATTTGGCCACCTTGGGGGCCAGCGGCCACCAAGGTCATGTCGGCGTTGTCATCCGGCAAGGTGCTGAGGTTTTTCAGCTCAAAGTCGAGTGTGTCGTAGAGAAATTCGATCGGCTCGCTGGGACGCAGGTCCTGGAAGTGCACGTAACCCTTGGCCAGCTTGATGCTGTCGATACGCAGCGGGAATGGCTTGGCGTCGGGGTCGGCCGGTGTAGGCTCACTCGGCGGCAGCTTGAACAGTTGGGCCAGGTTCAGTTGGCCGGATTTGTCGAACAGCAGCTCGGTCTTGGGCTGGTCCAGCTGTATGTCCGCCAGGTGCAGCGCGCGGGTCCACAGGCTGTCGATCTGCAAGTTGGCGTAGAGGCGCTCGAAACCCACCTGCTCCTTGCCCGGCTCGCCGATTTTCAGGCCCCAAAGGGTCAGTTCCAGGCTGAAGGGGTTGAGTTCGATCCGCTCGATCCGGGCTGGCACCGTGGCGTAATTGGCCAGTTGCTGGTTGGCAATGCGAAGGGCGATGCCCGGCAGAATCAAAAAGCCCAGCAGGCTGTACAGGGCCAGGGCAGTCAACAGGGCGCCAGCGGCGCGAATCAATCCTTTGGGCATGGGTGACGCCATCTATGTAGAACGAGAGTGCCTTGGAGTATGGCACGGGTTTTCGGTTCCTAAGAACCGGGCCTTTGGGAAACTTCCTACAGTTGGAGAATGAGGGTTTTCAGCGGTGGCTGCTGATCCTGGGAAGGAAAGTCGGCCCCCGGCGTAATGACTTGCCAGTCGCGTACTGGTCGGCCGGCTTTCTCGGCGCAGCGCAGCACCTGCTCGCGCCAGTCATCCATGCTGACTTTTGCCAGGTTGTTGCAGCAGATCAGCACGCCATTGTCGGCGGTGGCGAGCAGCGCAGGCTTGAGCAGGCTCTGGTAGTCGCGCAGCAGGTCGACGGTGCCGAAGGCGCTCTTGGCCCAGGCCGGGGGGTCGAGCAACACCAGGTCATATTGACGCTGCTCCAGGCGCGGATAGCTCGGCAGCTTCTGGCCGCGACGCTGGGTGATCGGCAGGCCGGCCAGTTGGCGAATCGCCGGGAAGTAGTCGGACTGTACAAATTCCATGCTGGGCAGCTCTGGGTTGAGCAGGCCGTTCTCACGGCCGACCGCCAGGTTGCCCTCGGCGAAATCCAGGTTGCACACCTCACGCGCGCCACCCGCCGCTGCGCTCAGGCCCACGCCGCAGGTGTAGGCAAACAGGTTCAGCACGCGCTTGCCCGCGCTGTGCGCCTTGACCCAGCCACGCGTGTTGCGCAGGTCGAGGAACAGCAGCGGGTCCTGCCCGGCATGCCGCCCACGTACGCGGTAATTGAGGCCCCACTCGTGGCCGACCAGGTCGTCGAGTGCCGCAGGTTCGGCGCGGTACACGGTGTCTTCGCGGTCGATGCGCGAGTTGCCACGCGAGCGGTCGTTGTACACCAGCAGCAGTTCCAGGCCCAGGTACTGGTTGATCAGTTGGTGCAGCTCCAACAGGTCGGCGGTTTCCAGGCTTTGGTGAAAGCTCTGCACCAGCAATTGCGGGCCGTAGCGGTCGACGGTCAGGCCTCCGGCGCCTTCCTGGCTGCCGTGGAACAGTCGATAGCAATCGGTGCCTTGGGCATGCAGCTCGTTAAGCAGGTCTTGGCGTTGATCGAGGGCGGCGCGCAGCGCCTGGTTCAGGGAAGACATGGAGCGCGCCTTGCTTAGTCAATGGGGGCTGTGAGGGCGCGGAGTTTAACAGCTATGGGCCGCCGCCTACATCAACCCCATCCGCCGTTGCGCACGTTGCACCGAACCATTGCGCATCGCCCAGCGCAGCAGCGGTGCACTGCGCTTGACCCCGGCGCGGATCATTTGGCGTTGCAACGGGCTCTGGTGTTGATCAAGCAGGCTGCCCGCCCAGTCAGGCAGCAGGTCGATCCCGGCCTGCATCATCAAGGCCCCGAACGGTTTGGCGAGGTGGCTGGGGGCGGGCGCATCGAGCAGCAGGCGCAGCACTTCGCGGCTGCGCTCGTCACAGCGTAGCTGCGGGCGGATACGTACAAGATAATCCGAAATTTCCTGCCGGGAGCGTGGCACGTTCTGCGCGCCCAGCCGTTCGGCCACCAAGGCGATTTCACTGTAGTAGCGGTCCTGGTCCTGCCCGGACAAGTGCGGGTTGCGATAGCGCAAATGGGCCGCGAGGAAATTGCTCACCTCCGCCACATGCACCCAAGTCAGCAGCTCCGGGTCGCTGGCCGCATAAGGACGCCCATCCGGGGCATGGCCCACCACCTGCAAGTGGATGGTGCGCACTTTTTCGATCAACCATTCGGCGTCCTTGCGCGAGCCGAAGGTGGTGCCGGAAATGAACTGCGAGGTACGCCGCAGACGCCCGAGCATATCCTCGCGGAAATTCGAGTGGTCCCACACGCCCGCCAAGGCCAAGGGGTGCAGGGCTTGCAGCATCAAGGCGCTGATGCCGCCGATCAACATGCTGCTGAAGTCGCCATGGACCTGCCAACTGATCGAGTCCGGCCCGAACAGGCCTGGGTCGCCCTTGGGGTTTTCCAGGTCCAGTTGCCCCAGCGACAGGCCGGTCAGGCTCATCAACTGGGTTTCGATACGGCTGCGGATAAATTCCATGGCGACTCTGGGCGTCCTATCGGTTCAGGCGTTTGTCGATCAGGCCATCGACCACGCTCGGGTCGGCCAGGGTTGAGGTGTCACCGAGGCTGTCCAGTTCGTTGCAGGCGATCTTGCGCAGGATCCGCCGCATGATCTTGCCCGAACGGGTCTTCGGCAAGGCTGGCGCCCATTGGATCAGTTCCGGCTTGGCAAAGCTGCCGATTTCCTTGCTGACCAGCTCCAGCAGGTGTTTTTTCAGCGCATCGCTGGGATCGACGCCATTCATGGGCGTGACGAAGGCATAGATGCCCTGGCCCTTGACGTCGTGGGGGTAACCGACCACGGCGGCTTCGGCCACCTGGTCATGCAGCACCAGGGCGCTTTCCACCTCGGCGGTACCGATACGGTGCCCGGACACGTTGATCACATCGTCGATGCGCCCAGTGATCCAGTAGTCGCCGTCATCATCGCGGCGCGCGCCGTCACCGGTGAAGTAGTAGCCGGGGTAGGGTTTGAAATAGGTGTCGAGCATGCGCTGCGGGTCGCCATACACACTGCGGATCTGCCCCGGCCAGCTGGCTTTGATCGCCAGTACGCCACTGCCGGCACCGCTGATTTCCTTACCTTGTTCATCCAGCAGTACAGGTTGTACGCCGAACATCGGTTGGGTGGCGCAGCCGGGCTTGATGCGCTGGGCGCTGACCAATGGGCTGAGCATGATGCCGCCGGTTTCGGTCTGCCACCACGTGTCGACGATCGGGCAGCGTTGTTCGCCGACCGCGTTGAAATACCAGTCCCAGGCTTCCGGGTTGATCGGCTCGCCGACGCTGCCCAGCAGGCGCAGGCTGGCGCGCGAGGTGTTCTCCAGCGGGCCATGGCCCTCACGCATCAGGGCACGCAGCGCGGTGGGCGCGGTGTAGAAAATATTGACCTTATGCTTGTCGATTACCTGCCAGAAGCGCGAGCTGTCCGGGTAGCTCGGCACGCCCTCGAACATCAGCGACGTCGCCCCATTGGCCAGCGGGCCGTAGACGATGTAGCTGTGGCCCGTGACCCAGCCCACATCGGCGGTGCACCAGAACACTTCGCCGTCGCGGTAGTCGAGCACGTACTTGAAGGTCATCGCGGCTTGCAGCAGGTAGCCGCCGGTGGTGTGCAGCACGCCCTTGGGTTTGCCGGTGCTGCCGGAGGTGTAGAGGATGAACAACGGGTCTTCGGCGTCCATCGGCTCGGGCGGGCAGTCGGCGCTGGCGGTGTCCAGGGCGTGTTGATACTTGAGGTCGCGGCCTTCGCTCCAGTTCACCGGCGCTCCGGTGCGCTCCACCACCAGTACCGTGCTGACGTCCGGACAACTGGCCAGGGCTTTATCGACATTTTGTTTCAGCGCCACCGGCTTGCCACCGCGCACGCCCTCATCGGCGGTGATCACGGTGCGGCAGTCGGCATCCAGGATGCGGTCACGCAGGGCATCGGGCGAGAAGCCCCCGAACACCACCGAGTGCACCGCGCCAATGCGCGTGCAGGCCAGCATGGCGTAGGCCGCTTCCGGGATCATCGGCATGTAGATGCACACCCGGTCGCCTTTCTTCACGCCACGGCTTTTCAGCACATTGGCCAGGCGGCTGACGTTTTCGTGCAATTGGCGGTAGGTAATGGTGGAAGACTTGGCAGGATCGTCGCCTTCCCAGATAAACGCCGGCTGGTCGGCGCGTTGCGCCAGGTGACGGTCGATGCAGTTGTAACTGACGTTCAGTTGGCCGCCGGCAAACCATTGGGCGGCGCCGGTGTAAATATCCGAGCTGTGCACGGTGTGCCAGGGTTTGAACCAGTCGAGAAAGGCCTTGGCCTGTTCGGCCCAGAAGGTGTCCGGCTGCTCGATGGATTGGCGATAGAGGCGCTGGTAGTCGGCTTGGCTGAGCTGCGCAGCCTGGCGGACGGCATCGGCAGTGGGGAATGTGCTGATATCGAACATGAGCGGTCCTTATTCTTGTTTTCGGGACAAGTCATAAAGATGCACGCTGTGGGGGGAGGGTTCAAGGCCAACGTCCAAACAGACGTTGGCCTTGCCATACCTGGATCAGCCGCGGTGACGACCGCGGAAGTAGTTGATCAGGCCCTGGGTCGAAGCATCTTCGGCCAAGGTTTCTTCGGCGCCAGTGAGGCGGTTGTACACGCCTTTGCCCAGCTCCTTGCCCAGTTCCACACCCCATTGGTCGAAGGCGTTGATGCCCCAGATCACGCTCTGCACAAACACTTTGTGTTCATACATAGCCACCAGTGCGCCCAGGCGACGTGGGCTGATGCGCTCAACGACCAGGGTGTTGCTCGGACGATTGCCCGGGATCACTTTGTGCGGGGCCAGCTTTTGCACTTCGTCTTCCGCAATGCCCTTGTCGCGCAGTTCGGCTTCGGCTTCGCTGCGAGTCTTGCCTAGCATCAGCGCCTGGCTCTGGGACAGGCAGTTGGCGTACAGCCACTGATGGTGGTCGGACACCGGGTTGAAGCTGACGATCGGCACGATAAAGTCGGCCGGGATCAGTTGGGTCCCTTGGTGCAGCAACTGGTGGTAGGCGTGCTGACCGTTGCAACCCACGCCGCCCCAGATCACCGGGCCCGTATCGGTGGCCACGGGCGTGCCGTCCTGGCGCACGCTCTTGCCGTTGGATTCCATGTCCAACTGTTGCAAGTGCTTGGTGATGTTACGCAGGTAGTGGTCGTACGGCAGGATCGCATGGCTCTGCGCACCCCAGAAGTTGCCGTACCACACGCCCAGCAGGCCCAGCAGTACGGGCATGTTCTGCTCGAACGGCGCGTTCTGGAAATGCTGGTCCATGGTGTAGGCGCCGGACAGCAATTCCTTGAAGTTGGACATGCCGATGGCCAGGGCGATTGGCAAACCGATGGCCGACCACAGCGAGTAACGGCCGCCGACCCAGTCCCACATCGGGAAGATGTTCTCTTCGCGGATGCCGAAGGCCACGGCGGCCGCGTTGTTGCTCGATACGGCAATAAAGTGGCGGTACAGCTCGGCTTCCGAGCCACCCTGGGCCAGGTACCAGGCGCGGGCGGCCTGGGCGTTTTTCAGGGTTTCGAGGGTGTTGAAGGATTTCGACGAGACGATAAACAGCGTGGTCTCGGCGCGCAGCTTCATGGTCAGCTCGTGGAACTCGCTGCCGTCGATATTCGCCAGGTAGTGGCAGCGCACGCCTTTATGGGCGTAGGACAACAGTGCTTCGGACACCAACTCCGGGCCGAGGAACGAGCCGCCGATGCCGATGTTCACCACGTCGGTGATCGGTTTTTCGGTGTAGCCACGCCACAAGCCGTCATGGATACGGCCGACCAGGTCAGTGATCTGGTTCAGCACCTTGTGCACGTCCGGCATGATGTTCACGCCGTTGACCGACAGCTTGTCACCTACCGGGCGGCGCAGTGCGGTGTGCAGGGCAGGGCGGCCTTCGGAAGAGTTGACCGGCTCGCCGGCGTACAGCGAGTTGATCGCGTCCTTGAGGCCGACTTCGTTGGCCAGGCCCACGAGCAGGTCACGGGTTTCGCTGGTGATCAGGTTTTTCGAGTAATCGAGGAAAAGTCCGCAGCTGCTCAAGGTGAATTGTGAGAAACGCTGAGGATCGGCATTGAACGCTTCGCGCATGCTGAAATCCTGCATGGCTTGGCGATGTTGATTGAGCGCTTGCCAGGCGGGCAGAGCGGTAACGTCATGAGGAGTGCGGTAGTACGCCATCGCTGCGGGTTTCCTTTTTATTACGGGGACAGCCTTTAGGACACTTCAAAGCCCGGAACGTCCAGTCTTTCATCAAGGGCTGGGGTGCGGACAGCGCTAACCATAGCGCAGGGCGATTACATTAAACCTAGCGTGTCGATATGTCTTGGCTTTGTCTGCGCTGTGGCCGGTACTTTTTTATACCGGCGCATCAGGCAGGGCAACAGGCGGGGGGTATCAGAGGGTCAGATGCAGGTTGTCGATGAGGCGGGTAGCGCCCAGATAGGCGGCGACCAGAATCACCACGTCGCGGTCCTCGGCGCAGGCCGGACGCAGGTTTACACCCTGGCGAACTTCGAGGTAGTCCAGGCGCAACCCGGCGGCTTCGATCTGCCGGACCTGTTCGGCGCGCAGCGTGGCAAAGTCGTGGTCACCGCTCTGGATGGCGGCGGCCATTTGGCTGAGGCTGCGATACAGCACCGGCGCGATGGCGCGTTGCTCATCGCTGAGGTAACCGTTGCGCGACGACAGCGCCAGGCCGTCCTCGGCGCGCACGGTGGGCTCACCGATGATCTGGATCGGCATGTTCAGGTCATGCACCATCGCGCGAATCACCGCGAGCTGCTGGTAGTCCTTCTGGCCAAAGACGGCGATGTCCGGCTGGACCATGTTGAACAGCTTGCTGACCACCGTGGCCACCCCTTCGAAATGCCCGGGACGGCTGGCGCCGCAGAGGCCTTCGGACAGCAGCGGGACACTGACACGGGTCTGGCCGGTGGTGCCGCCGGGGTACATTTCCTCGACGCTGGGTGCGAACAACAGGTTGCAGCCGGCTTGCAGGAGCTTTTCCTGGTCGGCAGCCAGGGTGCGGGGGTATTTGTCCAGGTCTTCGCCAGCGCCGAATTGCAGCGGGTTGACGAAGATGCTGGCCACCACGAAGTCTGCCTGTTGCGCGGCCTTGGTCACCAGGGTGGCGTGGCCGCTGTGCAGGTTGCCCATGGTCGGTACAAAGCCGATGCGCTTACCGGCCTTGCGGGCGTGGGCGACGGCGGAGCGCAATTCACGCAGGGTTTTTACCGTGTTCATGCAGAGAATCCGTGTTCGGTGCCGGGGAAGGTCACGCCTTTGACTTCAGCGACGTAGGCACTCAATGCGGCATGGATGCTGTCCTGGCCGGTCATGAAGTTTTTCACGAACTTGGGCACACGGCCGGTGATCGACAGGCCGAGCATGTCGTGCAGCACCAGCACCTGGCCGTCGGTGGCCGAGCCTGCGCCAATGCCGATCACCGGCACTTTGACGGCCTGGGTGATTTCTGCCGCCAGTTCGCTCGGTACACATTCGAGCAGGATCATCGCCACACCGGCCTGTTCCAGGGCAATCGCATCGGCACGCATCTGGCGCGCCTGGGCTTCGTTGCGGCCCTGAACCTTGTAGCCACCGAGGATGTTCACCGACTGCGGCGTGAGGCCCATGTGCGCACACACCGGCACGCCGCGTTCGGCGAGCAGGCGAATCGACTCGGCGAGCCACACGGCGCCTTCGACCTTGACCATATGCGCCCCGGCGCGCATCAGCTTGGCGGCGTTCACGAAGGTTTGTTCGACGGTGGCGTAATCCATGAACGGCAGGTCGGCGATGATAAACGCGCCGTCGTTGCCGCGTTTGACGCTGGCGGTGTGGTAAGCCAGTTCATCGGTGGTCACCGGCAGGGTGCTGTCATTCCCTTGAAGAACCATGCCCAGGGAGTCGCCTACCAGTAACACTTCCACCCCAGCCTGGCAGCTGGCTTGGGCGAAGGTGGCGTCATAGCAGGTGAGCATGGTGATTTTTTCACCTTTGAGCTTGAGGCTCTGCAAGGTGGTCAGGGTAATGTCTGGCATGAAAAGGGTCCTCGTTCAGGCGCTTGGAAACAGCGAGTAACGCGCGTGAGTCTTCGTTTATACAGGCGCACTGTCTTGAGAGCAGTGCTTATAAGGCCTGGATTGCGCCCTTCAGCGCCGGGTTGGCGGCAGCGGGACGCCTATAGTCGTGAGGAGGACACGGGAAGTCAATTGGATGTGTTACCGCATTGTTACGCGTGGGGTGTTACCTCGGTAACTGATGCGATTCAGCCGTATAGGCAGATTGTCGAGGCCGTGGAGGTCCAGTGTGGGAGCGGGCTTGCTCGCGAATGCGGTGGGTCAGTCACTGGCTATGTTTCTGATACACCGTATTCGCGAGCAAGCCCGCTCCCACATTGACCGAGTCAGACTGCTGGAAGACGTTCCAGGCCAACAAACGGGCAGGCTGTCAGCAGCTCGCTGAGCGTTTGACCGTCTGGCAGGCGCAGGTCGGCGGGCGCCAGTTCTGCCAGCGGGTACAGCACAAAAGCCCGCAGGTGCATCTGATAGTGCGGCACTTTGAGGCGCGGCTCATCGATCAGGCGGTTACCAAACAGCAAGATGTCCAGGTCCAGGGTGCGCGGTCCCCAACGCTCAAGGCGCTCGCGGCCCTGGTCGTTTTCGATGGCTTGCAGGGCATTCAGCAGTTCCAGCGGCGCAAGGTTGCTGTCCGCGGCGGCCACTGCATTGGTGTAGCGCGGCTGGCCCGGGAGCAGGGAATCACTTTGATAGAAGGCCGACACACCGGCGAGTGTGGTGCCTGGCAATTGCGCCAGCGCCTCGATGGCGCTGCGCAATTGCTGGTCCGGGGCAGCCAGGTTGCTGCCCATACCGATGTAGATGCGTTCCACGTTTATTCGCCCGTAGCGCCCGAGGTGTCGGCGGCACTGCGCTTGCGCTTGGCACCGCTGCGGCGACGCTTCTTGGGCCCGGCACCTTCGCCGTCGCCTTTGCTGCCAAGCTCGCGAATCATTTCGCGGCGCTCGCTGTCATTGGCGTCCTGGTAGTCGGTCCACCATTCGCCCAGGCCATCGGTTTGCTCGCCGGCGCTTTCACGCAGCAGCAGGAAGTCGTAGCCGGCGCGGAAACGCGGGTTGTCCAGCAGCAGGTCGGCGCGTTTACCGCTGCGACGCGGCAGGCGCTCCTGCATGTCCCAGATCTCGCGGATCGGCATGGTGAAGCGCTTGGGAATGGCGATGCGCTGGCACTGTTCGGCGATCAACTCGTGAGCGGCTTCCTGCATGGCCGGAATCGGCGGCATGCCACGGTCCTGCAGACGCAGCACACGTTTGGGCAGGGCTGGCCACAACAGGGCAGCAAACAGGAAGGCCGGGGTCACTGGTTTGTTCTGCTTGATGCGCAGGTCAGTGTTGATCAGCGCTTCACTGATCAGCGTGTGGGTGTACGTCGGGTTGTATTCCAATGCTTCGGCGCTGGCCGGGAACAACGGATCGAACAGCTGCAGGTCGACGAGCATTTCGAAGGTGTCGGCGGCGTAGCCCGAGAGGAACAACTTGAGCACTTCTTCGAACAGGCGCGCTGAAGGAATCTCGCGCAGCATCGGCGCCAGCTCACGGATCGGCGCGGCGGTGTGCCGTTCGATACCGAAGTTGAGCTTGGCGGCGAAACGCACGGCCCGCAGCATGCGCACCGGGTCTTCCTGGTAGCGCTGGGTCGGGTCGCCGATCAGGCGGATCAGGTTGTTGCGGATGTCGTGCACGCCGTTGGCGTAATCGAGGATGCGCTCGCTGACCGGGTCGTAATACAGGGCGTTGATGGTGAAGTCGCGGCGCTGCGCGTCTTCCTCCAGCGTGCCGTAAACGTTGTCACGCAGGATGCGACCGCTCTCGTTGCGGGAAGACTGGTTGGTGTCTTCCTCTTCATCGTTTTGCGGGTGGCCGGCGCGGAAGGTCGCGACCTCGATGATTTCGCGGCCAAAGTGGATATGCACCAGCTTGAAGCGGCGGCCGATGATTCGCGCATTGCGAAACTCGGCGCGCACCTGTTCAGGCGTGGCGCTGGTGGCGACGTCGAAATCCTTGGGGGTGATATTGAGCAGCATGTCGCGTACGCAGCCGCCCACCAGATAAGCCTGGTAGCCGGCGTTCTGCAAACGTTCGACGATGTTCACTGCATAGCGGCTGAATTGGGCGCGCTGCAATGAATGCTGATTGCTGTTAAGCACTTCAGGCGTGCTGCGAATGTGTTGCGTACGACGCAAGGGGGAACGGAATGACTGGAACAACTTCTTCAGCATGGGATGCACTGTTTGAAGGAATGTTCGGCCATAACGAAGAATGACCGCATGATGGGCGGGGATTCTAGCATTTAGTCGGGGGATGGTGTAGGAACAAGCTGCAGGCCTTGCGCCATAAGCCTTAAATTTTCAAATCCCGGTGCAGAATGAATGCCGGAAGCTTTCTACAAGAAACTACAAGGGGAGCCGAAGCTCCCCCAGAAGTAGTTGCGTGCTCTATTTTTATTATTGATTGCGGGCTTCTTGTTTTTGTTGATCGCCCTCGCCATGAAGCTTCACCTTCATGACACTCCCAATCGGGAGCCAAGAGCAAACGGATTGCTTTGGTCGCTGTGTTGCTGATCTACGATCCAACCAGTTCAGGCTCTGCCTTAGGGCAGTTTTTGTTGTTCTCGGCCTGGTTGCGGGGCAAGCCCCAAATGCAACGCCTCTCCAAAAGAATCAGTTAGCTGCGCCTCCGCCGTGTTGTTTTTATTGTGCGTGAGTCGATTCGTCTTATTTTTATTGTCTTGTACAAAGCTTGTTATTGTTTTTGTACTAAGCATATAGCAGGGTACGTGCCAACTTTTACGCCGCCCAGCAAAACCGGGGGGTTGGGGCGTTTTCGGGTTTTTGACGGGCCAAAAAAAGCCGGGGCTTCGTTACCGTAAGCCCCGGCTTTTGTTACGCGAAATATCCGCGGTAACAGTTTTTTCACATCTGAGGGTGTTACCTGTGGGGGCGCACCCTCAACTCTCGCTGGCCACTCCGGTCTTGCGCCGTGGGATGCCCAGGCGCTGGCGGCGTTCCCACAGGCATTTGCGGCTCACGCCGAGTTTGCGCGCCAGTTCCGTCTCGGTCATATGGTCCTGGTGCTCAAGGACGAAATGCTGGAAGTAATCTTCCAGTGACAAATCTTCGGTCGGCTCATGGCTGGTATTGCTACCCCCACTCTGTTGCGGGGCCAGGCCGATGAAATCGTCGTCGTCCAGGTCACTCAGCTCGATATCGATGCCCAGCAGCTCGGCGGAAATTTCCGGGCTCTCCGACAGAATTACCGCGCGCTCCACCGCATTTTCCAGCTCTCGCACGTTACCCGGCCACGAGTAATGCCGAATCGCCTGCTCGGCGTCCGGGGCAAACTTGAGGTCGGTACGGTTGATGCGGGCGCTCTGGCGCTGCAGGAACGCTTGGGCGATCTCATTGACGTCGGCGCCACGCTCACGCAGGGCCGGCAGCTTGAGGGCGATCACGTGCAAGCGGTAGTACAAGTCTTCACGGAACTGGCCGATCTTGGCCAGGCTCTTGAGGTCGCGGTGAGTGGCCGCGATCAAGCGCACATCCACCTTCTGCGATTGCACCGAGCCGACGCGGCGAATCTCGCCTTCCTGCAGCACACGCAGCAGGCGGGCCTGGGCTTCCAGCGGCAGCTCGCCGATTTCGTCGAGGAACAGCGTGCCGCCGTCCGCCGCTTCCACCAGGCCCGCGCGCCCGGCGCTGGCGCCAGTGAACGCGCCTTTTTCGTGACCGAACAGTTCGGACTCGATCAGGGATTCGGGGATCGCCGCGCAGTTCACCGAGATCATCGGCGCCTTGGCGCGCTTGGACAGGTTGTGCAGGGCGCGGGCCACCAGTTCTTTACCGGTGCCGGATTCGCCCTGGATCAATACATTGGAGTCAGTCGGTGCGACTTTGCGGATCTTGCTGTACAGGTCCTGCATCGGTGGGCAGGAGCCGATGATGCCGATCTCGCCATTACTGTTGTCGACGCCCGGCTTATCCGCGCCATTGGCGACTTTGCCGGCGGGGCGCTGTTCAGCAGGTGCGCTGCTGGCCGACTGACGGTCACGCAGGATGCGCGCCACGGCCTGGAGCATTTCGTCGTGATCGAACGGCTTGGCGATGTAGTCCACCGCGCCCATCTTCATGGAATCCACGGCCGAGCGCAGGCTGGCGTAGCTGGTCATGATCAGCACCGGGGTGCCCTGGCCAAGCTTGATCAACTCGGTGCCAGGCGCGCCAGGCAGGCGCAGGTCACTGACAATCAGGTCGAACGTGGGAATGCTGAATCGCTCTTGGGCTTCCTGCACCGAGCCGGCTTCGCTGACCTGGTACTGATTACGTTCAAGCAGGCGACGCAAGGCAGAGCGGATAATGGTTTCGTCTTCGACGATCAAAATATGCGGCATTGATTCAATTCTCTCGACGGTCTCAGTTCACAGCGGACGTCGCTTCGACATGACGCGGCAAGGTCACCCGAATACGGGTGCCGCGTTGGCTTTCGGTGTCAGCCGGGCTGTCGATGGTGATTTGTCCATAATGCTCTTCAACGATGGAATAGACCAGTGCAAGGCCCAGACCGGTACCTTCACCTGGGTCCTTGGTGGTGAAGAAGGGTTCGAACAATCGGTCCATGATGTTCTGTGGAATACCGCTGCCTTCGTCCTCGACGATCAGGTCGACCGTGTGCTCGAAAGCCTCGGTCTTGACGCGTACCGCGCCGCCCGCCGGCGTCGCATCGCGGGAGTTGGACAGCAGGTTGATCAGCACTTGGGCCAGGCGTTGTGAGTCGCCGTCGACCCAATGGTCGGGGTCGCACAAATTGAAAAACTGTACTTCGAAATTGCGCCGGTTCAGGGCCAGCAGCCCGATGGCATCCTGAGCCACTTCGGCCAGGCACACCGCCTCGTCCTGGTTCTGATGGGCACCGGCATGGGCAAAGCTCATCAGCGACTGCACGATGCGCGATACGCGCTTGGTCTGTTCGAGGATCTGCCCACTGATTTCGGTGATTTCGCCGTCTTCTTCGCGCTCTTCCCGTAGGTTCTGCGCCAGGCAGGCGATACCCGTGATCGGGTTGCCGATCTCATGGGCCACACCGGCCGCCAGACGACCAATGCTGGCCAGCCGCTCGGAGTGCACCAGTTTGTCTTCGAGCATCTGCGTGTCGGTCAAATCCTCGACCAGCAGCACCAGGCCGCTGTTACCGGGGGCCAGCGGCTCGTCGATCGCGGCCTTGTGCAGGTTGAGCCAGCGGGTCTGGCCGTCGAGTGCCAGGTGCTGCTTGTGCAAGTGCTCGTCGGGCAGGTTGATAAAGCCTTGCAGCAGTTCTTTCCACGGATCGCCGAGGGTATTCAGGCGCGAGCCGACCACCCGTTGCGCGGCGATGCCGGTGAGTTCTTCCATGGCCTTGTTCCACATCAGGATCTCTTGATCCTTGGCCAGGGAGCACACACCCATCGGCAGCTCCTGCAGGGTCTGGCGGTGGTAGCGGCGCAGGGCGTCGAGTTCGGCGGCAAGGCCGGTGAGGCGCGAGTGGTAGTCCTCCAGGCGGCTCTCGATGAAGTGGATGTCTTCGGTCACATAGTTTTCGCCGCCGGCCTTGTAGGGCAGGAACGTCTCCACCATGTCCTGGGACACGCTGGGGCCCATCAGGCCAGACAGGTTGGCTTCGATGCGGTCGCGCAGGCGGCGCAGGGCGTACGGGCGGCGCTCGTCAAACGGCAGGTAGAGATCACGCAGCGCCTGCTCGACTTCCTTTTGCGCGGCCTTGGCGCCCAGGGGCTTGGCCAGTTGTGTGGCGAATTCCTGTGGCGAGGCCGCGTGCAGTTCGCGGCGTTGCGGGCGGCGCACGTTGTCCACCGCGCACGCCTCGGCGGCACTGGTTTCTTCGGGGCTGGCGTTGGTGAACAGCGAGATCAACGTGAACATCAGTACGTTGGCGGCCAGCGAGGCAATCGCCGCCATGTGCCAACTGGTGTCGTCCAGCACGTAGATCATGTTCAGCAGCGGGATATAGAACCCCTGTAGATTGCCGACCAGCGGCAGCAGCATGGTCACGACCCACACCAGGATTCCGGCCAGCAGCCCGGCAATAAAACCGCGCCGATTAGCGGTCGGCCAGTACAGCACCGACAACACCCCTGGCAGGAACTGCAAGGTGGCGACAAAGGCGACGATGCCGAGGTTGGCGAGGTCTTGCCCGGCGCCCAGCAGCAAATAGAAGCCGTAGCCGGCCATGATGATCGCGACGATCAGTGCGCGGCGCGTCCATTTCAGCCAGCGGTAGATATTGCCTTCGGCCGGCGGCTGGTAAAGCGGCAGCACCAGGTGATTGAGCGCCATGCCCGACAACGCCAGCGTGGTGACGATGATCAACCCGCTGGCCGCCGACAACCCGCCGACATAAGCCAGCAGCGCCAGGGCCGGGCTGTTGGCAGCAATGCCGATGCCGAGGGTGAAGTACTCGGGGTTAGTGGTGGCGCCCAGTTTCAGGCCGGCCCACAGGATCAACGGCACTGCCAGGCTCATCAGCAGCAGAAACAGCGGCAAGCCCCAGCTGGCGCTGACCAGCGAGCGCGGGTTGAGGTTCTCGGTGAACGTCATGTGATACATGTGCGGCATCACGATGGCCGAGGCGAAAAACACCAGCAGCAGCGTGCGCCACGGGCCTTCCTGCAGTGGCGTGTGCAGGGCGGCGAGGGCGGTCTGGTTTTGCAGCAGCCACAACTCGAGCTGTTGCGGGCCATCGAAAACACCATAAAGCGCGTAGAGGCCGACGCCGCCGATGGCGATCAGCTTGATCACCGACTCGAACGCAATCGCAAACACCAGGCCTTCATGTTTCTCGCGGGTGGCGATATGGCGGGAACCGAAGAAAATCGTGAACAGGCTGATCAGCGCGCAGAAGGCCAGGGCGACCCGGTGTTGCACGGGCTCGCGGGTGAGGATGCTGATGGAGTCGGCCACCGCCTGGATCTGCAGGGCCAGCAACGGCAGCACGCCGATCAGCATGAACACGGTGGTCAGCGCGCCGGCCCAGGTGCTGCGAAAGCGGAACGCGAACAAGTCGGCCAGCGACGACAGCTGGTAGGTGCGGGTGATTTTCAGGATCGGGTACAGCAGCACCGGCGCCAGCAAAAACGCGCCGGATACGCCGAGGTAGCTGGACAAAAAGCCGTAGCCGTACTGGTAGGCCAGGCCCACGGTGCCATAGAACGCCCAGGCGCTGGCGTACACACCCAGGGACAAGGTGTAGGTCAACGGATGGCGAATGATCGCCCGCGGAATCATTCCGCGCTCACTGATCCAGGCAACGCCGAACAACGCGGCCAGGTAGGCGGCGCTGATCAGCAGCATCTGGGTGAGGCTAAAGCTCATCGGCATCTTTTTGGCTCTGCAGGATGAAGGTCACGACGATCAGGATCAGCCACAGCAGATAAGGGCGGTACCAGGCGCCCGTGGCGTCGATCCACCAATCCATGATGGCGGGAGAAAACAGGTAGATCCCGACGACCAGCAGCAGGACCAATCGATAGATGTACATGTTGGCCTCTGATTAAAAAACTGCGGCGATGGTAACGGATGGTGGGCAGGCTGCAAGCGCCTTCAGCTCAATTGCGCTTCGGCCAACGTGAGTGTGCGCGGGATCTGGCTGGCATCCCAGTGTGCAATGCCCCAATCCAACAGCTCCCGGGGGCTGGCGTGGAGCAGTTCACTGCCGGCTTGCTGGCCGAGGGCGCGCAACGCTCTTAACAGCAAAGGCGTGGCCTGGTCGGGTGTCAACGGCGGCGAGCGGTAGGATTTGCCCAGTTTGTTACCGTCCGGCTGGATGATCAGCGGTACGTGCAGGTAGCGCGGTTGGCGCAGGCCCAGCAACTCTTGCAGGTACAGTTGGCGCGGCGTGGAGTCGAGCAGGTCGGCGCCGCGCACGATATCGGTCACCCCTTGCCAGGCATCGTCGAGGACCACGGCCAGCTGGTAGGCATACAGGCCATCGCGGCGGCGGATGATGAAATCGCCTACATCGCGGCCCAGGTGCTGTCGGAATTCGCCCTGTACGCGGTCGGTAAAGTGGTATTCCAACTCCGGGACGCGCAAGCGAATCGCTGCATCCTGCTGCTCGTGACCGGCATTGCGGCACAGTCCTGGGTAAATCCCGTGGTAGGGCTCCAGCTGTTTGCGCGAGCACGTGCAGGCGTAGGCCAAGCCGTGGTTGAACATGTCGTTCAGTACTTTTGCGTAGGCCTCATGCCGTTCGCTTTGTCGGACCAGTTCACCGTCCCACTCAAAGCCGTAGCTTTCCAGGGCGTGCAGGATCGCCGCCTGGGCGCCGGGTTCTTCACGGGGAGGGTCGAGGTCTTCCATGCGCATCAGCCAGCGGCCATGGTTGGCGCGGGCATCAAGGTAGGAGGCGAGGGCGGCGACCAGTGAGCCAAAATGCAAGTGGCCGCTGGGCGTAGGGGCGAAACGCCCGATATAGGTAGAGGCTGTCATGGGCCGGATACTACTGGAAAATCAGCAAATTCCAGAAACAAAAATGGGGCGTTTGCACGCCCCATTCGTTCAGATCGGCAGTTTTATTTGCCGACCTGTTTTTCCTTGATTTCGGCCAAGGTCTTGCAGTCTACGCAGAGGTCCGCAGTAGGGCGGGCTTCCAGGCGACGAATACCGATCTCGACACCGCAGGATTCGCACCAGCCGTATTCTTCGTCTTCGATCAGTTGCAGGGTCTTGTCGATTTTCTTGATCAGCTTGCGCTCGCGATCACGGGCGCGCAGTTCGAGGGCGAACTCCTCTTCCTGGCTGGCACGGTCTGCCGGGTCCGGGAAGTTGGCCGCTTCGTCCTTCATATGGTCAACCGTGCGGTCGACTTCCTGCATCAAGTCCTGCTTCCACTGCTTCAGGATTTTGGAGAAGTGCTCGCGCATGGGCTTGCCCATGTATTCCTCACCCTTCGATTCAACGTAGGGTTGGAAACCGCTGATGTTCTGCTTTGCTTGGGTGGACATGAATAGACCGCCTCTCACTCTTCTAATCCATTGCGCAGGATTGCAACGTCACCGACACCTGCCGGCCCTGCGGCTGCAAGCGGGCGAACTTACCAGATAGATTCGGGGTGCGCTACTCCCGGTTGTCGAGGCCCGTCGCCTATGGGTTGCAAAGTGCAGTGGCCCGTCGTTGCTGGGTATGTCACGTCTCGAATGTTGATTTTAGTCGTTTTACGCGCGCTTGCTCGGGCGGCCAAGGCAGCCGAGCAGGCAATAGAGCATGTTTTACGCTGAGGGTTCGGTAGAATCCTGATTTTGTCCTCACCGTTAAGGAAGGCTCATGGCTCAGCCCTACAGCGCGCGCAGTCGCGCCATCGAACCCTTTCATGTCATGGCGTTGCTGGCGCGAGCCAATGAGCTGCAAGCGGCCGGCCATGATGTGATCCACCTGGAAATCGGCGAGCCGGATTTCACCACCGCCGAGCCGATCATCCAGGCGGGCCAGGCGGCGTTGGCCAATGGCAAGACCCGCTACACCGCCGCCCGCGGCCTGCCGGAGTTGCGCGAGGCGATCAGTGGGTTCTACCAGCAGCGCTACGGGCTGAGCATCGACCCTGAGCGCATCCTGATTACCCCCGGCGGCTCTGGCGCGTTGCTGTTGGCCAGCAGCCTGCTGGTAGATCCGGGCAAGCATTGGCTGCTGGCCGATCCGGGTTACCCGTGCAACCGGCACTTCCTGCGGTTGGTGGAGGGTGCGGCGCAGCTGGTGCCGGTCGGCCCCGAGGTCCGCTATCAACTGACGGCTGATCTGGTGGCCAGGCATTGGGACCAGGACAGCGTGGGCGCACTGGTTGCGTCACCGGCCAACCCGACCGGCACGATCCTCACGCGCGATGAGTTGGCCGGGCTGTCTGGCGCTATCAAGGCGCGCAACGGCCATCTGGTGGTGGACGAGATTTATCACGGCCTGACCTACGGCACCGACGCCGCCAGTGTGCTGGAAGTGGATGACGACGCCTTTGTCTTAAATAGTTTTTCCAAGTATTTCGGCATGACCGGCTGGCGCCTCGGTTGGCTGGTAGCGCCACCGGCGGCGGTGGGTGAGCTGGAGAAACTCGCGCAAAACCTCTACATCAGTGCGCCGAGCATGGCCCAGCATGCGGCCCTGGCCTGCTTCACCCCGCAAACCCTGAGCATCCTGGAGGCGCGTCGCGCCGAATTCGGCCGTCGTCGGGACTTCCTGCTGCCGGCGCTGCGTGAACTGGGGTTCGGTATTGCCGTCGAGCCGGAAGGGGCTTTTTATTTGTATGCAGATATCAGCGCGTTCGGCGGTGATGCCTTCGCATTCTGCAGGCACTTCCTCGAAACTGAACACGTGGCGTTTACGCCTGGGCTGGATTTCGGTCGTTATCAGGCAGGTCACCACGTGCGTTTTGCCTACACGCAGAATCTTGATCGGCTACAGGAGGCCGTGGAGCGAATCGCCCGTGGCTTGCGGAGCTGGCAAGGCTGATGCGTTTTCATCCTCCCCTCGAAGAAGCGCGGTTGATTCGCCGCTACAAGCGTTTTCTCACCGATATCGAAACCGTTACCGGCGAGTTACTCACCATTCACTGCCCCAACACCGGGTCGATGCTCAATTGCATGGTGGAGGGCGGGCAGGTTTGGTTCAGCCGCTCCAACGATCCCAAGCGCAAGTTGCCGGGCACCTGGGAAATCGCCGAGACGCCGCAAGGGCGGCTGGCGTGCGTCAACACCGCGCGGGCCAATCAGTTGATAGAGGAAGCCCTGCGTGCCGGGGTGATCACCGAGCTCAACGGTTTTACCGGGTTGAAGCGCGAGGTGCCTTACGGCCAGGAAAAAAGCCGTATCGATTTTCTCCTGGACTACCCGGAGGGGGCGGCCTACGTCGAAGTCAAAAGCGTCACCCTGGGCTTTGATGGCTCCCGTGTGGCGGCCTTCCCGGATGCCGTGACCCAGCGCGGCGCCAAGCATTTGCGAGAGCTGGCGCACCTGGCCCGCGACGGCGTGCGTGCGGTGCAACTGTATTGCGTCAACCTGTCAGGTATCGATGCGGTACGGCCCGCCGTGGAAATCGACCCCGGATACGCTGCCGCCCTGCGCGAGGCCAAGGCTGCGGGTGTTGAGGTGTTGGCGTATGGCGTACGGGTCACGCCCGAGGAAGTTTGCGTGGACCGTCGGCTGGACGTGCTGCTCGGCGACTAGAGCTGTACCCACAGGCCTTGTTCGTCCTCACGGCCGGGCAGGGGGGTGAGGCTTTTGCCCGCACAGGGCCCGGCGATGCACTCGCCGCTTTCGATCAGGAACAGCGCGCCGTGGGTTGCGCACTGGATCAGGCTGGCGCTGGCATCGAGAAAGCGGTCGGGCTGCCATTCCAGTGGGATACCGCGATGCGGGCAGCGGTTGATATAGAAGTACGCAACGCCGTCCCGGCGCACGGCCAGCAGCTTGCAGCCGTCGATGTCAAAGCCGAGGCTGCTGTTGGGCGCCAAGGCGTCGGAGGGGCAGAGAAACTTCATTTAAATCCTTATGCCTTGACGTTCAAATGCAAACAATTATCAAATGCCGGCTTCGCCCGTTGGCTGACTGGGTGCTCTGTTCGATGTGTTGCAGGGGTTATCTGTCACATCGATGCGTGCTCGAAAGGCCCTGCCCTAGGAAGGAAACCCTGTTATGCGCCTGAGTGCCAGCGCTATCGCGCTTGTTGTCGGACTGCTGGTCAACCACGGGGCGCAAGCCTCTGAACTGCCTCAACGTTGGGTGAGTGCCGGTGGGGCGTTGTCGGAATGGGTGACGGCCCTGGGCGGTGAGTCAAAGCTGGTGGGAGTGGACACCACCAGTCAGCATCCGGCCTCTCTCAAGGCGTTGCCGAGCATCGGCTACCAGCGCCAGCTGTCGGCGGAAGGGATTTTGAGTTTGCGTCCGCAAGTACTGGTAGGCACCGAAGAAATGGGACCACCACCGGTGTTGGCGCAGATTCGCGGCGCGGGTGTGCAGGTGGAAACGTTTTCCGCGCAACCGGATCTGCCAACCCTGAAAGGCAACCTGCAACACTTGGGCAAGCTGCTGGGCAGTGAGGCCAAGGCCAACGAATTGTTTAGCGGCTATGAACAGGCGCTGGATCAACAGAAAGCCTGGGTTGCCAAGGCCCAGGCCACGCAAAAGGCGCCGGGCGTGTTGCTGCTGCTCGGGCATGCGGGCGGCAAGCCGCTGATTGCCGGCAAGGACACCGCAGCCGACTGGATGTTGCAGCAGGCGGGTGGGCATAACCTGGCGACTCACAGCGGTTACAAGCCGTTTTCGGTGGAATCATTGGCCGGGTTGAGCCCTGACGTGCTGGTGTTTGCCGATCGCGCGCTTACCGGTGACGCAGCGCGCGCGGCCTTGTTCAAGGAAAACCCGATCCTGGCGTCTACGCCGGCCGCCAAGAGTGGGCGGGTGTTCGAGCTTGACCCGACACTGCTGGTCGGTGGCTTGGGCCCCCGTCTGCCGCAAAGCCTTGTGAAACTGTCCCAGGGCTTCTATCCGTCTCAGGCTCAAGCCACCCCATGACCCCTCTGGTTAAACCGCGAACGTTGTTTATCGGCCTGGCCCTGTTGTGTGTCCTGGCGACCTGGCTCTCCTTGGCCCTGGGGCCGGTGAGTCTGCCGCTGTTGGACACCCTGCGCGCGGCGCTGCGCCTGATGGGAATGCCGATCCAGGCGCAAGGGCTGGAACAGGCTGAGCTGATCCTGGGGCAGATCCGTTTGCCGCGGACCTTGCTGGGGCTGGCGGTGGGCGGTGTGTTGGCGTTATCGGGCGTGGCCATGCAGGGGTTGTTTCGCAACCCGCTGGCCGACCCGGGTTTGGTCGGCGTCTCCAGCGGTGCGGCACTGGGGGCGGCCATTGCGATTGTTGGCGGCGCGTTTTTTGGCGGTTTGCCGGAGGCGTTCGGGCCTTACCTTTTATCGCTGTGCGCGTTCCTCGGCGGGTTGGGCGTGACCGCGCTGGTCTACCGGTTGGGGCGGCGCAACGGCCAGACCAACGTGGCGACGATGTTGCTCGCCGGTGTTGCTCTGACGGCCCTGGCCAGCTCTGCGGTAGGACTGTTTACCTACCTGGCGGATGACGCGACCCTGCGTACGCTCACGTTCTGGAACCTGGGTAGCCTCAATGGCGCCAGTTATTCACGCTTGTGGCCTTTGTTGCTGGTGAGCGCCGGTGTGGCGTTGTGGCTGCCACGCCGCGCCAATGCATTGAATGCGCTGCTGCTGGGCGAGTCGGAGGCCAGTCACCTGGGGATCGACGTTGAAGGGCTCAAGCGCGAGCTGGTGTTTTGCACCGCACTCGGTGTGGGCGCCGCCGTGGCAGCGGCGGGCATGATCGGTTTTGTCGGGCTGGTGGTGCCGCACCTGGTGCGCCTGCTGGCGGGGCCTGATCATCGCGTGCTGCTACCCGCGTCGGTATTGGCAGGCGCAAGCCTGTTGCTGTTTGCCGATCTGGTCGCGCGCCTGGCCTTGGCGCCGGCTGAATTGCCGATCGGCATCGTGACCGCGTTTATTGGCGCGCCGTTTTTTCTTTACCTGTTGTTGCGAGGGCGCGCCTGATGCTCAGTGTGGAAGGGCTGCATATCCGTCGCGGTCGCAAAACCGTATTGGAGGACATTACCCTCGACCTGTTGCCGGGCCAGGTTCTTGGCGTGCTCGGCCCCAATGGCGCGGGCAAGAGTACGTTGCTGGGTGCGTTGTGCGGTGAGTTGCACCCTGACCAGGGCCAGGTCTGGCTGGATCAGCAAGCCCTCAAGGAGTGGAGCGGATCGCAGCGGGCTCAGCGCCTGGCCGTGTTGCCTCAGACTTCGACCCTGGACTTCGCGTTTCGCGTAGAGGAGGTCGTCGGCATGGGGCGCTTGCCCCATCAGACCGGGCGTGCGCGTGACAAAGAGATTATCGACGCGGCGTTGCAGGCGGCGGATGTCGGGCATTTGAGCGGTCGCAGCTACCTGGCGTTGTCCGGGGGGGAGCGTCAGCGCGTGCACCTGGCCCGGGTGCTGGCGCAGTTATGGCCCGGTGAAGCGGGGCAGACGCTGCTGCTGGATGAGCCGACGTCGATGCTCGACCCCTTGCATCAGCACACGACCTTGCAGGCCATTCGCACCTTTGCCGATCGCGGTGCGGCCGTGCTGGTGATCTTGCATGACCTGAATCTGGCCGCTCGTTACTGTGATCGGATTCTGTTGCTGGAGGAGGGCCGCGCCCATGCATTGGATACGCCGGCGCAGGTGATGCGTCCGGAGCCGCTCAAGGCGGTATTTGGCCTGGAGGTATTGGTGCAGCCGCACCCGGAGCGCGGGCACCCGCTGATCATCGCGCGCTGAGGTTGAGGGTTGCGTACGGCGTATGACCGGCAGTTTTCTACAGGCAAAAAAAGACCCGGCAAAAAGCCGGGTCAAATAACCGTGATTAGCCTGATGAGGAGATAATCTGAGAGTCCGAACCAATGGTCTTTCAGTTATCGGCTGATCTCGCGACCAGTTGTGATAATCATAACGATTCTCATTTGAGAGTCAACATGTGTTTTGACGCGACCCTGGGTTTTCCTCAAACGGCCGTTCGAAAAGCCTGTGATCATTGGGTTTGCGGCTGATCTAATTCTTTTGCCGCGCCGAAATAGCGTCCAGCTGGCGGTTCAACGCTTCCTTGCGCTCGGCAGGAATGTCGTTCCAGTGCACATCCATCAATGCTCCTTCGATAGCGTACAGCAGCACTTTCGAGGCTCGGAACCCACGCGTACGCACGGCTCGATAGGCATCCACAGCCCCAAGACGGCGCAAGTCCGATGCACTGTGGATGCCCACCGCATGCAGCCACTGTGCCGATGTCTTGCCGAGGTTTTTCAGGTGTTGCAGCTCATCATTCATCAAGCCTCCTTGCGACGGCCGAATGGTGCGGTGGGTATCGTGACCAGGCAAGCCTGAACAGGAGTGTAGCGCTCAGCAGGAAAAGCGTAGTTCTTTGGTTGGGAACGGCTGAAACGCTTATAAGAATGGGGCGGGGATTTTGCGGAGGGCAGGCGTGGGGCCCCCGGTACGTCTGGGCGTAACCGGGGTGCAAGCG
>NZ_WKCB01000074.1 GCF_021606685.1 Pseudomonas syringae
TGTTTGCAGATAAAGCTAAAAGTTATTTGGGGGGGGGGGGTTGCCCGGGGTGGGGCGGCGAAGCGCCCCAAATCCGACCCCCACTTTTCTCCAAAAAAAACGGGTTTGGGGTTTGGGGGCCGCTTCGCTGCCCAACGCGGGCAAGCCCGCTCGCCACAGTGTTTTTCAGTCGGGCAGGGTAACTATCAACCCGCCACCAGCACCCGAATCGCTTCCAACCGCAGCGCCGCCTTGTCGAGCATGGCCAGGCCTTGCTCGCGTTGGTTGCGCAGGGCAACGAGTTCGCTGTCGCGTACGGTCGGGTTGACCGCTTGCAGCGCGGTCAGGCGCGCCAGCTCTTCGTCGGTGTCCGCAGCCAGGCGGCGTTTAGCCTCGGCCACACGCTCGGCGTGACGCGGGGTGATTTTCTCTTCGCCGGCGTTGATCCGTGGCGTCAGCTGATCACGCTGGGTCTGGATAAACTTGTTGGCGCTGGCGCGTGGCACGCTTTCCAGCTGGTCGTTGAGGGTTTCGAACGACACGCGGCCCGACAGGTCGTTGCCATTCGCATCCAGCAGGCAGCGCAGCGCGGCCGGTGGCAGGTAGCGACCCAGCTGCAGCGAGCGTGGGGCGACCACTTCACTGACGTAGAGCAGTTCCAGCAACACCGTGCCCGGCTTGAGCGCCTTGTTCTTGATCAGCGCCACGGCGGTGTTGCCCATGGAGCCGGACAGCACCAGGTCCATGCCGCCCTGCACCATCGGGTGTTCCCAGGTGATGAACTGCATGTCTTCGCGCGACAGTGCCTGGTTACGGTCGTAGGTAATGGTCACGCCTTCGTCGTCGCCCAGCGGGAAGCTGGCGTCGAGCATTTTTTCGCTGGGCTTGAGGATAAGTGCATTTTCCGAATGGTCCTCGCTGTCGATGCCGAAGGCGTCGAACAGGGTTTCCATGTAGATCGGCAGGGCGAACTGGTCGTCTTGCTCAAGGATGTCCTCAACCAGTGCGTCGCCTTCACCGGCACCGCCGGAGTTCAGCTCCAGCAAACGGTCGCGGCCAGTGTGCAGCTCTTGCTCCAGGCGCTCACGCTCGGCGCGGGCTTCGTCGATCAGGGCTTGCCACTCGCCGTCGTCGGCGTTTTCCAGCAGCGGCAGCAGGCGCGGGCCGAACTGATGCTGCAAGGCGTTGCCGGTCGGGCAGGTGTTGAGGAACGCGTTCAGCGCCTCGTGGTACCACTGGAACAGGCGCTCTTGCGGGCTGGTTTCCAGGTACGGCACGTGCAGTTCGATCACGTGTTTCTGGCCGATCCGGTCCAGACGGCCGATCCGCTGCTCCAGCAGGTCGGGGTGGGACGGCAGGTCGAACAGCACCAGGTGATGGGAGAACTGGAAGTTGCGACCTTCACTGCCGATTTCCGAGCAGATCAGCACCTGGGCGCCGAACTCTTCATCGGCAAAGTAGGCGGCGGCGCGGTCACGCTCGAGGATGTTCATGCCCTCGTGGAACACCGTGGCCGGGATGCCGGAGCGCACGCGCAGGGCGTCTTCCAGGTCCATGGCGGTTTCGGCGTGGGCGCAGATCACCAGGACCTTGGTGCGCTTGAGCATTTTCAGCTGGTCGATCAGCCATTCGACCCGTGGGTCGAAGCGCCACCAGCGGTTCTCTTCTTCGACGTCCGGCTGCGACTGGAAGCTGACTTCCGGGTACAGCTCGGCGTGTTCGCCCAGCGGCAGTTCCAGGTATTCGTCCGGGTTCGGCATCGGGTAGGCGTGCAGCTTGCGCTCGGGGAAGCCTTGCACGGCGGCGCGAGTGTTGCGAAACAGCACGCGGCCGGTGCCGTGGCGGTCGAGCAGCTCACGTACCAGGCGTGCGCTGGCCTCGGTGTCGCCATCGTTGACGGCGGTGAGCAGTGCTTCGCCTTCGTTACCCAGGAAACCCTGGATGGTCTTGTGCGCAGCCGGTGACAGGCGGCCCTTGTCCAGCAGCTCCTGCACGGCTTCGGCGACCGGGCGATAGTTCTCGCTCTCGGCGCGGAAGGCTTGCAGGTCGTGGAAACGGTTCGGGTCGAGCAGGCGCAGACGTGCGAAGTGGCTGTCCTGGCCCAGTTGTTCCGGGGTGGCGGTCAGCAGCAGCACACCGGGAATGACTTCGGCCAGTTGCTCGACCAGCGCGTATTCCGGGCTGGCTTTTTCTTCGTGCCACACCAGGTGGTGGGCTTCGTCGACGACCAGCAGGTCCCAACCGGCGGCGAACAGCGCGTCCTGGGCCTTTTCGTCGTCCACCAACCACTCCAGGGCGACGAGTGCCAGCTGGGTGTCTTCGAACGGGTTGGTGGCATCGCTTTCGATAAAGCGTTCTTCGTCAAACAGCGCGACTTGCAGGTTGAAGCGGCGGCGCATTTCCACCAGCCACTGGTGCTGCAGGTTTTCCGGCACCAGGATCAGCACACGGTTGGCGCGGCCCGACAGCAGCTGGCGATGGATTACCAGGCCGGCTTCGATGGTCTTGCCCAGGCCCACTTCGTCGGCCAGCAAGACCCGTGGCGCGATACGGTCGGCGACTTCACGGGCGATGTGCAGTTGGTGAGCAATAGGTTGCGCACGCACGCCACCCAGGCCCCACAGCGCGGACTGCAACTGGCGGCTGGTGTGTTCCAGGGTGTGGTAGCGCAGCGAGAACCAGGCCAGCGGGTCGATTTGCCCGGCGAACAGACGGTCGCTGGCCAGGCGGAACTGGATGAAGTTCGACAGTTGGGTTTCCGGTAGGGTGACCTGCTCGTTCTGCCCATTGAGGCCGTGGTAGACCAGCAGGCCGTCGACGTCGTCGACTTGCTGCACGGTCATTTTCCAGCCTTCGAAATGGGTGATCGAGTCACCCGGCGAGAACCTCACGCGAGTGAGGGGCGCATTCCGTAGCGCATACTGGCGAGTGTCGCCAGTGGCCGGATAGAGCACGGTCAACAAGCGCCCGTCCTGTGCCAGAACGGTGCCTAACCCCAGCTCTGCTTCGCTGTCACTAATCCAGCGTTGCCCCGGTTGATACTGCTGCGCCATGCTGCCTGACTCCCGCCGTGAAAAAGCCGACTATCTTAACGGAACAAGGCCCCACCCCCAAGGACTCTGACAAAAACTACTCCGTTTGCACGCGGGTTCGCAGCCTCAATCGACGGGTGGCGGGCACTTGCGAGTGTCGACTGGGTCACAGGTTGGCGAGCCCGAACTCAAGTCGGCGCCTGGCCCGCCGACAGCCTGATGATCAGGAGAATAACTATTATGTTGCCACCCATGCTGCCCGTCAGCGTTGTGCCGGTTACGTCGCAACTTGACCCGGTGCGCCAGAAGCCGGATATCCCGCCCGTGGTGCCGGTACAGCCAGGCTCCAACGAAAGCACGATCGACCTGAAAAAGGGCGATGCCGAGCAGTCGACGTTCCTCTTGCGTGAAGAACAGCGCCGCCAGCAGGAGCAGCAGAAACGCCGGCGCGAAGCCGACGAAGACCCTGAAGTACACCTGGCGATCCCCGGCGACCTACTGAATGCCGACAACACCGTGCCGGTGGTGCCGCTGATCGAAGATGCGCCGCGCCAGGGCTTGTGGGTGGACGTCGAGGTTTAACCGCGCAATTGGCGCAGGGCAGCGACCAATTGCTCGATATCGTCGTCGTTATTGAACGGGCTGACGGCGATCCGCGCGATGCTGGCCAGGCCACGCGCCTGCATGTCCAGCGGGGTGTAGGCCACGCCGTTGGCGCCGATGTTGATACGCTTGAGCGCCATGCTGCGCTTGAGTTCGAAGGCGTCCCAGCCGGCCAGGTTGAAGGCGATCAATCCGGAGTGAGCCGTGCCCAAGTCATGCAGCGAAACCCCCGGGATCTGACGCAGCGCTTCGCGGATTCGCGCGCTGGTGCATGAAACCTGCTCCCACACCCGCGCTATCCCCAGTTGATTGATCTCTTGCAACGCATTCCCCAGGCCGGCCAACAGGGCGTAAGACACTTCGCTGGTTTCAAAGCGGCGTGCATCGTTGCGCAGGTCGAACCCCTGGGCGCTCCACGGTGCTGAAAACACATCGCGCTGGGCCGGGTTCAGGTGCTGCACAAAGGCCGGGCGCACATACAGCAGCGCCGTGCCCCGTGGCCCGCGCAGGTGTTTGCGGCCGGCCGACTTGAGCACATCGCACTGCAGCGCCTGCACATCCACCGGTAGCTGGCCGACGGCTTGCCCGGCGTCGATGAAGTAGGGGATGGCGTGACGCCGGGCGATGGCGCCAATGGCCTCGGCGGGGTTGATCAGGCCGCCGTTGGCCGGCAGCCAGGTCAGGTCGATGAGCTTCACCTGAGCATCAATCATCGACTCCAATGCCTGCGGGCAGACAGCGCCGCTGGCGTCGCAAGGGATGACCTCTACCCGCGCACCGGCCTGCACCGCCAGGGCCATGCTCGCCAGGTTGCCGCCCCACTCGTGACGGCCCACTAGAATCCGATCGCCAGGTTGCCACGGGCCGAGCGCCTGGAACGCCATGCTCCAGGCGCTCGAGCCGCTGCTGGCAAAGGCAATCGAGGCGGGCGGCGCGTTGAGCAATTGCCCGGCTGCACAGCGGGCTTTTTCCATCAGTATGGCGCCGTGCTCGCCGGCTTCCATCGGGCCGTCGCGGGCCTCGCGTTGCAGCTGGTCGACGATTGCATCGAGGGTGGCCTGGCTCGGTAGCGAAGCACCGGCCGAGTTGAAGTGCACGATGCCGGACTGGCAGCCGGGCGTGGCCGCGCGCAGTTGCTGGACGTCGAGCAGGCTCACGGTTGCAGCTCGAAAATCCCGTCGACCTCTACGGCGACGCCGGCCGGCAGGCTGGCCACACCCACGGCGGTGCGCACATGCCGACCCTTGTCGCCGAGGGCATTGACCAACAGGTTCGAGGCCCCGTTGGCGACCGCGCTCTGGCGTTGGAAATCGCCGCTGCTGGCAATGAAGACGCCCAGGCGCAGCGTGCGCACCAAGCGCGACAGGTCATCCCCCAGTGCAGCGCTCAATTGCCCCAGCAGGCCCAGTGCGGCCAGCTCCGCCGCCTGGGTGCCTTCTTCATCGCTGAGGGATTCGCCGAGCCGGCCAAGGAAGGCGGGTTTGCCCTCCAGCAGCGGAATTTGTCCGGAGATAAACAGCTGGTTCTGGCTGACTGCGTAGTTGATGTAATTGGCCGCCGGCTGGCCGGGGGTTGGCAGCGTCAGGCCGAGGGCTTGCACGCGTTGGCGCAGGGAGTCGCTCATGGTCAATCCTCCTGGGGTAAGAAGTTTGAGCATGTTGGCTGCGGCGATGGGCGACAAACGGATAGATCTCACACGACGTATCGAAATAACTCACGCGTCGCGGCAGGTTTCCGTCAACCACTGGCTGAAGCACGCGGCGGCTTCACTGGGGGCACCTTGGGGCGCGATCAGCCAATAGCCGATGTCGCTGTGATACGGCGGCCAATCGAAGGCTTGCACCAGGCTACCGTCCTGGAGCCTGCGCTCGATCAAACGGTGACGGCCCATGGCGATGCCCTGGCCGGCCACAGCGGCTTCGACCACGATGTTGTAATCATGCAGCATCACGCGGGGGTGGCGGGTGAGGTCGACCTGATAGTGCTCGGACCAATCGGTCCATTCAAATGGGCGGTGCGAAGTGGCCATCAGCAGCGGGCTGTCGTGCATTGCCTTGAACGCCGGGCTGCACACGGGGGAGATAATTTCCGGCATCAGCCGAGTGGCGTGTACATCGGGCCAATCGCCCTTGCCGTAACGGATCGCCAGGTCAACCTCGGCGCCCGCGACGTTGGCCAATTGAATCGCGGGCAACAGCTCCACCTGGATATGCGGGTAGCGATTGAGAAACCCGGCCAGGCGCGGCGCCAGCCACAGCGTGGCAAAGGATGCCAGCAAGCCGATGCGCAACACCGTGACACTCGGCGCGACGCGTTGGCTGCGGGTGGCGGCCGCGATGGCATCGAGAGCAGGGCGGATTTCGGCGTAGTAGCGTTGGCCGTCGGCTGTCAGATCGATCGCACGGGTGCGTCGGATAAACAGCGGTTTGCCCAGGTGCTGTTCGAGTTTTTGCACCTGATGGCTGAGGGCGCTCTGGGTTACCGACAACTCATGCGCCGCCTTGATAAAACTCAAGTGCCGCGCTACGGCTTCAAAGGCGCGCAGGGCCAGTAGCGGCGGAAGGTCCTTGTGCAGTGCCACCTCAGTGCACCTCCTGGTTCGCAAAGCGTCGATTTTGTGTGATGGGCTGCCTTTTGTCGCCCGCTGATTTGCCGTCGAGCGGGGCAGGCCGCATTATTGGGCCATCTCCGCCACGACGTAAGCCAAGCCATGAGTGATGACGACAAGTTGATCGACCTGAACGCCGAGCGCGCCAAGCGTGTGCATGACCTGAATGACAAGCGCTTGAATGAAGTGCGCCAAGCGTTTGAGCAGGCGATGCCCTTGGGCAAAGTGAAGAAGAAATCGAAGAACAAGCCGAAAAAGCGTTGAAATGCCTGGCATCGGTTGATGCAGGTCAGTTATTGCCCTTCTTTACGCCCCGTTGTGGGTGACATTGATCCTCGTCAATTTTCCAATCCGGCTTCTGCATTAACTTAGCCCTATCGCAACAGGGCACGTGCAGGAGGCCGGTCATGTTTATCGATAATGTGGTATTTGCCGGGGTGCTGACTGTCAGCCTCATGGTGTTGTTTTTTGTAGGGTTTGGGATTTTTATCTGGAAGGACGCTAATAAGCGTAAAGAACCGTAAGTTCTTCTGGGTTATATGAGCACGCAAGGCATTTTGGGCGACTTAGGTTGCCCTTTTTTTTTGGCTGGTTTTTGGTGTGAATATCCGTTTTTTTGGTGATGGCGGGGATTGGTTCCGCTCTTACAGCGGGTCACTTTTGAAAAGAGCCCAAAAGTAACCAAAAGGCTCTTGCCCCACCACTCGGCACCTCGCCTCCGGCTCGGTGTGCCCGCACGCAGCCTTGAATCCGTGGGCCGCCGCGATGGGCCATCCTTGGCCCAGCGCGGCTAACCCGGCGTCCTGCCGGGTTACCCACGGATTCAAGCCCGCGTGCGGCCAGCGTGGTTAATGGGGCGCCTAAGATCAAAATCAAAAGCACGGCGGCCTGACAGCCGGCCTGAGTGGTGTAGAGCAAAAGCGCGGGTTGTGGGCGGGCTTGGCGGCGTTGGACCCGACCGGAGTTGCGCCTTTTGATTGCGGTCAAAATGTGGGAGGGGGCTTGCTCCCGATAGCAGTGGGGCAGTCACAGATGCATTGGCTGATCCACCGCTATCGGGAGCAAGCCCCCTCCCACATTTGACCGAGTGAGGCTTCAAGGATCAGATCGACTGTCAGGCCGCCTCGCTGTGTTCTTGATCTGTTTTTTTTGCTTTTTTGTGGGAGCTGGCTTGCCTGCGATGCAGGCGCCGCGGTACATCAGGCACACCGGATTGATGCCTTCGCAGGCAAGCCCCCTCCCACATTTGAACCGAGTGAGGCTTCAACGATCAGGCCGGCTGCCAGGCCGCCTCTCTTGGCTGTGTTTTTGATCTGGCCCTTACATCCTTTGCGCTGACGAAGTCAGCGATCTTTTGATCTGAAGCTTTTGATCGTGATCTTAGGCGCCCCATTAAACACGCTGGCCGAACGCAGGCTTTGGAGCGTGGGCAACCCGGCAGGACGCCGGGTTAGCCGCGCTGGGCCATGGATGGCCCATCGCGGCGGCCCACGCTCCAAAGCCGGAGTGAGGGCACACCGAGCGTGAGCGAGGTGCCGAGTGTTGGGGCAAGAGCCCTTTTGGTTACTTTTGGGGCTCTTTTCCAAAAGTGACCCGCTGTAAGAGCGGAACCCATATCAGCCGTGACCGCAATAACGGATATGTACTCCCCCAACCCACCATAAAAAAAGGCGCGATCTCCAACAAGATCACGCCTTCTTCTAAAGCTAAAGCCAAACCACAGCCTATCAGCTACCCAGCGCCTTGGACGCCAGCCAGAACAACCCAGCCGACAGCGCCACAGTGGCAGGCAAGGTCAACACCCAAGCCATCAGAATGGTCTTGACCGTCCCCCCCTGCAGCCCGCTTTTGTTAGCGACCATGGTGCCGGCCACACCGGAAGACAACACATGGGTGGTAGACACCGGCAGGGCGAAGATATTGGCAAAGCCAATCATGGTCGCCGTGGTGATCTGCGCCGACATGCCCTGGGCATAGGTCATGCCCTGCTTGCCGATCTTCTCACCGATGGTCAATACCACACGCTTCCAACCCACCATGGTGCCCAGGCCCAGGGCCAGTGCGACCGCGAGGATCACCCAGAACGGTGCGTACTCGGTGGTGGCGGTCAGGTCTTTACGCAGCTTGTCGAGGTCGGACTTCTCACGGGCATCCAGGCCTGGCAGCTTGCCGACTTTCTTCGCGGTGTCGTCCAGGCAGAGCAGATAGCGACGCACTTCAATGCGGTGATCGGCCGTCAGCGAGTGGTAGTCGGACACACCTTTCAACGTGCCCAGCAACGCTTCGATGGTCGGTTCGGTCTGCTGCGGGTTGCACTGGAACTTGCCCGGCAGGTCGTTCTTCACGCTTTTGCCCAACGCCAGGTACTCGCCCAGCGTCTCGTGGTTGCGCTGGTAGAACTGGTTGAGGTGCAGGGTGGCGTCGCGAGTCCGTTCGATCTGGTAGGTGGTGCTGCCCAAGTCGAGTACGAACTGCGCCGGTACGATACCGATCAGCACCAGCATGATCAGGCCGATACCTTTCTGACCATCGTTGGAGCCGTGCACGAAACTCACGGCCATGGCGGAAATCACCAGGACCAGGCGGTTCCAGAATGGCGGGTGCTTTTTATCGTCAAGCTTGCGGCGCTGGTCCGGGGTCTTGTGCATCTTCGACAGCGGGCGCCACCATTTCAGGCCGATCAGCACCAGGGCTGCGACCAGGAAACCGGCCATCGGCGAGAACACCAGGGACGCGCCGATATCAATCGCCTTCTGCCAGTTCACACCGTCAGCCAAGGGGATATCGTTGATCAGCGCATTGGCCAGGCCGACACCGAGGATCGAGCCGATCAGGGTGTGGGAGCTGGAGGCGGGGATACCGAAATACCAGGTGCCCAGGTTCCAGGTGATCGCCGCGGCCAACAACGAGAAGACCATCGCCAAACCATGGCCGGTGTTCACATTGATCAGCAACTCCACCGGCAGCAAGTGCACGATGGCGTAGGCGACACCGACACCACCGAGCAACACGCCGAGGAAGTTGAACACCCCGGAGAAGAACACGGCCAGGTGCGGCGGCATGGCTTTGGTATAGATGACTGTGGCCACCGCGTTAGCGGTGTCATGAAAGCCATTGATGAACTCGAAGGCGAGGACAAAGGCGAGGGCGAGCAACAGGCTCACTAGAACCCAGGCATCCAGTCCGCTGAATAAATCGATCATGAAGGTTTTCTGACCCGGTCGTAAGGGGGCGCGATTATGCCAGAAAACCTCAGTAATCGATGCACTAGCTGCTCATCGGTAACAATCTTCATTGAAAAAAGTCGGTCGAACGCTGCCGATCCCAGGGTTTTCGGGGCTTTGGCAAGTCTTTGATTTATAACGCGCGGGGCCGAAAAGGCGGGCTTTCGTCATCAAAACGTCATGTCTGAAACATTTGTACGAAAAATCGCTGGTGGCGGTAGGCGACCGACCAGTGGGCGTCGATGCGAGGCGTACTCCACCGGCGCAGACAGCAAGACCCTGGAACCCGTGACCGAATCGCTCAGGGCTCTTCGGCTTTGAGTTCCTGTTCAATCTTTTGGATTTCCTGGGCAAATGCCTGGTCGAGCAGGCTGGCTCGTTTGCGCCAGGGTTTGCGCTCAGGTTCAGGCTGGGCGGCGTAGGTGGTGACTTCCCCGCCGTAAACGTCCTTGTAACGTTGCTCCTGGCGCTCAAGTTCCGCGCGCAGTTCATCTTTCGTCACGTTGTTACCTAATTGAGTTGAGTAATGACAGTGCAGCGTTATGACTGAATGCCGCCCTCGCGATGTTCCCGGTTGAAACAGGCACACGGGGAGACTGGCGGTTGCATTGAGTCAGGGCAGGTAGTTGCGATCGGCAATGCACGGTATCTGTAACACCTGCTGCGTACCGGTCCTTAGTGTAAAGCCGGGCAGGCCCGGGCACAGGGTGCATTATAGCGGCGCATCCGGATAACACTATCGACATAAAGTTAAAAAGCGTCAACGTTGTGTGGGCGGTTTGTAACACCACTGATATAGGTGGAAAGTCTGACGCTATTAGTTCCACGCAACTGTTAGTCGGCGACAGACACTTTTGTAACTTCGCAGGCGGCGCCGGGAGACGCGTTGGCGGTTTGCGATTATCGAATGGCCGTCCGATAATCGCCCAATGTTGGCGGCCGTGACTTGTGCATCTCGGCTGACGCGGCTTGTAATAGCCGCCAAACCTCCCCTGTGGTTGACAATAAGAGAAAGGAACCCGACATGAACGATCAATTGCGCAACTCTTTCGCGTCAGTCGCGCCGCCGATCGTTGCCTCCCCGGCCAAGCGCATCCAGGCGTTTACCGGTGACCCGGACTTCATGACCTCACTGGCTCGTGGCCTGGCCGTGGTGCAGGCGTTCCAGGAGCGCAAGCGCCACCTCACCATCGCCCAGATCAGCCATCGCACCGAAATCCCCCGCGCTGCCGTACGCCGTTGCCTGCACACCTTGATCAAACTCGGTTACGCCACCACGGACGGGCGCACGTATTCGTTGTTGCCCAAGGTCCTGACCCTCGGCCATGCCTACCTGTCATCCACACCGCTGGCGGTGTCGGCCCAGCCTTACCTGGACCGCATGAGCGAGCAACTTCACGAAGCTTGCAACATGGCCACCCTCGAAGGTGACGACATCCTCTATATCGCGCGTTCGGCCACCACCCAGCGCCTGATATCGGTGGATTTGTCGGTGGGCGGGCGCTTGCCGGCGTATTGCACGTCGATGGGGCGCATCCTGCTCGCGGCACTCGATGATGCCTCGCTGCAGGATTACCTCGATCATGCCGACCTGCAAACCAAGACCAGCCGCACGCTGACCACGCCCCAGGCCTTGTTCGAATGCTTGCAACAAGTGCGGCAGCAGGGCTGGTGCATCGTCGACCAAGAGCTCGAGCAGGGCCTGCGCTCCATCGCCGTGCCGGTGTACGACGCCTCAGGTCAAGTGCTGGCTGCGCTGAACGTCAGCACCCACGCCGGCAGGGTCAGCCGCAGCGAGTTAGAGCAGAGGTTTTTGCCGAGCATGCTCAGTGCCAGCCGAGAGCTGAGTGCGCAACTGTTTGCCTAAGTTGTTCGGTGACCGCACAGATCCCGGTGTGATGAATTGACGGTGTTTCCCCTGGCTTATTAATGTGCGGCAGCGCTCCTCTGGGGGCCGCCGCCAATAATAACGACGACCTCAGGTCGTATGCCCGCCCTCGGTGTGGAATAAAAATAATGAATCAGCCTTCTGTCGGTACCCCCCTGGACGTCCAGTCCTTCATCAACGCCCAACCGCTGTCACGCTATCAATGGCGCGTGGTCATCCTGTGTTTCCTGATTGTCTTCCTCGATGGCCTCGACACCGCCGCCATGGGCTTTATCGCGCCTGCGCTTTCTCAGGATTGGGGCATCGACCGCGCCAGCCTCGGGCCGGTGATGAGTGCCGCGTTGATCGGCATGGTCTTCGGTGCGCTCGGTTCGGGGCCGCTGGCTGACCGGTTCGGGCGCAAGGTGGTGCTGGTCGGCGCCGTGCTGGTGTTTGGTGCCTTCAGCCTGGCGTCGGCCTACAGCAGCAATGTCGACCAATTGCTGGTGCTGCGCTTCCTCACCGGGTTGGGCCTGGGCGCCGGTATGCCGAACGCCACCACGTTGCTCTCCGAATACACCCCCGAACGCCACAAGTCGTTGTTGGTCACCAGCATGTTCTGTGGTTTCAACCTGGGCATGGCCGGGGGCGGGTTTATCTCGGCCAAGCTGATCCCGGCGTTCGGCTGGCATGCCTTGTTGATGATCGGCGGCATCCTGCCGTTGATTCTGGTGGTAGTGCTGATGCTCTGGCTGCCGGAGTCGGCGCGCTACTTGGTGGTACGCAACCGTGGAGCCGACAAGGTGCGTAAAGCGCTGTTACCGATCGAGCCCACTGTTGTCGCCCAGGCCAGCGGTTTCAGCGTGCCGGAGCAAACCACCGTCAAGGCGCGCAACGTATTCGCGGTGATCTTCTCCGGCACCTACAGCGCCGGCACCTTGCTGCTGTGGCTCACCTACTTCATGGGCCTGGTGATTGTTTACCTGCTGACCAGTTGGCTGCCGACGCTGATGCGCGACAGCGGCGCCAGCCTCGAGCAGGCCGCGTTTATCGGCGCGCTGTTCCAGTTCGGGGGCGTGTTGAGTGCTGTCGGCGTGGGCTGGGCGATGGACCGGTTTAACCCTCACAAGGTTATCGGCACCTTCTATCTGTTGGCCGGAGTGTTTGCCTACGCGGTAGGGCAGAGCCTGGGCAATATCACCTTACTGGCGACCTTGGTGTTGATCGCCGGCATGTGCGTCAACGGTGCGCAATCGGCGATGCCGTCCCTGGCCGCACGCTTCTACCCGACCCAAGGTCGCGCCACCGGCGTGTCGTGGATGCTCGGCATCGGGCGCTTCGGCGCGATCCTCGGCGCGTGGATGGGCGCCACGTTGCTGGGCCTGGGCTGGAACTTCGAGCAGGTGCTGACAGCCTTGGTGATTCCGGCTGCAGTGGCCACGGCGGCAGTGGTCATCAAAGGCATGGTCAGCCACGCCGACGCGACCTGAGGTCGCACGCGGTTAAAAATGTGGCAGGGAGTTTGCTCCCGATTGCAGTGGGGCCGTTAGAGATTAATCAACTGACCCACCCAAATCGGGGCAAGCCGCCTCCCACCTTTGACCGAGTTCACCTGAAGATTAGCTAGGTAACAATCTGTTCGATAATCGAACGGATAGTCGATTATCGGATTGTTTGGCCTATTTTCCCGGCTTAACCTTCATGCACTTGGCGCCACCTCAGCGCCTTTTTCGATCCACACCGGGAGCCCAACCCCATGGCTGAAATACTTGCGCTGCGTGACGCGGTGAAGCGATTCGTGAACGACGGCGATACCGTCGCACTGGAAGGCTTCACTCATCTGATCCCTACAGCAGCGGGTCATGAAATCATTCGTCAGGGCAAGAAAGGCCTGACGCTGGTGCGCATGACGCCTGACCTGATCTACGACCAGTTGATCGGCGCCGGCTGCGCCCGCAAGTTGATTTTCTCCTGGGGCGGCAACCCTGGCGTGGGCTCGCTGCATCGCCTGCGCGACGCGGTCGAAAAGCAATGGCCGCAACCGCTGGAGATCGAAGAGCACAGCCACGCCGACCTGGCCAACGCCTACGTCGCCGGTGCCTCGGGCCTACCCTTTGCGGTGCTGCGCGCCTACGCCGGTTCCGACCTGCCCAAGGTCAACCCGCTGATCAAGACCGTGACCTGCCCCTTCACCGGCGAAGTGCTGGCGGCGGTGCCATCGGTACGCCCGGACATCAGCGTGATCCACGCACAAAAGGCCGACCGCAAAGGCAATGTGTTGCTCTGGGGCATTCTCGGCGTGCAGAAGGAAGCCGCGCTGGCGGCCAAGCGCTGCATCGTTACCGTCGAAGAAATCGTCGATGACCTCAACGCGCCGATGAACAGCTGCGTGCTGCCGACCTGGGCCCTGACTGCGGTGTGCCATGTACCCGGCGGCGCACACCCGTCCTACGCCCACGGCTACAACGAGCGCGACAACCGCTTCTACCAGGCGTGGGACCCGATTGCCCGCGACCGTGGGACTTTTACCGCCTGGATCGACGAATACATCCACGGCACTGCCGATTTCAGTGAATTCCAGGCCAAACTGGCCACCGCGCAGGAGGCCAAGTAATGGCTTACTCGACCAATGAAATGATGACCGTCGCCGCCGCCCGCCGCCTCAAGAACGGCGCCGTCTGCTTTGTGGGCATCGGCTTGCCGTCCAAGGCGGCCAACCTGGCGCGCCTGACCTCGTCGCCGGATGTGGTGTTGATCTACGAATCGGGCCCGATTGGCGCCAAGCCCTCGGTGTTGCCGCTGTCCATCGGCGATGGCGAGTTGGCGGAAACCGCCGACACCGTGGTGCCCACCGGTGAGATTTTTCGCTACTGGCTGCAAGGCGGGCGCATCGACGTAGGTTTCCTCGGCGCCGCCCAAGTCGACCGTTTCGGCAATATCAACACCACCGTGGTCGGTGATTACCACCAGCCCAAAGTGCGCCTGCCGGGTGCCGGTGGCGCGCCGGAGATCGCGGGTTCGGCCAAGAGCGTGTTGATCATCCTCAAGCAATCGTCCCGCTCGTTTGTGGACAAGCTGGACTTCATCACCTCGGTCGGCCACGGCGAAGGCGGCGATTCGCGCAAACGCCTGGGCTTGCCGGGTGCTGGCCCTGTGGGAATTATTACCGACCTTTGCATCATGGAACCGGAGGAGGGCACCCACGAGTTCGTGGTCACCGCCTTGCACCCTGGCGTGACCCGCGAGCAAGTGGCGGCGGCCACCGGTTGGGCGATTCGTTTTGCCGAGGAGGTCGCCACCACCGCCGAACCGACGGAAGTAGAGCTGACGGCCTTGCGTGACCTCGAAGCCCGCACCGCCGCCGCCCATGGCCAAGCGCCTGGAGAAGCCTGATGCGCGACGTATTTATCTGTGACGCCATCCGTACCCCCATCGGCCGTTTCGGCGGTGGCCTGGCCACGGTGCGCGCCGATGACTTGGCGGCGCTGCCGATCAAGGCGCTGATGGAGCGCAACCCGTCCGTGGACTGGAACGCGGTGGACGAGGTATTCCTCGGCTGCGCCAACCAGGCCGGTGAAGACAACCGCAACGTGGCGCGCATGGCCTCGCTGCTGGCGGGCCTGCCGGAGAGTATTCCCGGCGTGACCCTCAACCGTTTGTGCGCCTCGGGCATGGATGCAATCGGCACCGCGTTCCGCGCCATCGCCAGCGGCGAAATGGAGCTGGCGATTGCCGGTGGCGTCGAGTCAATGTCCCGCGCACCGTTCGTGATGGGCAAGGCTGATGCAGCGTTTTCACGCAATATGAAGCTCGAAGACACCACCATCGGCTGGCGGTTTATCAACCCGTTGATGAAGGCCCAGTACGGCGTGGATGCGATGCCGCAAACCGCCGACAACGTCGCCGACGATTACAACGTGTCCCGCGCCGACCAGGACGCCTTCGCCCTGCGCAGCCAGCAACGCACGGCCGCCGCCCAGGCCGCCGGCTTTTTCGCGGAAGAAATCGTGCCGGTACGGGTCGCGCATAAAAAAGGCGAAACCGTGGTGGAGCACGATGAGCACCCACGGGACACCACCCTGGATGCCTTGGCCAAGCTCAAACCGGTCAATGGCCCGGACAAGAGCGTGACTGCCGGCAATGCCTCGGGCGTCAACGACGGTGCGGCGGCGTTGATTCTCGCCTCTGCCGACGCCGTGAAAAAACACGGCCTGACCGCCCGCGCCCGGGTCTTGGGCATGGCCAGCGCCGGTGTCGCCCCACGGGTGATGGGCATCGGCCCGGTGCCTGCGGTGCGCAAACTGGTGGAGCGCCTGGGCCTGGCGGTCACCGACTTTGACGTGATCGAACTCAACGAAGCCTTCGCCAGCCAAGGCCTGGCGGTGTTGCGTGAGTTGGGCATTGCCGACGACGCGCCCCAGGTCAACCCGAACGGCGGCGCCATTGCCCTTGGCCACCCGCTGGGCATGAGTGGCGCACGGCTGGTGCTGACTGCGCTGCACCAACTTGAGAAAACCGGCGGCCGTAAAGGCCTGGCGACCATGTGTGTCGGCGTCGGCCAAGGCTTGGCCCTGGCCATTGAACGCATCTAATAAGAGAGGATTGCTCCATGAGTGACAAGCCCGGTTACCGGCGCCCGCAAGCGGGCACTCAACCTGATTACCTGCACCCGGCGTACCAGTCGACGAACCTGCGTTCGCCGTCCCAGCCGTTGGTGTTCCTGCCCCATTCCTTGTCGGAAATCACCGGCCCGAGCATCGGCGCCGAGCGGGTCAACGAGAAGGACAACGACCTCACGGCCCAACATGAGGGCGAGCCGCAAGGCGAGCGCATCATCATTCACGGGCGTGTGCTGGATGGGAACGGCCTGCCGGTGCCGGGCATTCTGGTCGAGATCTGGCAGGCCAACGCCGCCGGTCGCTACAACCACAAACGCGACCTGCATGACGCGCCGCTGGACCCGAACTTTACCGGCACCGGGCGCACCGTCACCGACGCCGATGGCTGGTACCAGTTCCAGACCATCAAGCCCGGCGCCTACCCGTGGGGCAACCACCACAACGCATGGCGCCCGGCGCATATCCACTTTTCGCTGTTCGGCCCGAGCGTGCTGACGCGCCTGGTCACGCAGATGTATTTCCCCGGTGACCCGCTGCTGGAATACGACCCGATCTACAACTGCGTGCCGGACACCTCGGCCAAGGAACGCTTGATCGCCAGTTTCGACCTTGAAAAAACCATTCCTTCCTATGCCCTCGGCTACCGCTGGGACATCGTCCTGCGCGGCCGCGACGCCACGCCGATGGAGAAATGAGATGACACTCAACGCAACCACGTCCCACACCGTCGGGCCGTATTACCACATCGGCCTGACCTGGCTGAACCGCGAAGACCTGACCGTGCCCGCCACCCTTGGCGAACGCGTGGCGATCAGCGGGCAAGTGGTGGATGGCAACGGTGATGTCGTCAACGACGCCATGCTGGAGGTCTGGCAGGCGAATGCTGCTGGCAAGTACGATCACCCTGAGGATGAACAGGACAAAGCCGTCGACCCTAACTTCGAAGGTTTCGGCCGCGTGCCGGTGGATGCCGAGGGGCGTTTTCGCTTTACCACGGTCAAGCCGGGCAGTGTGCCGGGGCTCAAAGGTACGACCCAGGCGCCGCACCTGGTGGTGCTGGTGTTTGCGCGTGGGTTGGTGAAACACCTGCTGACGCGGATTTATTTTGACGGTGAGCCGCTGAATGCGGATGACCCGTTGCTGGCGTGTGTGCCGGCGCAGCGGCGCAGTACCTTGATTGCCGAGCAGGATGGGGCAGGGGTGTATCAGTGGAATGTGATTTTGCAGGGGACAGATAGGGAAACGGTGTTCTTTGATTATTGAGTGATCTTCTAGGGCCCTATCGGGGGCAAGTCGAATCGTCGCACCGCCCCTCCCACATTTTGACCGCGCCGCCTATCAAGTGTGGGAGGGGGCTTGCCCCCGATGAGGCCGGTTCAGCCAACACCCATCCAAAAGTCGTGTAGCGGAACGAGCTTGTTGCAAAGTATGTCTAGGCTATAACCGTTCCCACTGAGTGAAAAAACCATGACAACAACGACCAGTCACTACACCGGAGAAGAACGCAGCAAACGGATTTTTGCGATCGTCGGCGCCTCCTCCGGCAACCTCGTTGAATGGTTCGACTTCTACGTATATGCCTTCTGCGCCATTTACTTCGCCCCCGCGTTTTTCCCGTCGGACAACCCCACCGTGCAACTGGTCAACACCGCCGGCGTGTTCGCCGCCGGTTTCCTGATGCGACCGATTGGCGGCTGGCTGTTCGGGCGTGTGGCCGACAAACACGGACGCAAGAACTCGATGATGATCTCGGTGCTGATGATGTGCGCCGGCTCGCTGGTCATCGCCTTTTTGCCGACCTACAACGACATTGGCGTCTGGGCGCCGATCCTGCTGCTGGTGGCGCGCCTGTTCCAGGGCTTGTCGGTGGGCGGCGAGTACGGCACCACGGCCACCTACATGAGTGAAGTTGCGCTCAAGGGCCAGCGCGGCTTTTTTGCCTCGTTCCAGTACGTGACCCTGATCGGCGGGCAGTTGCTGGCGGTGCTGGTGGTGGTGATCCTGCAACAGATCCTCAGCGAAGAAGAGCTGCGCGCCTGGGGCTGGCGCATTCCGTTCGTGATCGGCGCCATTGCGGCGGTGATCTCGCTGTTGCTGCGTCGCACCCTGAAAGAAACCAGCAGCAAGGAAATGCGCGAAGACAAAGACGCCGGCAGCATCGCCGCACTGTTTCGCGATCACAAGGCTGCGTTTATCACCGTGCTGGGCTACACCGCCGGCGGTTCGCTGATTTTCTACACGTTCACTACCTACATGCAGAAATACCTGGTGAACACGGTGGGCATGCACGCCAAGACGTCGAGTTACATCATGACCGGCGCATTGTTCCTGTACATGTGCATGCAGCCGTTTTTCGGCATGCTGGCGGACAAGATCGGCCGACGTAATTCGATGCTCTGGTTTGCCGGCCTTGGCACCCTGTTCACGGTGCCGATCCTGTTGACCCTGAAAACCGTCAGCAGCCCGTTCCTGGCCTTTGTGCTGATCACTCTGGCGCTGGCGATTGTCAGTTTCTATACCTCCATCAGCGGCCTGGTCAAAGCGGAGATGTTCCCGCCCCAGGTGCGTGCCTTGGGCGTAGGCCTGGCGTATGCGGTGGCGAATGCGGTGTTTGGCGGGTCGGCGGAAGTGGTCGCGCTGAGCCTGAAATCCATCGGCATGGAAAACACCTTCTATTGGTACGTTACCGCGATGATGGCGGTGGCCTTCCTGTTCAGCTTGCGCCTGCCGAAACAGGCGGCGTACTTGCACCACGATTTGTAAGGGATGGTTTATGACGCTGCGCACGAGCAATCAACTGTTCGACGCTTACTTCACCGCTGACAGCATGGCCGAGGTGTTCTGTGACCAGGGACGTTTGCAGGGCATGCTGGATTTCGAAGCGGCGCTTGCGCGGGCGCAAGCGCGGGTTGGGTTGATTCCGCAGGCCGCCGTGGCACCGATTGCCCAGGCGTGCCTGGCGTCGCTGTATGACGTCGATGCCCTGGGCGTGGCGATTGCCACGGCGGGGAATTCGGCGATTCCACTGGTGAAGGCGCTGGGCAAGTTGATTGCCGACGAGGACGCCGAGGCTGAACGCTTTGTGCACCTGGGCGCCACCAGCCAGGACGTGATGGACACCGGCCTGGTGCTGCAAGCCAGGCGTGCGCTGGAATTGATCGAAGCGGACCTGGCGCAATTGGGTGAGATTCTCGCCACCCAGGCGCAGCGCTATGCCGCGCTGCCATTGGCCGGGCGGACCTGGTTGCAGCATGCAACACCGGTGACCCTGGGGATGAAGATCGCCGGTTGGCTGGGCGCAGTGACGCGCAGTCGGCAGCGTCTGGCCGAACTCAAGCCACGCCTGCTGGTGCTGCAATTTGGCGGCGCCTCCGGCACGTTGGCGGCGCTGGGCGAGCAGGCCATGCCGGTGGCCGAGGCGCTTGCTGCGGAGTTGCAACTGCGCTTGCCTGAGCAACCCTGGCACACGCAGCGTGATCGCTTGGTGGAGTTCGCCAGCGTGCTCGGCCTGATCGCCGGCAGCCTCGGTAAGCTGGGGCGGGATATCAGCTTGCTGATGCAGACCGAGGCGGCGGAAGTGTTCGAGCCATCGGCGCCGGGCAAGGGCGGCTCATCCACCATGCCGCACAAGCGCAACCCGGTGGGCGCTGCCGTATTGATCAGTGCGGCCACCCGTGTGCCTGGGCTGGTGGCGACGATGTTCAGCGCCATGCCCCAGGAGCACGAACGCAGCCTGGGCCTGTGGCACGCCGAGTGGGAAACCCTGCCGGAAATCTGTCGATTGGTCTCCGGCGCGCTGAAACAGGCGTTGCTGGTCAGCACAGGGCTGGAAGTCGACCCTGAACGCATGGCGCAAAACCTCGACTTGACCCAGGGCCTGGTGCTGGCCGAGGCCGTGAGCATCGTGCTGGCCCAACGCTTGGGCCGGGAAACCGCGCACCATTTATTGGAGCGCTGCTGCAAACGTGCCGTCGCCGAGGGCCGCCATTTACGGGCGGTGCTGGCGGAAGAATCGCAAGTGACCGCCGAGTTGTCAGCGGCCGAACTGGACCGCCTCCTCGACCCGGCCCGTTACCTGGGCCAGGCGCATACGTGGGTCACCCGCGCCGTAACCGAACACTTTGCATTGACTGCCTAAGGAGGCCCTTGTGGCATTTGTACATCTCGCCGACGGCGACCTGCATTACCAATTGGACGGGCCCGATGACGCGCCGGTGCTGGTGCTGTCCAACTCGTTGGGCACCGACCTGCATATGTGGGACATCCAGATCCCGGCGTTCACCGAGCATTTTCGCGTGTTGCGTTTCGACACCCGAGGCCACGGCAAATCCCTGGTAACCGAGGGGCCTTACAGTATCGAACAGCTTGGCCGCGACGTGATCGCGCTGCTGGATGCGCTGGGGATCCAGCGTGCGCATTTCTGCGGGTTGTCCATGGGCGGCTTGATCGGGCAATGGTTGGGGATCAATGCCGCCGAGCGCCTGCAGCGCCTGGTGGTGTGCAACACGGCCGCCAAGATCGGCACGCCGGAGATCTGGAATCCGCGTATCGACATGGTGCTGCGTGACGGCGCGGCCGCGATGGTGGCCCTGCGTGATGCCTCGATTGCACGCTGGTTCACCGCCGATTTCGCGGCGGCCAACCCGCACCAAGCCCAGCAGATTACCGACATGCTTGCGGCCACCTCGCCCGAGGGTTACGCGGCCAACTGTGCGGCCGTGCGTGATGCGGATTTTCGCCATCAGTTGCCCACGATCAAAGTGCCGACCCTGGTCATCGCCGGCACCGAAGACGCCGTCACACCGCCGGCGGGCAGCCACTTTATCCAGAACCACATCCAGGGCGCCGAATACGCCGAGTTCTATGCCGCGCACCTGTCCAACGTGCAAGCCGGCGCAGCCTTCAGTAACCGTGTGTTGGAGTTTTTGCTGGCACGTTAACGCACTTCTATCGTGGCGAGCGGGCTTGCCCGCGTTGGGCAGCGAAGCGGCCCCAAAACCTGCAAAGCAAATTTCACGGCAAGCCTGCTTGGACCTTTCTGGGGCTGCTGCGCAGCCCAACGCGGGCAAGCCCGCTCGCCACAGGTGATCGAGCCTGAATCGAATTGAGTAAGGAGTTTTTTGTGGACGAGAAGCAACGTTACGCCGAGGGCCTGCAAGTGCGCCGCGAAGTACTGGGCGATGCCCATGTCGACCGCAGCCTGAACGCCCTGACCGAGTTCAACAGCGAGTTCCAGGAAATGATCACCCGTCACGCCTGGGGTGACATCTGGACCCGCCCCGGCCTGCCTCGGCACACGCGCAGCCTGATCACCATCGCCATGCTGATCGGCATGAATCGCAGCGAAGAACTCAAGCTGCACCTGCGCGCCGCCGCCAGCAACGGCGTGACCCGCGCCGAGATCAAGGAAGTGCTGATGCAGAGCGCGATCTACTGCGGGATACCGGCGGCGAATGCCACGTTCCACCTGGCCGAGTCGGTGTGGGATGAGCTGGGCATCGAGTCGCGCGAAGCCTGAGTTGCAATGTGGTCAAAATGTGGGAGGGGGCTTGCCCCTGATAGCGGAGTGTCAGTGCACACATCTGTAGCTGAACCAGCGCTATCGGGAGCAAGCCCCCTCCCACACTTGTTTTGGTGTGTCAGTGGGAATCCGCATCCCACACCCAGTTCCACACCCCCGGCAGGTGCACCGGCTCGCTCACATCCTTGACCGTACGTGCCAACGCCGCACGTTCCAGCGCGGCGTGATCGGTGAAGAAAGGCTCGGCAGCCGTCTTCATGCCGTTGATGCGCGCGCTGTCGAGCAGGATCTGCAAATACTCCTGCATATGCCGCGCGGTGTAGCGGTTGATGTCGTGGAAGGTCACCACCACCGGGATCACACCGTCTACCGTCGGCAGTTCACCCAACGCGATGCGTTCGCGCACCACCGATAATTGGCGATACAGGTTGGCGCGACGGCGTGGGCTGGCGTTGAACCCCCAGATCTTGCCGTCATTGGCACTCAAGTCGGTGAGCAATACCTGCATGCCATGGCGCTGGTACGCGGCGAAGGTACGTCGGTCGTAGTTCCAGAACGGCGGGCGCACCAGCAGGGGCGGGCGGCCGGTGATCGAGGCAATGTCCGCCGCGCCCTGGCTGAGGGTGCGTTCCAGTTCGGCGTCACTCAGCCAGCGATGGTTGGTATGAAAGCCTGTGGCCGTGTGGAAGGCCAGGACGTGGCCGGCAGCGTATTCGCGCTCCATGGTTTTGCGCCCGCGCGCGCTGCCGCCGGAACGGCCGGCTTCGGTCTGCAGGAAGAACACCGCCTTGATGCCCGGCAGCACGGGGTTGTCGGCCAGGTCGGCCAGCACCGAACGGCTCGGGTTGTTGTAGCCCGAGGCGCTGGGGCCGTCATCGAAGGTCAGCAGAAAGCGGATCGGGGCCTGGGCTTGCAGGCGTTGTTCGGTCTGCGGCGTCAGGGCGATGGGCGCGCCGATGCAGCCGCTCAGGCTCACGGCCAGGGCAAATACAGCGAGTGCGGCAGCAACGGATTTCATGGCGGGTGCGGGCTCGGGTAAGGCCGCTGCTGGGTGGATCAGCAGCGGCAGGCGCGCACCATACAGCAAGTTTGACGCCGGTTTACAGCAGACTTGGCGGGTAGCTGACGATCAACCGGTTTCGGCTCTCAGGAGTAACGAGTACGCAATGGCCGGCCCATTTCTTCGTGCAATGTGTTTTCGGTAAACGGCTTGGGGTTGGTTGACGTCGCTGGCGTGTCGGGGTTGTTATCGAAGTCGAACGGCGGCGCGTCGGCTAAAAGGCCAATGGCCTGACGCTCATCATTGGCGACACTGCGTTGCGACTCGCTTGGCTCTCCTTCCAGGGTGATGCCGGGGAGAAACGTGCCATTTGCGCCGTTATAGGCGTGTGCCAGTTCATGGTAAAGGGTGGTCACGGGAGGGGCCACATTGCCAGGTGTCAGGTGCAGGGACGAGCGGTTATAGAAAATATGCGCCTGGGTTGCCGGGGAGCCCGCTACGCCATCCTTGATGACGCCGTTGACGGGGTCGTCTTGATCGACCGAGCCGTTTTGCTCGCGCTCGGTCAATGCCTGGCTGCCGAATACGTAGCGACTGTCGTCAACATGGATTTCTTCCTTGATCGTGACAGGTGCATTGTTCCTGCTGGCCGCAGCGTCCAGTTCCTTGAGCATTGCCTGGCCGCTGGGCGAGCTACGCAGCAATTGAAGGTCATCCGCGACGCGTTGCCTGAAGGCCTCCGAACCTTCAACCGTCAGGCCCTGGGTGCCTGCGGTATTGGGTGTTACCTGGGTGATGATTGACCGATGAGCCCCGTAAAGGCGGTCGCCGGCCTTACCATAGATGAGATTTCTTCCACCCTTGGCCCGGACGCTGTCGCGACCTTGGCCGGTATAGAACGTGGTGCGATCATGACCCACCAGCACGTCATCGCCTCGGCCGCCATTCATGATGGTGTGGCCACCTCCCGCGCGCAAATAGTCGTCGCCCTGGCCGCCATCCAGGTAACTCTGCTTGCCGACGGGGCCAGCCCCGGCGTCTAGCCGGTCATTACCGTCGTTGCCATACATCACGTGGCTGCCGGTGCCCCCGATAATCAGATCGTTGCCAGTATTGCCTTCGGCGTATCCCGTGCCTTCGCCCAGCCGCAGGGTATCGTTGCCGGCACCGCCGAACAGCCAGGTACTGCCGCCGCCAGCCTGGATGTGGTCGTTACCGTCGCCCGTTTCGACTTTGACGGCAACCTCTACATCCCTGTCGATCCGCACCCGGTCATTGCCGCCGTGAGTCCGGATGTGCAGCAGCGGCGGCGGCCCATCCTGCTTGTCCGAGGGCTTGAGGAGATAGGCTTGGCCATTCACGCTGACCCGCAGTTGCCCACTGGGGTGGTTGCCGATATGCACGACGTCTGAACGGTTGCCGGTGTCAATCAGCAGGGTGTCGCGCAGTATTTGCGACTGCTCGGGATGCCCGAGATCCCAGGTGATAACGCGGCTCGCATGAAGGTTGCCATTTTTGATCAGGCTGCTGGCTTTAACCTGGATGGGGTTTCGCACGTGCTCGGCGGTCCTGACGGGAGGCTCGTAGGCCGACGCCGAAGCGCTGGCAGGCAAGTCGCTTGGGATGCTGGCGGGAAAATGGCGAAAATCGATGCGGGTCAATGGCGCTGCCTTCGAGGATTGATGGGCGGTTGTCAGCTCCCCCATCAACGCGGGAGAGAGTGGCCTGCCGCACCGGGCGGCAGGTTTATCTCTATGTTCCCCATGAGCAGGATGTGTTCCACCCGGCAATCAGATGAAAACATTCAACCGGCCTGTGGACTGACTACAGCAGGCCCAAGGGATAGCTGACAATCAACCGGTTTTCATCGAATTCATTGTTGCTGTAATCGCGGCGCATGCTGGAGTTGCGCCAGCGCAGCGTAAGGTTTTTGAGGCTGCCGCTTTGCACGGTGTAGCCCAATTCGCTTTCGCGGCCCCATTCCTTGCCGTCCGTGATGGTGCCGGTGTGCACGTTGCTGCCGCTGATATAGCGGTTCATCAAGGTCAGGCCGGGCACGCCGAGGGCGACGAAGTTGTAGTCGTGGCGCACCTGCCAGGATTTTTCCTGAGCATTGTCGTAGCTGGCGTTGTAGCTGTCGTTGGCCAGGGTCCCGCCGCTGGTGCCATTGACGCGCATCCACGCGCTGTTGCCGGTGAGCTTTTGCAGGCCGACGTAGAAGGTGTTGCCGCCGTAACGGGCGGAGAACAGACCGGACCAGGTCTTGTTGTCGAGTTCGCCGGCACGCGCGCTGCCGTCGTCCTTGCCGTAGAAGAACCCGAGGTTGGCGCCCAGGGTCCAGTCCCCCACCGGCTGGCTGTGGGTCAAGTTGACGAACTGTTGGCGGTAGATGTCCTTGAGCTGCGCATTCCACAGGCCGACTTGAGTGCGCTTGTCGTTGAACGCGTACTCGCCGCCCTGGAAGTTGAAACGGTCGGAAGTGAACGCGGCTTTGCCGACCATCGACAGGTCGGTCATGCTGCTGTCGTCGCGCGGGCTGTTGGCGCGGAACTGGCCGCCATACAGCGTCAGGCCGTCGATTTCCCTGGAGGTGATCTGCCCGCCGCGCAGGGTTTGCGGCAGGGATCGGCCATCGTCCGCACGCAGGATCGGCAGCACCGGCATCCATTCGCCTACCTTCACTTCGGTCTTGGAAATTCGCGCCTTGAACGCCACGCCGAGGCGACCGAACTCATCCGCCGGGCGGCCATCGTGGTCCAGCGGCAACAATTGGGTGCCCCCGGTGCCGCGCCCGCCATCGAGCTTCAATGAGTACAGCCCCAGCACATCCACGCCGAAACCGACCGTACCCTGGGTAAAGCCGGACTTGGCGTCGAGGATGAAACTTTGCGTCCACTCCTGCGCGCCGCCCTGGGTTTTGGTCGGGTTGGTGAAATTGCGGTTGAAGAAGAAATTGCGCAGGTTGAGGTTGGCGCTGGCGTCTTCGAAAAAGCCGTGTTCTTCGGCGACGACGGGGAGGGCAAGGCTGGCGATAGTGGTTGCCAGCAACAGCTGGCGCGGGCGGAACGTGCTCATGGTGTTGGACCTGTTGTTATTGGGTTTATGCAGGTGGCGGCCATGGTGCGTGGCGGTACGGGGGCGGTTCAATCG
>NZ_WKCB01000075.1 GCF_021606685.1 Pseudomonas syringae
GCCCAGGCCCACTGCCGCCAGCTCCTGTGGGCTGACGCGCCCGGCCCGCATCAGCCGGGAAGTGCGCGACCTGATGACGCTCGCGCTGCCGATCATGATCGGCCAACTGGCAACCACCGCGATGAGCTTTGTCGACGCGGTAATGGCCGGGCGCGTCAGCCCACAGGACCTGGCGGCAGTGGGCCTGGGCAATTCGATCTGGATCCCGGTGTACCTGCTGATGACCGGCACCCTGCTGGCCACCACGCCGAAGGTCGCCCAGCGTTACGGCGCAGGTCATTTCAATCAGATCGGGCCCCTGGTGCGTCAGTCATTGTGGCTGGCCGTGGTGGTCGGCCTCGCGGGGGCGCTGTTATTGCTGGGCGCCAAACCGGTGCTGCAGGCGATGAAGGTCGAGCCCGACCTGATCGAGCCTTCCATGGGCTACCTGCATGGCATCGCCGCCGGCATGCCGGCCATCGCGCTGTATTACGTGCTGCGCTGTTTCAGTGATGGCCTGGGCCGCACGCGGCCAAGCATGGTCATGGGCCTGTGCGGGCTGGCGCTGAACATTCCGCTGAACTACATCTTCATCTACGGCCACTTGGGTGTGCCGGCCATGGGTGGCGTGGGCTGCGGTTGGGCCACCGCCATTGCGATGTGGGTGATGATGCTCGGCCTGGCCGGCTGGACGCGTTTCGGTCCGGCGTACCAGAGCAGCGAGCTGTTCAAGCGTTTCGACTGGCCGCAATGGGCGGTGATCAAGCGCATTCTGGGGATTGGCCTGCCCATTGGCGTGGCGATCTTCGCCGAGTCGAGCATTTTTGCGGTGATTGCCCTGTTGCTCGGCAGCCTGGGCGCCACCGTGGTGTCCGGCCATCAGATCGCTCTTAACGTCAGCTCGCTGGTGTTCATGATCCCCTACTCGCTGAGCATGGCCGTCACCGTTCGCGTCGGCCAGGCCCTGGGGCGTGGCGAGCCGCGAGAGGCGCGCTTCGCCGCAGGGGTCGGCATGGGCACCGCGCTGGCGTATGCCTGCCTGTCCTGCAGCCTGATGCTGGTGTTTCGTGAGCAGATCGCGACGATCTACACCCCGGACCCGGTGGTTATCCACCTGGCGTCGACGCTGATTGTGTTTTCGGCGCTGTTCCAGTTCTCCGACTCGATCCAGGTCACCGCCGCGGGCGCATTGCGCGGCTACCAGGACACCCGGGTGACGATGGTGCTGACCTTGTTCGCCTATTGGGGCGTGGGGCTGCCGGTGGGTTACGCGCTGGGCCTGACCGACTGGCTCGGCGAACCCAGCGGCCCAAGCGGCCTGTGGCAAGGGCTGATCGTGGGCCTGAGCTGCGCAGCGGGGATGTTGCTGGTGCGCCTGGCGCGCAGTGCTCGCCGACGCATTCGTGCAGACAAGGCGCGGAGCCTGCATCCAACCTTGTGACAACACCGCTTACAGAAACTGTGGCAGTACCTGTGGCAGTACCTGTGGCAGTACCTGTGGCAGTACCTGTGGCAGTACCTGTGGCAGTACCTGTGGCAGTACCTGTGGCAGTACCTGTGGCGAGCGGGCTTGCCCGCGTTGGGTCGCGAAGCGGCCCCAAAAATGGGCCTGCTACGCAGTCCAACGCGGGCAAGCCCGCTCGCCACAGGTGCAGTGTTTCTTCAACAGATGCAGTGTTTCTTCCACAGGTGCAGTGTTTCTTCCACAGGTGAAGTGTTTCTTCTACAGCTGCGGTGTTCTTTCCACAATTGCGGTGCTTTTCCACAACCGCAGTGTTTTTTCCACGACTGCGGTGCTTTTCCACAACTGCAGTGTTTTTTCCACAACTGCGGTGTTTTTCCACCAGTGCGGTATTCAAAGACCTTAATCGGCTTTTTTGCGAATCCAGTACAGGTACGTACCGGCCTGCTCCTGCTGGTCCACCAATTCGTGGTCAAGGAACACACAGAACTTGGGGATATCGCGACGCGTGGACGGGTCGGTCGCGATCACCTTGAGCAAGCCGCCCGGCGGCAGGTCGCGGATGTGCTGGTGCAGCATCATCACCGGCTCGGGGCAGTTGAGGCCGGTGGCATCCAAGGTGCCGTCGACGGCGGTTTGGGACATATCGCTCATTGTCTACTCCTGAAACTGGCGGGCATTGTTGCCCAATTTCAATGCGCTCACCACCGTTCAGGTAATTTTGCCCGCCGGATCGTAATGCCACCACCAGGCAATGGCTGGAATGGGCAGCGGCTCGGTGCTGGTGTCGAAGGGCTCTGCTGCCGGCTCGCCCCCCTGCATGCAAATGGCGCCCCCCACACCATTGATGTAGCGAAACCTTGGCGTGATGCGGTGCCATTGCAGCACGCCACTGATGTAGGCATTCAAGCCCAGCAGGTACTCGCGCATCGCCGGCGATACCTGGCCGAGCATCGCCTCGTGCAGCCGCAGGTACAGGCCTTGCACGCGCTCACGCATCCGCACCGCGATCAGCAGAGCCTCCTGCGGCGGGCAGTCATACTGCCGGCCGATCACTTCAATCAGGTTATGACCCTTCTTGTTCTGGCGACGCAAAAGCTCTTTGGGCTGCGAAAAAATGTCGTTATCCCACACCGCGAATGTCGCAGCCATTTCAGTCAAGGCGACAATCCGCCGATCTGCCAGCGCGCGCTCGTCAAGGTCAAGCATCGGCACTGCATAACAAAAGAATGGAAACGTCACGCCACCACCGCCCATCAAGCGCTGGATCGCATAGTCGTTGAGCGACGGTTGTGCTGACACGGCTTTCCACATCTCCGCCATGAAATAAGTACGCATCAACGTGCTCAAGCGTGCGGCTTCCTTTTCCAGGCCCTGCTCCGCCAGGCGTCGCCGAATATCCCTGAGTGCCATGCCGTAGCGATCAGAGGGGTCCACTGCCACCTCCGGCGATTCCAGGATGCGCTGGATTCGGCTGCTGGCCTCGATCAGCAGCCGCGCGTCTTCGCTGGCGGGCCCCTCATCACAGATTTCGTCGTCGTAGGCGAATGTCCACATCATGTAGTCCGTCGCGATCTGCAACATAGCCTGCGGCCCTTGGGGATAAATCATCCCGCACAGCCGGCCGATTTCCATGGCACCGAGACGATCACGCTGCACCGGGTCGACGAACAGGCCCCACTGCTCGAGCCAGTCCAGACAGGGCTGCTCAATTTCCTCGGTGGCAGGATGTTGCCGCACTGGCAACGGGCAATAGATCGGTGCAATCGAGATCGGCTGCATGGCGACACCTTGCTTTGATCAACAAAGCCCTTAGAAAGCACGAAGCTGGCGATTTGCAAAAGGCCCGTTCGCCATAAAGACGCAGCCACGTATCGCCAACTTGTCTTTCACGCGCCGGCCGGCAGCTTGAAATTTCATCTGCATGTATCACTATAAAAAAGCGCAGGTCTCCTTTCAGAGCGCAGCCAAGGTTGAACATGAAGACATCACAGATATCGCCTCTGATATCTGTCCTGCGACATGACCTGCTTTCCTTCGTAGACGATCAGGGCTCCATTCGTCAGCACTGCAACAGCCGTGGCCTGGAGTCACAGCTGATGCTCGTGTTGCTGCGCCGCATGCAAATGTTGCCCCAAGTGCAAGGCAACCTTGCCAGGTTTCTGAATCGCTATAAAAAACGCCACGCCCTGAACGAACTGGAGCGGCACCTGGTCATGCCTTCTGCGGCTGATGCAACCCGCGCATCAGCGGTCGAACACTTCACCGCTGAGCGCAAGAAGTGGATGTTCAGCACCTATTTTGCGTTGATTCATGGCACGCCGTATTTATCCAAAAACCAGATTGTCGAACTTGAGTACCACCACCAGGCTTCCTGGGTATGCCTGACGATGTGTGCGATCAAAATCATCAATGCCTACGGCGCGAACGAGCCCCTGCTGATAAGCGATCAAGATCGTCACTTTTTGCTTGATCAACTTACCCACGGCAGCGCCACCCCTGTCTGGGAAGGGCATCTCTCGGCGCACCTGCTGGGCCTGTTGGCACTGCAGACCTTTGCCCCGGCCCACCCGCTGCTGATGAGCGGCACCCGTGTCATTCTCGCGTGGCGCAACCCCGATGGCGGGTTGCCGTTTATCACCCAAATGACGATCTACCTCACCGCATTCGCCGGGGTTGCGCTGAGCACGACCGGAAAGCGATCGCAGAAGGTGCGTCAGATGGCCGATTATCTTGCGGCAGAGCAAGCCTGGGACGGTGCGTGGCCCTATTCAGAGCACGTGCGGCAGACGGATATCGACAGCACCTGCCTGGCGCTCGAGTGCCTGCAACGTGTAGACCCTGCGCGCCACGCGCTGTCGCTGCAGCGCGGGCGCGACTACCTGGCGAGCATGGCCAACCCGGACGGGGGGTTCTCCACTTACCGTCGCAATCAGCCCTCTGAAGCCACCATGACCGCCAACGTGATCATTGCATTGGCGCCTGCCGGGCCCAAATACGCTGGCGTGCTGCGCTGCGCCCTGGCCTTCCTGGCGGCGGTGCAGCACGCCGACGGCACCTTTGAGCGCAGTTGGAGCCTGAGCGAGACATTTGCCATAGCCCGCGTGACCAGCGCCGTGCATCAAGCCGCGCGCTACGCCAAGGCGGACCTCGCCGAGACGGTGCAAGGCAAATCCATGGCCTACCTGCTTAGGGCGCAGAACAGGGATGGTGGCTGGGGCCAGGTGAGCGGGCAACGCAGTGATGTAATCAGCAGCGCCCATGCACTCAGCGCACTGTGCTGCCTGGACAACGCCCAGGCACTCAGGCGCGCAGTCGGTTACCTGAAACGCCAGGGTGGCAAACACGCACGTTTCCAGGCCCCTCCCGACCAGGCAGCACCGCGCCCGATTCCTTATCAATTTCCGGTGCTGGCGCAGATCTTTGTCTTGAATGCCCTTGGGGAGGTGGCGAAGACGGTTACTTACGCTTCTTGACATCCACCAGCCGACGCAAATGGCACGTCACTTCCTCGCGGTCGTGGTACAGCTGCTTGCAGCCGATCTCCACCCGAATACCGCGCGCCTTGAAGCCTTCCTCGATGCGCTCCAGCAGGCGCTTGACCTCGGCGTAGCGCTGCTTCATCGGCAACTTGAGGTTCACCACCGCCTCGCGGCAATGCCCTTCGCCGATCCAGGTTTCCAGCAGTGCGGCGTTGCGCGCCGGTTTCTCGACGATGTCGCAGACCATCCAGTCCACCGGCTGCTTGGGCACGAAGGTGAAGCCGTCGGCCATCAGGTGCTGCACCAGGCCGGTGTCCATCAGGCTTTCAGCCATGGGGCCGTTGTCGATGGCGGTCACCAGCATGCCCCGGTTGACCAGTTGCCAGGTCCAGCCGCCGGGGGCTGCGCCGAGGTCAACGCCGGTCATGTCGCCGTGCAGGCGCTCGTCCCACTGGTCGCGGGGGATAAAGTGGTGCCAGGCCTCCTCCAGCTTGAGGGTCGAGCGGCTGGGCGCGTCACGCGGGAATTTCAGGCGGGGGATGCCCATCGGCCACATCGCCGAGTTGTTCGACTCGGCCAGGCCCATGAACACTTCGCGGCCACTTTTGAACGTCAGCAACAGACGCGGCTTGCTCGGGTCGTCCACCAGCTTGCCCGCGTTGAGCAGGGCTTTGCGCAGGTGCACTTCGAATTTCTTGCAGAAGTTCGAGAGTTCCTTGCCATCGTTGGTGTCGACCATCTCCAGCCACAGGCTGCCGCACACCGGGAATTCGCGCAGGTGGGTGAGGATCACGCTGATGCGGTCGGTTTCCGGCAGGTCGATAAACACCCCGCGTGCCCACTGCCTTGGGAAGATCAGCTCGGCAAAGCGCTGGCCGTGCATCAGGCGCTGGGCACCGTCTTCTTCGGTGCAGACAAATTCGGCGCAGGCGCTGCCGGTCTTGGCCTTGGCGTAGCCGGAAACGTTCAGGCGCGCGGCATGTTCCGCGATTTCGGAACAGACTTCGCCTTCAAAACCCGGGCGGCAGTGCATAAAAAGGGTGTTCATCAATTCTCCTGGTGACTCAACCGGCATTGCGCTATCGCAATGCCTGTCATGAAAACGCGCGCATGATAGCCGAGTTCGGAACCTTGGACTTCACCCTAGAGTCCAGTTATTAGCCTGCTAATGAAAACAGGGCTAAGTTGATAGCTCTGTTCGTCCCGTCAGGTCCGTAGCCGTGCGGACCATAAGGAGTCGCGTCATGTCATCGCTTGATAGCCTGAGAACCCTTAAAACACTGCAAATCGACGACAAAACCTACCACTACTTCAGCTTGCCCCATGCCGCCGAGAGCCTGGGCAACCTGGATAAACTGCCGATGTCGCTCAAGGTGCTGCTGGAGAACCTGTTGCGCTGGGAAGACGGCAAGACCGTCACCGGAGCCGACCTCAAGGCCCTCGCCGCCTGGCTCAAAGAACGCCAGTCCGACCGTGAGATCCAATACCGCCCTGCCCGCGTATTGATGCAAGACTTTACCGGGGTGCCCGCCGTGGTCGACCTGGCCGCCATGCGCGCCGCCGTGGCCAAGGCCGGTGGCGACCCGCAGCGCATCAACCCGCTGTCCCCGGTGGACCTGGTGATCGACCACTCGGTGATGGTCGACAAGTTTGGCAACGCCGATGCGTTCGAGCAGAACGTGGACATCGAAATGCAGCGCAACGGCGAACGCTACGCCTTCCTGCGCTGGGGCCAGAGCGCCTTCGACAACTTCAGCGTGGTGCCTCCGGGTACCGGCATCTGCCACCAGGTCAACCTCGAGTACCTGGGCCGCACCGTGTGGACCAAGGACGAAGACGGCCGCACCTATGCCTTCCCCGACACGTTGGTGGGCACCGACTCCCACACCACCATGATCAACGGCCTGGGCGTGCTCGGCTGGGGCGTGGGCGGTATCGAAGCGGAAGCGGCGATGCTCGGCCAGCCGGTGTCGATGCTGATCCCGGAAGTGATCGGCTTCAAGCTCACCGGCAAATTGAAAGAAGGCATCACCGCCACCGACCTGGTGCTGACCGTGACCCAGATGCTGCGTAAAAAAGGCGTGGTAGGCAAATTCGTCGAGTTTTACGGCGACGGCCTGGCCGACCTGCCGCTGGCGGATCGCGCGACCATCGCCAACATGGCCCCGGAATATGGCGCCACCTGCGGCTTTTTCCCAGTGGATGACGTGACCCTTGACTACCTGCGCCTGTCCGGCCGGCCGACGGAAACCGTGAAGTTGGTCGAGGCTTACACCAAGGCCCAGGGCCTCTGGCGCAATGCGGGCCAGGAACCGGTGTTCACCGACAGCCTGGCCTTGGACATGAGCAGCGTCGAAGCCAGCCTCGCCGGGCCCAAGCGCCCGCAGGACCGCGTGGCCCTGCCGAATGTGGGCCAGGCCTTCAGCGACTTCCTCGACCTGCAATTCAAACCCACCAACAAGGAAGAAGGCCGCCTGGAAAGCGAAGGCGGCGGCGGGGTTGCCGTGGGCAACGCTGACTTGGTGGGCGAGACCGACTACGAGTACGACGGCCACACCTATCGCCTGAAAAACGGCGCCGTGGTGATCGCTGCGATCACGTCCTGCACCAACACCTCCAACCCCAGCGTGATGATGGCGGCCGGGTTGGTGGCGAAAAAAGCCGTGAAAAAAGGCCTGACGCGCAAACCCTGGGTGAAAACCTCGCTGGCGCCCGGCTCCAAAGTGGTCACCGACTACTACAAGGCGGCGGGCCTCACCCAGTACCTGGACGCGCTTGGCTTCGACCTCGTGGGGTATGGCTGCACCACGTGCATCGGCAACTCCGGGCCGTTGCCCGAACCGATCGAAAAAGCCATCCAGAAGGCCGACCTTGCCGTGGCGTCGGTGCTCTCCGGCAACCGCAACTTCGAAGGCCGCGTGCACCCGCTGGTGAAAACCAACTGGCTGGCCTCGCCGCCCCTCGTGGTTGCCTACGCCTTGGCGGGCACGGTGCGTATCGACATCAGCAGCGAGCCGCTGGGTAACGACCAGGACGGCAAGCCGGTGTACCTCAAGGACATCTGGCCGAGCAGCCAGGAAATCGCCGACGCCGTGGCCCAAGTCAGCACCAGCATGTTCCACAAGGAATACGCCGAGGTATTCGCCGGCGATGAACAGTGGCAGGCCATTGAAGTGCCGCAGGCCGCGACGTATGTGTGGCAGGAAGATTCCACCTATATCCAGCACCCGCCGTTCTTCGATGACATTGCCGGGCCGCTGCCGGTGATCAAGGACGTTCAGGACGCCAACGTGCTGGCCTTGCTGGGGGATTCGGTGACCACCGACCACATCTCCCCCGCCGGCAACATCAAGGCCGACAGCCCGGCCGGTCGTTACCTGCGCGAAAAAGGCGTGGAGCCGCGCGACTTCAACTCTTACGGCTCACGCCGCGGCAACCATGAAGTGATGATGCGCGGCACCTTTGCCAACATCCGTATCCGCAATGAAATGCTCGGCGGCGAAGAAGGCGGCAATACGCTCTACATCCCGACCGGCGAGAAAATGCCGATCTACGACGCGGCGATGAAGTACCAGGCGTCGGGCACGCCGCTGGTGGTGATTGCGGGCCAGGAATACGGCACCGGCTCCAGCCGCGACTGGGCAGCCAAGGGCACCAACCTGCTGGGCGTCAAGGCGGTGATCGCCGAGAGCTTCGAGCGCATCCACCGCTCCAACCTGGTGGGCATGGGCGTGTTGCCGCTGCAGTTCAAACTGGATCAGAACCGCAAGGCGCTCAAGCTGACTGGCAAGGAGAAGATCGACATTCTCGGGCTGACCAACGTGGAAATCGTGCCGCGCATGAACCTGACGCTGGTGATTACACGGGAGGATGGCAGCAGCGAGAAGGTCGAGGTGCTGTGCCGGATCGATACATTGAATGAGGTGGAGTACTTCAAATCCGGCGGCATTCTGCACTACGTACTGCGCCAACTGATCGCGTCCTGACAAACGCTGAAAATCAAATGTGGGAGGGGGCTTGCTCCCGATAGCAGTGGATCAGCCAATACATACAGTGACTGAAACACCGCTATCGGGGGCAAGCCCCCTCCCACATTTTTGAGCGTGTTTCTAATTAACCAAACAACCACTTCCACAGCAGCACCAGCACCAGCACCGCCAACACCGGCCGCGCAATGCGGTATGCCTTGGGGTGCTTGCGCTTCCACTGCTTGACCTGGCCACTGAACTTGTCGCTGAAGGTCTTGCTCCAGGCATACGCCTGGTTGATCCCGCCTACGCGTTCGTCGTCGAGGTTCTGCGGGGCTGTGGCACGGCCCAGTTGCTTGCTGACCCAGCGGTTGACGCGGGTCATCACGCGGTTGCTCAGCGGGCGCTCGATGTCGCAGAACAGGATCACGCGGGTCTGCTCGGTTTCGTTCTTGACCCAGTGCACGTAGGTTTCGTCGAACATCACGTCTTCACCGTCACGCCAGGCGTAGACCTGGCCATCGACGAAGATGCGGCAGTCGTCGGAGTTCGGCGTGGACAAGCCCAGGTGATAACGCAGGGAGCCGGCGAACGGGTCGCGGTGCGGGTTGAGGTGGCTGCCGCCCGGCAACAGCGCGAACATCGCACCCTTGACGTTGGGAATGCTGCTCACCAGCGCCACGGTTTTCGGGCACAGGGCCTCGGCCGATGGCAGGGGTTTGTCGTACCACTTGAGGTAAAAACGCTTCCAACCCTTCTTGAAGAACGAACCGAAACCGGCGTCGTTGTTCTTTTCAGCGGCGCGAATGTAACCCTCGTCGAACAGGTGCATGGCCTCTTCGCGAATCACTTCCCAGTTGTCCTTGAGCACATCCAGTTCCGGGAATTTGCTGCGGTCCAGGTAGGGTTTGGATGGGACCGCCGAAAACAGGTACATCAAAGCGTTATACGGGGCGAACAGCGCCGAATGGTTGACGAACTGGCGCAACATCGGCAAACGGGCCTTGCCGCGCAGGTGCACATACAGCGTGCTGCCGATAAACAACAGCAACACCGACAGCTTGGCGGCCAAAGAAAAGGTCATGCAGCAACTCCTGGAAATAAGCGCCTGGCCAACAGCAGACGTAGCAGTCGGCCATGATAAACATTTGGGCCAGTATGCAGAAGGCCCGAGCTGACCGGCTGACACAAATCAAACATTACAGCGTGGCGACAGGCTTGCTGTGGCGAGCGGTGTTGTTGTGGCGAGCGGGCTTGTGTGGCGAGCGGGCTTGCCCGCGTTGGGGCGCGAAGCGGCCCTCAAACCAGGCACCGTGGTCAGTCTGGAAAAATGCGGTGGGGCTATTGGGGCTGCTGCGCAGCCCAACGCGGGCAAGCCCGCTCGCCACATGAAAGCCTGCTTGCCACATGCAAGCGCGCCTGGCAGATGAAAGCCCGCTTGGCACGTTGAGCGCGCTTGCCACGGAAGGGATTACGCCTGGGTTTCCTGTTCGGTAAACAGATCGCTGAAGAGCATGCTCGACAGGTAGCGTTCACCGGAGTCCGGCAGGATCACCACGAGGGTCTTGCCCTGCATTTCCGGCTTCTCGGCCAGGCGTACGGCCACGGCCATCGCCGCACCGCAGGAGATACCGCACAGGATGCCTTCTTCCTGCATCAGGCGCAGGGCCATCGCCTTGGATTCGTCATCGGTCACCAGCTCCACGCGGTCGACCATCGACAGGTCGAGGTTTTTCGGCACGAAACCGGCGCCGATGCCCTGGATCTTGTGCGGGCTGGGCTTGATCTCTTCACCGGCCAGCGCCTGGGTGATCACCGGCGATACGCTGGGCTCGACGGCCACCGACAGAATCGGCTTGCCCGCAATGTTCTTGATGTAGCGCGACACCCCGGTAATGGTCCCGCCGGTGCCCACGCCCGCCACCAGCACATCCACGGCGCCATCGGTGTCGTTCCAGATTTCCGGGCCGGTGGTCTTCTCGTGGATTGCCGGGTTGGCCGGGTTTTCGAACTGGGCCGGCATAAAGTAGGTGGACGGGTCGCTGGCAACGATTTCGCCGGCTTTGTCGATGGCGCCTTTCATGCCTTTGGCCGGCTCGGTCAACACCAGCTCGGCGCCAAGGGCCTTGAGCACCTTGCGTCGCTCGATGCTCATGGACGCCGGCATGGTCAGCAGCAGCTTGTAGCCACGGGCGGCGGCGACAAACGCCAGGCCGATGCCGGTATTGCCCGAGGTCGGCTCGACGATGGTCATGCCGGGCTTGAGGGCACCGGTGCTTTCCGCATCCCAGATCATGTTCGCACCGATACGGCACTTCACCGAGTAGCCCGGGTTACGCCCTTCGATCTTGGCCAGGATGGTCACGCCACGCGGGGCGATGCGGTTGATCTGCACCAGGGGCGTGTTACCGATGGAGTGCGCGTTGTCTGCAAAAATGCGGCTCATGACGGGTCCTTTAGGCAATTTCAAGAAGGCCACAAGGGTATGCCTCGGGGTGCAAAGCGTCCAGTCAGAGGAACGTTGCGCGCATTGCCGGAGTCCATCCCCTACCTGCAAGGAGAACTGCCCGATGAAACGTCGTTACAGCTGGCCACTATGGACCGTCGCCGGACTCGTGGTGGTGCTGGTTGCCATCAACCTCGCCCTGCCCTACCTGGTGCGCAATTACTTGAATGACAAACTCGCCGACATGGGCGACTACCGCGGCCAGGTCAGCGATGTGGACTTGGCCCTGTGGCGCGGCGCCTACCGAATCAACGGCCTGCAGATCATCAAGGTCGACGGCAAGGTGCCAGTACCGTTCGTCAAGGCGCCACTGATCGACCTGGCGGTAAGTTGGCATTCGTTGTGGTACGACCATGCCGTGGTGGCCAAGGTGCTGTTCATCAACCCTGAGGTGAACTTCGTCGACGGCGGCGCCAACAAGCAGGCTTCCCAGACCGGTAAGGGCACTGACTGGCGCGAGCAACTGAGCAAACTGGCGCCGATCACGCTTGATGAAGTGCGCATTCAGGAGGGCAAGATCGCCTTCCACAACTTCAGCTCCAAGCCCCCGGTGAACATCAACGCCACCTCGGTGAATGCCAGCTTCTACAACCTGACCAATGTGGTCGATGTCGAAGGCAAGCGCGATGCACGCTTTGACGGCAAAGCCCTGTTGCAAGGCCAGGCGCCGCTGGAAGCCACCGCCACCTTCGACCCACTGAGCAATTTCGAGAACTTTGAGTTCCGCTTTCGCGCCAAGGACTTGCAACTCAAACGCATGAACGATTTTGCCTCAGCCTATGGCAAGTTCGATTTCAAGGCCGGCACCGGCGACGTGGTGATCGAAGCCCAGGCCGAAAAAGGCCAATTGACCGGCTATATCAAGCCATTGCTGCGCGATGTCGAAGTGTTCGATTGGAAGCAGGACGTGGAAAACAAAGACAAGAACATCTTCCGTTCGATCTGGGAGGCCGTGGTCGGCGCCAGCGAGACGGTGCTGAAAAACCAGGCCAAAAACCAGTTCGCCACCCGCGTCGAACTCAGTGGCAGCGTGCATCAGCAAAATGTCAGCGCGTTCTCGGCGTTTTTGGCGATTTTGCGTAACGGGTTCATCCAGGCGTTCAACGCCCGTTACGAGCAACCCAAGCCCAGCGCAGATTAAAAAATGTGGGAGGGGGCTTGCCCCCGATGGCAGTGGGCCCGTGAAAAATTTACCAACTGACACTCCCTTATCGGGGGCAAGCCCCCTCCCACATTGGATATGGCGACTTCCTGACTGGCCATTCAGAGACTGAATAACCCGTCTGCGTTCACAGTCGCCGGGGCTGCGCGGTATAGTCCGGGCATTGATGAATCCGAGGAATGACCGATGAAGTTCGAAGGCACCCAGGCCTATGTGGCTACCGATGACCTGAAACTGGCCGTCAACGCCGCCATCACCCTGGAGCGGCCATTGCTGGTCAAGGGCGAGCCCGGTACCGGCAAAACCATGCTCGCCGAGCAACTGGCCGAATCCTTTGGCGCCAAGCTGATCACCTGGCACATCAAGTCCACCACCAAGGCGCATCAGGGCCTTTACGAATATGACGCAGTGAGCCGTCTGCGCGACTCGCAGTTGGGCGTGGACAAAGTGCACGACGTGCGCAATTACCTCAAGAAGGGCAAGCTCTGGGAAGCGTTCGAGTCCGAAGAGCGGGTGATCCTGCTGATCGATGAAATCGACAAGGCCGACATCGAGTTCCCCAACGACCTGCTGCAAGAACTCGACAAGATGGAGTTCTACGTCTACGAAATCGACGAGACCATCAAGGCCAAGAAGCGCCCGATCATCATCATTACCTCCAACAACGAGAAAGAGCTGCCGGACGCGTTCCTGCGCCGCTGCTTCTTCCATTACATCGCCTTCCCCGACCGCACCACCCTGCAAAAGATCGTCGATGTGCACTACCCGGACATCAAGAAGGACCTGGTCAGCGAAGCGCTGGACGTATTCTTCGACGTGCGCAAGGTACCGGGCCTGAAGAAAAAGCCCTCCACCTCCGAACTGGTCGACTGGCTCAAATTGCTGATGGCCGACAATATCGGCGAAGCCGTGCTGCGCGAACGCGACCCGACCAAGGCCATCCCGCCTCTGGCCGGCGCCCTGGTGAAGAACGAGCAAGATGTACAACTGCTGGAACGGCTGGCATTCATGAGCCGTCGCGGTAATCGCTGATGCTGCTCAACCTGTTCAATGAAATGCGCGCTGCCAAGGTGCCGGTGTCGCTGCGCGAGCTGCTTGACCTGATCAACGCGCTGAAACAGCGCGTGACCTTCGCCGACATGGACGAGTTTTACTACTTGGCCCGGGCGATCCTGGTCAAGGACGAACGGCATTTCGACAAGTTCGATCGCGCGTTCGGCGCCTACTTCAACGGCCTGGAAAAACTCGACGACCATCTGCAGGCGCTGATCCCTGAAGAGTGGCTGCGCAAGGAGTTCGAACGCTCGCTGAGCGATGAAGAGCGCGCGCAGATCCAGTCCCTCGGCGGCCTCGACAAGCTGATCGAAGAGTTCAAGAAGCGCCTGGAAGAACAGAAGGAACGCCACGCCGGCGGCAACAAGTGGATAGGCACCGGCGGCACCAGCCCGTTCGGTTCCGGCGGCTACAACCCCGAAGGCATTCGCGTCGGCGACGCCGGCAAGCGCCAGGGCAAGGCCGTGAAGGTCTGGGACCAGCGCGAGTACAAGAACCTCGACGATCAGGTGGAACTGGGCACACGCACTATCAAGATTGCCCTGCGCCGCCTGCGCAAGTTCGCGCGCCAGGGTGCGGCAGAAGAGCTGGATATCGACGGCACCATCGACCACACCGCGCGCGACGCCGGGCTGCTGAATATCCAGATGCGCCCGGAGCGGCGCAACACCATCAAGTTGCTATTGCTGTTTGATATCGGCGGCTCGATGGACGCCCACGTGAAGATCTGCGAAGAATTGTTCTCGGCCTGCAAGACCGAGTTCAAGCATCTTGAATATTTCTACTTCCACAACTTCGTGTATGAGTCGGTGTGGAAGAACAACCAGCGCCGCACCTCGGAACGCACCTCGACCCAGGATTTGCTGCACAAATACGGCGCCGATTACAAAGTGATCTTTATTGGCGATGCGTCGATGGCGCCGTATGAAATCACCCAGGCCGGCGGCAGTGTTGAGCACTGGAACGAGGAGCCGGGGTATGTGTGGATGCAGCGTTTTATGGCCAAGTACAAAAAGTTGATTTGGATTAACCCGTATCCCAAGGACACGTGGGGGTATACAGCCTCGACCAATATCGTTCGGGAATTGATCGAGGACCAGATGTACCCGCTAACCTTGCAGGGCCTGGAGGAAGGGATGCGGTTTTTGTCCAAATAAGCGCCCAGTATTGCTCAGCACTTTTTGCGTGGACGCGGTACTGGCGGATTCGGTGGACAAGGGACTGGCGGCTTACGCGGTTTTTTCGAAGGCTTGCATGTAGGTGCATCATGCCAGTCGAAGACTAGAAAGTTTCGAGTAAAACGACGGACCAACTCTGTGTCAACAATGTTGGACTTACCGTCGTTATTCACATCCCAACTAATGGGCGTACCCGCACCGGAGCCGTCGCCATTGGTGTAGAACGCCGCCGTGTAGACAATGGTTTCATCACGAGGAGCGCCCTCGCCCTCATGAAAGTGCAGGCGCACGGTATCGGGTATGCCGTTGGCATCGAAGTCTTCGGCAAAAATCTTCAGGTATTTAACGAAGGGCGCATCCAGGCTGAACCAATTGAACTCGATGAATTGCTGCGCGAATTCAAGCGCCATCACTTCATCCAGCCTGTCGGCGACGCCGTTGTTATTGACGTCGTCGGCCAGGCTCCAGTCAAGTTTGCCGTCATTATTGATATCGAAGAGGGTGGCTTTTAAAACAACAGGCTGCGCAAGAGCCTCATCGTGAAAGTCCAGATAAACCACATCAGGTTTATTGCTGTCGTAGACGTCGTGAGCACGCAAGATCAAGAAACGCATAGAAAGAACCGGTAAAGGAAGAAGACAACAGGCTCCCATTTGTACGCGTTGACGTCGATTCACCAACCCCGCCAGAAGCCGTCAGTCAATTCCGACTTCTCTGAAGCGCCGGCGGGGAAATTCGCATCAGCGATGCCGAGTTCCTACAACTTCAGCGAAACCGCTGCACATACTGAATGTGTTGACGGTGCGCAGTCTCTTGCACCACCGGCACCAATCGAACCTTTTCCCCCGGCAGACACTGCGCCAGACGCGCCAACGCCAACGGCGTCAGCGCGCCCAAACGCGGGTAACCACCAATGGTCTGCCGATCATTGAGCAGCACAATCGGCTGCCCATCCGGCGGCACCTGGATCGCTCCCAACGGAATCCCTTCAGAAATCAACGACGGCCCCTGGTACTGCAATGGCGTGCCCAACAGGCGCATACCCATGCGGTCGGCGCGGCTGTCGAGAGCCCATTCGGTGTTGAAGGCATCGAACAAGCTTTGCCCGCTGAACTGGCCGATTTGTGCACCGACAATTACGTCCAGTGATGCTGCGGATTGCAACCCTGGGTCAGCCAGCACTTTCATCGCCCCGCCCGTACCGGAATACGCCAACCGCCCGCCTTCAGCCAGCACCTTGCCGAAACCATTAAGCCCGCCCAGCTCCTCACGTACCACCGTGGCGCAACTGCCCAACACCTGCGGCGCATCAAACCCGCCCGGTGCCGCCAGGTAAGCCCGCGCACCGCTGAACGGTTGGGTAAAGCGCAAACGCTGGCCCTTTTGCAGGATAAAACTGCGACCGGGGCTGATGGCGCGTTCGTCGATGTAGGCGCCCAGGTCCGCACCGGCAAGGGCCAGCAGGCAGTAGTCCTCGGCTTGCACGGTAAAGCCGCCCAAGGTGATTTCCACCACCGGCGCATCGAGCGCATTGCCCAGCAGCCAGTTGGCCCAGGACATCGACACCCAATCCAGCGCGCCGCCCTGGGTCACGCCCAGGTGGCGCACGCCAAAACGACCGGCGTCCTGCAACAGGCAGAGCGGCGTGCTGGCCTCGATCAACAAGCGGCTCATGCCTGCGCCTCCAACGGCGTGTCATCGCCACCCAGTTTGATGAATTCGGCGTGATCAACCGCTTCGAAGCGCACCGTGTCGCCCGGCTGCATCAGGCTGTAGCCGTCGCGCTCGCGGTCGAACAGCTTGGCCGGGGTACGGCCGATCAGGTTCCAGCCACCGGGGGAGACCACCGGGTAGGCCGCGGTTTGTCGCTCGGCGATACCAACGCTGCCCGCCGCCACGCGTTTGCGCGGGGTGTTGAGGCGTGGCGTGGCGAGGCTTTCATCCACCAGCCCCATAAAGGCGAACCCCGGGGCGAAGCCGAGGGCGAATACCTGGTATTCGTGGGCGCTGTGGCGGCGGATCACGTCGTCGACGGCCAGGCCGCTGCGCTGGCTGAGCAGGCTCAATTCGGGGCCGACGCTCAGGTCGTACCACACCGGCAGCACGTGGCGCTGGCCGCTGCCCTGGGCCTGGGGATGCAGGTCGGTCAGGGCCTGGTCGATGCGTTCGCGCGCCTGGGCCGGGCTCAACGCGCAGAGGTCGTAATGCACCATCAGCGTGGTGTAGGACGGCACCAGGTCCACCAGCGCGGCGCCAAATGCGTCGCGCAAGCGTTGGGTGGCGGCGAGCATCCACGGCATATTGGCTTCGGCAATCACGTCGAACAGACGCACCATCAGCGCGTCGATGGCCACCACTTCAATACGCGGCCTCATGCTGGCTTCAATGCCTCGCGGATGCGCTGTACAGCGGCAATCGAGCTGGCGTTGTCGCCGTGCACGCACAGGGTGTTGGCCTGCAGGACCAAGGCGCTGCCGTCGCTGGCGGTCAGGGCTTCACCACGGGAAATGGTCAGGGCTTGCTGCACGATAATCTCTGAATCATGGTGCACGGCGCCGGGCAACTGGCGCGAAACCAAATGGCCCTGAGGGTCATAGGCGCGGTCGGCGAAAGCTTCGAACCACAGGGTCACGCCATATTCGTCGCCCAATGCCTGCGCCACGCTATTGTCGCGGGTGGCCAGCAGCATCAGCGGCAGGTCGCCATAGGCGGCGATGGCCTGGATCACCGCACGCAACTGCGCTGGGTTGGCCATCATGTCGTTGTACATCGCACCGTGGGGTTTGACGTAGCTGACTCGCCCGCCCTGGGCGCGGCAGATGCCGTCGAGGGCACCGATCTGGTAGTGCAACAGGTCCTGGATCTCTGCAGGTGTGTAGGCCATGGAACGGCGGCCGAAGCCTTGCAGGTCCTGGTACGCCGGGTGCGCGCCCACTTGCACGCCGTGCTTGAGCGCCAGGCTGACGGTCTTGCGCATGATGCTCGGGTCGCCGGCATGAAAGCCGCAGGCCACGTTGGCGCAATCAATGAACGGCATGACCTCGGCGTCCAGGCCCAGGGTCCAGTTGCCAAAGCTTTCGCCGATATCGCAATTCAGTAATAGGCGGCTCACGCGGGTCGCTCCTGTAGGCTTTGTTTTTTTGTAGTGTGGGATTTTTAACGCAGAACTCGCAACTTGTCCTGACACCCCAACGGCGCTTATCGTGGAATAGCTCGATTTTTGGCGCTGGCCCGGTGCGGCGTCCAACTAATAAAAACCGATCCATGCATAAGAAAAAGTTGATCCCATGAATTTGAAGTTCCTCGAAACCTTCGTCTGGGTGGCCAAGCTCAAGAGTTTTCGCCTGACCGCCGAGAAGCTGTTTACTACCCAGGCCTCGATCTCCAGCCGCATCGCCGTGCTGGAAAGCGAGCTGGGGGTGAAGCTGTTTCTGCGTGATTCACGGGGCGTGAGCCTGACCCCGGAAGGCCTCAAGGTGCTCGATTATGCCGAGCAGATGATGGTGACCATGCAGGGCTTGAAGCAGTCCCTGGAGACCACCAGCAGCAAGGTCGGGCGCATCCGGATCGGCGCCATGGACACGGTGATCCACACCTGGCTGAGCCCCTTGGTCGCAGAACTGATGGACCAATTCCCGCGGGTAGAAATCGAATTGGTCGCCGATACCGCGCTGAACCTCAGCGATCAGCTGCAAAAAGGCTTCCTCGACCTGATCCTGCAAACCGACCTGCTGCGCCTCGAAACCGTGCGCAGCCTGGAACTGGCCAGCCACCCCATGGCCTGGATCGTCGCCAGCCACTCGATCTATAACCGCGACTACGCGTCCCTCGCCGAACTGGCCCAGGAGCGCATCATCACCTACTCGAAAAACTCCCACCCGCACCAGGACGTGCTGAGCCTGATGCAAGCCAACGGCGTGGCTGCGCCACGCATGAACTGCGTGAATTCGGTGTCGGCGATCACCCGTTTGCTGCGCGATGGCTTTGGCATCGGCGCGCTGCCTCCGGTGCTGGTCAGCGAAGAGTTGGCGCGCGGGGAATTGGTGATGCTGCCGATGGCGCAGAAACTGCCGAACTTGCAGGTGGTGGTATCGTGGCGCGTGGGGGTGGAATTGGTGGAGGAGATCGTCGGGCTGTGCCAGACCGTGGTGGCGCGGTATGCCGAGGAAGTCGGTGAAGAGCGGATGGTGCTGAGCACCTGAAGAAACCGGATTAAACATGTGGGAGGGGCGGTGCGACGATTCGACTTGCCCTCGATGGCAGTGTGTCAGTCAACAAATCAGTGACAGATACACCGCTATCGGGGGCAAGTCGAGTCGTCGCACCGCCCCTCCCACATTTGACCTCGTTGGGCGTTAGAGGCCTTTGAGGTCGCGCTCTTCGATCGGCCGGCTCTGGCGCAGGCGCTTGCCGCCCAGCACTACCCAGTCGATCAGCCGGAACAGGCACTCCAGGCCGAATGACAGCAGCATCGCCCCGCCCAACCCCCAGCCCATCGCCTCGGGCGTCAGCAGGATCTGGTAGCTGTAGCCGTTCCAGGTTTCCAGGCGGATATCCGGGTCGGCCGCCACCGCCACTTGCAGGGCACGGATGTACCACGGGCCTTGCATGGCCTGGAACTGCTTATCCAATGCCACCTGGCGATCCAGCATGGCGCCCAGGCTGTTGGCGTCGCTCTGGAACACCGGGTCGTCGCTGGCGCGGTAGTGCGCCACCAGCGCCTGCAGGTCGCCGTTGAAGAACTGCCGAGCGGTGGTTTCAAACCCGCTCAGCCCGGTCTGGGCCTCGATCAGGTGGGCTTCGACACGCTTGGCGTAGTCATTGATGAACCCCGGCACTTGTACGCCGACCAACAGGCCAATGGCAAACAGCACCAACCGCAGATAACTGAGCAACATGGTCACTATCCTTACTCGGTAACGCCCTGGCTGACGCATTCACCGCGTCGCCACAGGCTCCATTGGCCCGGTTCGTAGCGGGTCCAGTTTTCGTTGTCGGTCAAGGGTTCGGTGGCGATCACCGTCACCACATCATTGGGCGTGGTTTCGGCCTGAAAATCGACGATCACGTCGACATCTTTAAGGCGCGCAGGACCAAACGGTGCGCGGCGGGTAATCTGCGCCAACTTGGTCGAACAGTAGCAAAACAGCCAGTCGCCATCGCTGAGCAGGCAGTTGAAAACACCTTTGCTGCGGTATTCGGCGCACGCGGCGATCAGGTCCGGCAGCATCTGTTCGATGTCCACCGGCTCCGGGAAGGCTTCGCGCACGCGGTTGAGCAGGTCGCAGAAGGCCGCTTCGCTGTCGGTATCGCCGACCGGGCGATAGAAGGTGGCGCGCGGGTTGAAGTCTGCCAACTGGCCGTTGTGCGCAAAGCACCAGTTGCGTCCCCACAATTCGCGCACGAACGGGTGGGTATTGGCCAAGCTGACCTTGCCGACGTTGGCCTGGCGGATATGGCCGATGACCACTTCGCTTTTGATCGGGTAACGCTGCACCAGCAGCGCGACTTCCGATTCGCTGCTGGCAGCCGGGTCCTGGAACAGGCGCAGGCCGCGCCCTTCATAGAACGCGATGCCCCAACCGTCACGGTGGGGGCCGGTACGCCCACCGCGCTGCATCAGCCCGGTAAAGCTGAACACGATATCGGTGGGGACGTTGGCACTCATGCCCAATAATTCACACATGCCAGGGCTCTCGCTGCAACGTTAAAGGCGCGGTTCGACCCGCATGCCACTGACCGGCGCCGGACGGCGCAAGGGCTCATCATCGTCAGCAGGCTCAGCGGCCAGGGCAGCGTCGACAGCGGCCTTGCGCTCACGGCGAGCATTGGCGGCGCGCTCGATGGGCCAGCGGATCAACACGATGACGAGGTACACGCCAAACGCGATCATCGCGTACATGACCAGATCGGAAATGGCCCGCCAGGCGTTATTGCCGACCTTGAGCACCAGGTCCAGCGCGGTGATGGCCACGGCCGGCGCGAACTGGGTCTTGACCGGGTCAACCACGGTCGGGCTGAACAGCAGCACGGCCATCAGCAGCTGCAGCGGCTCGCGCAGCCAGCGCCAGATCCAGCGCGTCATGCGCCACCACACCAACAGGCAGCCCAAAGCGGCAAAGGCGTAAAGGCCCCAAGCGGTCAGATAGTCGTTCTCGGTCATGGTGTCCATGGCAAGGCTGGCAAAGAGGCGGCTATGATAACGGCTTTTGCGTGTCGCGGCTGCAATGCCTGCCACCGTCCGCCAGACAGAGAGTGATCCATGCCGTCATCTAACGCCCCGATTGCCCGCAAAGCCCCAGGCCAGGACCCGTATGCCTGGCTGCAAGCGCGTGACAGCACAGAAGTCCTCGATTACCTCAAGGCCGAAAACGCTTGGCAGGAGACCCAGCTCGCCGACCAGCAGGCACTGCGCGAAAACCTGTTCGAGGAGATCAAGGGGCGCATCCTCGAAACCGACCTGTCGCTGCCCTCCCCCTGGGGCCCGTACCTGTATTACACCCGCACCACCGCCGGTGACGAGTACGCCCGCCACTACCGCTGCCGGCGCCCGGCCGACGACAGCAACCAGGTGGATGACAGCAGCGAAGAGCTGCTGCTGGACCCCAACGTGCTGGCCAATGGCGGCTTCTTCTCCCTCGGCGCGTTCAGCATCAGCCCCGACCACCAGCGCCTGGCCTACAGCCTCGACACCAATGGCGAAGAAATCTACACCCTGTTCGTGAAGGAACTGGCCACCGGCAAGGTCAGTGAACTGGAGTTCCAGGACTGCGACGGCAGCATGACGTGGGCCAATGACAGCCTGACCCTTTTCTTCGGCGAACTCGACGACACCCACCGCCCACACAAACTCTATCGCTACCGCCTGGACGGCACGGCGGCGCAGGAAGTGTTCCACGAGCCCGACGGGCGTTTCTTCCTGCATTGCTACCGTTCCAGCTCCGAGCGCCAGTTGCTGTTGGCCCTGGGCAGCAAGACCACCAGCGAAATCTGGGCGCTGGATGCCAACCAGCCGCATCTTGACTTCACCTGCCTGGCGCCACGGGTCGAGCACCATGAATACGATGTCGACCACGGCCAGTTGAATGGCGCGTGGACCTGGTTTATCCGCAGCAACCGCGATGGCATCAACTACGCCCTGTTCGTGGCCACCGACATTGGCGACGTGCCGACCGAGGATGAGTGGCAGAACCTGATCCCCCACAGCGACGAGGTGATGCTCGACGGCGTGAGCCTGAACGCCGGCGCCATGACCTTGAGCCTGCGCATCGGCGGCCTGCCAGTGATCGACGTGCACCCCGAGGGCATGCCGGCCTATCGTGTGGAACTGCCCGACGCCGCCTACAGCCTTTACGTACAGAACAGCCTGGAATTTGCCAGCGATAAAATCCGCCTGCGTTATGAAGCACTGAACCGTCCGGCCCAGGTGCGCCAGCTTGAGTTGGCCACCGGCACGCAGCTGGTGCTCAAGGAAACCCCGGTACTGGGCGCGTTCAACGCCGACGACTATGTCAGCCAGCGCCTGTGGGCCACCTCCGCTGACGGCACCCAAGTGCCGATCAGCCTGGTGGTCAAGCGCGACCAGCTCGGCAAGCCTGTGCCTCTATACCTGTATGGCTACGGCGCTTACGGCCAGAGCCTTGACCCATGGTTCTCGCATGCGCGCCTGAGCCTGCTCGACCGTGGCGTGGCGTTCGCCATTGCGCACGTGCGCGGCGGCGGCGAGCTGGGCGAAGCCTGGTACCGCAACGGCAAGCAGGAGCACAAGCAGAACACCTTCAGCGACTTTATCGCCTGCGCCGAACACCTTATTGCGCAAGGCCTGACCACCTCCAAGCAACTGGCGATCAGCGGCGGCAGTGCCGGCGGCCTGTTGATCGGTGCGGTGCTCAACCAGCGTCCGGCGCTGTTCCAGGCGGCGATTGCCGAAGTGCCGTTTGTCGACGTGCTCAACACCATGCTCGACCCGGAGCTGCCGCTGACCATCACCGAGTACGACGAATGGGGCAACCCCCAAGAGCCTGAGGTGTACGAGCGCATCAGGGCCTACGCGCCGTACGAAAATGTGAGCGCCCAGGCCTACCCGCACCTGCTGGTGATCGCTGGCTACAACGACAGCCGTGTGCAGTATTGGGAAGCGGCCAAATGGGTGGCCAAGTTGCGCGACACCAAGACCGACGACAACCTGCTGCTGCTCAAGACCGAGCTGGGGGCCGGCCACGGTGGGATGAGCGGTCGTTACCAGGGATTACGTGACGTAGCGCTCGAATATGCATTTGTGTTCAAGGCGCTGGGCCTGGTTTAAGGAACTTAGTACGGCGGCCCTGTCTGAACACAGGACCGCCTACCTGTTTGATGGACCAAGACTGCAGCTATGCCACTACCGACTCTGATGAATAACGAAATCCGCGACATGCTGATGGATTGCGGCTTGTTCGACCCGTTGTTGCCGGAAGATTTTCATGTGGCCGCGGGCTACTTCAATATCAGCAGCATTGCCCGCGATGAGGTGATCTTTGGCGAGGGCGATGCGGGCACTTTCATGTGCATCATCCACAGCGGCCAGGTGGCGGTGCAAAAAACCAACCACGACGGCCAGCGCCTGACCATCGCCACCCTGCGCAGTGGCCGGGCCTTTGGTGAAATGGCGGTGCTCGACGGTGAGCGGCGCTCGGCCAGTTGTGTGGCCGCCAGCGATTGCGTGCTGCTGAACCTGGGCAAGGACTCCCTGGAAAAGATGCTCAACGAAACCCCGAGGGTGGCCGCGAAGATCATCCGCGCGATCGCCATCGCCCTGTCCAAGCGCCTGCGCATGGCCGATGGGCAACTACTCAATCAACCGTTCTAGCCGCCGGGCGTCTTGGGTTTGCTGTCGTTCTGCAGCAGGCCCGGCACCGTCTGGTCTTTGGGCGGCGTCGGCAGCACGATGGGCACCAGCGGTGGCGATCCGTTCGTCTTGGGCACGGCAGGTGGCGTGACTTGCGGGTACAGCGTCGGCGTCGGCGTGCCCGGTGCGCCTGGGGTGGGGGCCGGCGCAACCGGTACGGTTTGCAACTCCTGAGCCTGCGCCGCACCCAATGTGAGCGCGCCGAGCACAATGACCGTTAGAATGCTGCACTTCATCGATGGCTCCATGGCCTGACCGGAATGTCGTAAGGCTACTCCCAACCGCGCAAGAATGCCCTTCCCAATGAGATTTCCATGAAACGTTTCATTCTGCTGGACACCACCCCGATCCCCGACAACGGCGGTGCCTTGTGCCTGTTCGAATACGGTGAGGATTTTGTCATCAAGATCCAGGGCGGCGACGGCGGCCAGTTGATGAACACGCGCATGCACGGTTCCGAAGACGCCCTGGCGGAAATCCCCTGCCGCAAAGTCGCTGGCCGCCCCGGTTCGCGGGTGTTGATTGGCGGGTTGGGCATGGGCTTTACCCTGGCCTCGGCGCTCAAGCACTTGGGCAAGACCGCCGAGGTGGTGGTCGCCGAGCTGGTGCCCGGCGTCGTCGAATGGAACCGTGGGCCGCTGGGCGAAAAATCCGGACGACCCTTGCTGGACCCGCGCACGGTGATCCGCATGGAGGACGTGGCCAAGGTGTTGCAGGCCGAGCCCCAGGGCTTCGACGCGATCATGCTGGATGTCGACAACGGCCCCGAAGGCCTCACGCAAAAGGCCAACAGCTGGCTCTACTCGGCCGGTGGCCTGGCCGCCTGCGCCAAGGCCCTGCGGCCCAAGGGCGTGCTGGCGGTGTGGTCCGCCAGCGCCGACAAGCTGTTCAGCGACAAACTGCGCAAGGCCGGTTTCAAGGCTGAGGAAGTGCAGGTGTTTGCCCATGGCAACAAAGGCACCCGGCACACCATCTGGATTGCGGAAAAGCTCAAGGGCTAATTGCGCCGCGATTGGCTAGAATCAACCGTATCCGTGAACCACCCCAGGACAGGAGCCATGATGAGCTCGACCAACCCGCCCTCCCACACCGCCAAGCTGGACCGCATCCTTGCCGATGCCCAGCGCGACCGGGAAATGGGCTACCGCGACAAAGCCCTGAAAATGTACCCGCATGTCTGCGGCCGCTGCGCCCGTGAATTCGCCGGCAAACGCTTGAGCGAACTCACCGTTCACCACCGCAACCACAACCATGATGACAACCCCCAGGACGGTTCCAACTGGGAGTTGCTGTGCCTGTACTGCCACGACAACGAGCACTCGCGCTACACCGACCAGCAGTACTTCGGCGAAGGCTCAACCAGCAGCCCGACGATTGCCAAGGCCACGCACAACCCGTTTGCGGCGCTGGCGGGGTTGATGAAGAAAGACGACTGACATTGCTGTGGCAATGTGAGCGCGTGTGATTACAGGGCTTGTGTGGCAAGTGAGCTTCTGTGGTTGCAGGGATTCTGTGGCGAGCGGGCTTGCCCGCGTTGGGGCGCGAAGCGGCCCTAAAACCATTCACCGCATATTTTTCTGAAAATATGAGGT
>NZ_WKCB01000076.1 GCF_021606685.1 Pseudomonas syringae
CACGATCACACTCACTACAACAAGCCCGCTCGCGACAATAAGCCGGCCACCGTTCACGGTTTTAATAAACTCTGCCTGCGCGCCTGCCACCGTCTAAGCTTCAACCAAGTCCGATCAATCTGCGTGAATGGATCAATCGACTATGGGCGCTTTATGGCAAACCGGTTCGACCAAGGCTGCAGTTCCCGCTGGCAGCCCGGATGAACAGCCGTTGCCACAACGCCCGCGTCCGCGACGGCGGTGGGGGCGGTGGTCCGGGTTGGTGCTGGTACTCGGGCTGATTGTGGCGGCCTTCGCCGCTCACCGGGAGATGTTGACGTCCGCCTGGCAAGCCCGGCACTTGAGCCGCTGGGCGGCCGACCTGACGTACAGCCTGCACCCCGGCCCCAGCGACGCCATGGTTTACCCCGGTGCGGGGCCTTTCGACAAGCGTCTGGGCTACAGCGACTTGAACAGCTTCCTGCCGCGCCTGCTCAAGCGCGACTACCTGATACAGAGCCAGGTGCGTTTTTCGCCGGCGCTGATGAATTACACCGACCACGGCCTGTTCGTGCCCTACCCGGAAAAAATCCAGGCGGGGCTGACCATTACCGACTGCCGTGCCACGCCGCTGTACCAGTTCACCTACCCCCAGCAGTTTTACCCAAGCTTTGCGGCGATCCCAGCGGTGGTGGTCAATAGCCTGCTGTTTATCGAAGACCGTGACCTGCTCGACCCCAAGCAGCCCCAGCTCAACCCGGCGGTGGATTGGCCCCGGTTTGCCAAGGCGGCGTGGTCGCAGGTGGCCAAGCTGTTGCACTTGCCGGGGCAAAGCGCGGGCGGCAGTACCCTCGCCACTCAACTGGAAAAATACCGCCACTCGCCGGACGGCCTGACCCTGTCCGGCGGCGAGAAAATCCGCCAGATGCTGTCCGCCAGCGTGCGGGCCTACCAGGATGGCCCGCACACCCTCGGCGCGCGCCAGGACATCGTGCGCGACTACCTCAACAGCGTGCCGTTGTCGGCCGTGCCAGGCCACGGTGAAGTGCATGGCATGGCTGAAGGCCTGCGGGTGTGGTACGGCGCCGACTTCAACCACACCAACGCCCTGCTCGCCGGCAACGACCCGGCACAGTTGCCGCAAAAAGGCCTGGCCCTGCGCGAAGTGTTGTCGCTGATGATCGCCCAGCGTCGCCCCTCGCACTATTTGACCAAGGGCCATGCCGAACTGGCCGACCTCACCGACAGCCATATCCGCCTGCTCGCACACAATGCAGTGATCGACCCGGCACTCGCCAAGGCGGCCCTCGCCAGCCAGGTCACCTACCGTGACTGGCAGCAGCAACCGACGATCCAGCCGATTGAAACCAACAAGGGCATCAGCGTGGCCCGCAGCCGCCTCGCCGCCCTGCTCAACCGGCCGCTGTACGACCTGGACCGCCTCGACCTGGCCGCCACCAGCACCTTGCACAGTGACCTGCAAGCGCAGGCTTCTGCCTACCTCAAGCACCTGGCCGACCCCGCTTTCGCCGGGCAGATCGGCCTGCTCGGCGAACGCCTGCTGACCCCGGCCAGCACCGCCCAGGTGCGCTACAGCTTCACCCTCTACGAGATGACCGCCGATGGCGCCCGCGTGCGCGTGCAGACCGACAGCACCGACCAGCCCTTCGACATCAACGAAGGCAGCAAGCTCGAACTGGGTTCCACCGCCAAGCTGCGCGTACTCACCACCTACCTGCAAATCATCAGCGAACTGCATGACCGTTACGGCGCCCTGCCCCCCGCCGAGCTGAAAAAAGTCCAGGTCGACGATCAGGACCGCCTGACCCGCTGGGCCCTGGATTACCTGCTGCAACACAGCGAGCGCAGCCTGCCGGACATGCTTGGCGCAGCCCTTGACCGGCAATACTCCGCCAGCCCCGGTGAGCGGTTTTTCACCGGCGGCGGCATGCACCGCTTCCATAACTTTCGCAACGAGGACAATGGCCGCAACCCGACCCTGCGCGAGGCCCTGCGCGAATCGATCAACCTGCCGTTCATTCGCCTGATGCGCGACCTGGTGCGCTACAGCACCTACCAGGCACCCAACAACAGCGCCCAGTTGCTCAAGGACGACAGTGACCCGCGCCGCCAGGAATACCTGGCCAAATTCGCCGACCGTGAAGGCACTACTTTCCTGCTCAAGTTCTGGAAAAAATATCGCAACAAAGACACCCAGGCGCGGCTCGACACCTTCCTCGACAGCATGCACCCCACCGCCCAACGCCTGGCGGCGGTGCATCGCTACCTGTTGCCCAACGCCAGCCAGGCCAGTTTCAACAGCTTCGTGCGGTCGCACCTGAGCAGCGTAAAAAGCAGCGAAAAACTCACCGACGCGCGCCTGGCCACGCTCTATCAAAACTATGGCCCCGGCGCCTACGACTTGCCTGACCAAGGCTATATCGCCAAGGTCCACCCGCTGGACCTGTGGCTGATGGGTTACCTGCTCAACCACCCTGAGGCCACCTTCACCCAGGCCACCGCCGCCAGCGAACACGAACGCCAGGAGGTCTACAGCTGGCTGTTCAAGAGCCGCCATCAAAGCGCCCGCGACAGCCGTATCCGCACCATGCTGGAGATCGAAGCCTTCCTGGATATTCACCAGCGCTGGCAACAAGTCGGCTACCCCTTCGACCACCTGGTGCCGTCCCTGGCCACAGCGATCGGCAGCTCCGGCGACCGCCCTGCCGCCCTGGCCGAGCTGGTGGGGATCATCCTCAACGACGGCGTGCGCCAGCCCACGCTGCGCATCGACAGCTTGCGCTTTGCCGCCGACACCCCGTACGAAACCAGGCTGATCACCGACCCCGCTCGCGGCAAACGGGTGATGCCATCCGAGGTCGCCAGCGCACTGCGCGAAGCACTGTCACAGGTAGTGGACGCCGGCACCGCGCGCCGCGTGGCCGGCAGTTTCAAACTGGCCGACGGCACGCCGCTGGCCATGGGTGGCAAGACCGGCACCGGGGACAACCGCATCGAAGCCATCGGCGCCGGCGGGCGGGTTCTCAGCTCCAAGGCGATCAACCGCACGGCGACCTTTGTGTTCTATATCGGCGAGCATCATTTCGGCACGCTGACCGCGTTTGTCCCTGGGGCTTCGGCGCAAGGTTTCAGGTTCACCTCGGCGTTGCCGGTGCAGGTGCTCAAGGGCATGGCACCGATTCTCACGCCCTATTTGCAGCCGGGAAACAGCACGCTGTGTCAGGCAATTCCCCTCAACGCCGCACGCTAAAAACCGGGTATTAGGTATGCGCTTTATAGGCGCATTTTTCCGCTGGTTCGGCGCCGGTTCCCAGCCAGTATTCGAACTTATCCAAAGCCCCGCCCCTGAATAGACTGAGTGGCAACTCTTGTTTTATTCAGGTTCTCCCGATGCCCGATCCTCTCGCCCCGCCGCCTGCCGATGACTTCCAAGGCGTGCACAAACAACACCTCAAAAATGCCCTGCCACAGTGGATAAAAACCGCGTCCGGGGTGCGCGTACAAGCACTCAAAGACACCCCGCGCCACACCGCCCGCCCTTATCCACAGGCGTCAAACCACCCGCAGATCAAAGCGGCTGTCACCGCCCAATGGCACAGCCAGAACAGCCTGGACCAGACGTTTCGTGACCTCAACAACCTCCATGCCTTTGCCGAGCCCTTGCTCAAAAACGCGCTGATCAACTACGGCGAAATCGACGTAAAGTCGACCTTCATCCGCCTGTATTCCAAGGCCAACCTCGCCTGGTGGGTGCATGACAGCACCGAGGGCGTGACCAGCCGAACCGTGTCCCTGCTGGACGCGGCGCTGCACAATTTTGCTGGCGCCGAGCGCTTCGTCGACCATGCCTTTTTGTCTGCCGAAGACCCGCGCGGGCAACGCGACATCCTCACCCTGCGCCACCGCAACACCGGGGCCGTGCTGACCGCCGAGCACTTCAAGGGCATCTGCCGCGCACTGGACATCGGCGCCCGCTACCAGGTGCAGCTCAAAGAAGCATTGGGGTTCAACGACCGCGCCTGCGCACGCGCCCTGCGCCTTGCGGTGATTGCCAACCAGAAAAACGCCCTCAGCGTCGCCGCGCACCTGGCCCTGGCCAAGGGCGATATCCAGCAGGACGCCCACACCGCGATGCTGCAACTGATCGCAGACCAAGCGGCGTACCTCGATGGTCGTCGCCTCACGCCCTACACCCTGAGCCTGATGGACATTGCCCTGACCGGTATCGTGGTGTTCTGCCCGTCGCCCGACTCGCCCCTCCACCTTGGCCGGCTGCTGGCCTATGTGCCCGAAGACCCCGAGCACCCGCTCAAGGAATACCCGTCACCTGCCGCGTTCATGCAGGAACTGACCCGCCAGTTGCGGGATACCCCGCGTTATCAATTGTTCTTCAGCCAGTTCGTGGCGCAAGCGCAACGCGGCTATTTCTTTGCCGACCTGAATGCCCGCCTCAGCCAGGTGCGCTGGCACCAGAAAGCCGCCACCGACCCGGGGCCAACCTGGAAAGACACCCCGGTGGATAGGCCCAATCTGCAGTTTCGCCTGCTGGACATCGCCGACGACTACCAGAATCGCTCCAGCGTCAGCAGCGATAACGACCTGTGGAACAACCAGTACCGGCGCAAGCTGAACAAGGTTCTCAACGACGCCCAGGAACTTGCCGTCTCCACCGCCCTGGCCGACCGGCATGCGCGCTGGGCGTGGTGGGACAACCTGGAAAAAATCCTTTCGGACATCCTCAATGCCGCGTTGCTGGTGATTACGCCGTTTGTGCCGGTGCTGGGGGAACTGATGCTGGCCTACACCGCTTATCAGCTTGCCGATGAGGTGTTTGAAGGCATCGTCGATTGGTCCGAGGGCCAAGGGCTTGAGGCCACCCAACACCTGCTCGACGTGCTGGGCAGCATCGAGCAGTTCGCCTTGTTTGCCGCTGGCAGTGCCCTGGGCTCGCTCGCACGCGTGAAGCTCTCAGCTTTTGTCGAAGGGCTTAAACCTGTGGAAATGCCCGACGGCACCCAACGGTTATGGAACCCGGACCTGGCGCCCTATGCGCTGAAAAATATTGAGCTGCCCCCTGGGGCGAAACCTGACAGCCGCGGGCTGCATCAACACCAGGGCAAACAGATTCTGCCGCTGAACAACACCCACTATGAAGTGCGGACGATGGACGACAACGGCCCCCACCGTATCCCCCATCCCGAGCGCCCGCACGCCTATGCGCCCAAGGTGGTGTTCAACGAGCATGGCGCCTTCGTCCACGAGGCGGATCAACCGCGCAGTTGGGACAGCACCACCCTGATGCGCCGCCTGGGCCAGCGTACCCAGCCGTTCAGCGATATCGAGTTGCGCCAGATACGCCGCGTCAGTGCCACCGACGACGACACGTTGCGCGGCGTGTACCTGTACAACCAGCCGCCACCGCCCTTGCTGGAAGCCACCTTCAAGCGTTACGAGGCCTGGCAGGTGGCCAAAGACGCTGTCGAGACACTGCGCACCGGCAAGCCGCTGCCGCCCGACCCGTCTTCGGCGTGGTTCGAACAGACCGTCACCGAGCTGCCTGGCTGGCCCGAAAACACCGCTTTGCAAGTGTTTACTCGCGCCGACCTGACCGGCGATTCACGCACCTACAGCAAGCCCGGCGCGACGCCCACTGCCACGCTGCACATCAGCCTTGGGGAGGTGATGGCCGGCGAGTTGCCGCAGCGCGTGCTGGGTTTTCTCGACGACACTGCCGTGGGCACCCTGCTCGGCCGCGACGTACCGGGCGCCGAGCGGGTGCAGGCGCTGCGTGACCAACTGGCCGACTACGTGAAGACGCAAACCGAGGACATCAGCACCTACGTGCAGCAGATCAAGGACCAATCCAGCGATCCGTTCGTGCGCCTGCTTCGTCAGTCATTGCCCGACCTCGATGCCGGCCTGGCGCACACCGTCATTCAGGCGGCCACCCCCGCCGAGCGTGAAGCCATGGGCGAACAGCACCTGCCGTTGCGCCTGCTGAACCAGGCCCAGGAACTGAGTTTCGCCGCCGACGCCAACCAGGCCTACGCCGGCTTTTACGCGCCCTGGCCCGTGACCCCAGGCACCGAGCGCATGGCCCTCAACACCCTGAAACTGCACAGCGACGCCTTCGCCGACCTGCACCTGCAGATACGCGACCAGACCCTGGACGGCCCGTTGCGCTGTGAGTTCGGCCCCGAGAACGCGTCACAACGACGGATTCTGGTACGCAAAAATCACCTGGGCTATGAAGTGTTCGATCAAACCCGGCAACGCCTCAATGGGCTCAATGACCTGTATGAATCGCTGCTGCACGCGGTGCCAGTGCCGGGCCGGAAACCCGGCCAGGGCGCCGAGCTGAAACGCTGGTTGATGGAAAAACTGCACGCCCTTGCCGAGCGCCGCCGCGTGTTGGCGAAGCCACCGCAGCGCACCACGGCAAGCCGGGAAACCAGCCAGTTGCTCAGCGGGCCAGGCGCCAGCCGGCACCAGCCTACCGCAGCGCAGACCCAGGTGGCGCACAGCCGGGAAGTCATGCAACTGCTGTTTCCCTCGATGAGCGAACAACAACTGCAGCGGTTTATCGACAACATCGGCACCGAGCAACTGCGCACCGTCCTCAACCAATTGACGGACGAGAAACACTGGCTGCGCACAACACTGGAAACCTGGAAACGCGCCCCCGGCCAGCACCCCAAAGACAGCCGGGCCTACCGCGCCGACAAAGCCGCACGGCATTTTGTTGCCGATAAGCTCTACCGCTGCTGGGAAGACCGCATGGCCGAACACACCGATGCCTGGGGCCATGTGCAGCAGGGTGCCGAACTCGACCTGCGAGGCATCGCCTTGCCTGAGCGCCTGCCGGATCTGCGCAGAGGCTTCAGACACGTGACCCGCCTGGTGATGACCTATAGCAACTTTTCCGAAGCCCATTCGGATTTCCTCCTGGGCTTCCCGGCCCTGCGCTCGCTGGACCTGAGCCATAACCAGTTGGATGAATTCCCCACCGCCATCGGTGATATGCGCTTTCTGAAACACCTCGACCTGAGCGACAACCTGATTGAACTGGATGCCACCGACAAGCGGCGCCTGGCCAACCTGCGTCGCATGGAACACCTGGTACTTGAGAACAACCCGCTGCACCTTGCGCCGGACATCTCCAGGATGCCCAACCTGCGTAGCCTGCTGTTGAGTCGAACCCGGATCAGCACATGGCCGGAGGGCGTATTTTCCCGCGCCGTGGGCCGTGATTTTCTGCTGGACCTGCGCGGCAACCGGATTGAGTGGGTGCCGGAATTCCCGGCCGGTTCTCCCCAGGCCGAAACTGTTGCCCGCACCCGCCTGGACCGCAGCGCGTTGCCGAATGAACAGCGCCTGCGCTTTGAAAGTTACCGCCTCGCCGCCGGGCTGGACCCCAATCGCACCTACGATCCCAGGGGTGACAGCAGTTATTGGCTGGAAGCGATGGACCCGCAACTGCACGACTATCGCAAGCTGCTGTGGGACAAACTGGAGCAGGAGCACGGCTCCCAAGGGCTGTTTGAGGTGATCAAGTCCCTGGAATTACATGATCCTGCCCAGACCCTGGAAGACCAGCAGCGCCTGCAGGTCAATCGCACCGAGCTGACCCAGCGGGTTTGGCAATTGATCCTCGCGGCCAACGTCGACACCCCGCTGCGTGAAACGTTGTTCAAGCTGTCGAGCTTCCCCGGCCTGTGTGCCGATGGCGGGGCGCAGATCTTCAACAACATGGGCATCGAAGTTCTCGCCACCGAGGCGCAGCGCTATTCATTCTCGGACCGCGAGCGGGCCGACCGGCTCGTCACCCTGGCCAAGGGCCGGGCACACCTCAGGCAATTGGAAAAGATCATCCAGGCAGACATTGCCCAGCGCCTCAAGCCGGTCGACCAAGGCGGCCTGGGCCAGCGCTTGCGCGCGGACATGCGCGATGGCGTACCCGGTGAAGTCGATGAGGTGGAGGTTTACCTGGCGTACCAGACGTCACTGGCCGCCAAGCTGGATTTGCCGTGGCTGTCGGACCACATGCTGTACCGGCTGACGGCCAATGTGCGCCAGGAGCAGATCGATACGGCCTATGCCACCGTGCTGGAGTTGAGTGAGGGTGACGGCCTGGTCAACCAGATGCTGCTGGAGCCTTACTGGGAACAGTACCTGCGCGACAGCCACGACCGTGAATATCGCGATAACGAGCAGCGCTACACCGAGCAGTTTTTCAAGCTCGATGAGTTGCAGGAGGCACAAGCGCAGTGGGCGGGTTCACAGGACCTGGACCCGGTGCAGAAAGCAGCGTTGAAGCAACGGCTCAAGCGCCTCGCCGATGAGCTGGAGGTGCCTGAAAGCGTGGTGTTCTCGGGCAACGACATGAGCGACGACGTCTACAATCGGCTGCTCAATGACCTCGGCTACAGCGAGAAACAATGGCTGCGCCGCTTGACCCGCGAAGCACTGGCCAACGCGACCGGGCTGAGTAACCGCAGGGTCATCGAGCCCACACACCTCTAATGCCCTAGCAACCACCAGACATCGCCGAGCACTGAACAACGCCTTTGTGGCGAGCGGGCTTGCCCGCGTTGGGGCGCGAAGCGGCCCCGGAAGGCTGGATGCGCTGGGCCAGGTGGAACCGGCACACAAGCAGAGGGCTGCTGCGCAGCCCAACGCGGGCAAGCCCGCTCGCCACGGTTAGGGTGGTTATTAGACGTCGTCGAGTGTTGGACAAGGCTCGCCACGGTTAGAGGGGGTCAGGGCACGCCCATCACGAGTACACCGCTGCCGCTGATGGGGCCGGCGGCAGGGAGGGTCCCCGCGCGTTTGACAAGGGTAAATGTCACGTCGTCGCCGCCTGCATTGTTGGTGATCTGGCTCAGGAACGAACCGTTTACCCGTACCGCCGTCCCCCCACGGACAAGGCCCGTTCCCACATCCGGATTGCTCATGGTCAGCAAGTTCGAGTTGAACGACGAAGGCGTGCCTTGGTAGGTAATGGTGATCGGCGTGGTAACACTTCCCGGGCCAGGGCAGGAATAGTTAAGCCGGCGGTTGGTGCGGATGGTAGTGGTCAGTGGGTCGGTGCCGATTGCACGCTGGTGCACGTCGTTGAAATTGATCTCGAGCGGGTTGTTGTTGTTGATGGTGCAGGTTGATGGGGAAACGGTGAAGTTGTTGTTGGCGATATATACAAGGCTGAGGTTCGTCGAGAGGGAATCATAATTGTTTGTCTGATCGAGGCGTAAGGTGCCAAGGGTGTCGCCTACTCGAATATCAATCGGCGTCACCGGATTGTTGCGCTGTAAAATATAAGGTATTACCTCGATCGGCATAGGGGCGAAGCCACTATCCGTCATGGTCGCAATCCGAATACCCGACGGGATCGGAACATCCCGATACGTCCCATTGATACGCAAGCCAGCGCTTTGGTTGGTGAATTTCGGGCCCGGTGTCCAAGCCGGGCCGACCCTGGTTCCGGTTGCCCAATAATCTTGCCGCCCATACCCGGGGTAGCTATCAGGTTCGAATCGGCAGCTCAGCCTCACCCCTTCAAGGAGGATACGCGGTGTATTCACTTCCGGCCGGACATTGACTGGGACCTGCAGGGTTAACGTCGTGCCAGCGCCTATCCTTTGCCACGGCCCGCCGTTGACACTGCAATCCGCTGCTCTCACGGTGGTTGTCATGCCCATCAGAGCAAGAAGCCCAATGGCTGCATATAGTCGTTTCATGTTGATCTCTACTATGGATAATCCAGCGTAAAAATGGAGGTCACCCGATAGGCACCCTCTTCGATGGTCTTGTCCCGAATGGCATTCGGCTCGCCCTGCACAAAGGCTTTGAGCTCGATGACGTTGTTGCCAGGGGTCAAACGCTGTTCGTCGCTGGCGATGTTCACGGGTACCAGCTTTTTACTCGGCGTCTCGATACCGAGCCCGATACCGCTGGCACCACTGCCGCCGTCCAGTGCGAACAAGCCAGGCAGCGCGGCGTTTTCCCGACCGGCAAAGGTGATGGAAACCGACTCGCTGATCGTGGTGTTGCAATCGTCCAGGTGCAGCCGGAAGCCCTTACCCACGGTGCGCGTGTTGATGTAGAGGTGGGTGCTGGTAACGTCCCAGAGTTCCACCGTGAGGGCCTCATCGCCGGGGCGGATGGTGCAGGCCTGTTCGACCAGGTTGCCCATGAACCGCAGGTTGTCCGCCGCCTGCGCACTGGGCGCCAGGCCAACGCTGAGCAGCATTGCCAGCCCGGCACATGACCAGGCCTTATGAACCTTTTGATGTCGCATACACTGACTCCTACTGGTATTCGGCCAACAGCGTGGCCACCGCGGTAAACCGTGCCGGGGCCAGCACCGCGCCTGGCCGTTTGACGGGGACGACTTCCAATGTCGGGGGTGCAGTGATGGAGATATCCAATGGCGTATTGAGTAGAAACGGCACGTTGTTTTGCAGCAGCCGAATCCCCAGGTCCGGCGCCGTGGTCTGTAACGCCGCGCCATCAAACGTGGTTGCGGTGCCGCTGATGCTCAACTTGAGCAGCCACGGCAGCGGGGAGGTGCCGCAGTTGATGGTGTAGCCCACTGCCCTGCGGTACTTCACGCCGTCGACGCGCTTGGTGCCGACATCGCCAAAGTCGACTTCAATGTTGCGCCCGGAATCAATCGTGCAGGGTGGCGGCTCGTTCAGCGTTCCGTTGAACGTCAGGTTGGCCGACGCCGCGCTGCACAAGCCGATTGAACACAAGGCGAGCAGGGCTCGCTGCGGCCAAAAAGTCATTGATCATTCCTCATCATTGGTACTCGATCACAAGGGTCGCGGAGGCATCGAATGCCCCGCCCGTCAGCGTGCTACCCACGCGCTTGACCGGCACCGCCTGCACGGCTGGAAAGTTGGGATGAGTGAACCTGACGGGCGTATTCAGCGGCCAGTCGGCGCCATTGACGAACAGCTTCACCCCAAGGTCGGTCTTGCGGGTAGAGAGCACGCCGCTGTCAAACGAAGCCCCTGTGCCCTGTAGCTCCAGGGTCATCGCATTGCTGTAGACAGGGGGGGTGCAACTGACCGTGTACGGCACGTCGCGGCGATAGGTGACGCCGTCGATGCGCGTGGTGTGCAGGTCGTTGCCGAACGGCACATTGAGCGTGCTGCCGCCGTTGATCACACAGGGTGGCGGCGCAATGATGACCGCGCGGATCGTCAGGTTCACATTGGCCTGCGCGCCCTGGCTGACAGCGCACAGCAAGCCTCCACCGATAAACATGGCTCGCAAGCCGGTTAACTTAGCCATTGCTCTGCCCTTACTCATAATTGAGCCTGAAATCCACCACGGCCCTGAATGCCCCGCTGGTCAATGGCGCGGAGGTACGCGTGGGCTGGACATTCCAGGTTTGCGTGTTGCTGCCCATGGGCAGAAACAACGGCTCGCCCCGTGAGCCCAGCTGCACATCCCGCCCCTCGGGGTCGGTCAATCGCAGGCCCATCCCGGTGATGCCCTGCACTTTGACCAGGCGTGGATCATCGGCATCGGCGGGTGCGATAAACATCACCGACAGCACCGGTTGATGGGCACTCCAGGTCAGGTTGCCGGTGCGCTCACTGGTGATCTTGCCGGCGGTGCGCTGGCAATCCTGAAAGCGCAGTTGAATGGGCCTGGAGGTGGCCTGATCACCTGGCCGTTGCAACTGGCCGGCCGAGATAGCCCCCAGGTCGATGGTCTGGTGGGCCGATGTCATCTCCAGGCCGCACGGCATTTCATGCATGGCCCCGCGTATATTCAGCATGCCCATCATGCCCTCGACATCCTGGGCATGCGCGCGCCCCATCAGGGCCAATAACAGACAGCCCAAGCCCTTCACTGTGTGCATCTTCATGATGTTCTCCGGCGGCAGGCACTACTGATTGGGCGTTGAGGCGTTTACATCCACCGTGCAGGTTTCACCCCTGCAGGTGAAGGCCAACACCGGGCGTCCGCCGTAATCATTCACGTAGGCCAGGTAGGGGGTATTACCCAGCACCTTGGCCGCGAGCCCCAGGGCCTGTGAGCCTTTGGGAGCAACCATTACGGGCTCGAAGCCCTCCAGGGTCTTGCCGTCCTTGCTGCTGCGTGCATCCACCAGGGTCACGTAATACGGCGTGGGGTTATTGACCTGGTAGCTGTCGCCCTGGCGGGTCAATGTCAGCTTTTGCTGCCACGGGGTGGACAGGTCTTGCTGGGTCGGCGTAATGGCTTGCGGCCGGTAAAACAACTTGATCCGGGTTTGCAGCGCGATCTGCAAGGTGTTGGCCTTGTCACTGCGCGGCGGGATTTCCCTCAGGTTGAAGTAGAAGACCGTTTCTCGATCCTGCGGCAGCGCCTTGGCGGCCGGCAGTGCCTGGACTTTCACCTGGCTTTGTTTGCCAGGCTCCAACCGTTGAACCGGCGGCAGCACGATCAGCGGCGAGGTGATTTTTTTACCCGCTTCGTCTTCGATCCAACCCTGCGCCAGGTACGGCAACTGGGTGTTGTTGTTGGTGATGTTCACGCTGGTGGCATCTTTACCGCCATCGAAAATCACCCGGGTACGGTCCAGGGCCACCGCAGCGTTGGCGCTTTGGCTAACGCCCAAGGCCAGCCATGCGAAGACCTGAAGGGTGTAGCGCATATTCAGCATCATGAGGATGTGTTCTCCGTATCGTTACGCTTCCCGGTCAGCCCTGCTGGCTCGGGTACAGATGGATCGGTGGCTACCAGCTGGCAGCGCAGTTGCAGGGAATAGGTCAAGCCATCAGCAGGCAAATCGGCAGGCAGCGTGAGGATGCAGCGCTCGGTTCCACCCCAACTGACGACCATCTGCTCGCCGGGCTGAATGCCGCTCAGGTAGACGTCTCCGCCATCGTTCACAACCCCGGTGTCCTGTTGCTTGCTGTTCTTCACCGTCGCGCCGAAAGGCGGTGCACTGCCGTCGGGCAGGCGCAGGACCGCCATGGCTTTCTTGCCGGAAATCACTTCCAGCGTCCGATAGCCGATAGCGCCTTCGGTGAGCGTCAGTTGGGTGACCGACTGCGTGGCCTCGACGTCGCTGGGCAGGCGTTCCAGATCGACACTGGCCGCCGTACGCTGGTAGCTGCCGATGTCGGCGATGACCGCCTTGCCAAACGCGTTGCTGCGAGTGGGGGTGCCATAACCGCGTACGGGTACATCGGGCACTCCGCCGGTATCGACCATCAGCCGGGTACCGCCGGTACTCGTGGTACGGTGCAGTGCCGCACCATAGGGGGTGAGCGTGCCGCCACCGCGCACAGAGGCACTGAGGGTGCGGTTATTGCCTTCTCGGGCACTGGCGCTCAAGTCGACATCGACCTGGTCACCGATATGGCTCAAGTAACCACTGGCGGAGTCATCGCTGGCACTGAGCTGGTAGCTGTTGTGCTCATCGATGCGATCGTTGAAGCGTGTTGAAAAGCTGTTTTTGCCGGCCGCTCTACTCGCGTCCATCGACAGCGTGCCGCTAGGCCCCAGCGGAAAACTGACCGTCAGCGCCAGGCCGTTATCCTTATAGTGGTACTCCTGCGTGCGGTAGACATTCAGGGACATATTCAGGTTTTTGACGGTGCCCAGATTGAAGTAGCGCGACGCCGACACGTTCCAGCGCTGCGTCTCTGGCCGGTTCCAATAGGTCTGCTTGTTGTAGCTGGCGTAGACGGTCGCGCCCAGGTCACGGAACTGCTTGTTCACCGTTATCGTATAGAGCGCCTTGTTGCCACCGATGGGGTTCCAGTGCTCGACGTAATCGCCGTTTTGGTCGTACTCGCCGCGCCCCGCCAGTTCGCCGTTCAACCCGTAATGCTGGGCATCCAGGTACTGGCTCATGCTCACGAAGTTTTTCTCGGAAAACCGGTAACCGGCGAAGGTCACTTGGCTGTCGTACTGCTCAAAGTTCTTGGAATATTGAAGGCGGTAGGATTTACCCGAAAGCGTGTCGTTCCACAGCGTTGCCCGGGACTGCGTGACATCCACGGAAATGGCCCCGAATGCCAACAAGTCGCGCCCGACCCCAACCGACAGCGCACGGTAATTGTTATCCGTAATCGCACCGCCCAAGAGCGACCAACCATTGCTGATCCCCCAAGAAAACTCGCCGGTGCCAAAAAATGCACCATCAGCGTGGTACTGAAGGTTCGACGGTCGCCCGGCAGACACCTTGTAACGCACTTGCCCAGGGCGGGTCAGGTAAGGCACGCCGGCGGTATAGATCTGGAATTTATGTTCTGTACCGTCTTGCTCTTCTACCCGCACATCCAGCATGCCGGACACAGCGTCATTCAGATCCTGAATACGAAACGGCCCTGCCGCCACCAGCGTTTCATAGAGCACACGCCCCTGTTGGCTGATGATGACTTTGGCATTGGTCTTGGCCACGCCGACCACTTCCGGCGCGTAACCGCGCAAGTTGGGTGGCAGCTGGCTTTCATCCGACTTGAGCGCGGCGCCGGTAAAACGGAAGCTGTCGAACAGGTCCGAATACAGGTAGTCCTCGCCCACCACCAGGCGTGCTCTGAGCTCGGGAATGGCGCGATACGCGTAGTAGCGACTCCACTCGAGCTTTTGTGGGTTGTTCGCCGACTGGCGGTCCTTTTCGACACGCCCCTGCCAGTCCGCCCGCAGGCGCCAGGCTCCGGCATTGGCGCCCAATGTCCCGTTACCGCTGAGGTTATTGCGCGTACCGTCATCCCTGCGGTAGCTGGACTGGGCCGTCATGTTGTAGTCCATCAACAGCCCCGGCACCCCTTCGTCCCAACGCGACGGTGGGTCCCAGTTGATGGCGCTGTATTCGAGATAGGCCTGGGGCAGGCTGATGTTCAGCGTGGCGGTCGCCAGATCGGCGCTGACCTCCATGCCGGGCAAGCTCTGGGAGTCGAGGCACTCTCCACCCTTCCACCAGTGCAGTTTTTCAGTGCTGGCCGTTTTCAGGCCCAACTGTTCTACCACGTCAGCGGTTAAACAGGCCTGGCTGCCTTTGGGATCATTATCGGGGGGATAGAACGCCACGGGCTGTTCAGAAACAGGTTGAGTATTTATCTGCACAACCATTGAGTAAGTGCCCGGCAAGATAAACCCACTGCGGGCAAACCGGGACAAATCAATATTGGTGCGGTCCGTTAAATCGAGTACATCCGTATTGAACTCAATATCCTCGGCGCCCAGTGCCGTGCCTGCCAATGATATCAAGCCACCCACGATGCCTGGGCGAAGCATATTTATGACTTTCGACGCATTCCACATGCAAGCAACCCATCATTTTCAAAAGTATTCCAACTTGAACCGCACTGCGGCAGTGTGATCGCCGGCTAACAGCGGCACTCCGTTGCCCATTAAGCGAACCGTGTAGTTGAGCGTCATGTTTCCCTCAACGATCGGGTACAGGCCCATTTGCTTGCCTGGCGAACACGCTTCACCGGCGGCGTCCTCAATGTGGAAGGCGACACCCTGTGAACCACCAAAGGCTGCGAATGAGAGCCCTCCCCGATCAGTAGCGCCGTCGAACGTCACGCGCACATGCTCCCAATCCGGCAGGGTTTCACCAGGCCGCAAGGGGTCGGGACGGCTCAGCGAGCAATTGATCAGGCGCAACTGGAAGGACTGTGCCTGCCCTTGCCCGTCACGCAGAAGCCGACCTACGGGTTCTGACGCCATTTCGATGGTTTGGTCGACAGAGCTCGATTCCAGCCCACAGGCTGAATCGATGACTGTGCCTCCCAGCGTGACGACCCCATCGCCTTGCGGTTCCGCCTGCGCGAATGCCCACGGACTGATGAACATCGTCAAAGAAGAGGCAACAGCGAGACTTATGAATGTTTTCACCTGAACCTCCCGCCAGTTTCCCCCCGCCACCCTTGAGCGGCGGGGGAAACACTTACTGATAAGCCAAGGTGAAATTGGTGACTGCGCTGAACTCACCAGGAACGATTGCGCCCGTAGCCTGGCCTTGCACATAGGCACCAAACTCCAGCGTGTTGTTACCGGTGGCAATGGCTTGCGGAGTGGTTGGGGTGCCCAACACGATAGGTCGGCCGCCATGGGTCATCATGATGCCCACGCCGCCCGCGCCACCGACGGTGCCGATTGCCCCAGGAACAGAGCCCGACGGCGCGCCGGTGAAGGTTGTGGTGACGGTGTTATCGGTGAGGCCGGTGAGGTCGCAGCCTTCAAGTTCGATACGCACAGGGCGCGATTCCGAACGGCCACCGGTTTCCAGCTGATGCTTTGCGATTGCGCCAAGGTGAACCGACTGGTCTACGGATTCAGGCTTGATCGAGCAAGCACCCGAGTGGACCGACCCCAAAAACGTAATCGTTCCATCAGCCGCATTAGCAACGGAGATAGAACCCACCAACAGGCCGACAGTCAACAGTGCAGTTTTCACTTTATATTTCATTTGCAGACGCTCACGTATTATTAAATCGCATCGGAATCCTGCCGTAGTTGTGCGCAGGACTTATTAAGCGTGCCAACGATCCCTGAGGCAGTGGAGTGTTTAACTTTCTCCAACTACTTGCATTGCAATTCAGGGATCCGTTTGACGCCGAGCAATTATCCGTGGCGATTCCCAATAAGAAAGCCGTCCAATTCTCCTAGTTGCGTAGCTCTGTTACACCACGACACATAGGAAAATTATGGCACTTTGCCAAAACTTTAAATTTAACTGTAAGAAGAGGACTACGCGTGGATAAATGAGAATAATTTATCGCGGGAGACGTCCGTAAGAATAAGATTACGAACATTAAAAAACAACCGAACTTACGGGACACTATCAACTAACACATTGAAGAATGTGTCGAGCCGATTGACGCCGTTTTGTGGCGCTCGTCACCAAACGCCGGGGATGACCGTTCGTCTGGCCGGATTGCGCACTCTTTAAGATATATCTTACGTTATGTCTTAACCAACGAGAGAGAACGCCCAATGAGAGACCATCATTCCCACCCCCCCCACGGTGAAGGCCGCGACGGCTTCGAAAAACGCCCAGGCCGCGAACGCGGCGGCCGCGGCCCAAGGGTCTTCGCCCCCGGCGACCTGAAACTGCTGCTGCCGGCGCTGATCGCCGAACAGCCTTGCCACGGCTACGACCTGATCCGCCAGATCGAAGGTTTGTTCGACGGCGCCTACAGCCCCAGCCCCGGGGTGATTTACCCGACGCTGACCTTCCTGGAAGAAAGCGAATTGATCACCGGCGACGCCGAAGGCGGCAAAAAACGTTACACAATCACCGACGCCGGTCGTCTCTTTCTAAGCGAGCAAGCCGTTGCCCTGGACGGCGTGCGCATGCGCATCGATGTGAGCAAACGCTCGTTGCGCGGCCACGATCGCCCGCCGGAAATCCACGAGGCGGTGCACAACCTGCGCCACGCCCTGCAGCTGCATCACGGCCGCTGGAGCGCGGATGAAGTCATCCGCGTACGCGACCTGCTCAACGCCACGGCCCAGGCCATCGTCGACGGTCCAGCCGTACAACTTGTACCGGAGCACACGCAATGACTGAATCCAACAAATTGGAAATCCACCGCGTCATGCATGAAATCAAGCGCCGCCGCCTGGAGGTGCTCAGGGTCGTGGACATCACCCCGCGCATGCGCCGCATCACCCTGGGCGGGCCGCAGTTGGCCGGCTTTGTGAGCCTGGGCAGCGACGACCATATCAAGCTGCTGTTCCCGCAGAACGCGGCCGAGCAAGCGGCACTCGACAGCCCGACGTTCACCCTGCAGGGCGACGGCCCCAAACCCGCCATGCGCGACTACACGCCGCGCCGGTTTGACCTGAGCATCAATGAGCTGGACATCGACTTCGTGCTGCACGGCGATGGCCCTGCGTCCACGTGGGCCGAGCAGGCGAAAGTCGGCCAGCACCTGCACATCGGCGGCCCGCGGGGTTCGATGATCGTACCGGATATATTCGACAGTTACCTGTTGATCGGCGATGAAACCGCGATCCCGGCCATCGCCCGGCGTCTTGAAGAATTGCCGGCGGGGCGCAAGGCGCTGGTTGTGATCGAGATCGCCAATGCGGCAGAACGGCAAGCTCTGCATAGCGCTGCCGAGGTAGAGGTTATCTGGGTGATACGCGACCAGGATGACCTGCTTGAGACCGTGCAGAACCTGACGCCGCCAAGTGGCTCGCTGTACAGTTTCGTGGCGACCGAAAGCAAACTGTCGCGCCAGCTGCGGCGCGTGTTGCTGGACACGCACCAGGTCAACGAGGCCTTCCTCAAGGCCGCGGGTTACTGGCGCGCGCAAGACAGCCAGGAAGACTAAACCGCCAGGCCCTGTGACCAGCGAACCAGTTGTGACCCGCTTGCTGTGGCGAGCGGGCTTGATGTGGCAACCAGGCCTAGTGTGAGAACCAGACTTGATTTGGCAACCAGGCTTGGTGTGGCAACCAGACTTGATTTGGCAACCAGGCTTGGTGTGGCAACCAGACTTGATTTGGCAACCATGCTTGGTGTGGCAACCAGACTTGATTTGGCAACCAGGCTTGGTGTGGCGAGCGGGCTTGCCCGCGTTGGGGCGCGAAGCGGCCCCGATGTGGACCGCCGCGTTTCGCCCAAGCAATCGCGGCGCCTGGTGCTGGGGCCGCTTCGCAGCCCAACGCGGGCAAGCCCGCTCGCCACACCAAGCCTGGTTGCCACATCAAGCCCGCTCGCCACACCATGCCTGGTTGCCACACCACGCCTGGTTGGCACACCCATCCGGCTCTTCACAGCCAGCCGATTTGCTACTTCAGCAGCACAACACATCCACGCGCTGTAACACGTCAACGCTGAGCTGAACGCAGCTTATCCAGCCCCACCGCCGCCAACGCAACCAACACAAACCCCGCCAGAATGCCCCCGGCGTTCACAAACACTTGTGGATAACCCAGGGTGCCGACGTCAATGAACGGATACTGGTACTGCCCCAGCAGATCCCCGCGCAGCAGCGCATAGGCGAAGTACACCACCGGGTAGATCGCCCACAGGCCGATGTGCTTGAACCGCAGACTGCCCTTGGGCACGCAACGCCACCAATACAGCGCAAACAACAGCGGCATCACGTCGTGAAGCAACTCGTCGGCGATAAATTGAAACCCCTCGGGTTGCCATAAATGCCGCAGCAACAGGTTGTAGGCCAAGCTCACCACCACGATGCTCACGGCGATGCCACTGCTGACAGCGGGCGCGAGAAAAAACCGCTTCGCCGCCGAATCGCGTTGCACCCACGCATAGCTCAACACCACCACCGCCAGGGTGTTGGTCAGCACCGTGAAAAAACTGAAAAAGTTGATCAGCCCGCCCATCAGGCTTGCACCAGTGGACCAGCGCGAATAAAGAATCAGGTATTGCTGAATCGCCAACCCCGCCCAACCGGCCAGCGCCGCTGCCGCCACATACCGCTTCATCGGCTCAATCCAGCGGGCGTTTGGTGCGCATCAGCTTCACGTACAACCCTTCGACTTTATCGCGCGCCCAAGGCGTTTTACGCAAGAAGGTGAGGCTCGACTTGATGCTCGGGTCGCTTTTGAAGCAGCGCACATCAATACGCTCGGCAAGGCCTTCCCATTCGTAGTGTTCCACCAGGGTGGTGAGGACGTGCTGCAGGGTCACGCCGTGGAGTGGGTCGTTACTTGTCGCGGTCATGCCGGGCCTTTTGCAATAAGAGGATTACAGCCGCGCACCTTAGCCGACGGGGCTTAACGGTGGAAGCGCTGCAGTGAATATAGACCCTGGGAGAAAGTTCCCCTTCTCGACGAAAAAAGAGATGTTATATTATAACCAAGCAATCTTCAGCCTTCTCTTCTTCTGCCGTTTTGCCAAGGAATGTCCGATGTCCCTCTCCTCCCCGTGGCGCTTGACCCCGCTGGCTACCGCCCTGTTGATCTGCGCCCAGGCCAACGCCCTTGAACTGCAACCCCAAGTCATCACCGGCAACCCGCTGGGCAGCGAGCAGCTCGCCTCGCCCACCACGGTGCTGGAAGGCGACGAGCTGACCCTGCAACAAAAAGGCAGCCTCGGTGAAACCCTGAACAAACAGCCGGGCGTGTCCTCGTCGTACTTCGGCCCTGGCGCCAGCCGGCCGATCATTCGTGGCCAGGATGGCGACCGCATTCGCATCCTGCGCAATGGCGTGGGCGCGCTGGACGCGTCGTCACTGTCCTACGACCACGCGGTGCCGCTGGACCCGGTCAACGTCGAGCGCATTGAAATCGTGCGTGGCCCGGCCGCCCTGCTGTATGGCGGTAGTGCCATCGGCGGCGTGGTCAACACCTTCGACAACCGCATCCCCACTGAAGCCATCGAAGGCATCCACGGTGCGGGTGAGTTGCGCTACGGCGGCGCCGATACCACGCGCAGCAGCGCGGGCAAACTGGAAGCCGGCAACGGCACCTTCGCCTTGCACCTGGACGCCAATGCGCGCGAATTCAACGACCTGAAAATCCCGGGTTTCGCCCGCAGCCGACACGCCCCCGAAAGCGAAGACGGCCCCGGCAAAAACGGCCGCCTGGGCAACAGCGACGGGCGCCAGGACGGCGGCGCGGTGGGCGGTTCCTACACCTGGGATGACGGCTATGCCGGGCTGTCCTACAGCAACTACGACGCCAACTACGGCTCCCCCGCCGAGCAAGGCGTGCGTATCCGCATGCAGCAGGATCACTACGCGTTCGCCTCCGAGATCCGCAACCTGCAAGGCCCGTTTACCTCGGTGAAACTCGACGCCGGCTACACCGACTACGAGCACCGCGAAATCGAAGGCGGCGAAACCGGCACGGTCTTCAAGAACAAAGGCTACGAAGCCCGCGTTGAAGCGCGGCACCAGCCCATCGGCCCATTCGATGGCGTGGTCGGCGCACAAGTGACGCGCAACGAGTTCTCGGCCCTGGGCGAAGAAGCCTTCGTGCCGCAGACCGACACCAATGCCGGCGCGCTCTTCATCCTCGAAGAAATGCAGGCCACCGAGCGCCTCAAGCTCAGCCTCGGCGGGCGCCTGGAACACACCAGCGTCGACCCGGACGCCAAGGGCAACGCGCGCTTTGCCGGCGCCGACAACAGCAATGACTTCACCGCCGGCAGCCTGTCATCGGGCGCGGTGTACAGCCTTACGCCAATCTGGTCGGTGGCCGCGACGCTCGGCTACACCGAACGCGCGCCGACCTTCTACGAGCTGTACGCCAACGGTGCCCACGTCGCCACCGGCACCTATGAGCGGGGCGATGCCAACCTGAAGAAAGAAAAAGCCGTGTCCAGCGACCTGGCCCTGCGCTTTGACAACGGCACCCACAAGGGCAGCTTTGGCGTTTTCTACAGCCGCTTCTCCAATTACATCGGCTTGCTGGGTACCGGTCGTACGTTGAACGACGAAGGCGAAGAAGACGCAGCGGGCATCCCTGAGTACGAATACTCGGGTGTGCGTGCACGTTTCGCAGGTTTTGAGGCCCAGGATCACATCAAACTTGGCGAAAGCGCCTACGGCAAGTTCGCGCTGGAGCTGTCGGGCGACTACACACGCGCCACCAACCTGGACACCGGCGAAGCCTTGCCCCGTATTGCGCCGCTGCGCCTGAACAGCGGCTTGCTGTGGGAACTGGATCGCTGGCAGGCACGCATCGACGTCGAACACGCCGCCGGCCAGGGCCGTGTGCCGGACAACGAGAGCGGCACCGATGGCTATACCACCTTGGGTGCAAGCGCGGGGTATCGCTTCAACCTGGGCGGCAGCCAGTGGCTGGCATTTGTGAATGGCGAAAACCTGACCAACCAGACCGTGCGCTATGCAAGCTCGATCCTGCGCGATATCGCACCGGCACCGGGCAGAAGCGTGCAGGTAGGCCTGCGCACCACCTTCTAAAAAAATAACCACAATTCCCCCAGTGGAGTAGGACTTGGAGAAGGGCGTAGTGTGGCGAGCGGGCTTGCCCGCGTTGGGCGGCGAAGCCGCCCCAAAAACTGCCACCGCGGTGTACCTGAAACACCGCGGTGATTTCACTGGGGCCGCTTCGCGCCCCAACGCGGGCAAGCCCGCTCGCCACAACACGCTCCACTTTCCACAACACGCTCACTTCCTACTGCAAGCTCACGCCCTACAAAAACTGGGCTGCGACCGCTTTTTGGCAGCGACACTTCGTCACTGTTACCAAATCTGAAATGATGCATCTTGCGTTTTAGGCTTTCTCTCAGCCGCCACTCGCTTTATCCTTCGCAACAACCTGAAACGTTTCATTCCCCGGTCGACCCCATCTTGCTGATTGTTCCCACCTGCAAAGACAGCGCTGTCTTACACCCGAGTGCGCCTGGGGATAAATCGTCCGCCTGTGGATAAACCTCGCTGTCCGCAGAAAAACCGATTTAACGCTGAACCAAGCCCGCGCCAAATCGTCATCTACAGTGAATGAAGCACGGGGTTACATAATTATTCCAACGTCACGGAGAAACACACTATGAGCACTGATGGTGCTTCAAGCCCAAGCCGCCTGCTGCCCAGGTTGCTAGGCGTCTTGCTGCTGATCATGGGCCTGGCCTTGCTGGCCGGTGGCATCAAGCTGAGCATGCTCGGCGGGTCGCTGTACTACCTGCTGGCCGGTATCGGCATCACCTTGACCGGTATTCTGCTGCTGGCCACCCGCCGCGCCGCGCTGGGTCTGTACGCACTGGTGCTGTTCGCCAGCACCGTGTGGGCCCTGTGGGAAGTCGGCCTGGACTGGTGGCAATTGGTGCCGCGCCTGGCGCTGCTGTTCGCCCTGGGCATCGTCATGCTGCTCCCGTGGTTTCGCCGTCCGTTGCTGCGTGGCCAACCTGCCCCGCTGGGCACCGGCGCGCTGAGCGTCGCCGTGGTACTGGCCGGTGCTACCGCCATTGCCAGCCAATTCACCAACCCCGGTGAGATCAAAGGCCAACTGGACCGCGACGCGGTACCGGGCATGGCCAGTGCTGCGCCAACCCAGGCCGATGGCGATTGGAATTCCTATGGCCGCTCGGCCTACGGTGATCGCTACTCGCCGCTGGCGCAGATCACCCCGGAAAACGCCCACAAGCTGGTCCCGGCGTGGACGTTCCGCACCGGCGACATCCCTGGCGCAGGCGACCCGGGTGAAACCACTGCGGAAAACACCCCGCTGAAAGTCAACGGCATGCTCTATGTGTGTACCCCGCACAGCCAAGTGATTGCCCTGGACCCGGACACCGGCAAGGAAATCTGGCGTTTCGACCCCAAGATCACCACCCAGGGTGCCGAGAGCTTCAAGGGTTGGGCGCACATGACCTGCCGTGGCGTGTCGTATCACGATGACGCCGCCTACGCTTCCGAGCAGAGCCCAACCGGCAGCGCCAGCCCGGCTGCTGCACCGAATGCCTGCCCGAAACGCATCTTCGTGCCGACTGCCGACACCCGTCTGATCGCCCTCAACGCCGACACCGGCAAGATGTGCGAAGACTTCGGCGACAAAGGCCAGGTCGACCTGCGTGCCAACATCGGCAGCTTCGCCCCAGGCGGTTACTACTCCACCTCGCCACCGGCCGTGACCAAGAACCTGGTGGTGATCGGCGGCCACGTGACCGACAACGTCTCCACCGATGAGCCAAGCGGCGTGATCCGCGCGTTCGACGTGCACACCGGCAAGCTGGTGTGGAACTGGGACAGCGGCAACCCGGACGACACCACCCCGTTGGCTGAGGGCAAGACCTACACGCGCAACTCGCCGAACATGTGGTCCATGTTCGCCGTGGATGAAAAACTCGGCATGCTCTACCTGCCGATGGGCAACCAGATGCCCGACCAATACGGCGGCGACCGTACTGAAGATTCCGAGAAGTACGCTGCCGGCCTGACTGCCCTGGACATCGACAGCGGCCACGTGAAGTGGACCTTCCAGTTCACTCACCATGACCTGTGGGACATGGACGTTGGCGGCCAGCCGTCGCTGATCGACATCAAGACCGCTGAAGGCGTGAAGCAAGCGGTAATGGCGTCCACCAAACAAGGCAGCATCTACGTGCTGGACCGCGCCACCGGCCAGCCGGTAGTGCCGATCCATGAAGTGGCTGTACCGCAAGGCGCAGTGGCCGGTGATCGCACCTCGCCGACCCAACCCAAGTCCGACCTGAACTTCATGCCGCCGCCGCTCAAAGAGCGCGACATGTGGGGCGTGACGCCGTTCGACCAGATGCTCTGCCGGATCGATTTCAAATCGATGCGCTACGACGGTCCGTTCACCCCGCCATCGCTGCAAGGTTCGATCGTTTACCCGGGTAACTTCGGCGTGTTTGACTGGGGTGGTATCTCCGTCGACCCGGTACGCCAGGTCGCGTTCGTGAACCCGAGCTACATGGCGTTCAAGTCCAAGCTGATCCCGGCTGCCGACATCGCCAAACAAGGTCCACGTGTGAGCGAGACCGAAGGCGTACAGCCGAACAAAGGCGCACCGTACGGTGTGATCCTTGAAGCCATGCTGTCGCCAATGGGCCTGCCGTGCCAGGCACCGGCGTGGGGTTATGTGGCGGCGGTCGATCTGACCACCCACAAAACCATCTGGATGCACAAGAACGGCACCGTGCGTGACAGCTCGCCGGTTCCGATCCCGCTGAGCATGGGCGTGCCTAGCCTGGGGGGTACGTTTACCACTGCGGGTGGCGTGTCGTTCCTCAGCGGTACGCTTGACCAGTACCTGCGTGCCTATGATGTGAAAAACGGCAAGCAGTTGTGGGAAGGCCGCCTGCCAGCAGGCGCGCAGACCACACCGATGACGTATACCGGCAAGGACGGCAAGCAATATGTGCTGGTCATGGCGGGTGGTCATGGGTCGCTGGGGACTAAGCAGGGTGACTATGTGATGGCGTTTAAACTGCCGGATTAAGCTGCGCTGGTGGTATGGAAAGGTGGCTGCCCTTTGTGGGTGGCTGCCTTTTTTTTTGTCTGTGGGGGGGGGGGTTTTTTGGGGGGTGGGGGTATATCCGGTTTTTGGGTAACGGCTGCCTATGGTTCCGCCCTTACGGCGGGGGACTTTTTGGAAAAGGCTTT
>NZ_WKCB01000077.1 GCF_021606685.1 Pseudomonas syringae
GTCTGACAAATGCCGCTTACAAAGAAGTATCCGACGTAAATTGCAGATTACTTCTGCTTCTCGAAGCGATAGAACAGGTTCGGCTCACTGACCATGTACAGCGTGCCCTGGTCGTCCATGGTCACCCCTTCCGCCCGTGGAATGGTGCGCTTGAGCCCGTTGAAACCACCGAGCAGGGTCATGAAGCTGACTTGCTCGCCCTTCTCGTCCAGTTCCAGCAACAGGTGGGAATCGGCAGAAAGCACCAGCAAGTGCCCGGTGCGCGGGTCGACCGCGAGGGCCGAGAGGTTGCGCATGTCCAGCTCGGTACTGGTGACTTTCTGCTTATTGCCGGTCAAGGTCTGGCTGCCATCGCTCTTCCAGGTGAACAAGGCGGGCGGGCGCTCTTCGCCGAGTACCAACTGCTGATTGGGTTTGTCCCAGGTAATGCCTTCAAAGGCTTTGTTCTGGTCCTTGGAGGGGCCCAGGTCATAGCTCGGGAAGTCGGCCTTGTTCAATCGCTGGGTGGTGGCGTCCAGCTTGACGATGGTCAGGCTGTGATCACGCTCATCGACCACCGCCATCAGCCCGTTTTCCATCACCGTCAAGCCTTCCGGGTTGCTCCAGCCGTTGAGCGGCATTTTGCGCAGCACATCGCCTTGCAGGCTCAACTCAACCAGAAAGGGGTTTTTACCCATGACGGAAAACAGCGTTTTGGTCTGGGGGTTGTAGGAGATGTCAGAAGCCTCGTCTTTCTCCATGCCCGGCAGCAGCTTGCCATCGATGACGGCCTGATAATCAGGCAGCCATACACTCTCCTGGCGCTCGGTCGGTGTTTCGAAACGCTCCAGTACCCACAGCAACCCGCGATCGTCCCAGTGCATGGCCCAGGCAACGCCATAGGCGATCACGCCCGTCAGCAGTAGCCAGGAATACCAGCGCAGGGCAAAACGCGAACGCGGCTTGGATGTAGCAGAGGGCAGAGACACGGCCATTGGGCGCTTTTTCCGGAAAGTCAGCGTTAGAGATAGCACAAAGCCAAGGATTATCCGGACGGCGTGTGAAAAAAATGCAAAACCTTGAATTTCTCGGCTGCACCCAAACACATGTGGGAGCGGGCTTGCTCGCGAAAGCGGTGTGTCAGCCCCGCTGATTTGGCGACTGACACGCTGCATTCGCGAGCAAGCCCGCTCCCACATTTTTGACCGCGTTCGGTTAGCGAACGCTGCTTTCGAAGCGGTTCACGCCGCTCAGCTCAAGCACCAACGCATCCCCTACATTCAACGGGCCTACGCCTGCCGGTGTGCCGGTGAGGATTACGTCGCCGGCCTGCAGCGAGAAGCAGCCGGCCATGTGCTGGATCATCGGGACGATCGGGTTGAGCATCTGCGCGCTGTTGCCGTCCTGGCGCACTTCGCCATTGATGCTCAGACGAATGCCGATATCGGTCACGTCGGCAAAGGTACTGCTCACCACAAACGGTGCGATCACTGCCGCGCCGTCGAAGGACTTGGCGATTTCCCAGGGCAGGCCCTTGGCCTTCAATTCGGACTGCTTGTCGCGCAGGGTCAAGTCCAGGGCGGGGGCAAAGCCGGAGATGGCGTCCAGCACCTCCTCGCGACTTGGCTTGGTCGACAGCGGCTTGCCGATCAACACCGCGATTTCCGCTTCGTAGTGCACCGAACCGCGCTCGGTAGGGATGGCAAAACCGCCTTCCAGCGGCACCACGCAACTGCCCGGTTTGATGAACAGCAACGGCTCGGTCGGCACCGGGTTGTCCAGTTCCTTGGCATGTTCGGCGTAGTTACGCCCAATGCACACCACTTTACCCACGGGAAAGTGGATGTTGGTGCCGTCGACGTACTTGTGCTGGTAGCTCATGGAGCGACTCCTTGAGGGGCAATTAAACAGCGAAGATCTTGCCGGGGTTCATGATCCCGTTCGGGTCGAACACCGCTTTCACGGCCTTCATGTATTCGATTTCAACCGGGGAGCGGCTGTACGTCAGGTAGTCGCGCTTGGTCATGCCCACGCCGTGCTCGGCGGAGATCGAGCCGTTGTACTTTTGCACGGTTTCGAACACCCACTTGTTCACGGTGGCGCACTTGGCGAAGAACTCGTCCTTGCTCAGGTTTTCCGGCTTGAGGATGTTCAGGTGCAGGTTGCCGTCGCCGATGTGGCCGAACCAGACGATTTCGAAATCCGGGTAGTGTTCACCGACGATCGCATCAATTTCCTTCAAGAACGCCGGCACTTTGGAGACAGTCACCGAGATATCGTTCTTGTACGGGGTCCAGTGGGAAATGGTTTCGGAGATGTACTCGCGCAGTTTCCACAGGTTGTGCAGTTGGGTTTCGCTCTGGCTCATCACGCCGTCCAGCACCCAGCCCTGCTCGACGCAGTGCTCGAAGGTTTCCAGGGCGTGGTTGGCGACTTCTTCGGTAGTGGCTTCGAATTCCAGCAGCGCGTAGAACGGGCACTCGGTTTCAAACGGCGCTGGCACGTCACCACGGCCCATGACCTTGGCCAGGGCCTTGTCGGAGAAGAATTCGAAGGCGGTCAGGTCGAGCTTGCTCTGGAACGCGTGCAGCACCGGCATGATCGAGTCGAAATCGGTGGTGCCGAGCACCATGGCGGTGAGGTTCTTCGGCGCACGGTCCAGGCGCATGGTGGCTTCCACCACGAAACCCAAGGTGCCTTCGGCGCCGATGAACAGCTGGCGCATGTCGTAGCCGGTGGCGTTCTTGATCAGGTCCTTGTTCAGTTCCAGCAGGTCGCCCTTGCCGGTGACGACCTTCATGCCCGCCACCCAGTTACGGGTCATGCCGTAGCGAATGACCTTGATCCCGCCGGCATTGGTGCCGATGTTGCCGCCAATTTGGCTGGAACCGGATGAGGCGAAGTCCACCGGGTAGTACAGGCCTTTTTCTTCGGCGACGTTCTGCAATTGCTTGGTGACCACGCCCGGCTGGCACACGGCGGTGCGGTCGGTGAGGTTCACGTCGAGGATCTGGTTCATATAGTCGAACGACACCACCACTTCACCGTTCGCGGCCACGGCAGCGGCCGACAAGCCGGTACGGCCACCCGATGGCACCAGCGCGACCTTGTGTGCATTGGCCCAACGGACAATCGCCTGCACCTGCTCGGTGGTCTTGGGGAACACGATGGCGGTGGGCGCGGGCGCGAAATGCTTGGTCCAATCCTTGCCGTAAGCCTCCAGGGAGTCTGCATCGGTCAGCACTTTGCCGGGCTCAACCAGGGTCTTCAGCTCATCAATCAGGGCAGGATGGGTCATCGACAGAACTCTCGAACAATTCATGGTCATCCTGAGAACGCTTCACGTCGCAGGAATGAGTGTTTAGCGGGGCGCGTATGCTAGCATACCGCCCCCGCAGGACAGAGCCCAAGGGCGTATCTGCGGTGACGGCTTTCCTGCCGTCCGGGTCAGCTTATGTGATCCGATTCCCTGCCATTTTTCTCCGGGATACAGGTTTACGCAGATGAGCAAGACTTCTCTCGATAAGAGCAAGATCAAGTTCCTTCTTCTGGAAGGCGTCCACCCATCGGCTGTCGACGTTCTGAAAGCCGCCGGGTACACCAGCATTGAGTACATCACCAGTTCTCTGCCGGAAGCCCAGCTCAAGGAAAAGATCGCCGACGCGCACTTTATCGGCATTCGCTCCCGCACTCAGCTGACCGAAGAAATCTTCGATCACGCGAAGAAACTCGTGGCGGTCGGCTGCTTCTGCATCGGCACCAACCAGGTCGACCTCAACGCAGCGCGCGAGCGCGGCATCGCGGTGTTCAACGCACCGTACTCCAACACCCGTTCCGTTGCAGAACTGGTGCTGGCCGAGGCGATCCTGCTGCTGCGCGGCATTCCTGAGAAGAACGCTTCCTGCCACCGTGGCGGCTGGATCAAGAGCGCGGCCAACTCCTTCGAAATCCGCGGCAAGAAGCTGGGGATCGTCGGCTACGGCTCGATCGGTACGCAGTTGTCGGTCCTGGCAGAAGGCCTGGGCATGCAGGTGTTCTTCTACGACACCCTGACCAAGCTGCCACTGGGCAACGCCACCCAGGTGTCGAGCCTGACCGAACTGCTGGGCATGTCCGATATCGTGACCCTGCACGTGCCGGAAACTGCTGAAACCCAGTGGATGATCGGCGAGAAGGAAATCCGCGCCATCAAGAAAGGCGGCATTCTGATCAACGCTGCACGCGGCACCGTGGTTGAGCTGGACGCCCTGGCCGACGCGATCAAGGACAAGCACCTGATCGGCGCCGCAATCGACGTGTTCCCGGTGGAGCCACGCTCCAACGACGACATCTTCGAAAGCCCGCTGCGTGGCCTGGACAACGTGATCCTGACCCCGCACATCGGCGGCTCCACCGCTGAAGCCCAAGCCAACATCGGCCTGGAAGTGTCGGAGAAGCTGGTCAAGTACAGCGACAACGGTACTTCGGTATCGTCCGTCAACTTCCCGGAAGTGGCCCTGCAGGCTCACCCTGGCAAGCACCGCCTGCTGCACATCCACCAGAACATCCCTGGCGTGATGATGGAGATCAACAAGGTGTTCGCGGAAAACGGCATCAACATCTCCGGTCAGTTCCTGCAGACCAACGAGAAAGTCGGCTACGTGGTCATCGACGTCGACGCCGAGTACTCGGACCTGGCGCAAGAGAAGCTGCAGCACATCAACGGCACGATTCGTAGCCGCGTGTTGTTCTAACGCTTTAAACCGCGCACAAAAAATGGGAGACCCGCAGGGGTCTCCCATTTTTTTGTCTGAACAAATCTTACTTGACGTTAACCGTGATGACTTTCGACGCTACAGTCGGGTTGAACTGCATGTGCAGTTTGTCGCCGGCCACCAGCTGCAAGGTGTGCTTGCCTGGGGTGAGGGTCAGTTCGGTTTCGGTCTGGGCCTTGCCGTAGTGGATCACGGTGTCGGTAGCCGGGATCGGCAGGTTGGCGTCAGGCAGTTCTTTCTGGTCGATCAGCAGGTGATGGTGACCGGTGCCTGGAGCCTGCTCGGTGGCCGGTGCCAGTTTCAGGCCTTCCATGCCGAATTTGACGGTGAAGGTTTTATCGACGGTTGCGCCGTCTTTGGGCGACACGATAAACACCTTGGCGCCCTCAGGCGGTGCGCTGCGCGGGATACCGTCTGCGGCCGTCGCCAACATTGAAGCACCCAGCAGCAGGCTGGCCAGGGTTGCACGGGACAATAGGGCTTTCATTCGCTTCTCCAGGTTCTGCAGGAAATCTGTAGGGTTATGACAACTTCGCGACAAATTGCTGTCCAAGGCATTCAACACCATAGCAAAGCGATGCTGAACGGCGCCTCGCACATTCGAATTCTCTAGGAGTGACCATGCGCTTTTCGCCTGGCCTGTTACTTTTACTGCCCCTCATGAGCCCCTTGGCTCACGCCGAACTGGTCGATGACGTGTTTGATCGCGGCGAGCTGCGCATCGCGCTCGAAGCCAACACTCCTCCGTTCAACTTCAAGGAAGGCGACAAGCTCACCGGCTTCGAAGTGGAACTGGGCGAGCAACTGGCCAAGGAGATGGACGTACGCCCCTCGTTCATCACCACCGATGACGCTGACCTGCTGCCGGGGGTGGAAAGCGGTAAATACGACGTGGCCATCAACCATATCGCTATGACTGCCGAGCTGCAGGATCGGTTCGATTTCAGTGAGGCCTACAACGAGAAACCTGAGCTGGCGATCCCGTTCCAGAAGGGCAACCCGGCGTTCAAGACCAGTTTGGACAAGGCGTTGCAGCAAGTGAAGGCGGATGGCCGCTTGAAAGCGCTGGCGCACAAATGGCTTGAAGGTGAAACACCGGCAGCCCAGGCACAGTAAATCAACTGTGGAAGCGGGTTTGCTCGCGAAGGCGGAGTGTCAGCCACCATTTCTGGAACTGACCCAGCGCATTCGCGAGCAAGCCCGCTCCCACATTTTGATCTAAGCAAGGCTTGAGAGATGCAGTGCCGCTTGGGCCAGCTCCAGCTCACTGAATACCTGCACGCCATGCTGCCTGAGCAACGCCGCCGTGACGCCCTCGCCGCTGACCTTCACGCCGCTGAACGTACCGTCATAGGTCAGCAGGTTGCCACAGGACGGGCTATTGGCCTTGAGGATGGCGATGCGGATGTTATGGCGCTGCACCAGCGCCAAGGCCTGGCGGGCACCGTCGAGAAAGGCGGCGCTGAAGTCTTCGCCCTCGGCCGTCAGCACTTGTGCACGACCTTCCCACACGTCGATGCCCTGCCCGCCGGGAATCTCGGCAGATGGCCTTGGCGTCGGCAAGCCCCCCGCCACTTCCGGGCAGATCGCAACCACACGCCCCTCAGCCTGCCACGCCGCCAGTTGCTCGAATGGCCCGCTGGCCCCGCCGTCGTAGCGCACCTTGTGGCCGAGCAGGCAGCGGCTGATCAGAATCTTTTCCATGCTTAAAACGGCTCGTTGCCCCGCCGGCGAAACCACCCGGTAAGGGACAGGCGTTCGCGCGTAGCAGGCATGACTTCGTGGGGCACCTCCCCGGACAGGAACACCACCAGGCAACCGCCGGTGGGCACCACATCGTATTCAACACCGCCCTTGAGGTACATGCGCAACTGGCCGCCATGTTCGGGCAGCCAGGCGTCATTCAAGTAGATCACCGCCGAGACCATGCGCCGGTCATCGTCGCGGAAACGGTCGAGGTGCTTGAGGTAAAAGGCCCCCGGCGGGTACATCGCGAAGTGGCTTTCAAAATCCTCCAGGCCGAGGAACAGGCCACGGTTCATGGCCAGGCGCAGGCTGTCCATCACCGCCATGTAGGTGCCGCAGACCGCCGCATCGCCCTCCTCCAGCCACTGGATATGGTCACCGCGAATACCCTCGCGAATCTCCTGGGCCGGCCCGCGCCCCACCGCCGCCGGGGCCAACTCACCCTCGGCCGCACGTTTATGGCACTCAGCCGCCAGTTCCAGGGTCAGAGCCTGGGGCAGGAAGCCGTTCTGCTGCGACCAGCCCTTCTCGGCCAGGTCGTCGACAATGCGTTGCAGCAGGGGGTGATCGAAGGGTATTTGCATGGCGCGCATAGTATCCATACGCCTGTGAATACGACAGAGCCGCCGAGCGTCTGAATACACTTTAGTCAGGTGACCGATAGGACTTCTCGACAAATCCTACGCCCGACACGGACAATAGTGGCCGACTGACAGGAGTCCATATGCGTCGTTTGTTTTTTTCCTTGCTGATGTTCTGCGTGTTGCCCGCTTGGGCAGACGGCCATGACCAGTTGTATAAGGTCGCCGGCTGGGCCGAACAACGTGCGCATTTCAATGACGCCCTCAGTGCCGCCCAGCAACGCTACCGCAACAGCTTGCCGCCGGCGGTGTACCAGGCGCTGGTGGATAACAGCAATAAACGCTTCGCGGCCCAGGCCATGGACCAGCGCGCCGAGGCGCAGTTGCGCAAGAACCTCGCCGACCCCAAGCCGGCCCTGGCGTTTTTCCAATCGCCCCTGGGCCGCAAGATCGTCGCCGCCGAGTTGTTGGCCACGCGCCGCGACCAGCTGGCGAAAAACGCCCAAGGGTTACCGAAAATCGAAGCCGACGCCACGCGCAGCCTGATCATCGGCCACCTGGCCCAGGCCCTGCCCGCGCGCGAAGCCGGTGCGGAAGTGAGCCTGGCCATCGCCGGTGTGGCGGCCGACAGCTTGAGCCAGATGATCCCCGGCCTGCTGGGTGGCGGTCAGGCCCAGGGTATGTTGAACGGCCAGCGTGAGCGCTTGATGCAGCAGATCGACAAGGACCTGAACAATACGCTGCTGTACGTTTATCGGGATTTGTCTGACCCGGAGCTGGAAGAATTCGCTACGTTTGCCGAGTCGCCGGACGGTAAGACCTATTACCAGGCGGCGCTGGCAGCGATTCGCGCCGGGCTTGCAGTCGGCCAAAGCACTTCGAGCCTGTCGCAGTAACAAAATGTGGGAGCGGGCTTGCTCGCGAATGCGGACGGTCAGTCAACTAATTTGCTGATTGACACACTGCATTCGCGAGCAAGCCCGCTCCCACATCAGGACTGCGTTACTTCAGCTGATCCGTGAGAAAGTCGAAATACTCTTCACGAATCTCCGGAATTTCATTCGCCAGATGATGCCGGCCACGCGGCAGCATCAACACCTCGGGCTGATCGAACTTGGCCCGCAGCACCTGCAAGTTGTGCTGCCAGTCCACCGTCATATCCTCTTCACCCTGCACAATCACCGGTCGCCGTGGGCTACGCGGTGCGGCTTCGATGCGCTTGATCCAGCGCGCCAGCGCGCCCACCCAGGCGGTCGGCAGTTGGCGGGGCTGCAGCGGGTCGGCCTCCAGAAACGGCTTGAAGGCCGGGTCGTGGGTGTTCTCGCTGAAGCGCCGCGCGATGCCTTTGACGAACGGGCGCAGCAAGTAATAGCTGACTTGCGACCATCCCCACGCCCGTGGACGCACCAGCGGTGAGAGCAGGAAGGTCTTGCCCTGGGCCGGGCTGTCAACGCCATGGTTAAGCAGATGGTCCACCACCACCGCCCCCCCGGTGCTCTGCCCGAACAGGTGCCAGGGCTGCGGCAAATGCAGTGCCTTAGCCTGCGCGAACAACGCCTGCACCACGCGCTGGTAAACCGCGAAATCATCGATGCTGGCACGCGCGCCACTGGATAAACCGTGCCCGGGCAAGTCGCAGGCGATCACCACAAAGCCCTGGTCCAGCGCCCAGTCCACTACGTGCCGATACAGGCCCATATGGTCGTAGAAACCGTGAAACATGAACATCGTCGCCACCGGCGTCGGCGGCCACCATACCTGGGCAACGACCTCAAACCCCTCCACTTCGAAACGCCCCAGGCGGCTCACGGCCGGCACTGCGCGCGCGGCCAGGTCCAATCCATAGAAACGCTGGTAGACCCGTGCCTCCGCGGACAGCGCCTGGGCGTCCACCAAGGGCCGCAAGCTGGCGCGCAGATGATCAGGGTCAAAAGTAACGGGCATAAAGGGTTCCAGACTTACGGCGAAGATGAATATCGAGCTGCGATATTCATCTGTCAGGACAAGCATGGCAAGCTACGCGACCTGCGAGGATACCTCTGAATGCGACAACCCTACCGTACCGCACTGCTCGCCAGCCTGATGCTGATCATCTGCACCGGCGTGCTGTGGGCCGCGTACGACTGGTTCCAGGGCCGCTACCTGCGCGCCTTCAGCGAACACACGGCGGTCTTCTCCGGCGACCCGCTGCGCCTGCCCGCCGAACTCAGCGGCCCCGGACCGATCCGCCTGGTGCACTTCTGGGACCCGGCCTGCCCGTGCAATGTCGGCAACCAGCAACACCTGAGCGAACTGATTGAGCACTACGCGCCCCAGGGCGTCGAGTTTTACGCCCTGCAAAAACCCGGCAGCCACGGCCGCTTGCCCGACACCCTGCGCAGCATGAAAACCCTCAGCGCCCTGCCCGGCGCCGACCAGGTGCCGGCCAGCCCGGCCGTGGGCATTTGGGATCGCACCGGCAAACTCGCGTATTTCGGGCCGTACAGCGAAGGACTCACGTGCAACTCCAGCAACAGTTTCATCGAGCCGATCTTGCAGGCCCTTGGCGCCGGGCGCGAGGTGAATGCCACTCACACCCTGGCGGTGGGCTGCTATTGTTCGTGGCCTAAAGATCGTTAGCCCCTCCACTGCGGGTAAGGAATGTTCATGAAGCGCGTCTTGCGGGTTCTCGCGGTTCTGCTGGTGCTGATCGCCCTCGGCGCCGGCTGGTACGTCTACAGCAAGCAACCCACCCGCCAGGGCACGGTGGCGTTGGCTAACCTGCAGGGCTCGGTCACCGTGCGCTACGACGACCGGGGCGTGCCGCATATCCGCGCCGAAAGTGAGGCGGACCTGTACCGCGCCCTGGGCTATGTGCATGCCCAGGACCGGCTGTTCCAGATGGAAATCATGCGGCGCCTGGCCCGTGGCGAGTTGGCCGAGGTGCTGGGGCCCAAGGTGCTGGAAACCGACAAGCTGTTCCGCAGCCTGCGCATTCGCGACCGCGCGGCCACTTATGTGGCGCAGCTGGACCATGAGTCGGCGCACTGGAAGGCCCTGCAAGCTTACCTGGACGGGATTAACCAATATCAGGACAGCCACGCCCGGCCGATGGAGTTTGACGTGCTGGGCATCCCCAAACGGCCGTTTACCGCCGAGGACACCATCAGTGTCGCCGGGTATATGGCCTACAGCTTTGCTGCCGCGTTTCGTACCGAGCCGTTGCTGACGTACGTACGCGACCAGTTGGGCAGCGACTACCTGAAAGTCTTTGACCTTGAGTGGCAGCCCAAAGGCGCGCTCAACCTGGCCGCCAACGACTGGCAAACCCTCGGCGCCATCGCCAGCCTGAGCGAGCAGGCCCTGGCCGACAATGGCCTGCCGCAGTTCGAAGGCAGCAACGCCTGGGCCATCAGCGGCAGCCGAACCAAGAGCGGCAAGCCGTTGCTGGCGGGCGACCCGCACATCCGTTTCTCGGTGCCGTCGGTGTGGTACGAGGCGCAGCTGTCGGCACCCGGCTTCGAGTTGTATGGCTACCACAACGCGTTGGTGCCGGTGGCGTTCCTGGGGCACAACCTGGATTTCGGCTGGAGCCTGACCATGTTCCAGAACGATGACCTCGACCTGATCGCCGAGAAGGTCAACCCGGAGAACCCCAACCAGGTCTGGTACCACGGCCAATGGGTCGACATGACCAGCAGCGAACAACAGATTGCGGTCAAGGGCCAGGCGCCAGTCACGCTGACGTTGCGCCAGTCGCCCCACGGCCCGATCATCAATGATGTGCTGGGTGAGAACGCCGGCAAGACGCCGATTGCCATGTGGTGGGCGTTTCTCGACAGCCGAAACCCGATCCTCGAAGGCTTCTACCAACTCAACCGCGCCGACACCCTGGCCAAGGCCCGCGCTGCCGCCGCCAAGGTGTCTGCGCCTGGGCTGAATATCGTGTGGGCCAATGCCAAGGGCGATATCGGCTGGTGGGCGGCGGCGCAGTTGCCGATTCGCCCGGCTGGCGCCAACCCGGGCTTTATCCTTGATGGCAGCAGCGCCATGGCCGACAAGCTCGGCTTCTACCCCTTCAGCGCCAACCCCCAGGAAGAAAACCCGGCGCGCGGCTACGTGGTGTCGGCCAATGCCCAGCCGGTGTCACCCACCGGCATGGAGATCCCTGGTTATTACAACCTCGCCGACCGTGGCCAACAGCTCAACGCGCAATTGAGCGACAACAGCGTGAAGTGGGATGTGGACAACAGCCAGGCCCTGCAGCTCGGCACCACCACCGCCTTGGGCCCGCGCCTGCTGGCGCCGCTGTTGCCGGTGCTGCGTGAACAGGTCAAGGACCCGGCGCAGTTGAAACTGCTAGAGCAACTGGCCAGCTGGAAAGGTGACTACCCGCTGGACTCCACCAGCGCCACGCTGTTCAACCAGTTCCTGTTCAACCTCGCCGAGGCGGCCTTCCACCCGAAACTCGGCGACGCCATGTTCAAGACCCTGCTCAGCACCCGCGTGATCGACGCCGCCTTGCCGCGTTTGGCCGCCACGGCGGACTCGCCCTGGTGGGACGGCAAGCGCGCCGAGCGGGTGAAGCTCGCCTGGGACAACAGCCTCGCCCACCTCAAGGCGACCCTGGGTGACGACCCGAGCCAGTGGCAGTGGGGCAAGGCGCATACCCTCACCCACGGCCACCCGCTCGGCTCACAGAAGCCGCTGGACCTGATCGTCAACGTCGGCCCGTTCCCGGCCCCGGGCACCCACGAAGTGCCGAACAACCAGTCGGCGAACATCGGCCCGGCGCCGTGGCCGGTCACCTATGGCCCTTCGACCCGCCGCCTGATCGACTTCGCCGATGTGGCCCACGCGCTGACCATCAACCCGGTCGGGCAAAGTGGTGTGCCGTTTGACCGGCATTACGGCGACCAGGCGCAAACCTACATCGAGGGCGGTTACGAACAGGCGCATTTCACCGATGAGGAAGTGACGGCGAATACGCGTGGCACCCTCAAGCTGTTGCCCGCCCGTATCCCCTGATAAAAACAGGATCAACATGTGCGAGGGGGCTTGCTCCCGATGGCGGTGTATCAGTACCAGAGATGCTGACTGACACACTGCTATCGGGGGCAAGCCCCCTCCTGCATTTGTACCGAGCACTGATCTAGATCGGCGCCGCAAAGTTGAGCCTGAACTGCTGCGGCGTCACGCCCAGCCGGCGGTTGAACACACTGCGCATGTGCTGGGCATCGCGAAACCCACATTGATAAGCCACGGTCTTGAGCGGTGCGGGGCTGCTCTCGAGCATCACCCGCGCCGCATCCACCCGGGCCCGTTCGACAAACTCCGCCGGCGTGATCCGCGCTTCACGGGCGAACACCCGGGAGAAGTTGCGCGCGCTCATGTTGGCGGCCTTGGCCAAGTCGGCAATGGTCAGGTCCCCGGTCAGGTTCGCCAATACGTACAGCTGCACCAGCGCCACCGCCGAGGTGGTTTCGGCGTGGGGCGTCAGAAACGGACTGAACTGCGACTGCCCGCCCGAACGCTGGGTGAAGACCACCAGGCGCTTGGCCACGCTCAACGCGACTTCCGGGCCATGGTCCTGGGCCAGCAGGAACAGCGACAGATCGATGCCTGCCGTCACACCCGCCGAGGTGTAGAGGTTGCCGTCCTGCACGTAGAGGCGGTCGGCTTCGACCCGGGCCGTGGGGCACAGGCGCGCCAGGTCAGCCGCGTCGTTCCAGTGGGTAGTGACGGTTTTTTCGTCCAGCAGCCCGGCGCGGGCGAGCATGAAGGCGCCGTTGCAGATCGAACCGAAGCGTTGCGCCCGCGCCGTCGCCCCACGCAGCCAGTCATCGAACGGCGCGCCGAAATCCTCGAACGGCAGTTGCGGCCCGCCTGCCACCAGCAACAGGTCATAGGCCTGCAGGGCTTCGCTGTAATGCCGGTGGGCCTGCAGTGAAAGGCCGTTGGAAGCGGCCATGCTGCCGTGGCCCAAGCCGATGACTTCCAATTGGTAATGGTCCTGCGGCGGCAAAAAACGATTGGCCTCGCAGAACACATCCATGGGCCCGGTTACGTCGAGCGACTGGACGCCGGGGAAGATCAGGATGGCGACGGTTTTGCCCATGGGTGGTAAACCTTGATTAACTGAATGAATACAAATCCCCTGTGGGAGGGGGCTTGCTCCCGATGGCGGTGTGTCAGTACCAGCGATGCTGACTGACACACCGCTATCGGGAGCAAGTCGAATCGTCGCACCGCCCCTCCCACATTTAGATCTTCGCAGGCAACACCCTAGCTGATTTGAGCTTGGCACGATGTGACGGCACATTGGCCGGGATCGCACCCTCGTCGCGATAGCCCGGTGGCAGGCACGCGACCAGACTGGAGTCTTCCCACAGGAGAACCCCCATGACCACCAGCATCGCCGGCATCCAGATCCCCGACAGCGCCCTAGCCAAGGCCACCACCGAATACATCCGCGACGTCGAATCCGACCTGCTCTACCACCATTCCCGCCGGGTGTTCCTGTTCGGCGCGTTAAGCGGTAAGCGCAAACAGCTGGCCTATAACCCGGAGCTGCTCTACGTCGGCGCGATGTTCCACGACCTCGGCCTGGTGCAAGGCCATCGCAGTGACGACCAGCGTTTCGAAGTCGACGGGGCCAATGCCGCCGCCGCCTTCCTCAAGCCTTATGGCCTGAGCGATGACGATATCGAACAGGTGTGGCTGTCCATCGCGCTGCACACCACGCCGGGCGTGCCGCAGCATTTGCGCCCGACCGTGGCGCTGGTGACCGCCGGTGTCGAGATGGACGTGCTGGGCATGGACTACGCCGCGTTTACCCACGTGCAGCGCGAAGCCGTGGTGCATGCGCATCCACGTGGTGAAGGGTTCAAGGAATGCATCATCTGCGCATTTGCCGACGGCTTGCGCCATCGCCCGCAGACCACGTTCGGCAACGTGAAGACCGATGTGCTGGTGGATCAGGAGCAGGGGTTCAAACCGATGAATTTTGTGGAAGTCATCCGCAAATCGCCGTGGGCTGCGTAATCGACCTGAAATGCAATCACATGTGGGAGGGGCGGTGCGACGATTCGACTTGCTCCCGATTGCGGTGTATCAGTACCAGAGATGCTGACTGACACACTGCTATCGGGAGCAAGTCGAATCGTCGCACCGCCCCTCCCACATTTGGACCTCACACAGATTCAGACCGGTGCAGGCGCCCGGCGCTTGTCCGGCTGTTTCCAGCCATCCGCCGCGGCTTCTTCAATCGCTTGCTGGATGGCTTTCTTGCGGTGCTCTTCGGCACGACGGCTGAAGAACCACACCAGGAAGGTCACCAGCGACACCGCCAACAGGATCAGGCTGGCCACGGCGTTGATCTCGGGTTTGACCCCCAGGCGCACGGCCGAGAACACTTCCATCGGCAAGGTGGTCGAGCCCGGGCCCGACACGAAGCTGGCCAGTACCAGGTCATCCAGCGACAGCGCGAACGACATCATGCCGCCCGCCGCCAACGACGGCGCGATCATCGGGATGGTGATCAGGAAGAACACCTTCCACGGCCGCGCCCCCAGGTCCATCGCCGCTTCTTCGATCGACAGGTCCAGCTCACGCAAGCGCGCCGACACCACCACCGCCACATACGCCGCGCAGAAGGTCGTGTGGGCGATCCAGATGGTGACGATGCCACGTTCCTGGGGCCAGCCGATCATCTGCGCCATGGCCACGAACAGCAGCAACAGCGACAGGCCGGTAATCACTTCCGGCATTACCAACGGCGCAGTCACCAGGCCGCCGAACAACGTGCGGCCCTTGAAGTTGCGGATGCGCGTCAGCACGAACGCCGCCAACGTCCCCAAGGCCACAGCGGCCACCGCCGTGTAGCAGGCGATTTCCAGGGAGCGGGCCACCGAGCCCATCAGTTGGGTGTTATCCAGCAAACCGACGTACCACTTGATCGACCAACCGCCCCACACCGTCACCAGTTTGGATTCGTTGAACGAGTAGATCACCAGGATCAGCATCGGCAGGTAGATGAACAGCAACCCCGCCACCAGCATGAAGCTTGAGAAACTGAAGCGCTTCATATTTTGCCCTCCATCTCTTTGGCTTGGCTGCGGTTGAACAGGATGATCGGCACGATCAGGATCGCCAGCATCACCACCGCCAGGGCAGACGCCACCGGCCAGTCACGGTTGTTGAAGAACTCTTGCCACAACACTTTACCGATCATCAGGGTTTCCGGGCCGCCGAGCAGTTCCGGGATCACAAACTCGCCCACCACCGGGATAAACACCAGCATGCAGCCGGCGATGATGCCGTTCTTGGACAGCGGCACGGTGATTTTCCAGAAGCTGTTGAAGGTGCTCGAGCCCAGGTCCGAGGCAGCTTCCAGCAGGCTCTGGTCGTGCTTCACCAGGTTGGCGTACAGCGGCAGGATCATGAACGGCAGGTACGAATAGACCACGCCGATATACACCGCGATGTTGGTGTTGAGGATCTGCAGCGGTTCGTTGATCAACCCGATGGACATCAGGAAGCCATTGAGCAGGCCGTTGTTGCTGAGGATGCCCATCCACGCATACACGCGGATCAGGATCGCGGTCCAGGTCGGCATCATGATCAGCAGCACCAGCACGGTCTGCAACTCTTTGCGCGCACTGGCGATGGCATAGGCCATCGGGTAGCCGATCAGCAGGCACAGCAGCGTGCTGAAAAACGCCATCTTCAGCGAGCCCAGGTACGCGGCGATGTACAACTCGTCGTCGCCGAGCATCGCGTAGTTGCCCAGGTTCAGCACCAGTTGCAGCTTTTGCTCAACGAAGGTGTAGATCTCGGTGTACGGCGGGATCGCCACGTCGGCTTCGGCAAAGCTGATTTTCAAGACGATGAAAAACGGCAGTGCAAAGAATAGGAACAGCCACAGGAACGGAATCCCGATAACCACCTGCTTGCCATTGGGGATGATGCGGTGCAAGCGCCGCTTGAACTTCTTCATGTTCATGAGCGAAGTACCACGCCGCTGTCGTCTTCCCACCATACGTAGACCTGGTCACCCCAGGTCGGCCGCTGGCCACGGCGCTCGGCGTTGGCGACGAAGGACTGCACCAGCTTGCCGCTCGGCAGCTCTACGTAGAACACCGAGTGGCCGCCCAGGTACGCGATGTCGTGCACCTTGCCGCTGGACCAGTTGTGCTCGCAGGTCGGCATTTCGGTGGTCACCAGCAGTTTTTCCGGGCGGATGGCATAGGTCACCGACTTGTCTTCCACCGACGTGGCGATGCCGTAGCCCACGTAGATGTCGCGGTCCAGGTCGGCGCACTTGAGCACCGCGTGGCCTTCAGCGTCGTCCACCACCTGGGTGTCGAAGATGTTGACGTTACCGATGAACTCGCACACCAGGCGGCTGGTAGGCGTTTCGTAGATGTCGATCGGGCTGCCGATCTGGGCGATCCAGCCCAGGTGCATGATCGCGATGCGCTCGGCCATGGTCATGGCCTCTTCCTGGTCGTGGGTCACCATCACGCAGGTCACACCCACGCGCTCGATGATCTCTACCAGTTCCAGCTGCATCTGCGAACGCAGTTTCTTGTCGAGGGCGCCCATCGGCTCATCGAGCAGCAGCAGCTTGGGACGTTTGGCCAGGGAGCGCGCCAACGCCACACGCTGACGCTGGCCACCGGACAACTGGTGCGGCTTGCGCTTGGCGTACTGGCTCATCTGCACCAGCTTGAGCATCTCGGCCACGCGGGCGTCGATCTCGGCCTTGGGGATCTTGTCCTGTTGCAAGCCGAACGCGATGTTCTGCGCCACGGTCATGTGCGGGAACAGGGCGTACGACTGGAACATCATGTTGATCGGCCGCTCGTAGGGCGGCATGTCGGTGATGTCCACACCGTCGAGGTAGATACGACCTTCAGTCGGGCGCTCGAAACCTGCGAGCATGCGCAGCAAGGTGGATTTGCCCGAACCCGAACCGCCGAGCAAGGCGAAGATCTCGCCTTTTTTGATTTCCAGGGACACATCGTCCACGGCAATCGTCTCGTCGAACTTCTTCGTGACCCGGTCGATTTTGACCAGCACCTTTTTCGGTGTCTGGTCGCCCTCGAGGGCTTTCTTGTAGGCGCCGGAGGCAACTGCCATTTACGAAACTCCCAAAAAAAAGAGTGCAGTTCGCCCGAGGCGGGCGAACCCAGGATATTTGAGCCTTACTTGCCCGTCTTGACCTTGGTCCAGCTACGGGTCATTAAACGCTGCACTTTCGGGGGTAGCTCGAAGTTGACGAATGTCCGGTCGAGAACCGCCTGCGGTGGGTAAACCGCTTCGTCGGTGCGTATCGATTGCTCCATCAGTTTGTCCGCCCCGGGGTTAGGGTTGGCGTAACCGACGTAATCACTGACCTGGGCGATCACCTCAGGTTGCAGCAAATAGTTGATGAAGGCGTGGGCCTCTTTGACGTTGGTCGCATCCTTGGGGATCGCCAGCACGTCAAACCACAGGTTGCCGCCCTCTTTGGGAATCACATAGGCGATGTTCACGCCCTTGCCCGCCTCAGCCGCACGGGCCTTGGCCTGGAATACATCACCGGAGAACCCGGCCGCCACACAGATGTTGCCGTTGGCGAGGTCGGAAATGTATTTGGAAGAATGGAAGTAGGTCACGTAGGGCCGCACTTTCAGCAGCTTGGCTTCAGCCTTCTTGTAGTCTTCAGGGTTAGTGCTGTTGGGATCAAGGCCCATGTAGTTGAGCACTGCCGGCAGCATTTCATCCGCCGAGTCCATGAACGACACGCCGCACGTGGCCAGCTTCTTCATGTTTTCCGGTTCGAACAGCACGGCCCAGGAGTCGATCTTGTCGACGCCCAGCACTTCCTTCACTTTGTCGACGTTGTAACCGATGCCATTGGTGCCCCACAGGTACGGCACGGCGTACTGGTTGCCCGGGTCGTTCTTTTCCAGACGCTTGAGCAGTGCCGGGTCGAGGTTGGCGTAATTTGTCAGCAATGACTTGTCGAGCTTCTGGAACGCCCCGGCCTTGATCTGCTTGCCGAGGAAGTGGTTGGACGGCACGACCACATCGTAACCGGTACGCCCGGCCAGCAGCTTGCCTTCCAGGGTTTCGTTGGAGTCAAACATGTCATACACGGGCTTGATGCCGCTGGCCTTTTCGAAGTTGGCCAGGGTGTCGGTGCCGATGTAGTCCGACCAGTTATAAATATGCACAGTCGGTGCAGCCTGCACGCTGACAGCCAGCGTGATACCTGCACCCACCAGCAAGGCTTTGCGAAATAAAGAAATTGGCAAGTGGAGGTCCTCTTAAATAGTTGGGCCTTAAAGTTGTTGCCCGGCAACAAAACCGGCGCGCAACTTACCCTCGATAAACCGATCCGGCAAAACTTTTTGTCATTTAATTTGTGGGAGGGAGCAAGCCCCCTCCCACAGGTTTCAAGGCTTATTTGCCCGATTTGATCTTGGTCCAGCTGCGCGTCATTTCACGCTGGGTCGCAGCCGGCAAGTCAGCAATGGCGTACAACTTGGCCTGCACATCGGCTGGCGGGTAGATGCCCGGGTCGCTGGTGATGTCTTTATCGACCAATGCGGTGGCCTTCTCGTTACCGTTCGGGAAGTGCACGCTGTTGGTGATCTCTGCCATCACTTGTGGCTTGAGCAGGTAGTTCAGGAACTTGTAGGCGGCGTCGACGTTTTCGGCATCTTTAGGGATGGCGACCATGTCGAAGAAGCTGCCAGCGCCTTCTTTAGGAATGTCGTAGGCAACTTTGACCTTGCCACCGGCCTCAGCGGCGCGGGATTTGGCCTGCTCGATGTCACCCGAGTAACCCACGGCCACGCAGATGTTGCCGTTGGCCAGGTCCGAGATGTACTTGGACGAGTGGAAGTAGCCGATCGAAGGGCGCAGTTTGAGGAACAGGGCCTCGGCTTGCTTGAGGTCTTCTTTCTTCTGGGTATCGGTCGGAAGGCCCAGGTAATGCAGGGCTACCGGCAGCATTTCGGTTGGCGAATCGAGGAAGCTCACGCCGCAGCTTTTGAGCTTGGCGATGTTTTCCGGCTTGAGCAGCACATCCCACGAGTCGATCTTGTCCACGCCCAGTGCGGCCTTGACCTTCTCCGGGTTGTAGCCGATGCCGATCGAGCCCCACATGTACGGGAAGGCGTGCTTGTTGTCCGGGTCGCTGACCGACACGGCTTTAAGCAGGGACTTGTTCAGGTTGTCGTAGTTGGACAGTTTGGACTTGTCCAGCTCCTGATAAACACCCGCCTTGATCTGCTTCGCGAGGAAGTTGTTCGACGGTACAACCACGTCGTAACCGGACTTGCCTGCCAGCAACTTGGCTTCGAGGGTCTCGTTGCTGTCGAAAACGTCGTACACCACTTTAATGCCCGACTCTTTTTCAAAGTTGGCGATGGTGTCCGGTGCAATGTAGTCGGACCAGTTGTACACGTGCAGCACTTTATCGTCGGCCTGGGCCGCGCCCGCCATTGCGCCCATCAGGGACAAGGCGAGGAGTGTCTTGCCAGCGTTCTTCAAACCTAATGCCTTCATTTGGTGATGCTCCAATTTTTCTTTTTTGGGCCACGTTCTTTTATCGTTTCACGGCCCTTCCAGAGGGCAACAAAACAGGGCGACAGTCTGGCAAGTTCAGGGGCCGGCTTTCAACCAAAGCCCCTACATTTGTAACTGCCCAGCACACTGCGCACTGAGCCTAGCACTTAGCCCTGCAATGCCGCCAAAGTCAGGTCCAGGCAATGGCGAGCCTTGGTCACCAGCTCGTCGATTTCGGCCTGGCTGATCACCAACGGTGGCGAAATAATCATGGTGTCGCCCACGGCGCGCATGATCAGGCCGTTATTGAAGCAGAAGTTGCGGCAAATCATGCCCACGCCCTTGCCTTCATAACGTTTGCGGGTGGCCTTGTCTTGAACCAGCTCAATCGCACCCAACATGCCCACACCGCGCACTTCGCCCACCAAGGGGTGATCCGCCAGTTCCCGCAGACGTTTCTGCAAATACGGTGCCGTTTCGTCGTGCACACGGTTAACGATTTTTTCATCGCGCATGATGCGGATGTTTTCCAGGGCCACCGCCGCTGCGACCGGGTGGCCGGAGTAGGTGAAGCCGTGGTTGAAATCGCCGCCTTCGTTCAACACCGCAACCACTTCGTCGCGCACGATCAGGCCACCCATGGGGATGTAGCCCGAGGTCAGGCCCTTGGCGATGGTCATCATGTGCGGCTTGAGGTCATAGAAATCGCTGCCGAACCACTCACCGGTGCGGCCAAAACCGCAGATCACTTCGTCAGCGACAAACAGGATGTCGTACTTGGCGAGAATTTCCTTGATGCGCGGCCAGTAGGTCGCAGGTGGCACGATCACGCCGCCAGCACCCTGGATCGGCTCGGCAATAAAGGCACCAACGTTGTCTACGCCCAACTCGAGGATCTTCTCTTCAAGCTGGTTGGCGGCCCACACGCCGAATTCTTCGGGGCTCATGTCGCCGCCTTCGCCAAACCAGTAAGGCTGGGCGATGTGGGTGATACCCGGGATCGGCAAGTCGCCCTGCTCGTGCATATAGGTCATGCCGCCCAGGCTGGCACCGGCCACCGTGGAGCCGTGGTAGCCATTCTTGCGGGCAATGATGGTTTTCTTGTTCGGCTGGCCTTTGATCGCCCAGTAATGGCGGACCATGCGCAACATGGTGTCGTTGCCTTCGGAGCCGGAACCGGTGAAGAACACGTGGTTCATGCCGGCGGGGGCGACGTCGGAAATCGCCTGGGCCAATTCCAGCACCGGCGGGTGAGCGGTCTGGAAGAACAGGTTGTAGTACGGCAGTTCTTTCATCTGCTTGGCGGCGGCGTCAGCCAGTTCATCGCGACCGTAACCGATCGCCACGCACCACAGGCCGGCCATACCGTCGAGGATCTTGTTGCCTTCGCTGTCCCACAGGTAAACGCCGTGGGCTTTGGTGATGATCCGTGGGCCTTTCTCTTTCAATTGCTTGAAATCGCTGAACGGCGCCAGGTGATGATCGCTGCTCAAGGCTTGCCATTCACGGGTTTGCGGGTTATTGCTGGACATACCAATCTCCTAGACTTTTCAGTGAAGGGCGCGCTGTTCCCACAGCGCGCCCGGCGCATCAGACGGCGAAGAGCAGGAATTCCCGCTCCCACGAACTGATCACGCGCTTGAAGTTTTCATGCTCGGCCCGCTTGACCGCGACGTAGCCTGTGATGAATTTTTGACCCAGGTATTTCTCGATGGTCTTGCTGTTTTCCATGCGTTCCAGGGCGTCTTCGATGGTCAACGGCAGGCGCAGGTTGCGCCGCTCGTAACCACGCCCCACCACCGGCGCGCTCGGGTTATGGCCTTCGACCATACCGATGTAGCCACACAGCAGGCTGGCGGCAATCGCCAGGTACGGGTTGGCGTCGGCGCCCGGCAGGCGGTTTTCCACCCGACGGTTCTGCGGGCCGGCATCCGGTACGCGCAGGCCCACGGTGCGGTTTTCTTCGCCCCACTCCACGTTCACCGGCGCCGAGGTATCCGGCAGGAAGCGGCGGAACGAGTTCACGTTGGGGGCAAACAGCGGCAGCAATTCGGGGATGAATTTCTGCAGGCCGCCAATGTGGTTGAGGAACAGCTGGCTCATGGTCCCGTCTTCATTGGAGAAGACGTTCTTGCCGGTGGTGGTATCGATGATGCTCTGGTGCAGGTGCATCGCACTGCCAGGCTCGCCGGTCATCGGCTTGGCCATGAAGGTGGCGGCTACATCGTGCTTGAGCGCGGCTTCACGCATGGTGCGCTTGAACACCAGGATCTGGTCGGCCAGGGACAACGCATCGCCGTGACGGAAGTTGATTTCCATCTGCGCGGTGCCGTCCTCGTGGATCAGGGTGTCGAGGTCCAGTTCCTGCAGTTCGCACCAGTCGTAGACGTCTTCGAACAGCGGGTCGAATTCGTTGGCGGCTTCTATAGAGAAGGATTGGCGACCGGTTTCCGGGCGCCCGGAACGGCCAATCGGCGGTTGCAGCGGGAAGTCCGGGTCTTCGCAACGCTTGGTCAGGTAGAACTCCATCTCCGGCGCCACAATGGGCTGCCAGCCTTTGTCGGCATAGAGCTTGAGGACTTTCTTGAGCACGTTGCGCGGCGACAGCTCGATCGGGTTGCCTTGCTTGTCGTAGGTGTCGTGGATCACCTGGGCGGTCGGCTCGATGGCCCACGGCACCAGAAACACTGCGTTCTGGTCGGGGCGGCAGATCATGTCGATGTCGGCCGGGTCGAGCAATTCGTAATAGATGTCGTCTTCGACATAGTCGCCGGTCACGGTCTGCAACAACACGCTCTCGGGCAGGCGCATGCCTTTTTCGGCGATGAACTTGTTGGTCGGCGAGATCTTGCCCCGGGTGATGCCGGTGAGGTCGCCAATCATGCATTCGACTTCTGTGATCTTGTGGTCTTTCAACCAATCGGTGAGCTGGTCGAGGTTGTTACTCATAAATGCCTCTGGGCTGGGTTTCCTGGCATCCATTAAAGGCCAGGCGTTGGTTGACGCAGCATCCGCGTCGTTGGTTCATTCAGGGTAGGAGCTTACCTGCCATTTGCTGCAGCGTTGCATTCCTCACGCCAAAGTCGTGCAGAATCATGATCGGCACCGTGCAAGGGAGCCGTTCAGGGGTAAGCACGAGTTCAGGGGGCAAGCAAAGAAGAGGTCGGCCGAGGCGTCAAGAATATTGGCCGGGCCGTGGGTATTCAGGCTGTAGGAATAGACTGCTGACAGGACCTGCCTGGAGCAGGCCAAGACGCCGGGTGACGGCAGGCGAGACATGAAGCACCCCGGTATTATTGCTGTTATGGGTTTGAATCGAGCTTAGCCTTGTTCATTTTTTTACACAACACCCCCGTAAAAAATACAACACGGCCCGCTCAAGCCTGCGGTACGGCACGCCCCCAAACCCAAAAAACCGCCCCAAAAAGCCCCAAAAAAGCGGTCGCGGCGCTTTTTTAGGGCAAAAAAGGCCTCGCTTGACTTAGGCGTGCCGTTCGGGTTGACTGAAACCAGAAAAGATCAATGATTGATATTTTTAACAACAAAGGTGTTGCATCATGTCGGTACCCCCGCGTGCCGTTCAGCTTAACGAAGCGAACGCGTTCCTTAAGGATCATCCTGAGGTTCTGTACGTAGACCTTCTAATTGCGGATATGAATGGTGTGGTGCGCGGCAAGCGCATCGAACGCACCAGCCTCCACAAGGTTTACGAGAAGGGCATTAACCTGCCTGCCTCCCTATTTGCCCTGGATATCAACGGCTCAACGGTGGAAAGCACCGGCCTGGGTCTGGACATCGGTGATGCTGACCGAATCTGTTATCCGATCCCCGACACCCTGTGCAATGAACCCTGGCAAAAGCGCCCTACCGCGCAACTGCTGATGACCATGCACGAACTTGAAGGTGAACCTTTCTTCGCCGATCCGCGTGAAGTGCTCCGCCAAGTTGTAAGCAAATTTGACGACCTCGGTCTGACCATCTGCGCCGCCTTCGAGCTTGAGTTCTACCTGATCGACCAGGAGAACGTGAACGGCCGCCCACAACCGCCCCGCTCGCCGATCTCCGGCAAACGCCCGCACTCGACACAGGTCTACCTGATCGACGACCTCGACGAATACGTCGACTGCCTCCAGGACATTCTGGAAGGTGCCAAAGAGCAAGGCATCCCGGCAGACGCCATCGTCAAGGAAAGTGCCCCGGCGCAGTTCGAAGTGAACCTGCACCACGTCGCCGACCCGATCAAGGCGTGCGATTACGCGGTACTGCTCAAGCGTCTGATCAAGAACATCGCCTACGACCATGAGATGGACACCACCTTCATGGCCAAGCCTTACCCAGGCCAGGCAGGCAACGGTTTGCACGTACACATTTCGATCCTGGACAAAGACGGCAAGAACATCTTTGCCAGTGAGGATCCCGAGCAGAACGCCGCATTGCGTCACGCGATCGGCGGTGTGCTCGAGACCCTACCCGCTCAAATGGCGTTCCTGTGCCCCAACGTGAACTCCTACCGCCGTTTCGGCGCACAGTTCTACGTGCCGAACTCGCCGTGCTGGGGCCTGGATAACCGCACGGTGGCGATTCGCGTACCGACCGGCTCGTCCGACGCCGTACGTATCGAACACCGCGTGGCGGGTGCCGACGCCAACCCTTACCTGCTGATGGCTTCGGTCCTGGCGGGTGTGCACCATGGCCTGACCAACAAGATCGAGCCGAACGCACCGGTGGAAGGCAACAGCTACGAGCAGAACGAGCAAAGCCTGCCGAACAACCTGCGCGATGCCCTGCGTGAGTTGGACGACAGCGAGGTGATGGCCAAGTACATCGATCCCAAGTACATCGATATCTTCGTCGCCTGTAAGGAAAGTGAGCTGGAAGAGTTCGAACACTCCATCTCCGACCTTGAGTACAACTGGTACCTGCATACCGTGTAAGCGGTTGCAGGGCTCAGGCTTGGTAGGCCGAGCGGGCTCGTTGTGACCAACGCGCTTGCTGTGGCGAGCGGGCTTGCCCGCGTTGGGCTGCGAAGCAGCCCCAAACCCAGCAACTCGGTTACCTGATACACCGCGGCGGCCTTAAAAGGGCCGCTTCGCGCCCCAACGCGGGCAAGCCCGCTCGCCACAGCAAGCGCGTTGGCCACAAAAGCCCCCGCGAACAACACCCTATGGACCATCCTCAGGCTCTGCGTACAATGCGCTCTGCCTTGTAGGAGACTTCCATGACC
>NZ_WKCB01000078.1 GCF_021606685.1 Pseudomonas syringae
GGCAGGGCCCGGGGCATGCGGGCGGGCACTCCGGCAATGGCCATTGATTATGCGCTGACGGGTTCACAAAAGGGCTGAGGGCTGGAACAATGCCGGCCCATTCCTACAGTGTTTTTCGAGGGCGTTCAGGTGCAGATTCAGGGTCATTACGAACTCCAGTTCGAAGCGGTACGTGAAGCGTTCGCCGCGTTGTTCGATGACCCGCAGGAGCGTGGCGCCGGGCTGTGCATCCAGATCGGAGGCGAAACCGTCGTCGACCTGTGGGCCGGCACCGCCGACAAGGACGGGGCCGAAGCCTGGCACAGCGACACCATTGTCAACCTGTTCTCCTGCACCAAAACCTTCACCGCCGTCACCGCCTTGCAGCTGGTGGCCGAAGGCAAGTTGCAACTGGACGCACCCGTGGCCAACTACTGGCCGGAATTTGCCGCTGCCGGCAAAGAATCCATCACCTTGCGCCAACTGCTCTGCCACCAGGCCGGGTTGCCGGCAATCCGCGAGATGTTGCCCATCGAAGCCCTCTACGACTGGCAGTTGATGGTCGACACCCTGGCCGCCGAAGCGCCGTGGTGGACGCCCGGCCAAGGCCATGGCTACGAGGCGATCACCTATGGCTGGCTGGTCGGTGAGTTGCTGCGCCGTGCCGACGGGCGTGGGCCGGGGGAGTCGATCGTGGCGCGGGTGGCGCGGCCATTGGGGCTGGACTTCCATGTGGGCCTGGCGGATGAAGAGTTTTATCGCGTTGCCCATATAGCCCGCAGCAAAGGCAATATGGGCGATGAAGCCGCTCAACGGTTACTGCAAGTAATGATGCGTGAACCGGCGGCCATGACTACCCGGGCATTTGCCAACCCGCCGTCTATTCTGACCAGCACTAATAAACCCGAATGGCGACGCATGCAGCAGCCGGCGGCAAATGGTCACGGTAATGCACGCAGCCTGGCGGGTTTTTATAGCGGTTTGTTGGACGGTAGTTTGCTCGAAGCCGACATGCTTGAACAATTGACCCGCGAACACAGTATCGGGCCGGATAAAACATTATTGACCCAAACCCGTTTTGGCCTGGGCTGCATGTTGGATCAACCGCAACTGCCCAATGCCACCTTCGGCCTTGGCCCGCGTGCATTCGGGCATCCTGGCGCGGGTGGTTCGGTAGGTTTTGCCGACCCTGAACATGATGTAGCGTTTGGTTTCGTGACTAATACACTCGGACCTTATGTACTTATGGACCCACGGGCACAGAAGTTGGTCGGAATATTAGCCGGTTGTCTGTAAACCCCTTGCTGTTTCACGTTTTTTTGTTACAAAGGCAACTATAAGAAGACGCTGAACGAAATGATGTAACTTTAATGTTCTGTAAGCGTCTGTTTAACGGGTCATCCAGACCCTCGGTTTCTTTTCTCATTTTGTGGATATCTCATGTTATCGAACAAGTCCTTGGCCCTGGCGCTGTGCCTCACTATTACCGGTTGCGCACAAACACCACAAAATGATGCCGAGGGCGGGCATTGGTGGTCATTTGGGTCTGACAAGGCTGCTACCAAGGACACCGTCGCGCAAACCGCCGACAAGCCAGACGCCAAACCCGCTGCTGGCGCCAAGCCTGCCGCACCGGTAGCTGCCGCTGCTGCACCTGCCGCCGCTGCGCCAGCACCGGCTGCCAAGGCTGATACCGGTTTAAGCTGGTGGCCGTTCGGCTCCAAGAGCGCCGACGAAAAAGCCGCCGACGCCAAGGCCGACCTGAAAGCCGACCTCAAGGCTGCGGAGCCTGCCCCAGCGGTCGCCAAGACCGACACCGAAACCCACTGGTGGTGGCCGTTCGAAAGCAAGCCCAAGCCATTGGCCAAGGTCGATGTGACCAACGTGCCGATGCCTGACCCGAAAATCACCCAGGCCTGGCTGGACGACTATGAGCCGCGCCTGCGCGCCGCCATCAAGGACAGCAACCTGCAACTGGAACGTCGCGACAATGTACTGGTGGTGATTGCCCCGGTAGACGGTTCCTACAACCCCAAGCGCCCAGCGATGCTGCTGCCTGTGACGTTGGGCCCGTTCACCCGCGTCGCCAAGGCGGTTGAAGCCGACCCGAAAACCGCCGTACTGGTGCTGGGCCACGTTGATGCTACCGGCACGGGGCCTGCCAGCCAGGCGTTGAGCAAGGAGCGTGCGCAGTCCATCGCCTCGATCTTCAGCCTCAGCGGCCTCAAGCAAGACCGTCTGATGCTGCGTGGCATGGGCGACCTTATGCCGCGTGCCGCCAACGACAGCACCCAGGGCCGTGCGCTGAACCGTCGCATGGAAATCATGTTCACTCAGCGTACAACTATGTTGGCCCTGCTCAGCAAATACCAGTCGGGCAAGACCCCGCCTGCGGCTGAGATGGTCGCCGTGCAGAATGTTCCAGCACCGGCACCTGCTGCCAAAGCCCCGGCGAAAAAGGCGCCTGTCGCCAAGAAAGCCGCTGCCAAGCCAGCTGCCAAGAAAGCCCCGGCCAAACCTGCTGCCAAGAAGCCGGTTCCAGCCAAAGCCAAGGCCGCTGCACCGGCTGCGAACGACCAGGCGAAAAACTGATCCGTTGAACCAGAAGGATAAAGCTGCATGACCCAGGCACTGGCCGATATGCGCCGTGACTACACACGGGACGGTTTGAGCGAGGCCCAGGCCCCGGACGAGCCGTTTGCGTTGTTCCACCAGTGGTTTGGCGATGCGGTGAAAACCGAGCAGCCACCGGTAGAGGCCAATGCCATGACCTTGGCCACGGTCGACCAGGACGGTCGCCCGCATTGCCGCATCCTGTTGCTCAAGGGCCTGGATGCACACGGCTTTACCTTCTTCACCAACTATCAGAGCGCCAAGGGCGAACAGCTCGCGGCGCGCCCGTTTGCGGCCATGACCTTCTTCTGGCCGACCCTGGAGCGCCAGGTGCGCATCGAAGGGCGGGTAGTCAAGGTCACCGCCGAAGAGTCGGACGCTTACTACCAGGTCCGCCCGCTGGGCAGCCGCCTCGGCGCTTGGGCCTCTCCGCAGAGCCAGGTCATCCGTGACCGCGAAGAGCTGCAGGAACTGCTCAAAGCCACCGAGCTGCGTTTCAGCGACACCCAGCCGGACTGCCCCGAGCATTGGGGCGGTTACCGCCTGCTGCCCGAGCGCATCGAGTTCTGGCAAGGCCGTGCCAGCCGCCTGCATGATCGCCTCAACTATCGCCTGCAAGCCGGTGAATGGACCCGCGAGCGCCTCGCGCCCTGAGCACCGCCTTTCGTCACCTCGCCTGAATGTTGTTCGCTGCGCCGACGTCTCTAGGGTAGAGGCGTAGGTCGTATGCGGCCATGCAGCTATAATGACTCAATCATTGCGAAATCTTTTGGCACACAAGCCGAGCTACCGTTTGTCGAGTTTTCTGGTTCAAGCAGTCTGTACTCAGGCTGAATGAATGCAACTTTCTGCCGTGCTTGCCGTGACAGGCGCCAAGCTGCAGCGTCTAATGAACACCTGTCCTTTGGAGTTGATGCTATGCGTAAGTCCGTTTTACTGGTTGCCTGCTTTACCACCCTGTCGTTGCTGTTGGGTGGCTGCGCCTCGAGTCTGACCGGCGACTCGTACTCTCGTGACGAGGCGCGTCGTGTACAGACCGTTCGCATGGGTACCATCGAATCCCTGCGTCCGGTGAAAATTGAAGGCACCAAGACCCCAATCGGCGGTGCTGCCGGTGCCGTTATCGGCGGTGTTGGCGGCAGCGCCATCGGCGGTGGCCGTGGCAGCATCGTGACGGCCGTGATCGGCGCAGTCGCCGGCGGCCTGCTGGGTTCGGCTACCGAAGAAGGCCTGACCCGCACCCAGGGCGTTGAAATCACCGTTCGCGAAGACGACGGCAGCACCCGCGCCTACGTGCAGGCCGTGCAAGAAAACGAAATCTTCCGCATCGGCGACCGCGTGCGCATCATGACCGTTGATGGCACCAGCCGCGTTACCCGCTAAGCGGCAAACCGCAGGCAATGAAAAACCCTCAACCGGGTGACCGGTTGGGGGTTTTTTGTGGGCAATAAAAAAACCGCCTTGGTAGGGCGGTTTTTTTGACTATTACTTCAGCTCCTAGAGCACGGCCTTCTTGCGACTGGCCATCGCCGTCACCGCATAACCGATGCAGGCTGCCAATATCGACCCGGTCAGAATCCCCATGCGGTCTTCCCCGGCAAATTCGCTGACGCCCGGCACGAACGCCAGGGACCCGACGAACAGGCTCATGGTAAAGCCGATACCGCACAGGATTGCCACGCCGAACACCTGGCCCCAGTTGGCGCCGGTGGGCAGCGCGGCGAGGCCGGTCTTGATGGCCAGCCAAGTGAGGCCGAACACACCGATGGTCTTGCCGATCAGCAGGCCGGCGGCGATGCCCATGGGCACGTGGTGGGTGAAGCTTTCGAGGCTGACGCCGGTCAGCGACACGCCGGCGTTGGCGAAGGCGAACAGTGGCAGGATGCCGTAGGCGACCCACGGGTGCAGCGCGTGTTCCAGGGTCAGCAGCGGTGACGGCTCGGCGTTCTTGGTGCGCAGCGGGATGCAGAACGCCAGGGTTACGCCAGCCAGGGTCGCGTGGACCCCGCTCTTGAGCACGCAGACCCACAGGATCAAGCCGATGATCAAGTACGGCCCGAGCTTGATGACCCCCAGGCGGTTCATCGCAATCAAGGCCACCAGGCAGGCGCCGGCACCCGCCAGGGCTGCACCGGATAGGTCGGCGGAATAGAACACCGCGATGACAATGATCGCGCCCAGGTCGTCAATGATCGCCAGGGTCATCAGGAACAGCTTCAGCGAGACGGGTACCCGTTTGCCCAGCAGTGCCAGCACGCCGAGCGCAAAGGCAATGTCGGTGGCCATCGGGATCGCCCAGCCGGAGAGCGCGGCGGGGTAGTCCTTGTTGATTGCCCAATAGATCAGCGCTGGCACCACCATGCCGCCGATGGCCGCTGCGCCTGGCAGCACCACTTGCGACGGCTTGGACAGATGGCCGTCGAGCAACTCGCGCTTGACCTCCAGGCCGATCAGCAGGAAGAACAACGCCATCAGGCCATCGTTGATCCACAGCAGGGCCGGCTTGGCGATTTTCAGCGCGCCAATCTGCGCCACCACCGGTACATCGAGAAACGCGTTGTACAGGTGCGACAAGGGTGAGTTGTTGATGATCAGGGCCAGGGCGGCAGCGGCGATCAATAGCAGACCGCTGGCGGCTTCCAGCTGGAAGAAACGGGTGAAAGTGCTACGCAGAGGCAAGGGATGCTCTCCAATCCAGGTTCAATAGGTGGGTACCCTAACCCGTACCGTTAGTTGTTAAAACAAAAGTTATATTCTTATTTGTTATAAGCAGAAGGGCTGAATGGCGATGTCTCCGAAGCTGGCAATTGTGTGAGCAATTGCATCGGTACTGTATCTGTGTGGCGTGTAGGAAACCCCCTAAAATCAAGGCTGAAACCCTACGAGAAACCCTCCATGAGCGACCACCGTCCCTGGGCCCGCGAAGCCATTCGCATCATTGAAGCCGACTTCCAGCGCAGCGCCGACACCCACCTGATTCCCTTGCCGCTGCCGGGGTTGCCGGGTATCGAGTTGTACTTCAAGGACGAGTCCAGCCACCCCACCGGTAGCCTCAAGCATCGGCTGGCCCGTTCGTTGTTCCTGTATGCGCTGTGTAATGGCTGGCTAAAACCTGGCGCGCCGGTGATCGAAGCGTCCAGCGGGTCGACGGCGATTTCCGAAGCCTACTTTGCGCGCCTGCTCGGCTTGCCGTTTATCGCCGTGATGCCGGCGACCACCTCCCAGGAGAAGATCGCGCAGATTGCCTTCTATGGCGGCAAGAGCCACCTGGTGCAGGACCCGACGCAGATCTACGCCGAATCGGAGCGCCTGGCCCTGGAAAGCGGTGGGCATTTCATGGATCAGTTCACCTACGCCGAACGCGCCACCGACTGGCGAGCCAACAACAACATCGCCGAGTCGATCTTCCAGCAAATGCGCTTTGAGCAGCATCCCGAGCCAAGCTGGTTGATTTCCAGCCCCGGCACCGGCGGCACCACGGCCACCTTGGGACGCTATGTGCGCTACCGCCAGCACAGCACCCGCGTGTTATGTGCCGATGCCGAGCGCTCGGTGTTTTTCGATTTCTACCAGACTGGCGATGCCAGCTTGCGCCTGGACTGCGGTTCGCGCATCGAAGGCATCGGCCGACCACGGGTCGAGGCGTCGTTTCTGCCCAAGGTGATCGACGCAATGGTCAAGGTGCCGGACGCGCTGTCGCTGGCAGCCATGCATTACTTGGCTGAGCGGTTGGGGCGGCGAGTCGGTGGCTCCAGCGGCACCAACCTGATCGGCGCGCTGGTGGCGGCGCAGCAGATGAAAGCGGCGGGGGAGTCGGGGTCGATCGTGGCGATTTTGTGTGATGGCGGTGAGCGCTATGCCACTACCTATTACGATCCGGCGTGGCTGGCGGGGCAGGGGTATGGGTTGCAGGGTTTGATCGCGGCCGTTGCGGCCAGTGTGGAGCGGGGTGAGCCGTTGCCGGACAGCATCTTGCGCGCCAATATCTGAAGTTCTGCATTCCAACTGTGGGAGGGGGCTTGCCCCCTCCCACATTTAGACTGCGGTGTTCTCAGGCTTCGATGCCGAGCATGTCTCGCGCCAACGCTTCGGCGATCCGAATCCCGTCAACACCAGCCGACAGAATCCCGCCGGCGTAGCCCGCACCTTCACCGGCCGGGAACAAGCCTTTCACGTTCAGGCTCTGCATCGATTCGTTACGGGTAATCCGCAGCGGCGATGAGGTGCGCGTTTCGATACCGGTCAATACCGCATCGTGCAGCGAGTAGCCCTTGATCTGCTTCTCGAACGCCGGAAGGGCTTCGCGGATCGCCTCGATGGCGAAGTCCGGCAAGGCCAGGGCCAGGTCACCCAGGGACACCCCAGGCTTGTAGGACGGTTCCACACTGCCGATGGCCGTGGACGGTTTGCCGGCGATGAAGTCACCGACCAACTGCGCCGGGGCCTCGTAGTTGCTGCCGCCGAGGATGTAGGCGTGGGACTCCAGGCGCTCCTGCAGCTCGATGCCGGCCAACGGACCGCCCGGGTAATCCACTTCGGGAGTGATGCCGACCACGATGCCGGAGTTGGCATTACGCTCGTTGCGCGAGTACTGGCTCATGCCGTTGGTGACCACGCGGTTCGGCTCGGACGTTGCCGCCACCACCGTGCCGCCCGGGCACATGCAGAAACTGTAGACCGAGCGACCGTTCTTGGCGTGGTGCACCAGCTTGTAGTCGGCGGCGCCGAGCTTGGGGTGCCCGGCGTATTTGCCCAGGCGCGCGGCGTCGATCAGCGATTGCGGGTGTTCGATACGGAAACCCACCGAGAACGGCTTGGCTTCCATGTACACGCCGCGTCCGTGGAGCATGCGGAACGTGTCACGGGCGCTGTGGCCCAGGGCAAGAATCACATGCTTGGAGAGGATCTGCTCGCCGCCGTCGACCACCACACCATTCAACTGGCCGTCTTCGATCAGCACATCCGTGACCCGCTGTTCGAAGCGCACTTCACCGCCCAGGGCGATGATTTGCTCGCGCATGTTTTCCACCACGCCGGTCAGGCGGAAGGTACCGATGTGCGGCTTGCTGACGTAGAGGATTTCTTCCGGCGCCCCGGCCTTGACGAACTCGTGCAGCACCTTGCGACCGTGGAATTTCGGGTCTTTGATCTGGCTGTAGAGCTTGCCGTCGGAGAAGGTCCCGGCGCCGCCTTCACCGAACTGCACGTTGGACTCGGGGTTGAGTACGCTTTTGCGCCACAGGCCCCAGGTGTCCTTGGTGCGCTGGCGCACTTCCTTGCCGCGTTCGAGGATGATCGGCTTGAAGCCCATCTGCGCGAGCAACAGCCCGGCGAAGATCCCGCAAGGGCCGAACCCCACCACGATAGGCCGTTCAACCAGGCCTTGCGGCGCCTGGCCGACCACCTTGTAGCTCACATCCGGTGCCGGGTTGATGTTGCGGTCATCAGCGAACTTGAGCAGCAGGGCGGCTTCACCCTTCACGTTCAGGTCGATGGTGTAGATGAAGCACAGCTCCGACGATTTCTTGCGCGCGTCGTAGCTGCGCTTGAACAGGGTGAAATCGAGCAGGTCATCACTGGCGACGCCCAGGCGCTGCACGATGGCAGGCCGCAGGTCTTCTTCGGGATGGTCGATGGGCAGCTTGAGTTCGGTGATTCGTAACATGACGGGATCCGGTAGGCGGCGGACAAAGAGGCCGGCTGTTTTGCAAACCGGCGATTATAAGCCCCAAAGGCGGTTTTCCGTCAGGTTAAAACTGCGCTGGGTTGAATCAATCGTCCCGCGAACCGCCGAAAGACGCACAGCCACGCTGTACCTGGCCGTTGACGCGCAGCTCGGCGGTCATGTGCTGCAGGCTGCCGCTGGCGCTGTCGATGCAGCGTTGAGGGGCTACCCACAGTTCGACGTGCTGGCCGTTGGCCTCGGTCATCAGGTTGAAACGGCCATCGCCCATTTGCTCTTCCACATAGGGCACCGCCAGTGGCGGCTGGCCTTCACGCTCCAGGACCATGCCCTTGGCCGTGACGTTCATCACCCAGGTCGGTTTGTGGCCATTGGCGCGCAGGATCATGCGCTTGAAGTCAGGGTCCTCGCAGGCTGCGGTCGAGCGTTCTACGCGGTACAGCTGTTGCAGGTCGACGCTGCCCTGGGTGCCGCTGGCGACGCCGGAGAACTTGCCACGCAAGTCGACAAACAAGGCGCCTTGTTGGCCGGCGAGGGAGGCCGCTTCCTGCAGGATGCTGGTGCCACCGGTGTCATTGACCACGTAGTTGCGTTTATCGCCGCACGGTTGGAACAGCAGCTTGCCGCCGACCGCCGTGAGTTCACCCTGCATGCGGGTCAGCCCGGCGAGAGACGGCTTGGCCGGCTCGCTTTCGAACATCTGGCAGGCGGCGAACAGGGGAAGCAAGGCAAACAAGGCAAGGGTACGGGCAGCGCGCATTATCGGGTCTCCAGACAAGTGCCGCCACGTTACGCAGGCTGGCGCGGCATCACAAGTGCGCGACACAGTTTGAACCAGCTACGCCAGGCGAGGTGTCAGGACTTTTCGCATATCCAGGGCCAGGCTGATGTGAGAGTGTCGTGGTTTTATTGGGGGTAATGGCGATGAGGCGGCGAGGCTGGGTATATGGCTTTTTACTGCTGGGGAGTTCTGCATTCGCTGGCGAGCCCGCGCGGCTGGAGTATGTGTCGGCGACCGATTTCGAGGAAATCACCGTCGACCTTAAACAGGACATGCAGCGCAACCCGGGTATCGTCGTAATCAACGTCAAGTTGAGCCCGGAGGCGCGTCGCCGCACGGCGGCCATCACGTTATTGACGATTAACCAGCCACTGAGCACTTTCATCGATGGGCGCGCGACGAGTTTCACCCCCTCTACCGTCCAGAGTGTGATCGACGGCCCCTACCTGCAGGTCGCGGTCCCCCAGGACTTGCTGCTCAAGTGGCTGCCGTGGGGGCGCCCGTGACGGCCGGTTATCAACCGACAATAAACGTCTGACCCGTCTGTAAGCCTTCCACACTTTTGGCGTAGGCCAATGCTACATCGGCACCCGTAGCAGGCTTGAAGCCTCGGAAGTACGGCGCGTAGCTGCCCATGGCCTCCAGCAGAACGGTCGGGCTCACCGAGTTGATGCGCAGGCCGCGCGGCAATTCGAGCGCAGCGGCTTTGACGAATGCATCCAGCGCACCGTTGACCAGCGCCGCCGAGGCGCCGGTACGGATCGGGTCGCGGTTGAGAATGCCGCTGGTGAAGGTGAACGAGGCGCCATCGTTGGCGTATTCACGGCCGATCAGCAGCAGGTTGACCTGGCCCATCAGCTTGTCTCGCAAGCCCAGTTCAAAGTCGCTTTCGCTCATCTCACCCAGCGCTACAAAATTCACACTGCCAGCCGCGCAGACCAGCGCATCGAAGTTGCCGGTCTGTTCGAACAGCGCGCGGATCGACGCGCTGTCGCTGATATCCACGTGGAAGTCGCCGCTGCTGCGGCCGATGCTGATCACCTCGTGACGCTGAGCCAGTTCGGCCTTGACCGCGGAACCGACGGTGCCACTGGCGCCAATCAACAGGATTTTCATGGTGCGCTTCCTCCAGGGGGTAAGTGAGGGCTCAGTCTAGAGTGGCTTTTTAGGCTGATAAACGTGCTAATGGGCAACCTTTGGTTTTCAAATGGAAACAATCCATGAGTGAGATGGATGACCTGGCGGCCTTTGCCGTACTGATTGAGGCCGGTAGCTTTACGGTGGCGGCTGAGCAACTGGGCTGCAGCAAGGGGCAGCTGTCCAAGCGTATCAGCCAGTTGGAAGCGCAGTACGCGGTGGTGCTGCTGCACCGCACCACCCGCAAACTCAGCCTTACTGCTGCCGGTGCGGCGTTGTTGCCCCAGGCCCAGGCATTGGTGGTGCAGGTGGACCGCGCGCGTCAGGCATTGGCCCGGCTCAAGGACGACCTGGCCGGGCCGGTACGTATGACTGTTCCGGTGTCCTTGGGCGAAACGTTCTTTGACGGCCTGTTGCTGGAGTTTTCCAAGCAGTACCCGCAGGTACAGATCGAGCTGGACCTTAACAACAGCTACCGCGAGCTGGCGCGGGATGGCTTCGATCTGGGGGTGCGCTCGGGGGCGACGGAAGACGAGCGCCTGGTGGCCAAGCCGTTGCTGGCCTGGCACGAGCTGACCTGCGCCAGCCCCGCCTACCTGGAGCAATACGGCGAGCCTCAGACCCCGGCAGACCTGACCACACACCACTGCTTGCTCAACAGCCATTACAGCGGGCGCGAGGAGTGGCTGTACCACCAGCAGCACGAATTGTTGCGGGTGCGGGTCAGCGGCACCTTTGCCTCCAACCACTACAACCTGTTGAAAAAGGCCGCGTTGGTGGGCGCCGGTATCGCGCGTCTGCCGTCCTACGTATTGCACGCGGAATTGGCTGACGGCCGATTGCGCTGGCTCCTGCGTGATTATCAGACGCGGAGCATGCCGATGTACCTGGTTCACCCTTACCAGGGCGGCCTGCCTCGTCGTACCCAGGTGCTGGCCGACTATTTGATGGGCTGGTTCAAGCGCCGCGGCGAGGCGCTGGACCGGCTTTAGCGGCCGCACATTCAATGAGTGGCCCAAAACAAAGAGGGGAGCGGGCTTGCCCGCGACTACGGTGTGTCAGGCAATAAATCCTGACTGATCCACCGTAGTCGCGAGCAAGCCCGCTCCCACTTTTTTGATCCGGTTCCTGTAGCAACCGTTTGTTAACCGCCCAGGTATGCCTCACGCACCTTGGGATCGGTCAGCAACTGCTCACCCGTGCCTTGCATCACCACCCGGCCGTTTTCCAGCACGTAGGCGCGGTCGGCGATCTTCAGCGCCTGGTTGGCGTTCTGTTCCACCAGGAACACCGTCACACCGTCCTTGCGCAGCTGTTCGATGATGTCGAAGATCTGCTGGATGATGATCGGTGCCAGGCCCAGGGAGGGCTCGTCCAGCAGCAACAGCTTGGGCTTGCTCATCAGCGCCCGGCCGATGGCGAGCATTTGCTGCTCGCCGCCGGACATGGTGCCGCCGCGCTGGCTGAAGCGTTCCTTGAGCCGCGGGAACAGGTGCAGCACCTTGTCCATCTGCTCCTGGTAGTCGCCCTTGTCGGTGAAGAACCCGCCCATGGCGAGGTTCTCCTCCACGGTCAGGCGGGCGAACACGCGACGGCCTTCCGGCACTACCGCGATGCTTTTACGCATGATCTGCGACGACTGCTGGCCCACCAGTTCTTCACCCATGTAGCGGATGCTGCCGCTATGGGCCTGGGGCGAACCGCAGAGGGTCATCAGCAAGGTCGACTTGCCGGCACCGTTGGCGCCGATCAGCGTGACGATTTCACCCTGGCGCACTTCCACGTTGACGCTGTGCAGGGCCTGGATCTTGCCGTAGAAAGTGGAAACGTTTTCGAATTGCAGCATTTTACGCTTCCCCCAAATAGGCTTTGATCACTTCAGGATTGTCGCGGATCTGCTCCGGCGTCCCGTCGGCCAGGGGCGTGCCCTGGTTGATCACCACGATATGGTCGGAAATGCTCATGACCAGTTTCATGTCGTGTTCGATCAACAGCACCGTGGCGTTGTTTTCCTCACGCAGCATGCTGATCAGTGCCTTGAGGTCTTCGGTTTCCTTGGGGTTCAGGCCGGCGGCCGGTTCGTCGAGCATCAGGATCCGCGGACGGGTCATCATGCAGCGAGCGATTTCCAGACGACGTTGCTGCCCATAGGCCAGGGTGCCGGCAGGGCGGTTGGCGAACTCGGTGAGGTTGACCTTGTCCAGCCAGTACTCCGCGTACTCCATGGCCTCGCGCTCGCTTTTGCGGAATGCAGGGGTTTTGAACAGGCCAGCGAAGAAGTTGGTGTTCAGGTGACGGTGCTGGGCGATCAACAGGTTTTCGACCGCCGTCATGTCCTTGAACAACCGCACGTTCTGGAAGGTGCGCACTACGCCTTTGCGGGCGATTTCGTGACCGGCCAGGCCCTGGATCGGCTGGCCGTCCAGCAGGATGCTGCCGCCGGCCGGCTTGTAGAAGCCGGTGAGGCAGTTGAACACCGTGGTCTTGCCGGCGCCGTTCGGGCCGATCAGCGCCACAACCTGTTTCTCTTTCACGGTCAGGGCCACGCCGTTGACCGCCAGCAAGCCGCCGAAGCGCATGCTCAGATTTTCGACTTTCAGGATCTCGCGGCTCATTTGCGCAGCTCCATGTGTGGACGTTGCATGGGCAGCAGGCCCTGAGGGCGCCAGATCATCATCAGCACCATCAGGGCGCCGAACAGCAACATGCGGTATTCGCTGAAGTCACGCATCAACTCCGGCAGTAGCGTCATTACGACAGCCGCGAGGATGACTCCCAACTGAGACCCCATTCCGCCCAGCACCACAATCGCCAGGATGATTGCAGACTCCAGGAAAGTGAATGACTCAGGTGTTATCAAGCCTTGGCGCGCAGCGAAGAAACTACCCGCAAAGCCCGCGAAGGTTGCGCCGAGTGTGAAGGCCGAGAGCTTGATTACGGTAGGATTCAGACCCAGTGCGCGGCACGCGATTTCATCTTCGCGCAGCGCTTCCCATGCTCGCCCGATAGGCATGCGCAACAGCCGGTTGATCACGAACAACGTGGCCAGCACCAGCAGTAGCGCGATCAGGTAAAGGAAAATGATCTTGTCCGCACTGTTGTAGGCCAGCCCGAAGTACTCATGGAACGTTTGCGCACCTTCAGCGGCGTTCTTGTCGAATGTCAGCCCGAAAAACGTCGGCTTAGGAATGCTGCTGATGCCGTTAGGGCCGCCGGTGATGTCGGTCAGGTTACGCAGGAACAGGCGGATGATTTCTCCGAAACCCAGCGTCACGATGGCCAGATAGTCACCGCGCAGGCGTAACACTGGGAAGCCCAGGAGGAAGCCGAAGGTCGCAGCCATCATCCCGGCAATCGGCAGGCAGATCCAGAAGCCCCAGCCGAGGTAGTGCGAGAGCAGCGCGTAGGTGTAGGCACCGACGGCGTAGAACCCGACATAGCCCAGGTCGAGAAGACCGGCCAGGCCCACCACGATGTTCAGGCCAAGGCCAAGCATCACGTAGATCAGGATCAGCACGCCGATATCGACAGCGCCCCGGGAGCCGAAGAATGGCCATACCAGAGCGGCAGCAATCAGGCCGATGATGATGTAGCGCTGGGTGCGCGGCAGGGTCAGGAATTGGCTGACCTTGGGCGACACCAACGGGCCGCGGTCGCTCTTGAACAAGGCACCGACCTGCTCGGCGAACAGCACGCGCAGGAACATCAGCACCGAACACAGGGCGATGATGGTCAGGGACACGGTGCCGGTGCCATGCACTTCCAGATTGATGCCGACAATGCTCAGCTTGAGGCCAAGTACCGGAAAGGCCACGGCCCATACCAGCAAGGCGCTGAAAAACGCCGATTTAAAATATCTGCTCATACTTTCTCAACCTCCGGACGGCCCAGGATGCCGGTCGGACGGAATAACAGCACTAGAACCAACAGGCCGAACGCCACGACGTCTTTGTACTGGTCGCCGAAGATATCGGCACCAAAGGCTTCGGCCACACCCAGCACCAGCCCGCCGAGCATGGCGCCCGGAATACTGCCGATGCCACCCAATACCGCCGCGGTAAAGGCCTTGAGGCCTACCAGGAAACCGGCGTTGGGGTTGATCACGCCGTACTGCATGCTCAGCAACACGGCAGCGACCGCTGCGAGTGCGGCGCCGATCACGAAGGTCAGGGCAATGATGTTGTTGGTGTTGATGCCCAGCAGGTTGGCCATCTTGATGTCTTCGGCGCAGGCCCGGCAGGCGCGCCCCAGACGGGAGCGGGAGATGAACAGGGTCAGGCCCAGCATGGCCACCAGGGTGACGACGAACACCAGGATCTGCATGTAGGAAATCAGCACTTCTTCCGCGCCGCCCGGGCCGAAGGAGATGCTCCCCGGGATCAGGTTGGGAATGGATTTATCCTTGGAGTCCTGGGACAGCAATACGGTGTTCTGCAGGAAAATCGACATGCCGATAGCGGAAATCAGCGGGATCAAACGGTTGCTGCCACGCAAGGGACGGTAGGCAACACGCTCGATACTGTAGCCATAGGCACTGGTTACAACGATCGACGCGATAAACGCGGCGGTCATCAACAGCGGCAGTGAGTGGATACCCATCATGGCCAGCCCGGCAAGGGCGATGAAGGCCACGTAGGAACCAATCATGTACACCTCGCCATGGGCGAAGTTGATCATTCCAATGATGCCGTAAACCATTGTGTAGCCAATGGCTATCAAGGCATAGGTGCTGCCAATGGTCAGGCCATTAACCAGCTGTTGGAAAAAATGATAGATCTCAGGCATTACAGCGCTCCTAAAAACCCGATACGCATTTCACTGGTGGAGTCATGTTCCGGCCCCGTGCTGTGTTCTATGAGCACATTTGCACAAAGCGTTTGCCAGCGAACCGCTGGTGACGGTTTTAAGATTTTCAGGTGAGCCAGCGCCCGGATCGCGGGTGACAGGCCCATAAACCTCGTAAAACAAAGCCCACTGCTCTCACAGTGGGCTTGTTGGACCAGTAACGCCTGGCTTACTGAGGGGAAGCTTCGGTTTTTGGTTTACCGAAGTGCCATTCGTAGACCACGAATTTGAAGTCCTTGAGGTCGCCCTTGGCGTCGAAGCTCAGGTCGCCGGTAGGGGTCTTGAAGGTGCCTGCGTGGATGGCTTCGGCCACTTTGGCGGTGTCTTCGCTCTTCGCGGCCTTGATACCACCGGCGATCACTTCAACGGCCGAGTACGCCGGGAACACGAACGGGCCGCTTGGGTCTTTGCCGTCGGCTTTGATCGCGTCAACGATGGCCTTGTTTTCAGGCTCGGAGTCGAACGACTTAGGCAGGGTTACCAGCAGGCCTTCGGAAGCGTCCTGGGCGATCTGCGAGATGGAGTCGTTGCCGACACCTTCTGGGCCCATGAACTTGGCGTTCAAGCCTTTTTCCTTGGACTGACGCAGGATCAGGCCGAGCTCCGGGTGGTAGCCGCCGTAGTAAACGAAGTCGACGTTGGCTTGCTTGAGCTTCTGGATGATCGAGGAGAAGTCTTTGTCGCCGGCGTTCAGACCTTCGAAGACGGCAACCTTCACGCCTTTCTTCTCGAGTGTCTGTTTAACGGCGGTGGCGATGCCTTCACCGTATTGCTGTTTGTCGTGCAGTACGGCAACCACTTTAGGCTTCACGTGGTCGGCGATGTAGTTGCCGGCTGCCGGGCCCTGAGCGCTGTCCAGGCCGATGGTGCGGAATACCAGTTTGTAACCACGAGCGGTGATTTCCGGGCTGGTAGCAGCCGGGGTGATCATGATCACGCCTTCGTCTTCGTAGATATCGGTTGCAGGCTGAGTGGAGCTGGAGCACAGGTGACCGACCACGAACTTGACGCCGTCGTTGACCACTTTGTTGGCTACGGCAACCGCTTGTTTCGGATCGCAAGCGTCGTCGTATTCCTTGGCCTCAAGCATCTTGCCGTCTACGCCGCCTTTGGCGTTGATGTCTTTGATGGCTTGCTTGGCACCCATGAACTGCATGTCGCCGTACTGCGTTACTGGACCGGTCTTGGGACCGGCGATGCCGATCTTGATGGTGTCGGCTGCGAACGAATGGCCGGCAACCCCAGCCAGGACCATAGCGGCAAACAGTTTGGAAATCTGCTTAGTAGCCTTATTCATAGTGCTCCACTCATGCTGTTGTATTTTTTATAGTTCTAGCGGCCTTGTGAGCTGCAGAACCGGATCAGATATCTCGGATATCCCCCCGGCAGTGCCCTGGCAACTGTACCGGTACAGTGTAGAGCGCCGGTTCATCGCTTGAAAAGCTGGCTGCCAGGGGCAAAACCTGGGTATGTCGCTTAAATGAAAGAAAAAGACAGAATTGCGGCGGGGTGATGCCAGAGTTTCGGGCAATCCTTGGCGTTCCTGACATTTTCTATCGATGACTCAATTGCAACTGGGTTTTTCTACCTGGCGCTCGACGTTATGATTGCGCCGATTTTTTCTTCAGGTGAACTCCCATGACGCAAGAACCTAGCACCCTCTATGCCAAGCTGCTCGGTGAAACCGCCGAAATATCCTGGAAGGAGCTTGAACCGTTCTTTGCCAAGGGTGCCCTATTGTGGGTCGACCCCCGTCTGGATTTGATCGAGGCCGCCGAGGGAATGGCCGAGGACAACCGTGACAAAGTCGCCGCCTGGCTGGCTGCGGGGAACCTTGGCGAAGTGTCTGCGACGCGGGCATTGGACCTGGTTGAGCGTGATCCGCGCCTGTGGGCGGTAGTGGTTTCGCCGTGGATCCTGATCCAGGAAAGGGCAGCGTAAGAATCATCTGCACGAAAAAGGTGCATGCTTGCAGCGATCGCAAGTGTGTAGCGGAGTAACCGCTGACGCCGTGATGGCATGTTGCCGTAGAGAAAGGTCACAGCCGAGGGTGACGTAAACGTCACGGGAACAGTTTTGGTTGCGTCGGGCGGGTGAGGGAAGTGTTTCTTAGTGTGTATATAGCGCGCTCTCGCTCCCGATGTATGGAGATCAAATGTGGGAGGGGGCTTGCCCCCGATGAGGGCCTGTCAGTTGATGAATTCCTGACTGACCCACTGCCATCGGGGGCAAGCCCCCTCCCACATTTTAAGCAGTCTTCCCAGTGTGGTTATTCAACGAAATAACCTTGGTCTTGCCGATGCGGTGACGGTAGATCTCACGCAGGTACTTGATCGCTTTCTTCACGCAATCGCGTGACAAGCGAATGTCGTTGATCGACACGAACTTCTCTTTGTCGTTGATCAGTTCGCGGTACTTCTTCTCATACATCGGCTTGATCGCGTACCAGTTGGTATCGAGGATCTTGGCCGGGTTCTCGAACTCGTTGAGCAGCTCGTCGATACGGTCTTCGTCGAAGTCCTCGTGGATGATGAAGTCCAGGATCGAGTTGTCCAGCGTGTCGTCGAAACGGTACGGGTTGCGCGCAAAGCAGCGCTTGATAAAGGCCACGATCAGGGTGAGGAAATCATCCGACAAGCACGGGCTTTTCGCGATCAGGGTGGTCAGCGACAGGTTCGCCGACGCACCGATGACCAGGGCATAGCGTTTGAGCGTGGTGTTGGGGAACAGGCTGTTGAGATGCGTCTTGAGCCGGTTCAGGTCCATGTAGGACAGCTTGTAGTCCTTGGGCAAGGACACGATCGACACCACCGACGAGCAGTTCTTGAAGAAGTGCAGGTCATGCAAGGCGGCCGCGTCGTAGCCGGAGTTCTTGTACTGCTCAAGCGAGGCCTTGTAGCGCTTGGATTCGATCGGCAGCAGGCTGATGCCTTCGATGGCCTGGGTGACCTTGTTGAAATGCGGCAGGTCGATGGAGCGGAAGAACAGGTCGTCAATGTTCAGGCGCTGCGGCTCTTTTTCGAACACTTTGAATTTGTCGTTCGACGGTGCCGGGGTTTCCGGGACCACGGATTCCGCGTAGGCAATCGCCACCGGGCCGGCCAGGCTCATGAACAGGTCGTTGGCGTCCAGGCGAATGGTTTCGCCGATGTCGATACCGGCGCGACGGAAGTAGTTCTGGTCGTAGTCGGTGGTCACCGCCTGAGCGGTGAGGATGTTGAAAATCTGCTGGGAGATGTACTGGTTGGCGTGTTTTTCCATGGCATTGACGTCAATGTTCTGGATATTGCCGTCGTCGCTCTCTTCGGCGTAACGCATGATGTCGTTGGAGATCAGCATCATCGCGTTCCACGGGCGGATACGGCCTTTGACGCTGGCTTCGCTGCTGTCTTCGTTGGCGAAGTTGTACGAAAAATCCCATTCTTCCGACAGGTACTTGCACAGCAGCCGTCCGGCGTTGATGTGCAAGGCCTCGGACATTTCGCTGCGGTGATCGGAAATATTCGGCAGCACGCAGATGCCACTGGTGAAGATCGGCTCGAACACAAAGGCGTGGCCGCTCTTGCTGTCGTGCTCGTCGGCGGGCTTGGTGTCGAACGTCTTGTTCATGTACGAGTGCTGCTGGGCCAGGCCGAATTCCGAGGCCATGCCCGAACCCGTACCGCCGCCGGCACTGAAGATCGAGAAGTACAGGCGCGACTGGTTCGCCTTGATCCCGCACGAGTCGATCAGGTACGAGTGGATCATCTTCCAGTCGGGGCTGGAAAAACGCTGGGTGTCTTTGTTGAGGATGATCTTGGCCAGGTACTGGCCGAGGATCGGCGCGTTACCGGCGCCGCCGGCATGGACTTCCGAGAGGTCCATGATTTTCATCTTGCTGTAGTCGCGCAGGAAGCCGCTTTTTTCGCCCTTGCGCGAGAAGCGGATGCGCCCGGCAATGTCCTTGTCCAGGTCACCGAGCATTACCAGCGGTTCCACCAGGAACACCGGTTTGCTGGCTTTGCCGCCGCCCAGGCGCAGGTTGTTGCGAATCCACTGGGCCGGGCTGTAGCCCTTGTCCAGGGTTTTGTCTTCGTTACTGAATTCGTTCAGGTAGAACTTGCGCGCGTTGTAGACCAGTTCCGCCACGTCCAGCGCAATGTTCGAACCGCAACGGCCCAGGCCGATCAGGCACACCGACGGGAATTCCTGCTCGCTGCGCTGCTCGCCGTCGCCTTCCAGGTGGGGTGGGCGCGGGAACACCATGTCGCGCAGGCCGTCGAGGTTATCGAGGATGCGGTCGGTATTGGTTTCGGTGAAGTACAGGTACTGCTGAGTGGCCAGCGGGCGCGTGGTGCTCAATGACTTTGAACCTGAGGGTTTTTCCGCAGGAGCTGGGAGCAACACGTCGGATACCACGGTGGCAGAATTATTTTTAGAGGTCATTGTGCGCCAAGTGCCTGGGCGGATGGCTGAAATGCATCAAAGGGCCATCACGGAATGGGAGTTCGCGACTTTACAGTGCGTCCTTGTCCGGGATGATCGGGTGCGACCCTGCTGTGCTCAGGGAAAACCTGGCCGGACTCTGATGAATCGGCCGTTCGTCGGCGTTCTTTAGGTGAATGATGGCGAAATGCCAAAGATTAGGCGTCAGCGAATTGGCCTGACCACGGAAGTGGGCCCGGGACGGGTGGGGGCGGGCTCTCTGGGTGCACTGTTTTCCTGCGCGCCCGCCACGCTGAACGGGTAGAGCGGATTGCGCAGGGCGATACCCTGGATCACGCCGACAATGTCAGCGACCGGCACCGCTGGGCTCAACAGGTAGCCCTGGACGAAATCGCAGCCGTGCTTGAGCAGCAGCTCGAACTGGGCCTGGGTTTCCACGCCTTCGGTGACCACCTCCAGGTGCAGGGTGTGGGCCATGCCGATAATCGCCTGGACGATCTCGATATCGGCGGTGGACTTGGGAATATCCTGGATAAACGAGCGATCGATTTTCAACGTGTTGAGCGGCAGGCGCTTGAGGTAGGCGAGGGAGGAGTAGCCGGTGCCGAAATCATCGATGGCCAGTGACACGCCCAGCGCGCGGATTTGCCGTAGCAGTGCCAGTGTGCTGCTGATATTGCCCATCAGCGCATTTTCAGTGACTTCCAGCTCGAGGCGCGTGGCGTCGATCGCGCTGAAGCGCAGCGCGTCTTCGATTTCATCCGCCAGTTCATCGCGGGCCAGGTTCAAGGCCGAGCAGTTCACCGCCATGGTCAGTTCGCCGTAACCCCTCTCCGACAGCTGGCCCAGGTCATGACAGGCTTGGCGCAGTACCCAGTGGTCCAGTTCGGCGATCAAACCGTTGCTCTCGGCGATGCCGATAAACCGGTCGGGGGCGAGTAAACCGTGCTGCGGGTGTTGCCAGCGCACCAAGGCTTCTAGGCGCGTGACCTTGCCTTGCTTCATGTCAAAGATCGGTTGATAGAACAACACCAGTTGGTTGCGCGCACGCAGGGCGCCGCGCAGTTCTTCTTCCAGCTGCAGTTCGAGAAAGGCACGGGTTTTCAGGTTGGAACTGAAGAAGTTCAGGCTGTTGCGCCCGGCGTCCTTGGATTGGTACAGCGCCAGGTCGGCGGTTTTCAGCAGCTCTTCACAGGTCAGGCCGTCTTCGGGGAACAGGCTGATGCCAATACTGGTGGTCATCACCATGCGCCGGCCGGCCAGCTCGATCGGTTCTTTCATCTTCTGCATGATCCGCTGTGCCAGATGCCGGGCTTCGTCGCGGTGGTGAATGCTGATCAGGATGCAGAACTCGTCGCCGCCAAAGCGCGCAACCACGTCGGCATGGCTGCGCACCGAGGCCTTGATATGCCCGGCGAGCACGCTGAGCAGTTGGTCGCCAGCGTCATGCCCGAGGCTGTCGTTGATACGCTTAAAGTGGTCGATGTCGAGAAAAATCACCGCCAACATGCCGTTTGCAGCCGTTTTTTCGGCGATTTTTTCCGCGAAAATCTGATTGAAGCCCCGACGATTGAGCAGGCTGGTCAGTGCGTCGTAATGGGCCACCTGTTGCAGCGAGGCGCGTGCCTGGTCCAGCTCGCTCAGCAGGGCGTTGACCCGGCGCAGGTCGCGCTCCTTGTGCTGCAGCTTTTTGTCCGCCAAGGCCGCGCTGATGCTGCTGCCGATCACCAGCAGCGTGATGACGGCCACCGACAAGCCCAGTTGAATCGGATTGTTGTCCGCAGGCAAAGACAGGTCGGCCCCGGTGGGGACGATCAATTGCATGGCGGCCATGCCCGTGAAGTGCATGCTCAGAATCCCGGCGCCCAACACCAGGCTGGCCGCGTATTTGAGCAATTGATGGAATACCCCGGCGCCGTTGCGCAGGTAGCTCGACAGCAGCAGCGCGGCCAGGCTGGCGCCGATGGCAATGCCGATCGAAGCCAGGAACAGCTGCGAATCGAAGTAGGCCTGGGCTTGGGAGCGCATGGCCGACATGCCGACGTAGTGCATCAGGGCGATGCCCAGGCCCATCCACACTGACGCCAGCAGGTACTGATGAAGCCGCAAGTGGCTATGGCTGAGGGTCTGCATGGCGAACAACGAGGCGATCAGGGCGATCAGCAAGGATGCGAACGTCATGATCAATTCGTGATGAATGGCAATGGGTGCCTGGAAGGCCAACATGCTGATGAAGTGGGTGGACCAGATACCCCCAGCCAGGCAACCGGCGCCGAGCCAGCGCCAATGGCGTCGTGCGGTGGGGTCCTCGACATGGCCGACGCGTTCGGCCATGTCCAGCGTGCCGAACCCCGCCGCGCAAGCGACCAGGTAGGCCAGCAACACCAGGAACGGGTTATGACTGCAATTGAGTAATAAGTGGCCGCTCGCTGGGAGGTCGGTAAAAAAATGCAGACCTAGCCATTCCATAGCATTTCCCGTCATAGAGTCATTGTCACTGCCTACGGCAATAACCTATGAGGTCGAGTATAGAAGCCTCACAGGATCTGCCCTGGCTAATGGCACTTTGCTCTGAACGATTTTGGCATGCCTTTAATAGCGTTTAATGCTAAGCGCTGATAGGCAGCTCCAGCTCAAAAGGCGCCAGCAGCGGCGGCAGGCCGAATGCGGCCCGGGCTGCATCGCAATCGACGTTCTGCACGCCCTCATGCCACGACGATTCGAACTCTCGGCACACGCTGGAGCGCTGCTCATAGATCGTGCAACGGGTGCCTTCGCCCACGTTGCCCTCAAGGCTGCAGCAGCGCGCGGGTTTCTGGTCGGTACCGATCATGGCCACGCGAGTGTGGTTGATCTGTACCACCAGGTCATCGGGCACCGTGCCCCCTGATGAGGCGCACTCACCCCAGAAGAAAGACACACGAAAGTGTGAACAGCAGGCACCGCAACTCAGACACGGACTGGCTTCGGACATGGGCGTCATCGATAAAAGTAAGAGGGGGAGGGTGTTACGGAAGGCTCGCCATTCTATCCGTGCCATGGCCGTTGGGAAGGGGGGCGGGCACTTATATTTTCGTCGGAAAAGTCCCGTAATCCTGGGTGAAATCATGCCCTATCAGCTTTACGAATCATTACAGACAACCGCGCCCGGCCTGACTATGTTGCAGGTACCGGGCAGGATGCATCGGGCATCGCAGCTCTCATAACAATAAAAGAGACGGACCCATGCAGAACTCGACCCAAGCGGCGAATGCCTGGCGCATTCTGTTCCTGCTGTTCCTGGCCAACCTGTTCAACTTCTTCGATCGCACCATTCCGGCGATTATCATCGAGCCAATCCGCATGGAATGGCACTTGAGCGACTTTCAGCTCGGCATCATCGGCACCGCTTTCACCATCGTCTATGCGATTGCCGGCCTGCCGCTCGGGCGTCTGGCCGACACCGGCTCGCGCAGCAAACTGATGGGGTGGGGCCTGTTCGCCTGGAGCGGGCTGACGGCGGTGAACGGCCTGGTCGGCAGTTTCTGGACTTTCCTGTTGGTGCGCATGGGCATCGGTATTGGCGAGGCCAGTTATGCGCCGGCGGCCAACTCACTGATCGGTGACTTGTTCCCGGCACACCGCCGCGCGCGGGCCATGGGGATTTTCATGCTGGGCCTGCCGCTGGGGCTGTTGCTGGCGTTCTTCACCATCGGCTGGATGGTCAAGGCGTTCGACAGCTGGCGCGCGCCTTTTTTTATCGCCGCCGTGCCTGGGCTGATTCTGGCGGTGTTCATGTTCTATATCAAGGAACCCAAGCGCGGTGCGGCCGAAACCGTACAAGTTTCCCAAGAGCGCGTCGACCGCCCGATTCGCCGCGTGCTGGCCGTGCCGACTTTCCTGTGGCTGGTGTTGGCCGGGCTGTGCTTCAACTTCGCAACCTACGCGTGCAACTCGTTTTTGGTGCCGATGCTGCAGCGTTATTTCCTGATGCCTTTGCAGGACGCTGCCGTCGCTACTGGGGTGATCGTTGGCGTCACTGGTCTGGTGGGTTTGACCCTGGGCGGCTGGATTGCCGACAAGATCCACCAGCGGGTCGCCAATGGCCGGCTGCTGTTCGCGGCGTTCAGTTTGATTATCTCCACGGTCACCACCGCGTGGGCCTTGCATGCCGGGCGCATCGAGATTGGTGTGTTCGTGGCGCTGTTCAGTGTGGGCTGGTTGTTTGCCTACAACTTCTACACCTGCGTGTACACCGCAATTCAGGACGTGGTGGAGCCACGCCTGCGGGCCACGGCGATGGCGCTGTTCTTTGCCGGGTTGTACTTGCTGGGCGGTGGCATGGGGCCGATTGTGGTGGGCGGGCTGTCGGATCACTTTGCGCATTCGGCGATGTACGCGGCGGGCGCCGAGCAGATGACCGAGGCCTATAAAGCCGTGGGCTTGCACGACGCCATGTACCTGATCCCGGTGGCGCTGTTCTTGACCATGCTGTTTCTGTTCCAGGCGTCGCGCAGCTTTGTGCGCGATGCCAAGCGCATGAAGGATGGGTTGGGGGCGGTGGAGGTGCCGGCTGCTGCAGCTACAGCCTAAGGCTACTTGTTGCAGCTAAAGCCTAAAGCTAATTGTGGCGAGCGGGCTTGCCCGCGTTGGGGGGCGGAGCAGGCCCACGTGCAAAACCCACATTATTCATACTCACACCCGGTGCGGGCGTGTGTGGTCGCCGCGG
>NZ_WKCB01000079.1 GCF_021606685.1 Pseudomonas syringae
ACGTACAGGTGTCCAGTCAAGAGGAGCGCAAGGACGGCGGATTCTACGCCTTGACGCAACGGTCAGGAAAAAACCTGTGTTGCTGATTTGTAATGCGCCCCCACGAGTACCCAACAACTCCTGTGGGAGCGGGCTTGCTCGCGAATGCGGTGGGTCAGTTAACGATGTTCTAACGGCTACCCTGCATTCGCGAGCAAGCCCGCGCCCACACGTGATCTACGGTGGAACGCCCCTCGCAAGCCTGTACACTGCGGGTCCGCGAAAGGAGCCTGCCATGCTGATTGTTGCCGACGAAAATATCCCGCTGCTTGATGAGTTCTTCCAAGGGTTTGGCGAGATTCGCCGGGTGCCTGGGCGCAACATCGACCGCGCCACGGTTGCGCAGGCCGACGTGCTGCTGGTGCGCTCGGTGACCAACGTCAACCGCGCCCTGTTGGATGGCAGCAAGGTTCGCTTTGTAGGCACCTGCACCATCGGCACCGACCACCTCGACCTCGATTACTTCAAGCAGGCCGCTATCGGGTGGTCCAGCGCCCCCGGCTGCAATGCGCGCGGCGTGGTCGACTATGTGCTGGGCAGCCTGCTGACCCTGGCCGAGATCGAGGGTGCCGACCTCAACCAACGCACCTATGGGGTGGTGGGCGCCGGTGAAGTGGGCGCGCGCCTGGTCAAGGTGCTCAAGGGCCTGGGCTGGAACGTGCTGGTGTGCGACCCGCCACGGCAGATCGCCGAAGACGGCGATTACGTCAGCCTTGAGCAGATCATCGAGCAGTGCGACGTGATCAGCCTGCACACGCCGCTGATCAAGTCCGGCAATGGCTCCACCTGGCATTTGTTCGATCGCCAGCGCCTGGAAAGGCTCAAGCCCGGCACCTGGCTGATCAACGCGAGCCGTGGTCCGGTGGTGGACAACGCCGCCCTGCGCGACGTGCTGCTGGCGCGCGAAGACCTGCAAGCAGTGCTCGACGTGTGGGAAGGCGAGCCTGAGGTGGATGTCGACCTCGCCGACCTGTGCGTGCTGGCCACGCCGCATATCGCCGGCTACAGCCTGGACGGCAAGCAGCGCGGCACGGCGCAGGTCTATCAGGCGTTCTGCGAGCACCTGGGTATGGAACCCACGCTTCAATTGAGCGACGTGCTGCCGCCCCCCTGGTTGGCCGAGGTGCATTTGAATGCCTCCACCGACCCGGCCTGGGCGCTGGCGACCCTGTGCCGCAGTGTGTACGACCCGCGCCGGGACGATGCAGATTTTCGCCGTAGCCTCGTGGGCAGCGTGCAAGAGCAGCGCAACGCGTTCGACCGCTTGCGCAAGCACTATCCCCAGCGTCGCGAGATTGATGGCTTGAAGGTGCGCATTCATGGCGAATCGGCCGTGTTGAGCAGCATCGTGTCTGCGCTGGGCGCGGTTACGCTTTAAACACCGATAAAAAACCCGGCCACCTGGGCCGGGTCTGAACGTGCTCGGGCGCTTCAGCCTTGCTGGGCAGGCTTGACCAGTCGTTGTTCCAGCTCGCTGCAGGCTTGCTGGATCATCTCTTCGGTGATCTGCACTTCATGGCCCTTGGCGTCGATGTACGAGCAGGGCAACTGCTGGGGTTGGCGGATCACTTCAATCTTGGCGTCACTGCTGTTTTGCAAGGTCATGGCCTGTCTCCTCATCAGGTTGTGTACCCACTCTGACCCCCCCGCGTGACCGCGCTATTACAGCACCTGGCACGCTCAGCGGTTCGAGCCTCCAGTCCACCAGAAACCGTTTTGGATTTCCAGCGGTGGCTTAGACCGATAGCCTCTAGGGGTCAGTATCGGTGGGCATAATTAACCTGACTCATTGCTATTTGCCCAAGTTCCCCCAATGTGGGTGTACAGGTTCCTCATTGGTGATGCCCTCCATGTTCTCAGTCCGTCAACGCCGTGCTATTCGTCTGGCCAGCCGCTTCATTGCGCCCTACCGCTGGCAGGCGCTGGGTGCCCTGTTGGCGCTGATCGTCACTGCCGGCATTACTTTGTCGATGGGGCAGGGCATTCGCCTGCTGGTGGACCAGGGTTTCATGACCCAGTCACCGCACCTGCTCAACCAGTCCATCGGTTTATTCATGGTGCTGGTGCTGGGCCTGGCCGTGGGCACGTTTGCGCGGTTTTACCTGGTGTCGTGGATCGGCGAGCGGGTGGTGGCGGACATTCGCCGGCAGGTGTTCAACCACCTGATCTACCTGCATCCAGGGTTCTACGAGAACAACCGTAGCTCGGAAATCCAGTCGCGGCTGACTACCGACACGACCTTGCTGCAATCGGTGATCGGCTCGTCGCTGTCGCTGTTCCTGCGCAATGCCTTGATGGTCATCGGCGGTATCGTGCTGCTGTTTATCACCAACCCCAAGCTCACCAGCATCGTGGTGGTGGCGCTGCCGCTGGTGCTGGCGCCGATCCTGATTTTTGGTCGTCGCGTGCGCAGCCTGTCGCGCCAGAGCCAGGACCGTATCGCCGATGTGGGCAGCTACGTGTCCGAGACCCTTGGCCAGATCAAAACCGTGCAGGCCTATAACCACCAAGTGCAGGACGAGCAGCGCTTTGCCAAGACCGTGGAAGACGCCTTTACCACCGCGCGCAAACGCATCGTGCAGCGCGCCTGGCTGATTACCCTGGTGATCATGCTGGTGCTCGGTGCCGTGGGCGTGATGCTGTGGGTCGGCGGCATGGACGTGATTGGCGGGCGTATTTCCGGTGGTGAGCTGGCGGCGTTCGTGTTCTACAGCCTGATCGTCGGCAGCGCCGTCGGCACCCTGAGCGAAGTGCTCGGTGAACTGCAGCGCGCCGCTGGTGCGGCGGAACGCATCGGCGAGCTGTTGCAGTCCACTAACGAAATCCAGGCGCCCGCCACGGGCAGCGTGCAATTGCCGCCGCGGGTCAGCGGTCGCATGGTGCTGCAGGACCTGCGCTTTTCCTACCCTTCGCGGCCGGACAGTTACGCTATCGATGGGTTGAACCTGACCATCAACCCCGGTGAAACCCTGGCGCTGGTAGGCCCGTCCGGTGCGGGCAAGTCGACGATTTTCGACCTGCTGCTGCGCTTCTACGACCCCCAGCAGGGCCGTATCCTGCTGGACGGCCAGGCGCTGACCGAACTCGACCCCCTCGACCTGCGTCGTCATTTCGCGTTGGTGTCCCAGAGCCCTGCGCTGTTTTTCGGCAGCGTCGAAGAGAACATCCGCTATGGCAACCCGACGGCCACCCGCGAGCAGGTTGAAGCCGCCGCGCGCATTGCCCACGCCCACGATTTCATCCTGCAAATGCCCGACGGCTACCAGACCCACCTCGGTGACGGCGGCATGGGCCTGTCGGGCGGCCAGCGCCAACGCCTGGCCATCGCCCGCGCGTTGCTGGTGGATGCGCCGATCCTGCTGCTGGACGAAGCCACCAGCGCCCTCGATGCCCAGAGCGAACACCTGATCCAGCAAGCCCTGCCGCAGTTGATGCAAGGCCGCACCACCCTGGTCATCGCCCACCGCCTGGCGACCGTGAAACATGCCGACCGGATCGCCGTGATGGACCAGGGCAAGCTGGTAGCGGTGGGCACACATCAGCAATTGATCGCAAGCAACCCGTTGTACGCGCGGCTGGCGGCGTTGCAGTTCAGCGACGGCGACGAGGCGGCCAACCCCTGACCTTTTCGCAAACCGCCTACTATGCCAAACCAGCCTCTATGCCCAGCGGCCTCCATGCCCAGCGGTCTCCATGTGGCGAGCGGACTTCATGTGGCGAGCGGGCTTGCCCGCGTTGGAGTGCGTAGCGCTCCCAGCCCAGGCGCCACGGTGTCACTGCTAAACCGCGCCGTCCGGTTTTGGGGCTGCTTCGCCGCCCAACGCGAGCAAGCTCGCTCGCCACAGGGTTAGGTGGTGCCCTGGCACTTATCGGCGCGGTGGGTAGCATTGCCGATTTTGCCAGGCGAGCTGTCATGCCCAGCGGGCTTCATGTGGCGAGCGGGCTTGCCCGCGTTGGAGTGCGTAGCGCTCCCAGCCCAGGCGCCACGGTGTAGCTGACGAACCGCGCCGTCCGGTTTTGGGTCTGCTTCGCAGCCCAACGCGAGCAAGCTCGCTCGCCACAGGGTTTGGGGGTGCCCTGGCACTTATCGGCGCGGTGTGTGGGATTGCCGATTTTTGCCCAGCGAGCAGTCATGCCCAGCGGTCTTCATGTGGCGAGCGGGCTTGCCCGCGTTGGAGTGCGCAGCGCTCCCAGCCCAGGCGTCACGGTGTCACTGCTAAACCGCGTCGTCCGGTTTTGGGGCTGCTTCGCAGCCCAACGCGAGCAAGCTCGCTCGCCACAGAAGCTCGGCTGTCACAGAAGTTCGGCTATCACAGAACCTCCGCTTTCACAGATGCTCGCTTACCACGGGGTTTTGTCAGCCAGGGTCACTGGTCGTCAAAGTACCGCTCGTGCCAATCCACCAGGGGCTGGGGCGAGTTGAGCTTTTGGCCGTAGATCACCGAGTAAGACAGCACGTTCTGCACGTACTGGCGGGTTTCGTCGAATGGGATGCTTTCTACCCATACGTCGAAGCTCAGGTGGTCGGCGCCGCGCAGCCATTGGCGCACGCGGCCGGGGCCGGCGTTGTAGGCGGCGGAGGCGAGCACGCGGTTGCCGTTGAACTGGCTGTGTACCTGGCTCAAGTACGCGGCCCCGAGCTGGATGTTTTTGTCCGGGTCCAGCACTTGGGCCGGGGAGGCCAGCGGAATGCTGAATTTGCGCGCGGTCTCCTTCGCGGTGCCAGGCATCAGTTGCATCAGGCCGCTGGCGCCCACGCCGGAGCGGGCGTCGTCCATAAACGCGCTTTCCTGGCGGGTGATGGCAAATACCCAGCTGGAATGCAGGCCACGTACCTTGGCTTCACGCACGAGGGTGTCGCGGTGCGCCATCGGGAAGCGGATATCCAGGTCGTCCCAATACTGGGCCTGGCTGATGGTACGGATCGCGGGGAAGTACCACTTCATGTCATAGGCGAGCTTGGCCTGGGCAACCATTTCATCACGGTTGAAGTGACGGCTGACGTGGTACCACTCGCGGCGACCATCAACGATCTGCCCGCGTGCATAGAACTCGAGGGCACGGCGCACGCCCGGGGTATTGCGAACCTTGTTGACCAGCGCCTGGCTCATCACCAGCGGCTTATTGTTCAATTGGTACGGCGCCTTGGAGCGGTCAGCGGCGAGGAAGCCGTAGAAATCCCGCTCCCGCGACAAGTTCTTGTAGAGCACCAGGGCGTGCGGGTTTTTCGGCTCGGCCAGTTCCAGGCTGCGCGCCTGCCAGTAGCGCCAGCGGTTGGTGGTGGCCAGGTCTTGTGGGAGTTTGCGGGTCAGCTGGTAGGCATCTTCCCAACGGGCCAGACGCAACAGCAGGCGCAGGCGCCATTCGGACACGGTATTGTCGCGCAGCTCGGGGTCGTATTTGGTCATCACCTCGAGGGCGCGCGGATCGAAGCGCTTGGCCAGGGTCAGGCCGATCTCGCGGGCGATTGCCACTTTTTCGTCACGGGAGAAGTGCATGCTGCTGGCATACCCGTCGAGCAGGGCCATGGCCTTGTCCGGGTCCTGGCGCGCCAGGCGACGCAGGCCCAGGCCTACGGCGTCAGACATGGCCTCGGTGGCTGGCAGGAAGCGCGACGGATCGCTGAGCATGTCAGGCTTTTGCGCCACGTCGACCATCAGGCGACCTTGGGCGCCGAGGGTCGGCAGAGTCTTGACCAGGCTGTTGGCCAGCGCGTAGTTGCGCGCTTCGGCAGCGAGCTTGGCGCGGTCCCAGATTTTCTGCTCGGTGAGTTGGCCGGCGGCGGCCCACTGGCCAAACGTGGTGTCACAGGCGGCGGGCTGGGATTTACCGGTCATCCACAGCTTTTCGGCGGTCTTGTAGCCCTCGGCCTTGAGATTGTGGGTCAACTGGTATTGGCCGTGGAGGCAGTCCAACTCGACGAAATTGAGTTTGGGGTCGTAGTACTTTTCAAAGGTCTGCCAGTCGCCACGCTCTGCCAGCCAGCGCAACCAGCGCAGCTTCATCCAGTTGGCCTGGGGCAGGTCGCCGTTCTTGGCGAGGAATTGTTCGATTTCCTGGTTGCTCGCGCTCTTGAGGCGCGCGGTCAGCTCGTCATAGGCCAGGTAGGGCGTCAGCGGGTAGTCGGCCAGGGCCTGGCTGTATTGCATGTACGGGCCGGTATCGCCCTTGGCCAGCGCGCGTTTGGCTTCATCGTAATATTGACGTTGGGTGGTGAGGTCCACGGCCTGGGCGGTTTGAACGGCGGTGGCGGAAAGAAGCAGGCAAGATAAAAAGTTGAAAAGGCGACTGCGCATGAGACGTCCGTGCAGAGAAATCACGACTAGCACCGGCACTGCCGACACTGATTGCCCCTAGCTTAGCCTTTTGCCAGCGGCCGGCGAAAGCTTTGCCGGCCGCTTCGTTCAAGTTCGCTGCAAATGTCTGACAGGACGTGTCCGTCGCGAAAATGCTGGCCGCATCCCACCCTCAAGTCAGGTAGAATGCGCGCCCAGTTTTTGGAGAAGCGTATGACCCTGCTCAAATTCAGCGATGTGTCCCTTGCTTTCGGCGCTATGCCGTTGTTGGACAAGGTGTCCTGGCAGATCGCCCGTGGTGAGCGGGTGTGCATCATCGGCCGCAACGGCACCGGCAAGTCCAGCATGATGAAGCTGGTTAAAGGCGACCAGAAGCCCGATGACGGCTCTGTCTGGCGCGCCCCGGGCCTCAAGATCGGCGAATTGCCGCAAGAATTGCCGGTGGCCGACGGACGGACAGTGTTCGACGTGGTCGCCGAAGGCCTGGACGGCGTCGGTGAGTTGCTTGCGCAATACCACCACCTGGCACAGAACTGCGTCACCGACGAGGACCTGGACAAGCTGATGCATGTCCAGCAGGACCTCGAAGCCCGTGACGGCTGGCGCTTGCAGCAACTGGTCGACAGCACCCTGAGCCGTCTGCAACTGCCGGCCGACAAGACCCTCGCCGAGTTGTCCGGCGGCTGGCGTCGCCGTGTGCTGCTGGCCCAGGCCCTGGTGTCGGAGCCGGACCTGCTGTTGCTCGACGAGCCGACCAACCACCTGGACATCGGCGCCATCGCCTGGCTTGAAGAAGCCCTCAAGGATTTCCAGGGCGCCGTGCTGTTCATCACGCACGACCGTTCCTTCCTGCAGAACCTGGCCACGCGCATCCTCGAACTGGACCGTGGCGGCCTGATCGATTGGAACGGCGACTACGCCAGCTTCCTGGTCCACAAGGAAGCAGCCCTGGCGGCCGAAGAAACCGCCAATGCCCTGTTCGACAAAAAGCTGGCCCAGGAAGAAGTCTGGATCCGCCAGGGCATCAAGGCCCGCCGCACCCGTAACGAAGGCCGCGTACGCGCCCTGAAAGCCTTGCGCGTTGAGCGCAGCGAGCGTCGCGAGCGCACCGGCAAGGCGAATATCCAGCTGGACACCGCCGACAAGTCGGGCAAGCAGGTGATGGTGCTGGAAAACGTCAGCTTCCATCACCCGGACGGCCCGTTCCTGATCAAGGACTTCTCGATGGTCCTGCAGCGCGGCGACCGCATCGGCCTGCTCGGCGCCAACGGTACCGGCAAGACCACCTTGCTCAAACTGATGCTCAGCGGTTTGCAACCGACCAGCGGCACTGTGGAAGAGGGCACGCGTATCGACGTGGCTTACTTCGACCAGTTGCGCCACCAGTTGGACCTGGAAAAAACCGTGATCGATAACGTCGCCGAAGGCCGCGACTTCATCGATATCGACGGCCAGAGCCGCCACGTATTGAGCTACCTTGGCGATTTCCTGTTCAGCCCGCAACGTGCACGGACTCCGGTGAAAGCCTTGTCCGGTGGTGAGCGCGCGCGCCTGCTGCTGGCCAAGCTGTTCAGCAAGCCGGCCAACCTGCTGGTACTTGACGAGCCGACCAACGACCTCGACGTGGAAACCCTTGAGCTGCTGGAAGAGGTCCTGCTGACCTTCAACGGCACCGTGCTGATGGTGAGTCACGACCGGGCATTCCTCGACAACGTGGTTACCAGCACCCTGGTCTTCGAAGGTGAAGGCAAGGTGCGTGAATACGTCGGTGGTTACCAGGACTGGCTGCGCCAGGGTGGCTCGCCGCGCCTGCTGGGCGTGACCGAGAGCAAGTCCGGCAAGGCCGACCTGACCTCCGCAGTCGTCGCGCCAGTGGCTGCTGCTGCACCTGTGCAGGAAGCCGCTCCGGCGGCGAAGAAGAAACTCAGCTACAAGCTTCAGCGCGAGCTGGAAGCTTTGCCGGGTGATATCGACGCCAAGGAACAGCAGATTGCCGCGGTAGAAGCGGAAATGGCTGACGCGGGTTTCTACCTGCGCCCGGCAGCGGAGACCGCCAAGGTCATCGCGTCCCTGGAGACACTGAACCAGGAGCTGGAAGTGCTGGTTGAGCGTTGGGCCGAGCTGGATGCCTGATTGATTCCGGTCTGATAAAAAGCCCGGCGCTCGTTTGATTGAGCGTCGGGCTTTTTTATAGGAAATGCGATTCAACATGTGGGAGGGGGCTTGCCCCCGATAGCAGTCTGTCCGTTGATACATCGGGTGACTGATGCACCGCTATCGGGAGCAAGCCCCCTCCCACATTGAACCTACAGCGGTCTTACGAGCTTTTTACCAATTTGACCGCCAGCACATCGCACGGCGCGCCGTGCAGTACGTCGTTGGCAGTAGAGCCCAGCAGCAGCGCCAGGCCGTGGCGGCCATGGCTGCCGACCACGATCAGGTCGCAAGCCTTTTCCTTGGCAAGATGGTGGATCTCCTGGCGCGGTTGGCCGTACGTGAGGTGGCAGTCATCTTTTTGCAGATGCGGGTATTTGAGGATCAGGCGGTCAAGGCGCTCCTTGGCTTGATCAAATTGCTGTTGCTGCAACTGGGAAAGGTCCATCGGCACGTCGCCACCGAAGGCCATGGCCATGGGCTCCACGATGTGCACGAGGGACAGTTTGGCGCCATTGGCAATTGCAGATTCCTGCGCGCGCTTGATCACTGGATCGCACTCTTCGGTCAGATCGACAGCGACCAGAATATGTTGGTAGGGCATGAGGCGTTCCTCCAGGGGACTGCGATAAGTTCAGTATGGCTGCTTTCAAGCGGATGGGGTTGCGACAGATCAAATCCGCTCATCTAGAAATTCGGGAGTACACATATGACGGTCTGGATAGTGGTGTCAATCCTTGCGGTGGTTCTGAGCCCTCTGGCATGGCTGCGCCCCTCGCGCCATCAGAGCGGGCGCATGGCCCTGCGCATGGAGGCGCGCCGCATCGGCCTGGCCATGCAACTGGCCCCCCAGGAGTGGCCGCACTGGCTCAAACAGGAGCCGCCGAGCCCGTGTGCGCAGTATTGCCGACCACGACGCGGCAGTGCGCCGGCCATCTGGAGCTACTGGCAGTTGGAGCCGGGCGTATGGGTCAACCAATGGCGTGAAGTGTGTACGGATGAGAAGTTGTTGCCGCATTTTTCAACGCTGCCGGCGAACGTCTACAAGGTCGAGGCTGACGCGCAAATGATCGCGCTGTATTGGGGCGAGAAGGGCGAGGCGAGCGTGTTGAAGGATATTGATACGTTGCTCAAGGCATTGGCTTGAGTAAACGCCAGGCACTAAAAAGCCCGACATCATCATCGGGCTGGAGTTGGCCAGGCAGGCCGGTAATGCTGTGGTTCCCGCGTCGGGTGTTCACCCAGGCGTTCTGACTATTCTGTGACAAGTGCCGCTAGCCTAGCGGCATATCCGGATCTGTACAGCCTTTTCCCGTGGTTTTTTCATTATTGATCCTGTGAATGCCGACGTATCGGCCAGGCGCACGCCTGGGCCCGGGTTCTGAAATGACTGGAAAGTCGCGTTTTTCCACGCCTTTGGAGCGATTGACAATTGTCCGGAATTGGATGAAGGTGGCGTACCCAAATCAAACGGGCGTATGAATTGAGCGTTTGTCTGTCAGACCGCTCATACAGAATCCCGACTATCGCATTGGCGGGTGTGCCTGGCGGATTGGCATGAGCATTGGCGTCATTATCAATGTCCAACCAGAGGCCAGCGTCCAATGTGTACTGTTCAGCTTCCATATCGTGGAGATCAGTTGATGATTTACGAAGGTAAAGCCATCACGGTTAAGGCTCTTGAAAGTGGCATCGTCGAATTGAAATTCGACCTCAAGGGTGAGTCCGTCAACAAGTTCAACCGTCTAACCCTGAACGAACTGCGTCAGGCCGTCGACACCATCAAAGCAGATGCTTCGGTCAAGGGCGTAATCGTCTCCAGCGGCAAGGACGTGTTCATCGTCGGCGCTGACATCACCGAATTCGTCGACAACTTCAAGTTGCCCGATGCCGAGCTGGTGGCTGGCAACCTCGAAGCCAACAAGATTTTCAGCGATTTCGAAGACCTCAACGTGCCTACCGTTGCCGCGATCAATGGCATCGCGCTGGGCGGCGGCTTTGAAATGTGCCTGGCCGCAGACTTTCGTGTCATGTCGGCCACTGCAAAAATCGGCCTGCCCGAAGTCAAGCTGGGCATCTACCCTGGCTTTGGCGGCACCGTCCGCCTGCCGCGCCTGATCGGTGCCGACAACGCCATCGAGTGGATCGCCGCCGGTAAGGAAAACAAAGCTGAAGACGCGCTGAAAGTCGGTGCCGTCGACGCTGTGGTTGCCCCGGACAAACTCGCCGAAGCTGCACTGAACCTGATCAAGGGCGCCATCAGCGGCGAATTTGACTACAAGGCCAAGCGTCAGCCCAAGCTGGAAAAGCTCAAGCTCAACGCCATCGAACAAATGATGTCGTTCGAAACCGCCAAAGGTTTCGTGGCGGGTCAGGCTGGCCCGAACTACCCGGCGCCGGTTGAAGCGATCAAGACCATCCAGAAGGCTGCGAACCTGGGTCGCGACAAAGCCCTGGAAGTGGAAGCGGCCGGTTTCGTCAAACTGGCGAAAACCTCCGCTGCCCAAAGCCTGATCGGCCTGTTCCTGAACGATCAGGAGCTCAAGAAAAAGGCCAAGGCCTATGACGAGATCGCCCGCGACGTGAAGCAGGCTGCCGTCCTCGGCGCCGGTATCATGGGCGGCGGTATCGCCTATCAGTCGGCGTCCAAAGGCACGCCGATCCTGATGAAAGACATCAACGAGCACGGTATCGAGCAAGGCCTGGCGGAAGCCGCCAAGCTGCTGGTCGGGCGTGTGGACAAAGGTCGCATGACCGCAGCGAAAATGGCTGAAGTGCTTAACGGCATTCGTCCTACGCTGTCCTACGGCGATTTCGGCCACGTCGACCTGGTGGTCGAAGCGGTTGTCGAGAACCCCAAGGTCAAGCAAGCCGTATTGGCTGAAGTCGAAGCCCAGGTCAAGGATGACACCATCCTGGCCTCGAACACCTCGACCATTTCCATCTCGCTGTTGGCCAAGGCCCTCAAGCGCCCGGAAAACTTCGTCGGCATGCACTTCTTCAACCCTGTGCACATGATGCCGCTGGTTGAGGTGATCCGTGGCGAGAAGTCCAGCGAGCTGGCCGTTGCCACCACCGTCGCCTATGCCAAGAAAATGGGCAAGAACCCGATCGTGGTCAACGACTGCCCGGGCTTCCTGGTCAACCGCGTGCTGTTCCCGTACTTCGGCGGTTTCGCCAAGCTGGTCAGCGCCGGTGTGGACTTCGTGCGCATCGACAAAGTGATGGAAAAATTCGGCTGGCCGATGGGCCCGGCGTACCTGATGGACGTGGTCGGCATCGACACCGGCCACCACGGTCGCGACGTGATGGCTGAAGGCTTCCCGGACCGCATGAAAGACGACCGCCGCTCGGCGATCGACGCGCTCTACGAGGCCAAGCGCCTGGGCCAGAAGAACGGCAAGGGCTTCTACGCCTACGAGGCCGACAAGAAGGGCAAGCAGAAGAAAGTCGCCGACCCGTCGGTGCACGAAGTGCTGGCTCCGGTCATCTACGAACAGCGTGAGGTGTCGGACGAGGACATCATCAACTGGATGATGATCGCCCTGTGCCTGGAAACCGTGCGTTGCCTGGAAGACGGCATCGTTGAAACCGCCGCCGAAGCCGATATGGGCCTGGTGTACGGTATTGGTTTCCCTCCATTCCGTGGTGGTGCACTGCGTTACATCGATTCGATCGGTGTGGCCGAGTTCGTTGCCCTGGCTGACAAATACGCTGATCTGGGCCCGCTGTACCACCCGACCGCGAAGCTGCGTGAAATGGCCAAGAACGGCCAGAGCTTCTTCGGTTAAGCGCCCAGACGACTAGAGCGAGAATATTTATGAGCTTGAATCCAAGAGACGTGGTGATTGTCGACTTCGGTCGCACACCGATGGGCCGCTCCAAGGGCGGCATGCACCGCAACACCCGTGCCGAAGACATGTCGGCGCACCTGATCAGCAAATTGCTGGAACGCAACGTCAAGGTCGATCCTAACGAAGTCGAAGACGTGATCTGGGGCTGCGTCAACCAGACCCTGGAGCAGGGCTGGAACATCGCGCGCATGGCGTCGTTGATGACCCAGATCCCGCACACTGCTGCCGGCCAGACCGTGAGCCGCCTGTGCGGTTCGTCGATGAGCGCGCTGCACACCGCTGCCCAGGCGATCATGACCGGTAACGGCGATGTGTTCGTGGTCGGCGGCGTGGAGCACATGGGCCACGTCAGCATGATGCACGGCGTCGACCCTAACCCGCACATGTCGCTGTACGCGGCAAAAGCCTCGGGCATGATGGGCCTCACCGCGGAAATGCTCGGCAAAATGCACGGCATTACCCGCGAAGCCCAGGACGCGTTCGGCTTGCGTTCCCACCAGCTCGCTCACAAGGCGACCGTGGAAGGCAAGTTCAAGGATGAGATCATCCCGATGAACGGTTATGACGAGAACGGTTTCCTGAAACTGTTCGACTACGACGAAACCATTCGTCCGGACACCACCCTGGAAAGCCTGGCGGCCCTCAAGCCTGCCTTCAATCCAAAGGGCGGTACCGTGACAGCCGGTACTTCGTCGCAAATTACCGACGGTGCTTCGTGCATGATCGTGATGTCGGCGCAGCGTGCCCAGGACCTGGGTATCCAGCCGCTGGCCGTGATCCGTTCGATGGCGGTGGCGGGTGTGGACCCGGCGATCATGGGCTATGGTCCAGTACCGGCCACACAAAAAGCCTTGAAGCGCGCAGGCCTGACCATCTCCGATATCGACTTCTTCGAGCTCAACGAAGCTTTCGCCGCACAGGCCCTGCCGGTGCTGAAAGATTTGAAAGTGCTCGACAAGATGAATGAGAAGGTTAACCTGCACGGCGGTGCGATTGCCCTGGGCCACCCATTCGGTTGCTCCGGTGCACGTATTTCCGGCACTTTGCTCAATGTGATGAAGCAAAATGGCGGCAACCTTGGGGTTGCAACCATGTGCATTGGCCTTGGCCAAGGCATATCCACCGTCTTCGAACGCGTTTAAGCGTTGCGCTGACGGAAGCCGGGGCCCAGTGCCCCGGTTTTTGTTTTTTGGAATTTTTAATATTTTTTTTCAACAAATTTTGTAAGGGGGCCAGAGCATGAAAGTCGAACCAGGGCTCTACCAACATTATAAGGGGCCGCAGTACCGCGTTTTTAACGTGGCACGGCACTCGGAGACGGAAGAAGAAGTGGTGTTTTACCAAGCACTGTATGGCGATTACGGCTTTTGGGTACGCCCCTTGAGCATGTTCGTTGAGACCGTCGAAGTTGACGGCGAGCAGGTCCCGCGCTTTGCTTTGGTCCAGGCCGAACCCAGTCTTTTTTCAGGGCAATAACGGCAGGCCGCGCAGAATGCTGCGCTTGACCTCACCTTGTTGCCACTATATATAGCGTTGCCGCGTCAGGCGCCAACTGCCTTTCACTTCTCGAATTCAGGAATTTTCCGATCCATGGGCAAATCGCTGGTCATTGTGGAATCCCCGGCTAAGGCCAAGACCATCAACAAGTACTTGGGTAACGAGTACGTGGTGAAGTCGAGTATCGGCCATATCCGAGACCTGCCCACCAGCGGTTCGGCTAGCGCCAGCAAGGAGCCTGCTGCCAAGCGCGGCAAGGCGGCTGCGGGCGAAGGTCCGGTGCTCACGCCTAAAGAGAAAGCGCGCAAGCAGCTGGTCTCGCGGATGGGTGTGGACCCGGATCATGGCTGGAAGGCCAAGTACGAAATCCTTCCGGGCAAGGAAAAGGTCATCGAAGAGCTGCGCCGGCTCGCCAAGGATGCTGACACCATCTATCTCGCGACGGACTTGGACCGCGAAGGGGAGGCCATTGCCTGGCACCTGCGGGAAGCCATCGGCGGTGACGACAGCCGCTACAAGCGCGTGGTGTTCAACGAAATCACCAAGAAAGCCATCCAGGAAGCCTTCTCCAAGCCGGGCGAGCTGGACATCGACCGTGTTAACGCCCAACAGGCCCGTCGTTTCCTCGACCGCGTCGTGGGTTACATGGTCTCGCCATTGCTGTGGGCCAAGATCGCCCGTGGTCTGTCCGCCGGCCGTGTGCAGTCTGTAGCGGTCAAGCTGGTGGTGGAGCGTGAGCGTGAGATTCGCGCGTTCATCCCCGAAGAGTACTGGGAAGTCCACGCCGACCTCGGCACTGCCAAGGGCGCCAACGTGCGCTTTGAAGTCGCCCGTGAAAAAGGCGAAGCCTTCAAGCCGCTGAACGAAGCCCAGGCCATGGCCGCGCTGGAGAAGCTCAAGGCTTCCAGCTACAGCATCGTCAAGCGCGAAGACAAGCCGACCAGCAGCAAGCCGTCGGCACCGTTCATCACGTCCACCCTGCAACAGGCCGCGAGTAACCGCCTGGGCTTTGGTGTGAAGAAAACCATGATGATGGCCCAGCGTCTGTACGAAGCCGGCTACATCACTTATATGCGTACCGACTCCACCAACCTGTCGCAAGACGCGGTGGCGATGGCGCGTACTTATATTGAAAGCGAATTCGGCAAGAAATACCTGCCGGAGAAGCCGAACGTCTACAGCAGCAAAGAAGGCGCCCAGGAGGCTCACGAAGCGATTCGTCCTTCCGATGCCAACACCGAGCCGAGCAAGCTCAGTGGTATGGAGCGCGATGCTGAGCGTCTGTACGAGTTGATCTGGCGCCAGTTCCTGGCGTGCCAGATGCTGCCGGCGCAATACCTGTCTACCACCGTCAGCGTGGGCGCTGGCGACTTCGAGCTGCGTGCCAAGGGCCGTATCCTCAAGTTCGACGGCTACACCCGTGTGATGCCGCAGATCGCCAAGCCAGGCGATGACGACGTGCTGCCGGACATGGCCCAGGGCGATACGCTGAAGCTGATCAAGCTCGACCCGTCCCAGCACTTCACCAAGCCGCCGGCGCGTTATTCGGAAGCCAGCCTGGTGAAAGAGATGGAAAAACGCGGTATCGGTCGTCCTTCGACCTACGCGGCAATCATCTCGACCATTCAGGATCGCGGCTACGTGGCGCTGCACAACCGTCGTTTCTACTCGGAAAAGATGGGCGATATCGTCACCGAGCGTCTGTCCGAGAGCTTCTCCAACCTGATGGACTACGGCTTCACCGCCGGCATGGAAGAGAATCTCGATGACGTGGCCCAGGGCGAGCGCGACTGGAAAAACGTGCTGGACGAGTTCTACGGCGACTTCAAAAAGAAACTCGAAGTAGCCGAAAGCCCTGACAGCGGCATGCGCGCCAACCAGCCAGTGATGACTGACATCCCGTGCCTGACCTGCGGCCGCCCGATGCAGATTCGTACTGCGTCTACCGGCGTGTTCCTCGGCTGCTCGGGTTACAGCCTGCCGCCGAAAGAGCGTTGCAAGGCTACCGTCAACCTGGTGCCGGGCGATGAAATCGCCGCTGACGACGAGGGTGAATCCGAGTCGCTGGTACTGCGTGGCAAGCACCGCTGCCCAATCTGCAGCACCGCGATGGACGCCTACCTGCTCGACGAGAAGCACAAGCTGCACATCTGCGGTAACAACCCGGACTGCGACGGCTACGAAATCGAAGAAGGCAGCTACCGCATCAAGGGCTACGAAGGTCCGAGCCTGGAATGCGACAAGTGCGGCAGCGAGATGCAGCTCAAGACCGGCCGCTTCGGCAAGTTCTTCGGTTGCACCAACCCGACGTGCAAGAACACCCGCAAACTGCTCAAGAGCGGTGACGCGGCGCCGCCCAAGATGGACCCGGTGAAGATGCCTGAACTCAAGTGCGAGAAGGTCAACGACACCTACATCCTGCGTGATGGCGCGTCGGGCCTGTTCCTCGCCGCCAGCCAGTTCCCGAAAAACCGCGAGACCCGTGCGCCGCTGGTGCTGGAGATCGTGCCGCACAAGGACGAGATCGATCCTAAGTACCACTTCCTGTGTGAAGCGCCCAAGAAGGACCCGGACGGTCGCCCGGCCGTGATCCGCTACAGCCGCAAGACCAAGGAGCAGTACGTGCAGTCGGAAGTGGACGGCAAGCCTACCGGCTGGAAAGCGTTCTACGACGGCGGTAAGTGGAAGGTCGAAGACAAGCGCCAGGGCGCTTGATCGTCTAGTCTGCAAAATATAAAGGCCGCCTGCCCAGGCGGCCTTTTTTGCGCTTGCAGTAGTCTCGGCTGATCCGTGACACTGTTAAGCCAGCATCACGCCTATTCGTTGTGGAGGTTGCCGTCATGGCCAACGAACTCTATACCCGTACCAATCAGAAAATTTACTTCGCGGGTTTGTCTCTGGAGGCCCTTGGCCGCGCCGAGGAAGGCAAGGAGATGAATGCCATCGCGCTGGTCCAAGCGGGGCGTGAGGCGGCCTTGTTCCACTTGTACGGGGCTTTGCTGGGGTTGTGTCATGAAATCGCCGGGTTCTACCGCCTGCCTCAGGCCGGTTCGCCCCGCGCGGAAATGATCATGAACCGCGAAGTGCTGGACAGCATGGCGATCCCTGAGCTGGCCGAGCTGGTGGAAATGGCGCAAAGCCCGGACAGTTGGATTGCACGCTTGCTCAAGGCGCATGCGGACATGTTCCAGCCGCCGCGCGTTCCCCATGTGCCCAAGGGGGATGTAACCCAGCCGCTGATCGTGGCCGTTGCGCTCGAAGAGGATGAGCCCAAGCCATTGAGTCGCGAAGAGCTGGAGAGCTGGCGTCAGGCACTCAAGAAGATGGCGTTGCGGTTTCGTGAAGGCTTGAACGAGTGCTGAGTCGGCGTCATTGGTGTACACCACATTTGAACCGAGTCATCCCGGCACCATTCATCAAGCCGTAAAGAAACGTGGCCAGATCCTCAGCGAAATGCAGTGGATGACTGATATAATCCCGGCCTTTCGTGGAGAACAGACTTTTATGCCGACGTCCTTTCTGGAAATTGTTGAGCTGCCTGACGGCCGTATCGAGCTGCGCCGGGCTGAGGACGAGGGTTCTCTGGTTATCCTGGATTTTTCCGAGGATGCAAAAGCATTCCTGCAAGGCCAGCACGTGGAAGTGGCAAAAGCCATGTTGAGCGTGGGTGTGCAGATGGCAGGTCGCCTGGCGGAAGGCGAGCCTGAGAAAGACGATGGGCCGCGGGTTCTTCACTGAGTCTCAGACTAGCGCCCGGTTGCGATAAGCGGTCTCGTGTATCGAGCGGGCTTATGTGGCGAGCGTGCTTGTTTTGGTGAGTGGGCTTGTGTGGCGAGCGGGCTTGCCCGCGTTGGACTGCGAAGCAGGCCCAAAACCAGACACCGTGCCATAACTGATTTACCGCATTAAGCTATCTATCTAGGGCCGCTTCGCAGCCCAACGCGGGCAAGCCCGCTCGCCACAACAAGCACACTCACCACAACAAGCACGCTCGCCACAACAAGGCCGCTCAGCACAATAAGCTCGCTCGCCACAACAAGCCGTTTGTTATCAAGCAAGCCCTTTTGCCGCATTCAGCCCAATCGAATATTCAAGCTCTGCGCATCGCCCGTACGTGCGGCGCTGATCAGTTGCTGCTTGGCGCTGGCGTTCAATGGGTTCAACCAGCTCACAACCGTATGGCTACGGCCCAGGCGTAAAGCCTCGCAGGTTAATTGCTGGGCGCTTTGCATGCCGCGCGGCTGCAGTAACAGGATGCGCTCGCGGTTGAGGCCGGCGTCCCGCAGCCAAGCCTGAGTCAGGCTGGCGGGCGGGGCGATCAACGTCAGCCAGCGGGCGTCCTGTTCTTCACTCAGTTCTCGAAGGATTGGCGCCAGTAGGCTCAGGCAGCTCCCGGCCGCACCGCGCAACGACAGCTCACTGAACACCTCGGGTTCAGCGCCCCAGGGCGCCTCGACCGTTTCCTTGAGGAGTGGCGCAAGAGGTTGGGCCATAAAGGCCTCGAACAGCGACAGTTGTGTGTGTTGGGGGGTGTGCACGAGCTGCATGATGTCTCCTTTAGCGGCGAATAACGCCGACACTCAAGCCTTCGATCACCAGGTCCTGATCTTTCAGGTTCACTTCAATCGGGGCGAATTCAGGGTTTTCGGCCAGGAGCCAAACCTTGCTGCCTTCGCGTTTGAAGCGTTTGACCGTGACTTCATCGCCGATACGCGCCACGACGATCTGGCCGTTACGGGCCTCACGGGTGGTGTGCACGGCCAGCAGGTCACCATCGAAAATGCCTACGTCCTTCATGCTCATGCCGTGCACGCGCAACAAGTAGTCGGCGCGGGGATGGAAGAAGGTCGGGTTGATGTTGCAGGACTCTTCGACGTGCTGCTGCGCCAGGATCGGCGCACCGGCGGCGACGCGGCCGATGATCGGCAATGTCGATTCGTCGGCCTTGGCTTCAAAGCCAGGGATGCGAATACCGCGCGAAGCACCCGGGGTCATCTCGATCGCGCCTTTGCGAGCGAGGGCCTTGAGGTGTTCTTCGGCGGCGTTAGGGGATTTGAACCCCAGCTCCAGCGCAATTTCCGCTCGCGTCGGCGGGTAGCCGTTGTCATCGAGGCAGCGCTTGATAAAAGCCAGAATCTCAGCTTGGCGTGGCGTCAGTTTTAGCATGTTGATCGCTCTGTCTTTTTATACAGTGACTGGGATTATATACAGTGAAGTGCGCTTGGCAATCATCCTTTTCAGGCACTCCGCTGGACGGTCATTCGTCACCCGTCCTGCAGGGCAGAGACAGCGCTGCCTACAGAGCAGGGCGGATGTGATTAAATAGCGATGAAATAGATGACTGGCCGGCCGGAAAACGGACTCGCAGGCTTGACAAGACACAACCTGAAACGTATGTTTCAAACAAGTGTTTGTCAGGCGGAGTAGCCATGGCCCAGTCGGAAACCGTTGAACGCATTCTCGATGCTGCCGAGCAATTGTTCGCGGAAAAAGGATTTGCTGAAACTTCATTGCGGCTGATTACCAGCAAGGCGGGGGTCAACCTCGCGGCGGTGAACTACCATTTCGGCTCGAAAAAGGCCCTGATCCAGGCGGTGTTCTCACGCTTCCTGGGGCCATTCTGCGCCAGCCTCGACCGTGAGCTGGAGCGCCGCCAAGCCAAAGCCGATCACAAGCCTACCCTGGAAGACCTGCTGGAAATCCTCGTGGAGCAAGCGCTGGTGGTGCAACCGCGCAGCGGCAATGACCTGTCGATCTTCATGCGTTTGCTGGGCCTGGCGTTCAGCCAGAGCCAGGGCCACCTGCGGCGTTACCTGGAAGACATGTACGGCAAGGTTTTCCGTCGCTATATGTTGCTGGTCAACGAAGCAGCCCCGCGTATTCCTCCTATCGAGCTGTTCTGGCGCGTGCACTTCATGCTCGGTGCGGCGGCGTTCAGCATGTCCGGGATCAAGGCGTTACGCGCGATTGCCGAAACCGATTTCGGCGTGAACACCTCCATCGAGCAGGTGATGCGCCTGATGGTGCCGTTCCTCGCCGCCGGCATGCGCGCCGAAACCGGCGTGACCGACCCGGCCATGGCCGCCGCTCAACTGCGCCCGCGCAGTAAATCGGCGCCCACCGCTGCCAAGGTTTGACCACCCCGGGTGGGCGCGGCCGCTTGCATCCGCTAAGCTAGCCGCCATGCCGATTTCAGCTATTTATCCGCAACCCGTTGTGCTCACCGCGCCCTGTGCGCCGCGTGAGGGCAACGGGTTGTGCGCGTTTTATAAGGAAGGTTTATGACTGCTGCCCTGCAAGGTTCTTTGATGGTCGACGTTGCCGGTACCTGGCTGACGGCCGAGGATCGCCATCTGTTGCGCCAGCCTGAGGTGGGCGGCCTGATTATTTTTGCGCGCAATATCGAGCACCCCCGTCAGGTGCGCGAATTGAGCGCGGCGATTCGTGCGGTGCGCCCCGACCTGCTGCTGGCGGTCGATCAGGAAGGCGGTCGCGTGCAGCGCCTGCGCCAGGGTTTTGTGCGCCTGCCGGCCATGCGTGCGTTGGCGGATAACCCCAACGCCGAATACCTGGCCGAGCAGTGCGGCTGGGTCATGGCGACCGAGGTGTTGGCGGTCGGTCTTGACCTGAGCTTCGCGCCGGTTTTGGACTTGGACTACCAACGCAGCGCCGTGGTCGGCACTCGCTCATTCGAAGGCGACCCTGAGCGCGCCGCCGTGCTCGCCGGTGCCTTTATTCGCGGCATGAACAGCGCCGGCATGGCGGCCACCGGTAAGCACTTCCCGGGCCACGGTTGGGCCGAGGCCGATTCCCATGTCGCGATTCCCAACGATGAACGTAGCCTGGAACAGATTCGCGCCAATGACCTGGTGCCTTTCGCACGCCTGAGTCAGCAATTGGCCGCTGTGATGCCGGCCCACGTTATCTACCCTCAGGTCGACGCCCAGCCGGCTGGTTTTTCGCGCCGCTGGTTGCAGGACATCCTGCGCGGCGAGTTGCAGTTTGACGGGGTGATTTTCAGCGATGACCTGTCGATGGCCGGTGCCCACGTGGTCGGCGATGCAGCCAGCCGGATTGAAGCGGCGCTGACGGCGGGCTGCGACATGGGCCTGGTGTGCAATGATCGAGCGGCTGCTGAGTTGGCGCTGAGTGCGGCGCAGCGGATGAAGGTGGCGCCTTCGGCACGGATCGCGCGGATGCGCGGGCAGCGGGTTGCTTCGACGGATTACAAGCAGGACCCGCGTTGGTTGGCGGCGCTGACCGCGTTGCGGGATGCTCAGTTGATCGACTGAAGACCGCGTCGCGCCCATCGGGGGCAAGCCCCCTCCCACATTTGATCGCATTCACAAATCATAGTGTGGGAGGGGGCTTGCCCCCGATGGCGATCTTACCGTCAACGCTTCTCTTGCTTATGCGGCAGCGGCGCAAACAACGCCTCGATATCCTCGTTGCCCAATTGCCAGTCCCCGGTCGTACGACCATCCAGCACACCCGCCGCCAGATCGGACTTTTCCTTCTGCAGGTGCTGAATTTTCTCCTCCACCGTGCCGCGCGCAATCATCTTGTAGACGAACACCGGTTTCTCCTGGCCGATGCGATACGCACGGTCGGTCGCCTGGTTTTCCGTAGCAGGGTTCCACCACGGGTCGTAATGGATCACGGTATCGGCTTCGGTCAGGTTCAAGCCCACACCACCGGCTTTCAGGCTGATCAGAAAAATCTGCAGCTTGCCGCTCTGGAAGTCCTTCACCGGTGTACGCCGGTCCCGCGTCTGGCCGGTCAACAGTGCGTAGGCAACGCCGCGCTTTTTAAGCTCGACTTCGATCAGGCTGAGCATCGAGGTGAACTGGGAAAACAGCAGAATCCGGCGCCCTTCGGCGAACAACTCTTCAAGCATCTCCATCAGGCTGTCGAGCTTGCCCGAGCTGCTGCCACGGGCGGGCAGGGCGGCATCGTTGACCAGGCGCAGGTCGCAACATACCTGGCGCAGCTTGAGCAGCGCTTCAAGAATGATGATCTGGCTGCGCGCCACGCCTTTGCGGGTGATCTCGTCGCGCACCTTTTTATCCATGGCCAGGCGCATGGTTTCGTACACGTCGCGTTGGGCCTCATTGAGGTCGACCCAATGGATGATCTCGGTCTTGGGTGGCAGCTCGGTCGCCACCTGTTCTTTGGTGCGGCGCAGCAGGAAGGGTTTTATCCGACCGTTGAGGTGCTGCAATCGTACATCGCTGGCGCGCTTTTCGATGGGCACGCGGTAATCGCGGTTGAAGCTTTTGACGTCACCGAGCCAGCCCGGCAGCAGGAAGTGGAACAGCGACCACAACTCGCCGAGGTGGTTTTCCAGGGGCGTGCCGCTCAGGCACAGGCGCTGCCGCGCATTCAGCTCGCGCGCCGCCTGGGCCGCTTTGCTGGTGGGGTTCTTGATGTACTGGGCTTCATCCAGGATCAGGACGTGCAAGGGCTGTGCGGCAAGGGTGTCGATGTCCTTGGGCAGCAGCGCGTAGGTGGTCAGCAGCAGGTCATAGTCCTGCAGGTTGGCAAAGTGTTTTTTGCGCGTGGCGCCATACAGCGCCAGCACCTTGAGTTGCGGGGTGAAGTGCGCCGCCTCGTCGAGCCAGTTGGGAATCAGGCTGGTGGGCATTACCACCATGCACGGGCGGTCCAGGCGTCCGGCGGCTTTCTCGGTGAGAATATGCGCCAGGGTCTGCAGGGTCTTGCCCAGGCCCATGTCGTCCGCAAGAATCCCGCCGACATCCAGCTGGCGCAGCGACTGCATCCAGCTCAAGCCTTCCAGCTGATAGGGACGCAGCGTCGCGTTCAAGCCCTCGGGCGCCACACAGCTGAAGTCTTTGATGTCGCGCAGGCGCTGGGCGAAGTTGCGGATCTTCTCGCCGCCTTCCCATTGCAGCGGCAGGTCTTCCAGCGGGTTCAGCCGGATCGCATCGGCTTTGGCCAGGCGCAGTGTGGTGGTGCCGGCTTCCTGCAGGTAAAACTCGCCAAGGGTTGCCAGCACCGGCTTCAGCCGGCCGTAGGGCAGCGCCACTTGCAGCGGGCCGTGACCATTGGGCAGGCCGGGGATGTTCACCAGGATCAGCTCGTCATCGCGGCGCCGCGCGAGCTTTTCCGGGTTGAGGATTTCGGTGTGGGAGCGCATCAGGTTCAACAGGATCGGCAGCAGGCTCAGGCGCTCGCCGTTGACGATGATCCCCAGTTCCAGGTCGAACCAGTCGCGCTCCGGACCTTCATCGACGGTGGCGTACCAGTCATCGACGGCGCTCAGGTCAAAGCCGAAATCCTCGTCGATCTGCAGCTCCCAACCCTCGGCGCGCAAGGTGGGCGATGCGTTGAGAGTGAAGTTCAGCCAGGCGCTGTCATTGACCATCTCGAACAACTCGCCGGCACTTTCCGGCAGGGCCTTGCTCTGGCGCGTGGCGATCTTGAACCCGAGCAGGCGCAGTTGCTCGCGATAGGGCTGCTCCAGCTCGGGATGGCGCTTGATGCGCAGGCTCTGGGTTTCCTGGCGCACGATGATATCGGCGTTCTTCTGCCCACTGACATAGTTGCCCAGGTAGTTGAACGACAATGCCGCACGGTGCTGGATATAACGCTGCATCTTGCCGTTGCGCGGTTCAAACGCGCTGAACTCGACGCTGGCCAGCCACAGGCGCGGCACGGGCAGCACCTCTTCCATCACCACCTGCGGCAGCACCACACGGTTATCCAGCACGGCCTGGAGTTTCTCCAGCAACTCGGCATCCTGGGCTGCGGCCGGGTAGGCCAGGGTTTCCTGGACCTTGAGCAGCACCGCCGCAATATGTTTGCAGTTGGTGTGCACCGGGCACGTACAGCGGCTGTCCACCAGGATCAGCGTGCCCTTGGCCGATTCGCGCAGCGAGATGGTCTGTCGGTAAACGTTGCCGCCCGAGCCTTCGCAGCTGGCGACAATGGTGCTGTCGCCGGACTCGACGATGCGCACGCGGTTTTCCAGCGCATACCGCCGCCCACGCTCCAGGCTTTGCTCTTTGAAGCGATTGGCCCACGAAGGGGCCAGGGGTTTGGTCAGCGACGACGTCAGGGGCATGGCGCTGCGTCAGTCCTGAAT
>NZ_WKCB01000008.1 GCF_021606685.1 Pseudomonas syringae
ATATTATACAAATAGTCAATGCCTCCGTTGGTTTTTCTTTTAATTAACTTTAATTAATAGAGGAACTATGGGATGTTTAACCCTTTTTGAAAGCACCTTACCTAAAAAGCCTTATTGTTGTGATGATTACTTCCGTGGTATTTCACCAAGAACAAAATCAATAGCCGTTAAAAAACTACATATCCAAGCTAATGGCCCGACGCATTTAAGATGGCTAGTATTTGACATCGACCACCAAGACTCTGGAATGCTTTGGGAGCAAACAAACATGGCAGCCCCAAATATATCGGTCATGAACCCGGAAAACGGCCACTGCCATTATTTCTACAACTTGGAAACACCAGTTAGAACGGCACTTGAGGCGAACATAAAACCTATTCGATACGCAGCATCAATTCAAACAGCAATGAGGAAAAAGCTGATGGCTGATGCGGGATTCTCTGGGACTATAAGTAAGAACCCTTTAAACCCTCACTGGAAGACAAAGGTCTGGAGAGATGAGCCCTACTCGCTAGATGAATTGAGTGATTACGTCAAACTTGAAAAACCAGTTACAAAAAAAGAGCAGCTAGAGAATTACGGCCTAGGGAGAAACTGCAATTTATTTGAAGACCTAAGAAATTGGTCATACAAAGAAATCCGAATGAACTATCCTAACTATGCGGGATTTTACGAGTCGTGCTTCAGTTATGCTCTAAACCTTAATCTAGAACTTGCGTCACCTTTAAACATCAACGAGATAAAAAACATCTCTAAAAGTGTATCAAAATGGACGTACACGCACTTTGATAACGAAATATTTTCTGATATTCAGTCTGCAAGAGGTTCATTGAAGGGAAAGGCAAAAAGAGATATGGGCATTCAAATGCTTACGAATGGCTGTACTTCTATGGAAATTATAGCAACTCTAAATGTAACAGATAGAACAATTCGAAACTGGAAAAAATAAAAACGGAAAAAGCCATATCAGATAATAGCCTGCATGAGGCTATTATTTTTCCCCCCAATACGTTCTGCATATTAACTCAAAAGCTAATTCTGATTATACGCTTCGCTTAAAGGTCAAAAAACAACTTAGCCCTCAAGTCAGCAGCATGTTTAAATGCCATTTTTGTAAACCCTCCAATTTATCCTTAGGGGGTCACGCTAAAATATTTCAACGTAAAAAAACGGCAATACCGTGCTCCCTTTAAAAAACCACTTGTTATTTTTTTAAAAAATACATGATATTTTTCTATCCCCACTTAATTTGACAGTAGTATTTTGGCTTAAATACAACATAATTTCATGTCAATAGCAGTTTGAAAATATATTTACCATTCAACTCTAATAGCCCAATACGGTTCAACGCTATTTTTACCAAACTGTTAAATTTGACTGACGCCTTGGCGAGATGCCAAGGAGCCCATTTTGATTAGCGTCCAACCCTAATCTGGTCAATTTTCCCACTTGAACAAGTTCAAGCACGAAAACTGACCTCGCTGTGGAACCTATCGCAGAAAATAGCCATCGGTTTGTTTATCCCTTCTCTAACCAAACAAGTTGGGATTAGCTTTCTCGAAACTCTCAGCACCATCAGCCCAGAGTTTATAAAAAAGCTCCCAACCCATCGCATTATTCGGCTTTCTAATTTTGGGGTTAAGTCCGGGTATAGACTCATAAAGGTTATCGTCTACCAGTTTTACGTAATTTCGGTGGTGTTCGCTTTTTTTCGCAACAGGGTATTTTGCTTGCCAATAAATTGAATGAGTATATATATCAAGGATGGCTATTTCTTTTTTACTTGCGTCGATACCTGCTCGAACTCTTAACTTATTAAGTTCGTGTGTATTATCGGGCGGAGGTTGTTTTTTTGAAACTATTACGGCTTTATAAATTAACTCTAGTGACAAACCACAGAGCATATCAAAAACCGAGTAATCGGCTCCGCTTTGAATGTTACAGTTTGACTTTAGCCATTCGCTTACCTGTTCAGTATTTGAGAGTGAAAACCACAAAGCACCAGCAGAATTCCTCATTTCAGAGGATTTATTAAACCAATACATCGGTTCCATTTTGCGTCGTGCAAAATCGCTGTCGTAATAATCCATATTCAAAATCTCAACAATAACGATACGAAACCTTTGGCATCGGCAGAACAGTGATGGAGTCATTCGTTTCGTTAACTGCACGCTGCGATTAATTGAGCGGCTAACGGCACATAATTAGTGAGAACGCCACCGGTTGCCCCTTCAAGAATATTCCTTACGGATATAAGGCACTCACGCAAAATCGTTTTCTTAGGCGATGAGGAACTAAGCTGTGCTTTGATAGTGTCGAGATCAGCTCTTAGCGATTGTTTGGCTTCGTCATCCCCTTTTAGTTGGTTTACGTCGTTTTTTAACTCTGAAACAAATTTTTCCAGATCTTTCTTGAAATCGGCTGTTCCGTAATACTGATTAGAATTATCACTATCCTGTTGAATTTGCGAATTGTGCATACTACCAATAGTAATAGTGTTGTAAGTAATAGATGCGGCAGCTGCCTTTTCTTCCTTTGAAAAACCCATACCTTCTCCGTGAATTCCCTGAGATTCCAATTCTAATGCGAACTGTAATACCCTATCCCGCACTCCGTAAATTATGTTTTTTAAGCTACTAGACTCGATCTGTAACCCTGGAGTCATTCGAAGATTCATACCAGCGAGAAGTTTTTCCTCTAGCTTAGCTGGAAAGGGTAATACGACACGATCATTATTGGCAGCATGTTCACATAACCTCCCGAGCGGCTGTGATATTTTCCGAGTGGTTACAGTTTCTAATATATGCGGATTGTCAATAGTTAGCGGAATGTGTCCATGAATATCGTTATAACAAACGAGGCTACCTCTTACATGCCGGTAATTTGGTATGTCGTCACTTGACCTGTAGCCTTGCAGCTCATTGTCGATCCAAGTCGAAATACTCGGAGCGTTTAGCTTCACCGAAACGGCTTTGGCCTTTCTCATAAGTGCCATGATGTGTATCGATTCATCGAGTGCATCTGCTTGTAGTTCTTCTACTAACCCGGCCATTCCTCATCCTCAGGCTGTCATATAGCCACACTCTGCACCTTGCAGTGGCCTAGCCGCAAGACACAAGCCTCAACTCAATTTTGATGTGGAACCTTTCACATAACATATCCAGCCATGCTCGCAGCCACGATAGGGGTTGATCGAGCGATCAAACGGCAGGTCCGGCGAGTTGTTGCGGGTGATGATGGTCTTGGCCGTTTCGATACGCACTTCAGTGCCCTGGGTCGGCGGCACTTCCTGAAACCAGCCGTCGTCCTCCACCACCGACACGCTGGGCGCAAAGCGATTGTGAGGGTTGGTGGCGGTACCCCGTCCGCGAGGAGGCAGGGGAGCGTTCATGCTGTGTTCTCGATAGCTGTATCTATATACAGTATTCGAGAATTCCGCTTCTTGCGAGCACCGTTGGGCGGACCACCGTCCAATAGCGTATCTGACAATAAAAAGTATAACTTCTTACTTATAATCAACATGAAACAAGTCGCCACACATGAACCATGGATTTAAGTTTTGGAACGCCTCTATGATCACGCTCCAATTCACCCATGCACCCAAGGATATTTATGTCTCAGGACGAACTGCGTTTAACGTGTGAAGACTTCGAAAAAGACAACAGCCCGGAAATCCTGTTGGAACGGTTTACCGATGGCGAACTTGCGTATGCCATGTACGCCTCCTCCTCGATGAAGGACGGGCACTACGACACAACGTCCAGCCCCACCGACCTGGACGGCGATGGCGACTTTGATGAAGTAGACAAAGCCATGTTCCTGAACTTGGTCAATACCTTCGCAACAACCTGTACGCGCAAATAAAACCCTGCCCGACTTATATAATCAACCATACAAGTCGGGCAGTTATATTTACTTGTTCGCAGTGTCGGAAGTTGTATGAGCTTCTATTTCTTGACGCAGTTCAGCAACGTGCGAGGTTTTAACCAGTGCCGCATTATTGCCCCAGCTACTGCGTATAAAGTTGACCACGTCCGCCACTTCCTGGTCCGACAACCGCCAGGCAAATGCTGGCATGGTGAAGGTCGACGGTGCGGTATGGGTCGCTGGCAAGGTGCCGCCGTTCAACACGATGTTGATCAGCGATGTGGCATCTGCGGTCTGCAATACCGGGTTGCCGGCCAGCGCCGGGAATACCCGCGTATAGCCATGGCCATCGGTACGATGGCAGGCGGCGCAGTTGTCGATGTACACAGAGGCGCCCGGCTTGCTGTCATCGCCTTTCCACAGCGCCTCGGCCGCCTGCTTGTCGTATTGATGCGGTGAGTCCGTGGGGTCCACCGCCGGCAGGCTTTTGAGGTAACGGGCAATCGCTGTCAGGTCGTCTTGCGACATGTACTGCATGCTGTGAACCACCACATCGCTCATGCCGCCGAATACCGCGCTGCGATCACTGCGACCGGTCTTGAGGAATTGCACCAGTTGCTCCTCGCTCCAACTGCCGAGGCCGTCCTTGTGGTCGCCACGCAGGTTCTTTGCGATCCAGCCTTCCAGGGGCGCGCTGCCCGACAGGAACGCATTGCCATCCGTGGCACTCAGGGCTTTTTCCTGCATGGTCAGGGCCCGTGGCGTGTGGCAGGCGCCGCAGTGGCCAAGGCCTTCTACGAGGTAGGCACCACGACTGATCACGGGGTCGGCATCCGCCGCCGCCTGGTAATCCGCCACGTCAGGGGCAAACATCCATCGCCATGCAGCCAATGGCCAACGCATGCTCAGAGGCCAGGGAATGTCGCTGGCCTTGTTTTCCTGAGCCACCGGCTCCACACCCTTCATAAAGTACGCATACAGCGCCTGCATATCGCTCTCGCTCACACGCGCGTAAGACGGGTAGGGCATCGCCGGGTAAAGCGTACTACCGCTCTTGGCGACGCCGTGGCGCACCGCCTTGTCGAAATCCTCGAAGCTGTAGTCACCCAGGCCGGTCTTGTCCGGCGTGATATTGGTGGAATAGATCACGCCGATCGGGGTTTCCATCGGCAAGCCACCAGCGAAGGGTTTGCCGCCCTTGGCGGTGTGGCACGCCACGCAGTCACCGGCGCGGGCCAGGTACTCGCCCTGCTTGACCTGGTCGGTTTCGGCGGCGCTTACCGAGCAGCTGCTGAAGAGCGCGAACGTTGCGATAACAAGTGCTTTCATGGTCATCGCTCCTTATGCCTGAACCAGTGGGCCGGGGTTTTTCAGGTACTGCTCGCGGATTGCCCGGGCCGACCAGTAGGTCAGCGCCGCCACCAGGCCGGTCGGGTTGTAACCCAAGCCTTGTGGGAAAGCAGACGCGCCTGGGACAAACACGTTGTGTACATCCCAGCACTGCAAGTAGCGGTTCAACGCACTGGTTTTCGGGTCGGTGCCCATGATGGCGCCACCGTTGAGGTGGGTGGTCTGGTAGGACGCAGTGTTGAAGTGATCACCGACCTTTTTGCCAAGCACGGCAATCGCCTTGGGGTTCATCGCCTCGGCGACCTTGCCCATTTTCTCGACCATGAAGCGGTTCATCTTGATGTCGTTTTCCTGCCAGTCGAACGTCATGCGCAGCAGCGGCAGGCCGTAGGAATCACGGTACACCGGGTCCAGATCGAGGTAGTTGCCTCGGTAGGATTGATGGGCGCCGTGGGCATCCATCGACACCTGGTGGGTGTAGTAATCGGCGGTGGCGCGCTTCCACGCACTGCCCCACGCAGGAGTGCCAGGCGGGTTGGACGTACCGGCAATCGGCCGACTGCCCGCCTGGTTGACCCACATCGGCGAGCCGCCCACAAAGCCGTGGGGCCCGTGGTCGAAGTTGTCGGCGTTGAAGTCATCCATCGCCACGCCATTGCCGCCGGCGCCGATGAAATTGTTGGTGTGGGTGCCCTTATCGAAGAACGCCTTGATGGTCGCCATGTTCTGGTAGGCGAAGTTGCGGCCCACCACGCCCTCATTGGTAATCGGGTCGTAAGGCTTGCCGATACCGGAGAGCAGCATCAGCCGCACGTTATGGAACTGGAACGCGCCAAGGATCACCAGGTCCGCCGGTTGCTCGCATTCGCGGCCCTGGGCGTCGATATAGGTCACGCCGGTGGCCTTGCTCTTGGTGCTGTCGAGGTTGACCTTGAGCACGTGGGAGTTGGGCCGCAGCTCAAAATTCGGCACTTGGCGCAGGGCCGGCAGAATGTTCACGTTCGGCGAGGCCTTGGAATACATGTAGCACACGTAGCCGCTGCAAAAACCGCAGAAGTTGCACGGGCCCATTTGCGCACCGTAGGGGTTGGTGTATGGCCCCGAGGTATTGGCTGACGGCAGGTTGTAGGGTTTATAACCCACTGACGCAGCCGCTTTCTGAAACAGCTGTGCGGAAACAGTATTTTTCTGCGCCTCCAACGGGAACGGGTTGGAGCGATCCGGCGCATAGGGGTTGCCGCCACGGCCTTCGCCCACCACCTGACCTTTTACGGTCCAGGCCTGGCCGGAGGTGCCGAAGACTTTTTCCGCGTAGTCGAAAAACGGCTCCAGCTCTTCATAGCTGACGCCGAAGTCCTGGATGGTCATGTCTTTTGGAATAAAGTTTTTGCCGTAGCGCTCTTCGTAGTGGCTGCGCATACGCAACTCGATCGGGTCGACGCGAAAATGCACGCCCGACCAGTGCAGGCCCGCGCCGCCGACGCCGTTACCCGGCAAAAAAGCGCCGAGTTGACGGTTGGGCAGGGCGACGTCATTCACGCTGTGGCGAATGGTCACCGTTTCCTTGGAGATGTCCTGGAAGAGTTTTTTGCGCACGCTGTAGGTCAGTTCGTCGATGACCTGGGGATAGTTGCCGTCCGGGTAGGTGTCCTGCATAGGGCCGCGCTCCAGCGCTACCACGTTGAGGCCTGCTTCGGTCAGCTCCTTGGCCATGATCGCGCCAGTCCAGCCGAAGCCAACGATCACTGCGTCGACTTTTTTCATGATGGTCGCCACGTTTATGCCCTCTCGCCGCGAATGGAAACAGCCGGGAAGGGGTATTGCTCGTTGCGTTCCACCCAGTCCATGAAATCGGCGCGGGCGCCGGGGAAGCCGATCATGGTCCAGCCGACCATGCCTTTGTTGCCACCGTGGATCGGGTCGCAGAAGAAGCCTTCCTTGGTGTTTTGTAGCAGCAGGTTGAAGAAGATCTTGGCCGGCACCGCGTCGAAATGTGCGGTGACTTCACTGCCGCCAGCCTCCAGACGGTGCAACATATCGTCTCGGGTAGCGCTGTCTTGCGCAGCAAAAGTTTTACCGTTGAACGCCTTCGACCAGGCATCCGTAGCAGCAATGCCCAGACGATAAATTTCTTTGGGCACCAATTTGCTCTGCCAGCCCATCTCCGGCGCGGCGTCGGCATTGAACGGGCCTTGCATGAACCACAGGGCGCCACTGGCGTACGGCGTGTTCATCTGACGGTCGATGTATTCCGGCACGCCGGCTTCCAGCGCACCGGGGCCTTGCGCGTCGGCGGGAATCAGGCGCTCGACGGCGGCGTTGATGAACACCCATTCCTCAGCCGTGAAATAGGTCGGCTCATAGGCCTTGTCGCTCACCGCCGGCTGGGCTGGCGCGGCCTGGGCCGGCTCTGGCGTAGCAATCAGCATTGAGCCACCAAGGCCGGTACTGGCAACCGTGACCACCGGGATCAAGGTCAAGGATTTGCGCAGAAAGTCACGCCGGGGGTTGTCTTGATCTTGATCAGACATGGGTGCACCTCATCATGTGGTCACGGGTTTGTTCGGCCGCTTCTTGGGAGCAGCTCGTGCGTATTTGGCAATCAATGGTTACAAATGATAGCAGGCTAAGCATGTAGAGAATGGATTCAGCGACCTAAGTCGAATAAACCCAGGCAAAAAAATGTGGGAAGGGGCTTGCTCCCGATAGCGCTGGGTCAGCCAATTGGAGGCTGACTGACCTTGTGCTATCGGGGGCAAGCCCCCTCCCACATTGGGTGTGCGTAGGGCTGTTAGTCTTTCTTGAGTTTCGGATTGGGGAAGAACTGCACCGCCTGCACCTTGGGGTCCGCCGGCGCTTTCAATGCCGAGGTGTTCACCCGCGTGCCGAGCTCCTTGGGCACTGACAAGCCCTGATCATTCAGGGTGTCGGTGTACCCGCAAGCCACGCATTCGCGGTGCGGCACGTTGTCCTCGGTCCACATTTTCAGCTTGTCCGGCTCGCTGCACGCCGGGCAGACCGCCCCGGCGATAAATTGTTTTTTGGTGATCACAGGCCCTTCGCTCATGCTGCCGCGTCCTCACTCAGGCCGCTGTGGCGCAAGAGTGCGTCAATCGTCGGCGCACGTCCGCGGAAGTCGACGAACAGCACCATCGGTGCTTGCGAGCCGCCACGCGCCAGGATCGCTTCGCGGAATGCTCGGCCAGTCTCGGCATTGAGCACGCCGTCTTCTTCAAATTTGGAGAAGGCATCCGCCGACAGTACCTCAGCCCACTTGTAGCTGTAGTAACCCGCCGCGTATCCGCCGGCGAAGATGTGCGCAAAGCTGTTGGGGAAGCGGTTATAGGCCGGCGGGCGCATTACCGAGACCTCGTCACGCACGCCTTCGAGCACTTGCGCCACACTGCGGCCATCGCCATGGGTGGCATGCATTTCAAAGTCGAACAACGAGAATTCCAACTGGCGGACCATCATCAGGCCGGACTGGAAGTTCTTCGCCGCGAGCATTTTTTCCAGCAGGTCCTGGGGCAATGGCTCGCCGGTTTCGTAGTGACCGGAGATCAGCGCCAGGCCTTCCGGCTCCCAGCACCAGTTCTCCATGAACTGGCTCGGCAGCTCTACCGCATCCCACGCCACGCCGTTGATGCCGGACACGCCAGCGTGTTCAACGCGGGTCAGCAGGTGGTGCAGGCCATGGCCGAATTCGTGGAACAGCGTGGTCACTTCATCGTGGGTCAACAGGGCAGGCTTGCCGCTGTCGGCCGGGGTGAAGTTGCACACCAGGTTAGCCACCGGGCTTTGCAGTACACCGTCGACGGTGCGCCGACGGTCGCGGGCGCCGTCCATCCAGGCACCGCCGCGCTTGTTGGCGCGGGCGTAAAGGTCGAAGAAGAAGCGGCCGACGTGCTGGCCGTTTTCCTTGATCTCGAACAGGCGAACATCCGGGTGCCAGGTGTCGAAGCCTTTCTGCTCGGCGATTTCGATGCCGTACAGGCGCTGCACGATGGCGAACAGCCCGCCGAGCACTTTGTCGATCGGGAAGTAGGCGCGCAGGGCTTCCTGGGACACGCTGTAGCGCTGCTCACGGAGTTTTTCGCCGTAGAAACCGCTGTCCCAGCTCTGCAGGTCGGCGCAGCCTTGTTCGGCGGCATAAGCCTTGAGCTGCTGCAAGTCCTGGGCAGCAAACGGCTTGCTGCGTTTGGCCAGGTCGCGCAGGAAGCTCAGCACCTGGTCGCTGGACTCAGCCATTTTGGTGGCCAGGCTCAGTTCCGAGAAGGACGCGAAACCGAGCAATTGCGCCAATTCCTGACGCAAGTCGAGGATCTGTTCCATCACCGGGCCGTTATCGTTCTGGCCGGCATTCGGGCCTTGGTCCGAGGCACGGGTGCAGTAGGCCGCGTAGACCTCTTCACGCAGGGCACGGTCCTGGGCGTAGGTCATCACCGCGTAGTAGCTGGGGAATTCCAGGGTGATCAGCCAGCCGTCGAGGCCTTTGGCCTGGGCGGCGGCGGCCATTTGCGCCTTGGCCGAGTCGGTCAGGCCGGCAAGGGTCGCTTCATCGGTGACGTGCTTGGTCCAGGCCTGGGTGGCGTCCAGCAACTGGTTGGAAAACTTGCTGCCCAGCTCGGAGAGTTTGCTTTGCACGTCGGCGTAACGCTTTTGCTGCTCGGGCGGCAGATCGATACCCGACAGGCGGAAGTCGCGCAGGGAGTGCTCCAGAATGGTTTTTTGCGCCACGTCGAAACCGGCAGCTTCCGGGCTGTTGGCCAGGGCTTCGAAGGCCTGGAACAGCTCACGGTTCTGGCCCATCTCGGTGGAATAGGCGCTCAATGCCGGCAGGCAAGCCTCGTAGGCTTCGCGCAGTTCGGCGCTGTTGCACACAGCATTGAGGTGGCTGACGGGGCTCCAGGCGGCGCCGAGGCGGTCATTCAGCTCGTCCATGGCCAGTACCAACCCGGCCCATGTCGGATTTTTACCCTGGCTTTGCAGGATGCCTTCGATGGCAACGCGGTTGTCGGCGAGGATCTGTTCAATGGCCGGTTGCACGTGCTCGGCACGGATCGCCGAGAACGGCGGCAGGTCGTAGGACTGCAGAAGAGGGTTGTTCGCGCTCACGGTTGGCACCTTGGCTGAAGAAACTGATAAGACAAAGATGGGGCCATCTTAATTACAATCAACACCCACCGCAGCTATCAGCAGATAAGAGAGAGGCTATCGTGACCCTTCGCACCTATCAGAACCACACGCCAACCCTGGGCGCCGGGGCTTTTGTCGATATTTCGGCGGTGGTGATCGGCGATGTCGAAATCGGCACCGACAGCTCGGTATGGCCGCTGACCGTGATTCGTGGCGACATGCACCGCATCCGCATCGGTGCACGCACCAGCGTGCAGGACGGCTGCGTGCTGCATATCACCCATGCCGGGCCGTTCAACCCGGACGGTTTCCCGCTGTTGATCGGCGATGACGTGACCATCGCCCACAAAGTCATGCTGCACGGCTGCACGGTGGGCAGCCGCATCCTGATCGGCATGGGCAGCATCGTGATGGACGGCGCCGTGGTGGAAGACGACGTGATCATCGGCGCCGGCAGCCTGGTACCGCCGGGCAAGAAACTCGAAAGCGGCTTTTTGTATGTGGGCAGCCCGGTTAAACAAGTCCGCGCGCTGACTGACAAGGAACGCGCCTTTTTCACCTACAGCGCGGCCAACTACGTGAAGCTCAAAGACCTGCACTTGGCTGAAGGATTCGACCGATGACCCTGAACTACCCAACCGTCCTGTTCGACCTGGATGGCACCCTCACCGACCCACGCGAGGGCATCACCCGTTCGATCCAGTACGCCCTCGCCAAGCTGGGCATCGACGAGCCGGACCTGACCAAGCTCGAACACTTCATCGGCCCGCCGTTGCTGCAAGCCTTCATGCAGTTCTACGACTTCGACGAAGCCAAGGCCTGGGAGGCGGTGAATTTCTACCGCGAGCGTTTCAAGGTCACCGGGCTGTACGAAAACCGCGTGTTCGACGGCGTGATGCCGTTACTGGAAGACCTCAGCAGCCAGGGCCGCCAGTTGTATATCGCCACCTCCAAGCCCTGGGTGTTTGCCCGCGAGATCGCCCGGCATTTCGATTTTGCCAAGCACTTCAAGGTGATCTACGGCAGCGAATTGGATGGGACGCGCACCAACAAGGTCGAGCTGATCGCGCATTTGATCAGCGAAGAAGGCCTGGACCCGGCCACCACCCTGATGATCGGTGACCGCAAACACGACCTGATCGGGGCGCGCAGCAATGGGCTGGACTCGGCGGCGGTGGGGTATGGGTTTGGCAGTTTTGAAGAGTTGAATGCCGAGTCGCCGACCTGGCATTTCGAGACGCTGGCACAGATGCACCAGGCATTCTTGCAGCGGCCTTGAGACTGCCATCGGGGGCAAGCCCCCTCCCACAGTTGATCTGTATACGCCGTTCAAATGTGGGAGGGGGCTTGCCCCCGATGAGGCCCTAAAGGCCACCCCCTTCCAACTGCCTCAACGCCGCTTTGCGCTGCCCCACCGGCAACCCTCCCAGCGTCTCCACAGCCGCATAAAACCTCACCCAATCCCCACCTTCCCGCGCAAACAACGCCGCAAACGCCGGCACCCACTGGTCATACAGCCCAAACGGCAACAGCCGCGCATTGTTCATAGGCTGATTGACCCAAGCGTCATAACGCTTATCCCCGCCCCACTGGGTATCACGCATGTGTCGATACTCGGCGCGCAAACGCTCGAACTGAGCCGCCTTGGCCTGGCGCATTGCATCAGTTGCCAACGGTTGGGTGTAGAGCGTTTCCAAACGTTGACGGGTATCGAGGACTAACTGGATAAATTGATCACGCTGCTTCGACGTCGACAGACTATCCGCTGCCAAACCCCGCGCCGCACGCCATTGGCGCGTGCCTTCCTGCTCGACGAAGGTGGCAAATGACTCGTTGAACTCGGTGTCATCCTTCACATAGAAGCGCTGGTGCGCCAGCTCGTGGAAGATCAGTGTCGCCAGGCGCTCGTCACCCCAGTTCATCATCGAATTCATGATCGGGTCGTTGAACCAGCCCAGGGTCGAATAGGCTTCGACGCCACCGATGGCCACATCCATGCCCCGTTGCTTCAACAACGCCGACTCACCTCGCGCGGCGCCTTGGCTGTAATAGCCGCGATAGGCCACGCATCCGGCGATGGGGAAGCAATGGGTTTCAGGCGATAGGGAAAATTCCTGCGTGGCAAAGACATTCCAGACCACATAGGGTCGACCAATGTCAGCGTACAGCCGGTAACTCTGGTTGTCGGGCAGGTGCAGGTGCTGACTGGCGAAGGTTCGCGCTTTCTGCGATTCAACGAGATGGTCACGCAGTAACTGCGGGCGGGAGGGGTCCGCAATCACCTCGGCAATCGGCTCTCGGGCTTGCAACAATTGCCATTGGCCGCCCGCCAACTGGCTGTAATAACGGATGCTGGAGCAGCCGCTCAGCAGCACAATCAACCACCCTGCAAGAAAAAGCCTGACCATGCCCCAACCGCTCCTGGGTGATTTGTTTGCCAGACTATCCTGCCTGTACGGAATTTTTCCATGGCGCGGCGTGTTTATACTCATAGGGAGCCTGCTGCCCGGCTCATATTTCCCCTACCGTCGAGTGCCCGCCATGCGCCAGCTATTGCTTCCCATCACCGCCCTATTTCTCGGCGCCTGTGCGTCGAACCCGATTCCGCCGGTCGACCCGCAACAGGCTTGGGTCGATTTTGCCACGCCGACACCGGGCGCCAAGCTGGTAATGGCACAGCGACTGGACGGGAAAAACCTCGACGACGGGCGTTTTTTTCAAATGCCGCCCGGCCCTCACGAACTGATGGTGCGCTTTGACTTTGAAGTGCCCGGCGGCGGCCTCGGCGGCCTCAGCCAAATGATGTACCGCACGTGCTTCATGACCCTGCAATACGACCACTTCCAGGCCGGCCAGCGCTATGTGCTGGAAGGGCGCTCGCTGGCCTTTACGCCCAACATCCGGCTGTATGACTCGGCGCGCCAGCTGCTGGCACAGGAGCGGAGCGTGAACTGCATCTGATCAGTCGTTGTTCTTCTGATAGACAATGGCTTTGGTGCCATTCTCACAGCTGCCGACGACCATGGCGCTGTCGTGCTTGTCGGCTTCTTCCTTGCTGACGATCTCAAGGGTGTAGGAGGGCACCGCGTTAGCCTGGATCTTGACCTCGATCTCTTTCCTGAGCTCTTCGCAGTCTTTTGGCGCGGCCACGGCCGAAGTGGCCAACACACCGCAGAGGATAGCCAAGGCAAAACGTTTCATGTGTGAAGCTCCCTGAATGCATGCGCACGGGTGTGCGGCTAGGCTGCAATAGCTATTCGACCACAATTTGTAAACGCAGGTTCTGATTTAACGCAAAACCAAAGGTGGGAGGGGGCTTGCTCCCGATAGCGGAGTATCAGCCAGCCGAGTAAGGCCTGACCCACCGCCATCGGGAGCAAGCCCCCTCCCACATTGCACTTGCTGCGTCTGTTAGTTGACGAGCGTGGCATCCAGGCTGATTTTCGCGTTCAGCACCTTGGACACCGGGCACCCTTCCTTGGCTTTCTTGCTCAGTTCATCGAACTGCGCCTGGCTGGCGCCGGGGATCTTGGCCTTGAGGATCAGGTGCACAGCGGTAATCGCAAAACCGCCATCAACTTGGTCCAGCGTCACTTCAGCCTGGGTGTCGATGCTGTCAGCCTTGAGCCCGGCATCGCCGAGAATCATGGAAAACGCCATGGAGAAACAGCCAGCATGGGCCGCACCGATCAGTTCTTCCGGGTTGGTACCCTTACCGCCTTCGAAACGGGCCTTGAAGCCGTAAGGCGCTTCGCGCAGTACGCCGGTTTCCGTAGAGATGGAACCCAGGCCAGTCTTGAGGTCACCTTCCCAATGCGCGGATGCTTTTTTAACAATACTCATAGCTGTCTCCTCGAACGGTGGTTTTGCGTCAGTAAGGGTTCTGAGGATAGACGGCATGGCAAAGTTCATCTTGTCGGAGAAACCTAGTGATCCAGTAGGAAATTTACCGGCTGGCTATTGAATCTCGGGTATATGCCCTCATTGCATAGAGCATGCACATGAAGCGGCAGGTTTTGGTTCGTCTATAAAGCCTGCGCCCCCATTGGAGAAGCAGGCTTATGAAATCGCTGTCCGACGTTAAATTCTCAACCCTCGACCTGGTGCCCGTGCGGGCCAACGGCAGCCCGGCGCAGTCGCTGCGCAATTCCCTGGACTTGGCCCAGCACGTTGAAAAGTTTGGCTACAACCGCTTCTGGGTGGCTGAACACCACAATATGGACGGCATCGCCAGCTCGGCCACCTCGGTATTGCTGGGCTACCTGGCCGGCGGCACCTCGACGATTCGCGTCGGCTCCGGTGGCGTGATGCTGCCCAACCACGCGCCGCTGGTGATTGCCGAGCAGTTCGGCACCCTCGAAAGCCTCTACCCCGGCCGTATCGACCTGGGCCTGGGCCGCGCGCCGGGTTCCGACCAGATGACCGCCCGCGCCCTGCGCCGTGAGCGTTCCGGCAGCGCCGATGAGTTTCCGGAAGACGTGGCCGAACTGATGGCTTACCTGGGCCCACGTACGCCTGACCAACGCATCATCGCCGTACCGGGCACCGGCACCAACGTGCCGGTGTGGCTGCTCGGTTCCAGCCTGTTCAGCGCGCAGCTGGCCGGCGAGCGCGGTTTGCCCTACGCCTTTGCCTCGCATTTCGCACCGCGCCTCATGCATGAAGCGATTCGCGTGTACCGCAACCACTTCAAGCCTTCGGCCGTGCTGGACAAACCCTACGTGATGCTCGGCATCCCGTTGGTCGCCGCGGACACCGACGAGCAGGCCGAGTACCTGGCCACCTCGGTGTATCAACGCATTCTGGCGCTGATGCGCGGGCAGAGCCTGGTGCAGCGCCCGCCGGTCAAAACCATGGACGGCCTGTGGCTGCCCCATGAAAAAGACGCGGTCGGCAGCTTCCTCGGCCTGGCCATGGTCGGCAGCCCGGCGAAAATCCGCGCCAAACTGGAGGTGCTGATCGAGCAAACCGGCGCCGATGAGCTGATCTTTACCTGCGACCTGTACGAGCACGCTGACCGGATTCATTCCTACGAGCTGCTGGCACAGTTGATGAAGGGCTAAAGCCCGCGCGAAAAAAACGACGCACCTGTGGCGAGGGAGCTTGCTCCCGCTGGGCTGCGTAGCGACCCCAAAAAAATGGGAGCGCTGCGCACTCCAGCGGGAGCAAGCTCCCTCGCCACAAGTGCGTCGTTTCATGCCTGGAACACGGGATTAACCGCGTTTGTAGACGATTTCCTTGGTGCCGCCTTCGCAGCTGCCGACCACTTCAGCGTCGGTCGAAGCGCCTTTATCCACCACTTCCAGCGAATAGCCCGAAGCGCCGTTGGCGTCGATTTTCGCTGCGATTTCGCTTTTCAGCTCTTCACAAGGCTTGCCTGCTGCCAGGGCTGTGCCCGCAATGCTCAACAAACCTACCGCTAACAGGAACTTCTTCATCCGTTACTTTCCTTGCGCTGATCGAAAAAAGCGTGCCGACGCTTTCGCATCGGCACCCATTGGTTGTAGCGCAGGTTATGGCAATCGGCCAGTCAGCAAAGTTCAACCGACGCGATCAACTACTGGCAATTCGGAACCCTACCTTGAGGGTGACCTGGAAGTGCGCGGCCTTGCCGTCCTTGATGTGACCACGGGTTTCCGTCACCTCGAACCACTCCAGGTGCTTGATGCTCTTGCTGGCCTCGGCCAGGGCGTTATTGATCGCGTCTTCAATGCTGGTGGTGGACGAGCCGACCAGTTCGACTTTCTTGTAGGTGTGATGATCACTCATGGCAGTTCTCCTAAGGGTCGTTAAGCAAGCGTAGCAGTCAATGTTCGTACTGCTTCTGGCGACTGTTCCTACCCGAAAGTTCAGATTTACTGCACTTTCTGAAAACGCTGGAGTCGGTATCTACACATGCCACTCAATCACTTCAGGAGAGTCCACATGGCCAACACTTCTTTACGCAAAGCGTCGCTGGAAAGCATGGAAGCCGAGATTTCGAGCCTGCTCAAGTCCCTTGAGAGCCTCAAGGATGATGCGTCGGATGAGTCGCGCAAAACGCTGAAGGCCCTGAAAAGCAATGCCGAGAATGCCCTCAAGCACTCCCGTCACCTGATCAGCGATGCCTACGAAGAAAGCAAAGTCAAAATCCGCGAAACCGGTGTTGCAACCCGGGACTACGCACAAGAGCACCCATGGACTACAGCTGGCGTCGCTGTAGGTGCATTGGGCCTGCTGGCGGCTTACCTGCTGTGCAAACGCGGCGACTGATTGTTACCCGTTATATCGGCGGGTGCAGCAGGTCAGCCTTGAGCCACTGCGCCAGCTGACCCGCGCGCCCGTCTGCGGCGCGCTTGGGTAGCCACAACGCCAGGTGCGCCGGGGTTTCACTGAAACCCCACGGCGCCACCAGGCGACCCGCTCGCAGGTCCTCTGCCACCAGCGGCTCTGGCGCAATCGCCACGCCCAAACCGGCCACCGCCGCTTCCAGCAAATAATACAAATGCTCAAAACCCTGACCGTGCTTCAGCGCGTCGGGTGCGATGCCGTATTGCTGCGCCCAACTGGGCCAAGCTTGCGGGCGTGAGGTGGTGTGTAACAGGGCCTCGTCACACAAGGCCGAGGCCCGCGCCTGGCGCAGGCGCTCGTAACCAGCAAAACGCGGGCTCATCACCGGGCCGATGCGCTCGCTGGCCAGCTCAAACACCTGCATATCCGCCGGCCACGGTGGTTCGGCAAATACCAGCAGAGCGTCCAGGCCGGGACGGCGCGGGTCGAGGTCGCCGTCGCCGGCCGAGAGGTGCAGACGCAAATCCGGCAGGTCCGCATTCAAGCGACCCAGGCGCGGGATCAGCCAGCGCGCCAGCAAGCTGCCCGAACAACCCAACACGAACGGCGCATCGGCGCTGGCCTGGGTGAGTTCGGCGCAGACGTCGCGCAGACGCTCGAAAGCCTCGCCACTGGCATCGCGCAGCCGTACACCGGCATCTGTGAGTTTAAGGCCGCGTCCGTCCTTGACGAACAGGCCAACGCCCAAGTGTTCTTCCAGTACTTTCAGTTGGCGGCTGACCGCACCGTGAGTCACGTGAAGTTGCTCAGCGGCCTGGCTGACGCTATTAAGCCGCGCAGCCGCTTCAAAGGCGCGCAGGGCATTGAGGGGCGGAAGGTCTCGGCTCATCTGTGAGTTTTCCTGACAGGTTGTGGCGATCTTATCGGTTTTCAGCGTCGGGTGTCAGGGGTAGAGTGGCCGTCATTGCCTCTCCTCACCTTCTTTTCCTGGAGCGCCCCATGACTCAGTCCCAGACCGATCTACGCAACGGCCCCGACGCCAACGGCCTGTTTGGCGCGTTCGGCGGCCGCTACGTCGCTGAAACCCTGATGCCGTTGATCCTCGACCTGGCCCGCGAATACGAAGCGGCCAAGATCGATCCGGCATTCAATGAAGAATTGGCCTACTTCCAGCGCGACTACGTAGGGCGCCCAAGCCCGCTGTACTTCGCCGAGCGCCTGACTGAGTTCTGCGGTGGCGCCAAGATCTACCTCAAGCGTGAAGAGCTGAACCACACCGGCGCGCACAAGATCAACAACTGCATCGGCCAGATCCTGCTGGCGCGGCGCATGGGCAAAAAACGCATCATCGCCGAAACCGGCGCCGGCATGCACGGCGTGGCCACGGCCACCGTGGCTGCGCGCTTCGGCCTGCAATGCGTGATCTACATGGGCACCACCGACATCGAGCGCCAACAGGCCAACGTGTTCCGCATGAAGCTGTTGGGTGCCGAAGTGATTCCGGTGGTCGCCGGCACCGGCACCCTCAAGGACGCGATGAACGAAGCCCTGCGTGACTGGGTGACCAACGTCGACAGCACCTTCTACCTGATCGGCACCGTGGCCGGCCCACACCCGTACCCGGCGATGGTGCGCGACTTCCAGGCCGTGATCGGCAAAGAAACCCGCACCCAGCTGCAAGCCCAGGAAGGCCGCCTGCCAGACAGCCTGGTCGCGTGCATCGGCGGCGGTTCCAACGCCATGGGCCTGTTCCACCCGTTCCTGGATGACACCAGCGTCGAGATCATCGGCGTTGAAGCTGCCGGCCACGGCATCGAAACCGGCAAGCATGCCGCCAGCCTCAACGGCGGCGTACCGGGCGTGCTGCACGGCAACCGTACGTTCCTGCTGCAGGACGACGACGGCCAGATCATCGACGCCCACTCGATTTCCGCTGGCCTCGACTACCCGGGCATTGGCCCGGAACACGCCTGGTTGCATGACATCGGCCGCGTCCAGTACACCTCGGTGACCGACGACGAAGCCCTCGACGCGTTCCACAAATGCTGCCGCCTGGAAGGGATTATTCCTGCACTGGAAAGCGCCCACGCCCTGGCCGAAGTGTTCAAACGCGCACCGACCCTGCCGAAAGATCACCTGATGGTGGTCAACCTGTCCGGCCGTGGCGACAAAGACATGCAGACCGTGATGCACCATATGGACCTTTCTCAACAAGAGCATGCCCAGCAGGAGAAACACTAAATGAGCCGCCTGCACACCCGCTTTGCGCAGCTGAAAGAACAAAACCGTGCCGCCCTGGTGACCTTCGTTACCGCGGGCGACCCTGGCTATGACACCTCGCTGGCGATCCTCAAGGGCTTGCCTGCCGCCGGTGCCGATGTGATCGAGTTGGGCATGCCCTTCACCGACCCGATGGCCGACGGCCCGGCCATCCAGTTGGCCAACATCCGTGCGCTGGAAGCCAAGCAGAACCTGGCAAAAACCCTGCAGATGGTCCGCGAGTTCCGTAAAGACAACAACGACACCCCGCTGGTGCTGATGGGTTACTTCAACCCGATTCACAAATACGGCGTGCCACAGTTCATCACGGACGCGAAAGAAGCCGGTGTAGACGGCCTCATTGTGGTCGACATGCCGCCCGAGCATAACGGCGAGCTGTGCGACCCGGCCCAGGCTGCGGGCATCGACTTTATCCGCTTGACCACGCCGACCACCGATGACGCGCGCCTGCCGACCGTGCTGAACGGCAGCTCGGGCTTTGTGTACTACGTGTCGGTAGCCGGTGTGACCGGTGCCGGCGCCGCCACCCTGGAACACGTCGAAGAGGCGGTGACCCGCCTGCGTCGCCATACCGACCTGCCGATCAGCATCGGTTTTGGTATCCGTACGCCGGAACAAGCGGCGGCCATCGCGCGCCTGGCCGAGGGTGTGGTGGTGGGTTCGGCGTTGATCGACCACATCGCCAATGCCAAGAATGATCAGCAAGCCATCGACGGTGTGCTGAGCCTCTGCGCGGCGCTGTCGGAAGGCGTGCGTAACGCCCGTAAGTAAGCGCCCTGTAGCAGGAGGTAAAGTTCCTGATACAGAGGAATCAACGCGCACACGCACGGCCTAAGCAGCAAGACCAAGGGATTTCGAACCTCGTTCGCGATCCCTTTTTTGTGTGTGTGACCTGAGGAATACCCGATGAAAATGCCTAAATCCGTGATTGCCGGCCTTGGCGTACTGGTGCTTGGCGCCAGCGCCCTGGTGCAAGCCGCACCGCCGGACCCGCGTGGTGACGACCGTGGCGGTCCGCAAGGCCAGCACGAGCAACGTGGCGACGACCATCGCGGCCCGCAGGACAACCGTCGCGGCGGCCCGCCCCAGGATTTTGGCCCGGTGCGTCAGATCATCCACGACAACCACGGCCAGTTCTCACGCGGCGCACCACCACCGCCGAACGTACGCCTGGTGCGTGGCCAGCCGCTGCCACGCGGCTACTACGGCGAACGCTTGGACAACCGCGCCCTGGCACGCCTGCCGGTGTACCCGGGTTACGAATGGCGCCGCTCGGGCCCGGACGTGGTGTTGATCGCCGTGGGCACGGGCATCGTCTACGAGATTCTGGACGGCGTACTCAACTAAAGCGCTGCTCCAGTGGAGAGTGGGCTCATGTACTGAACACACTTGTGTGGCGAGCGGGCTTGCCCGCGCTGGAGTGCGCAGCGCTCCCGCTTTTTTTGGGGCCGCTACGCAGCCCAACGCGGGCAAGCCCGCTCGCCACGAAAGCATCATCTAAAGCTCTATTCGTTCGACCTTGCCTACCAGCAGCCTGTAGGAAAGCGCGCCCAGCAGAGCGAGCACCGCGATGTGGGTGATCGCCAGCGCAAGCACAGCGTACTCAACTAAGCGCCGCTGAACACGCTCATGTGGCGAGCGGGCTTGCCCGCGCTGGAGTGCGCAGCGCTCCCGTTTTTTTTGGGGCCGCTACGCAGCCCAACGCGGGCAAGCCCGCTCGCCACGAAAGCATCATCTAAAGCTCTATGCGTTCGACCTTGCCTACCAGCAGCACGTAGGAAAGCGCGCCCAGCAGAGCGAGCACCGCGATGTAGGTGATCGCCGGCGCAAACGTATCGCCGCTGGCCAAAAAGCCAATCACGATCGGCGTGGCAATCGCCGACAGGTTGCCGATGAAGTTGAACACCCCGCCCGTCAGCCCCAGCAGACGCGCGGGCGCCAGGGTTGATACCAGCGACCAGGTAATCGACGCCAGGCCATTGCCGAAAAACGCCAGCGCCAGAAACGCGATCACCCATGCCGTCGAATCCACATAGTTGGCGCCAATGATCGCCGTGGAAATCAGCAGGCCGCCAATGATCGGCAATTTACGCGCAAAGCCCACCGACGCGCCCCGGCGAATCAGCCAGTCGGAGAAAATCCCCGAACACAGTACGCCCACAAACGCCGCGAGGAAGGGCAGCGACGCCAGCAGGCCAGACTTGATGAAGTCCATGCCGCGATATTTAACCAGGTAGGTCGGAAACCACGTCAGGAAAAACCACAGCGTGGAGTTCAGGCAGAACTGACCCAGGTAGATGCCCCAGAGCTTGCGCTTGCTCAACACAATGCCCAGGTCGACCCAACTGAACGGCGCCTTGGTGGCTTGCGCTTGCATGTCCACCAACCCGCCACCTGCGCGGATCAATTCGATTTCAGCGGCGTTGGCGCCTTTGAAATCCTTGGGCTCGCGGTACACCGCGTACCAGATCAGCGCCCACACAATGCCCACGCCTCCGGTGGCGACAAACACCATGTGCCAGCCGAACGCATGTTGCAGCCAAGCCAGCACTGGCGTCAGAAATGCCAGCCCGACAAACTGCCCGGAGGTGTACACGCCAATCGCGGTGGCGCGCTCGCGCTCGGGAAACCAGGTGGTGACCACGCGGCTGTTGATCGGGTAAGCCGGTGCTTCCAACGCCCCTACCGCCATACGCAACACAAACAACGCGATGAAGCTGGCGGCGAAACCCAGCATTACAGTGGCAATCGACCACAGCAGCAGGGCAGCGGTGTAGAGGATGCGCGGCGGCACCCGGTCCACCAGCCAGCCGCCAGGGATTTGCATGGCGGCGTAGGTCCAGCCGAATGCAGAGAAAATCAGCCCGACATGCACCGGGTCGATGCCCAGCTCGCTGGTCAGCGCCGGGGCGGCAATCGACAGGTTGCTGCGGTCGAGGTAGTTGATCACCACGGTGATAAACAGCAGCGCCATGATGAAGAAGCGCTTTCTGCTGGGCGTGACTAAAGAAGCCTGCCCGGTGAAGGACTCAGGGTGCATGGGGGGTGCCTCTTGTTATGTTTATTGAGGTCTGGAACTGAGCTGACTGAAGAAACCGGGTTAAAAAATGTGGGAGGGGGCTTGCTCCCGATAGCAGTGTGTCAGCCAGCACAACTGTTTCTGATAGACCGCTATCGGGAGCAAGCCCCCTCCCACATTTTTGACCGCATTGTTTCAGTCAGGGGGTAATCACCACTCGGCAAAGCTGCCGTCGGCATGGCGCCAGATCGGGTTACGCCAGCGGTGGCCGATGGCGGCGCGTTCGATCACGTATTCCTCGTTGATCTCGATGCCCAGGCCCGGCCCGTTGGGGATCTTCACGAAGCCCTGGTCATAGTCGAATACGCCCGGGTCGCGCACGTAGTCGAGCAGGTCGTTGCTCTCGTTGTAGTGAATGCCCAGGCTTTGCTCCTGGATAAACGCGTTGTAGCACACCGCGTCCAGTTGCAGGCAGGCCGCCAAGGCAATCGGGCCCAGCGGGCAGTGCAGCGCCAGGGCCACGTCGTAGGCTTCGGCCATGTTGGCGATCTTGCGGGTTTCGGTGATGCCGCCGGCGTGGGAGGCATCCGGCTGGATGATGTCGACGTAGCCTTCGCTGAGCACGCGCTTGAAGTCCCAACGCGAGAACAGGCGCTCGCCCAACGCGATCGGTGTGCTGGTCAGCGGCGCCAATTCCTTGAGCGCTTCGTAGTTTTCGCTGAGCACCGGCTCTTCGATAAACATCAGTTTGTACGGGTCCAGCTCTTTCATCAGCACCTTGGCCATAGGCTTGTGCACCCGGCCATGGAAGTCCACGCCGATGCCGACGTTCGGCCCGACCGCATCACGCACGGCGGCCACGTTGGCCAGGGCGAGGTCGACTTTTTCGAAGCTGTCGACGAACTGCAGCTCTTCGGTGCCGTTCATTTTCACCGCAGTGAACCCACGCGCCACGGCCTCTTTGGCGGCGCGGGCGGTGTCGGCAGGGCGGTCGCCGCCGATCCACGAGTACACGCGGATCTTGTCACGCACCTGGCCACCGAGCAGGTCGCTGACGGAGACGCCGAGGGCCTTGCCCTTGATGTCCCACAGCGCCTGGTCGATACCGGCCAGCGCACTCATGTGCACCGCGCCGCCACGGTAGAAACCGCCGCGGTAGAGCACGGTCCAGATGTCTTCGATATTGCGTGGGTCTTTGCCGATCAGGTAGTCGGACAGTTCTTCAACCGCAGCGGCCACGGTGTGAGCGCGGCCTTCGACCACGGGCTCACCCCAGCCGGTCACGCCCTGGTCGGTTTCGACCTTGAGGAAGCACCAGCGCGGCGGGACGATAAAGGTCGTCAGTTTGGTGATTTTCATCTGTTATCTCTCTTATAGATGCGGCGCCGGTAGGCGCGGAACTTGATATCAGCCCAGGGCTTTCCAGGCGGCGACATACGCCTGGGCGCGGCTCGCGACCTGATCCACTGTCAAACCCGGTTTGAACAACCCGGAACCCAGCCCGAACCCCTTGGCGCCGGCGTCGACAAACACCTGCATGTTGTCCGGGGTAATGCCGCCCACCGGCAGCAGCAAGGTGCCCGCCGGTAATACCGCGAGCCATGCCTTGATCACCGCCGGGCCCATTTGCTCGGCCGGGAACAGCTTCAATACGTCGGCGCCTTCGGCCAGCGCGGCGAACGCTTCGGTGGGCGTGGCCACCCCCGGCGACAGGTACAGGCCGGCAGCCTTCGCCGCGCGCAGTACCTTGGGGTCGCTGTGGGGCATGACGATCACTTGGCCGCCGGCGGCCTTGACCTGCTCGACCTGCTCCGGGGTCAACACCGTGCCGGCACCGATCAGGCAATCGGCGGGCAGGCTGTCGCGCAGGGTGCGGATGCTGGTGTAGGGGTCCGGCGAATTCAGCGGTACTTCGATCACGCGAAACCCGGCGTCGTACAAAACTTGACCAACTGCCTGGGCTTCGCCCGGCGTCACGCCACGCAGGATTGCGATCAAACCGTTGTGTGCGAGTGCTTGCTTGAGCATGTCAGGCCTCCGTTACTGGTTGAGTGAGCCCGGCCGCGACCGCCAGTTGCCACAGGCCGCGCTCGGTGGCTTCCTGCGCCAGGCTGACGTGGGCGAAACCGCACAGGGCGAGGGCGCGTTGATAGCGGGTGCAGAGGGCACCGGCGCCGACCAGGATGATCGACTGCTGCTTGGCGTTGGCCGGCAAGCCGGCGAGTTCATGGCCGATGAGCAGGCCGGAGAGGTAGTCGGGCTGTTGGTCCGCCGCCAGTTCGGCGGTCAGCCCCAGCGTGCGTGCACTGAACAGCGTCGACAGCACGCCACGCTGGCCGTCTTGCGATAGCGCCACGCGCACGCCGCGATCAAACGCATCAGCCTGGAACTCTGCGGATGCTTTTTGGGTGCGCCCCAGGATGCTGTGCTTGCTCAGCACCGCAAACACCTCGCCAGTCATGAAGGTGTCGAAATGGGTGATGCGGCCTTCGACCACCTCGACCCATTTGGAATGGCTGCCGGGCAGGCCGATCAATACTTTATCGGTGGCCGGCAGGCTTTGCAGCACGCCGAGCACCTGGGTTTCTTCGCCGCGCATCACATTGGGTAACCCGACCTGCTCGATCACGCCGGGCACGATGTGCACCGCCACACCCCGCAGGCTGCGTACGCTATGCACGGCTTGGCCCAGGCTGGCGACGTCAACGGGCGTATTGCGATAGGCCGCTTCGCTCCAGCCCTGGGCGCTGCCGACCATGCCGCAGGCGATCACCGGCAGGCTTGGCTGGGCGTCGAGCCAGTCCCCGCAAGCCGCATCGAACGCCAATTCGAAACCTTCGCTGCAGCGTACGCCGGCGATGTCCCGCGGCTCGCTGGGCAGGTGCATGATGCCAAATGCCAGCGAGCGCTGTTCCAGCACGACGCCTGCGGGGCCCAGTTTGTAAGCACGAAGGGAGCTGGTCCCCCAATCGAGCGCGATCAATTGCGCCTGCATCGCTTCACCTGAATTGAGTGGGTGCTGAAAAAAGCAGATGGGCGAATATAAACCTATGCCTGGCGATATCTCAATATATAAATAACAGTCCCATATATTGGGTTAAAGCATAAAAATCCCGTCGCCTTGTGCCAAGGCGACGGGACTCTGTTCAACACGGGTTAAAAAACCGACAGGTTCAGCTCGCGCATCGCGCCCATCCAGATCGCGTAATCGGTGTGATCCTTGAGGTCATCGCCGGTATCGGGGTGCAGGAACACCACCAGACCATTGCGATTGAGCGCCAGCCACGGCAGCACCACGCCGATGTATTCGGCATCGAATGCGAGCTGACAGCTCCAGTCGGGGTGCGGGCCTACGGGCCGTTCATGCACACGGCCCATGCGCAGCGGGAACAGTTTGGCGCCGTCTTCGCACAAGGTGCGCGCCTGATCGATCGTGCTGGCGTCAAAGTAGATATGGGCGTGGTAGCCCTTGATACGTTGCATGGCAGGCTCCGGAACCAAGATGCGCCAAATCCTAGACCGCAATCGATGGCAGGGCCAGCCCGGTCAACGACTGCGCGCTGCTGGCCTGTTCCGCCAGCAGCCAATCGACGAACCGTTCGACCAATTGCCCGCGACGTTTGCGCTGGGGCTGCACTACGTAGTAGCCATAGCGCGAGATCACCGTGTCGCTGATCGGCCGGCACAGCCAGTTCTGCTCCAGCAGGTTGTCCACCAGGTGACGCCAGCCAATGGCCACGCCCTGGCCGGCAATCGCAGCCTGGATCAGCAGGGTGTAGTTGTCGAAACGCAACTGGCCGGGGGTGGGCGCGGTGCTGATGCCCAACTCACGAAACACGCCGCTCCAGTCGAACCACTGGCTGTTGTTTTCTTGGCGCAGGTGCAGCAAGGGCACGTCATGCAAGGTCTGCAGGGTCAGCGGCGGGCTCTGGGCCTTGAGCCATTGCGGGCTGCACACCGGGAAGACTTCCTCATTGAACAGCCACAGGCTGTCGCCCTGCTTGAAGCGACCATCACCGAACAGTACCGCCACGTCGATGTCGCTGCGCAGGGTGGCGTGGTTGCGCTCGCTGGTCACCAGGCTCACGTCCACCTGCGGGTTGGCCTGGTGAAAACGATGCAGGCGCGGCATCAGCCAGTAGGCGGCGAACGCAAAGTCGGTGGCCACTTGCAGCACTTCATGCTGATCCTGCTGGGTGATTGCGCTGAGGCCGTGGTTGATGGCTTGCAAACCGCCTTGCACATGCTCGAACAGCAGCGCGCCGGCGTCCGTCAGCTCGATGCCCCGGTAGATCCGGTCAAACAGGCGAATCGCCAACTGTTCTTCGAGGCGCTTGATCTGCTGGCTGATGGCCGGCTGGGTAGTGCCCAGCTCCATCGCGGCGGCGGTAAAGCTGCGGTGGCGCGCGGCAGCCTCGAACGCGCGGAGCAGGTCGAGGGACACATCACCAAGGGCTTCATACATAAGCTGCGCTTATCCTAGACATTGCTTTTCATGGGCTTTACCCCATTTTCCATGGGCTGCATGCTCATTCGCATAAACACCGCCTATGGAATGCCGATAGATCATGAAGCGCAAGAACATTCTTTTCATCATGGCCGATCAAATGGCCGCGCCGATGCTGCCGTTCTACGGACCTTCCCCCATCAAGTTGCCCAACCTCAGCCGCCTCGCCGCACAGGGCGTGGTGTTCGACGCCGCTTATTGCAACAGCCCGCTGTGCGCGCCCTCGCGCTTCACCCTGGTCAGCGGCCAGTTGCCGAGCAAGATCGGCGCCTACGACAACGCGGCGGATTTGCCCGCCGACGTACCGACCTATGCCCACTACCTGCGCCGCCTCGGCTACCGCACCGCACTGTCGGGCAAGATGCACTTCTGCGGCCCCGACCAACTGCACGGCTACGAGGAACGCCTGACCAGCGACATCTACCCCGCCGACTATGGCTGGGCGGTGAACTGGGACGAACCGGACGTACGCCCCAGCTGGTATCACAACATGTCCTCGGTGCTGCAGGCTGGCCCTTGCGTGCGCACCAACCAGCTGGATTTCGACGAAGAGGTGGTGTTCAAGGCCCAGCAATACCTGTTCGACCATATCCGCGAAGACGGCGACCAGCCGTTCTGCCTCACCGTGTCGATGACGCATCCACACGACCCGTACACCATTCCCAAGCCGTTCTGGGACCTGTACGACGACAGCGACATCCCTTTGCCTGCCACACCCGCGCAAGGCGATCTCGACCCGCACTCCCAGCGTCTGCTCAAGGTCTACGACCTGTGGGACAAGCCGCTGCCGGTGGATAAAATCCGCGATGCGCGCCGCGCCTACTTCGGCGCGTGCAGCTATATCGACAGCAACGTCGGCAAACTCCTGCAAACCCTCCATGACACCGGCCTGGCTGACGACACGATCATCATCTTCTCCGGCGACCACGGCGACATGCTCGGCGAACGCGGCCTCTGGTACAAAATGCACTGGTTTGAAATGGCCGCCCGCGTGCCGCTGCTGGTCAGTGCGCCGGGGCAGTTTGCGGCGGGTCGCGTGGCCAAGGCCGTGTCCACCGCCGACCTGTTGCCCACCCTGGTGGAACTGGCCGGCGGCGAGCTGGACCCCACACTGCCGCTGGACGGCCGCTCGCTGGTCCCGCACTTGCAAGGGCAGGGCGGGCACGACGAAGTGTTCGGCGAATACATGGCCGAAGGCACCATCAGCCCGCTGATGATGATTCGCCGAGGCGCCTACAAATTCATCTACAGCGAAGACGACCCTTGTCTACTGTTCGATGTGCACAACGACCCGCACGAGCGGGAAGACCTCAGCCAGTCACCGGAACACCGGCCACTGTTCGAGGCGTTTTTGAGTGAGGCGCGGGCCAAATGGGACATCCCGGCGATCCACCAGCAGGTGCTCGCCAGTCAACGCCGCCGTCGTCTGGTGTTTGAAGCACTGACCCAAGGCAAGCTGAAGAGCTGGGATCACCAGCCACTGGTAGACGCCAGTCAGCAATACATGCGCAACCATATCGACCTCGACGACCTGGAGCGCAAGGCACGTTATCCACAACCCTGCCAAAACCAATAAATACAGAGGGAAGGCCATGCAAAAGTTAACTGCGGTAGTGGGCATACTGGTGCTGAGCAGCGCCAATGCGTATGCGGACCCCAGCTGCGACACGGTGAAGATGGCCGATCCGGGCTGGAGCGACATTGCCGCCACCAACGCCATCACCGGTTTTCTGCTGACGGGCATGGGCTACAAAGCCAAGGTCGACACCCTGGCGGTGCCGATCACCTTTGGCGGGCTCAAGGATGGCCAGGTGGATGTGTTCCTCGGCAACTGGATGCCGGCGCAGCAGGGCTTCTACGACAAGTTCGTGGCCAATGGCGATGTAGTGCAGTTGGCCAAGAACCTGGACGGCACCGAGTTCACCCTCGCCGTGCCGGATTATGTATGGGACGCCGGCGTGCATGACTTTGCCGACTTGAACAAGTTTGCCGACAAGTTCGACAAGAAGATCTACGGCATCGGCTCCGGCGCGCCGGCGAATATCTCGTTGCAGGAGATCATCAAGAAAAATGACTTCGACCTTGGCCAATGGAAACTGGTGGAGTCGAGTGAGCAGGCGATGCTGGCCGAAGTGTCGCGGGCGGTGAAGAAACAGAAATTCGTCACCTTCCTCGGCTGGACGCCGCACCCGATGAACGTGCAGTTGAAAATGCATTACCTCAAGGGCGGCGAGAAGTATTTCGGCGACACCGGCAGCGTCTACACCTTGACCCGCAAGGGTTATGCACAGGCCTGCCCGAATGTCGGCAAGCTGCTGACCAACCTGAGCTTCACCCAGGAGATGGAGAACAGCATCATGGCTGAGGTGGCCAACAACAAGGTCAGCAATGCGGCGGCGGCGAAGGCGTGGATCAAGGCGAACCCGGCGGTGCTGGACAAATGGCTGGACGGCGTAAAAACCGTGGATGGCCAGGATGCGTTGGCCGCCGTAAAAGCCAAGCTCTAAGGCCCCATACCCAACCCTGTAGGAGCCCCACACCGTGGCGAGCGGGCTTGCCCGCGTTGGGGTGCGAAGCGCCCCCAAACCCAGCGAACGCGTTGTGCCTGAAAAAACGTGTTGCTTGAATTGGGGCTGCTTCGCCGCCCAACGCGGGCAAGCCCGCTCGCCACAAGTGCGCATGAGCCTGGGTGTGCTGATAACCTGCCTACCAAACCTTTCAACCCGAGTCTGCGATGCCCCGGCCCACACGCCATACTCTCTTCCCCTTCCTCGCCTGGCTCCCGCGCCAGACCCGCGCCAGTGTCGGCCGGGATGCGATCGTCGGCCTCAGTGGCGCGGTGCTCGCCTTGCCGCAGTCGATTGCCTACGCGCTGATCGCCGGTCTCCCACCCGAATACGGCCTCTACGCGGCCATTATCCCGGTGCTGATCGCCTGCCTCTGGGGCTCGTCCTGGCATTTGATCTGCGGCCCTACGGCGGCGATCTCCATCGTGCTCTACGCCAGTGTCAGCCCGCTGGCCGTGCCGGGGTCGCAGGACTACATCACGCTGATCCTGCTGCTGACCTTCCTCGCCGGGGTGTTTCAGTGGCTGCTCGGCATGCTGCGCTTCGGCGCGCTGGTCAACTTCGTCTCCCATTCGGTGGTACTGGGTTTCACCCTGGGCGCTGCCGTGGTGATCGCCCTGGGGCAATTGCCCAATCTGCTGGGGCTGGACTTACCAAGCCAGGCGACGGCGATCAAGAGCCTGCTGGCGCTGGTGGATCACGGCGGCGAGTGGGACCACGCCTCACTCGCCCTGGGTCTGAGCACCTTGCTGGTGGGCGCCTTGCTCAAATACCTGGTGCCCCGCTGGCCGACACTGTTGATCGCCCTGGCCTTGGGCAGCCTGGTGGCGTGGCTGTGGCCGGCGATGTTCGGGCATGTGGCGCTGGTGAGTTCGTTTATCGGCAAACTGCCGCCGTTCAGCCCATTGCCGATGGACTTGGACATGATTCTGCGTTTGCTGCCCAGCGCCGTGGCGGTGGGCATGCTGGGGCTGGTCACCAGCCTGTCGATTGCGCGCTCACTTTCGGCGCGTTCGCAACAGCTGCTTGACGCCAACCAGGAGGTCCGCGCGCAGGGCTTATCCAATATCGTTGGCGGATTTTTCTCCGGGTACCTGTCAGCCGGTTCGTTTACCCGCTCGGGCCTCAGCTATGAGGCGGGCGCCTGCTCACCCTTGGCCGGGGTGTTTTCCGCGCTGTGGGTGGCGCTGTTCGCCCTGTTTGGCGCGGCTTTGATCGCGCATATTCCGATCCCGAGCATGGCCGCCAGCATCCTGTTGATTTGCTGGGGGCTGGTGGATCATCGCGGCATCCGCGCGCTGTTTCGCGTGAGCCGCGCCGAGTTTGTGGTGATGAGCCTGACCTGCGTCGCGACCCTGCTGCTGGAGCTGCAAACGGCGATTTATGCGGGGGTGCTTGCGTCGTTGTTTTTCTACCTCAAGCGCACCTCGCAACCTCGGGTGCAGCAATGGCGCGACGGCGACGAAGATGTGTTGCGGGTCGGCGGCTCGATCTTTTTCGGCGCCAGCCATTACCTGCAAGTGCGCCTGCAACGCCTGTCGGGTGAGCGCGTGGTGATCGAGGCGCAGCAGATCAACTTCATCGACTATTCCGGGGTGGAGATGCTGCATCAGGAGGCGCGGCGGTTGCGCGGGGTAGGGCGTAGCTTGACGTTGCGCGGGGCCAGGCCGCAGGTGGTGGAGGAGCTGAAGAAACTGGAAGGGGCCGACAAGTGCCCCATCCATTTCCAAGACTGAATACGGGTAAAAATGTGGGAGCGGGCTTGCTCGCGAAAGCGGTGTATCAGCTTAAACAGAGCTGACTGACCCACCGCTTTCGCGAGCAAGCCCGCTCCCACCCTGACTGTGCCCACATTGGATTTGTGTCAGGCCAACTGGCGACGCAACTCAGCCAGCACCGGCGCCGAGTCCGGGCGCACACCGCGCCACAGGAAGAAGGCTTCCGCCGCCTGCTCCACCAGCATGCCCAAACCATCCATCGCCACGGCGGCCCCTTGCTCGGTGGCCCAGCGGCAAAACGCGGTGGGCGCCTTGGCGTACATCATGTCGTAGCAAAACGTCTTGCCCGGCTCGATCAGGCTGCCGGCAATCGGCGGTACATCGCCTGACAGGCTGGCAGACGTGGCATTGATGATCACGTCCACCGGCTCACGCAGCCAGTCGAAACCGCTGGCAGACACCGGGCCCAAGTCGTCGAACAACTCGGCGAGCAACTCGGCCTTTTCCACGGTGCGGTTGGCGATAATCAACGAGGCCGGCCGCTCGGCCAGCAAGGGCTCCAGGGCGCCACGCACCGCGCCACCGGCGCCGAGCAACAGGATGCGCTTGCCTTGCAGGCTCAACCCGGCGTTGACCGTGAGGTCGCGCACCAGGCCGGCGCCGTCGGTGTTGTCACCCAGCAAGGTGCCGTCGGCCAGCTTGCTCAGGGTGTTCACCGCGCCTGCGCGTTGGGCGCGGTCGGTCAACGTGTTGGCCAGGCGGTAGGCGTCTTCCTTGAACGGCACGGTGACATTGGCACCACGGCCTTGCTCGAAAAACTCACGGGCACAGCCGGTGAAATCCTCCAACGGTGCGAGCAAGGTGCTGTAGTCCAGTTGTTCGCCGGTCTGCTCGGCGAACATCCGGTGAATCAACGGCGACTTGCTGTGGCCGATGGGGTTGCCGAAGACGACATAACGGTCCATCAGACAACCGCCTTGGGCGCAGCCAGGCCGAGCCAGTCGCGGTCTTGCAGGAAGTAGTCGGTGAGGCGCGCTTCTTCGCTGCCGGCCTCGGCTTTCCAGTCGTAGCTCCAGCGCACTTGCGGCGGCAGCGACATCAGGATCGACTCGGTACGCCCGCCCGATTGCAGGCCGAACAAGGTGCCACGGTCGTAGACCAGATTGAACTCCACGTAGCGGCCACGGCGGAACTCCTGGAATTGGCGCTGCTGCTCGCTGTAAGCCTGGGCTTTGCGGCGCTGCACGATCGGCAGGTAGGCGTCGATGTAGGCGTCGCCGATAGCACGGATGAAGGCGAAGCAGGTGTCGAAATCCCACTCGTTCAAATCATCGAAGAACAGCCCGCCGATACCACGCGGCTCATTGCGGTGCTTGATGTGGAAGTAGGTGTCGCACCAGGCCTTGTAGCGTGAATACACATCCGCCCCGAACGGCGCGCAGGCCTGTTCGGCCACGCGGTGCCAATGGACGCAGTCTTCCTCATTGCCATAGTAGGGCGTAAGGTCGAAGCCGCCGCCAAACCACCATACCGGTTCTTCGCCTTCTTTCTCGGCGATGAAAAAGCGCACGTTGGCGTGGGAAGTCGGCACATGTGGATTGTGCGGGTGGATCACCAGGGACACGCCCAGGGCTTCAAACCCGCGACCGGCCAGCTCGGGGCGATGAGCACTGGCGGACGGTGGGAGGCCGCTGCCAAACACGTGGGAAAAATTAACCCCGCCTTTTTCGATCACCGAACCGTTTTCGATCACACGGGTGCGACCGCCGCCGCCGGCAGGCCGGGTCCAGGCGTCTTCGATAAAGCGAGTGTCCGTCTCGAAGGTTTCCAGGGCGCTGCAAATGCGGTCTTGCAGGTCAAGCAGGTAGGCCTTTACAGCCTCGGTGCGGGTAGTCATGGCATCACCTTGAATCGGGCAAAGCTACACGAGGCCATTGGGCGTCGGCGGCAAATGGGCGCACAGGATACCACCGCACCCCGCTGCGCCGCAGTTGACGAAGATCAAGCTTAGGAGTGGGATAGGGGGCTACGCAATTCGAACCCAGGAGAAATGCAGATGGCCAAACGTATCCAGTTCAGCGCCCACGGCGGCCCTGAAGTACTTGAATATGTCGACTACACACCGGCAGAGCCGGGCCCGCAGCAGGTTCGGGTGCGCAACGAGGCCATTGGCCTGAACTTCATCGACACCTATTTCCGCAGCGGCCTGTACGCGCCGCCGGCCCTGCCATCGGGGCTGGGCGCCGAGGGTGCCGGGGTGGTGGATGCGGTGGGCAGTGAGGTCACGCAATTTAAAGTCGGCGATCGCGTGGCCTACGGCAGCGGCCCACTCGGTGCCTACAGCCAGCTGCATGTGCTGCCTGCGGCCAACCTGGTGCACCTGCCGGACGACATCAGCTTCGAACAAGCCGCCGGTGCCATGCTCAAGGGCCTCACCGTGCAATACCTGCTGCGCCAGACCTATGAACTCAAGGGTGGCGAAACCATTCTGTTCCACGCCGCTGCCGGTGGCGTGGGCTCCCTGGCCTGCCAATGGGCCAAGGCCCTGGGCGTGAAGCTGATCGGCACCGTCAGCTCGCCGGAAAAGGCCGCGCTGGCTAAATCCCTCGGCGCCTGGGAAACCATCGACTACAGCAAGGAAGACGTCGCACAGCGCGTGCTGGAATTGACCGACGGCAAGAAAGTCACGGTGGTGTACGACGGTGTCGGCAAGGATACCTGGCTGACCTCCCTGGACAGCGTGGCGCCACGCGGGCTGGTGGTGAGTTTCGGTAATGCCTCGGGCGCAGTGGATGGCGTGAACCTGGGGATTCTGTCGGCCAAAGGCTCGCTGTATGTCACCCGGCCGACCTTGGCGACTTACGCCAACAATGCGCAGAACCTGCAAGCGATGGCTGACGACCTGTTCTCGATGATCAAGAGCGGCAAGGTGCGCATTGATATCAACCAGCGGTATTCGCTGGCGGATGCAGCGAAGGCGCAGACGGAGTTGTCGGGGCGGCGGACTACTGGCTCTACAATTCTGTTGCCTTAAAGGCCTCATCGGGGGCAAGCCCCCTCCCACAGTTTGATCGGGTTCCAACTGGAGAAACTCGGTCAAGTGTGGGAGGGGGCTTGTCCCCGATGGCCGCGACGCGCTCTCAAGAAGGCCGCACCACCTCGCCGCTCACCAAGTCGCGAATCAGGCTCGGGTTCTTGCGCCCCCCCAGGGCGCCGCCCAGCACCAGGTCCACCTGGCCACGGAAATACTGCTCCACGCGAATCCGCGTGCGCGCAGCCGGGCGGCCTTGGGGGTTGGCCGAGGTGGAAATCAACGGCCCGACCAGCGAGCACAAGTCCCGCACCAATGGGTGATCGGTCACTCGCAGCGCGACCGTGTCGTGCACGCCGGTGACCCATTCCGGCAACAGGTCCTGATGGGGCACCAGCCAGGTATTGGGCCCAGGCCAAGTGCTGGCCATGCGGTCGATCCAGTCCTGCGGGAAGTCTTCGAAAAGAAAATCGAATTGGCGAATGTTATCCGCTACCAGGATCAGGCCCTTGTCCACCGAGCGGTTCTTGATCGCGAGCAAACGGTCCACTGCTTCTTCATTCCACGGGTCACAGCCCAAGCCCCAAACCGCCTCGGTTGGATAGGCAATCACTGCGCCTGCGCGAATTTCCCGTGCGGTTTCCAGCACACGCCACCTGTTGACCATTACTCACTCTCCGGACTAAAGCTCTGCGCAGTTTACCGATGTTCTTTACAAAACCTAGTTACAAAAGCCGGCAGCGCGCCAGCCAGCGCCCGCTTTCGCAGGTCACCAAGCCTTCAAGCTCCAGCTCGGTCAGGTTCGCCAGCACCTGAGACAGCGGCCGCCCACTGGCAATCGCCAAGGCCTCGCTGGTATGGGGCGCCGCGTGCAACAGCGCCACCAGCGGGTGGGTGACCGCTATCGGCGCCGGGCGCGACAAGGCCTGCCAGCCGCGCAGCCCCTCCAGAATATGCTCGATGGTTTCCACCAGCACGGCACCGTCGCGGATCAACTGGTGACAACCTTTGGCCCCAGGGTGGTGGATAGAGCCCGGTATCGCGTACACCTCGCGGCCCTGTTCAGCCGCCAGCCTCGCCGTGATCAGCGAACCACTGGCCATGCTGGCTTCCACCACCAGCACGCCAAGGGACAGCCAGCTGATGATCCGGTTGCGCCGTGGAAAATTCGCGGCCTGGGGCGCGGCGTCCAGCGGGAACTCGGAAACCACCGCGCTGCCTTGCGCAATCATCGCGGCGGCGAGGGTTCTGTGGCGCTGTGGATAAAAATTTTCCAGCCCGGTGCCGAGCACGCCAACTGTCTGCCCTCCCACATCCAACGCAGCTTGATGGGCAGCACCGTCGATGCCCAATGCAAGACCACTGGTGATCACAAAACCCGCGCTCGCCAGGCTGCGCGAAAAAGCCGCCGCGGTGTCCATGCCAGGACGGGAAGCGCGACGGCTGCCGACCATCGCCAGTTGCGGTTTTTCCAGGATCGCAGGGTCGCCGGCGACAAATAAAAGCGGCGGCGCACCGTCGGTTTCAGCGAGGAGCGCGGGGTACTCAGGCTGGTCCCACATCAGCAAATGCTGGGCCGGACGTGCGAGCCAGGCCAATGCGTGGCTGGCGCCGTCGCGCACTTCCTGGCTGCGCCGGGCATCCGCGCTGATGGCTGGCAACCCGAGTGAACGCCAGGCACTGGCAGGCGCACTGATGGCCTTTGAGGCGCTACCGAATGCTTCCATTAATAGGCGAAAACGCTTGGGGCCCACTTCTGGCAGCCTGTGCAAGCGTAGCCGGGCTTCCAGTTCTGCCGGGGAAATTTCGTTGCTGTTTATCGGATACATCTGATCATCCTTGATCGGAACAAGCTGTGGATAACTCTGTTGGTAACTTATTTAGCAGGCTATGTATTACCGTTGACGAGCCGTCTCCAGACTGCCCACCCCCGCCAGTCTTGAAGACGCCGAGCCATTGGCCGGCGGGGGAAGCAGGCCAACCGCAAACGGGGCCCACTGCAGCAAGACGAGTAGCGATTTCCTCATGGGGGCAATCTCCTTTATTATGTGCGTTCGCGTGAAATGCCAGGGCCCTCGCGGCTTTCGAGCCTTTCACACCGGCGCTATGGGTGCATCCCAACGCCGATTTGCCTCTACCTCACATGTGCAGCAATTACGCTTATGGCTATTTTGAACATCCTCGAATTCCCCGACTCGCGCCTGCGCACGATCGCCAAACCGGTGGCCGTAGTGGACGACAAGGTTCGTCAGTTGGTCGATGACATGTTTGAAACAATGTATGAAGCCCCGGGCATCGGCCTCGCCGCGACCCAGGTCAACGTGCATCAGCGTGTCGTGGTCATGGACCTGTCGGAAGATCGCAGCGAACCGATGGTGTACATCAACCCGGAGTTCGAACCGCTGACCGAGGAGATGGGCGAATACCAGGAAGGCTGCCTGTCGGTGCCGGAGTTCTACGAGAACGTCGAGCGCCCGCTGCGCGTGAAGATCAAAGCCCTGGACCGCGACGGCAAGCCGTTTGAGCTGATTGCCGAAGGCCTGCTGGCGGTGTGCATCCAGCACGAATGCGACCACCTCAACGGCAAGCTGTTTGTCGACTACCTGTCGACGCTCAAGCGCGACCGGATCAAGAAGAAGCTGGAAAAAAAGCATCGCCAGCAAGCTTGATGCCCTCTTCCAAAGGCTTGCTGCGGCAAGCCTTTTTCTTTTGTGACTGCTTTTAACCGAGAACTCCCATGACCGAGCCATTGCGCATTGTTTTTGCCGGCACTCCCGAATTTGCCGCCGAACACCTCAAGGCGCTGCTTGCCAGCCCTTACGACATCGTCGCGGTGTACACCCAGCCGGATCGTCCGGCCGGTCGCGGGCAAAAACTGATGCCGAGCCCGGTCAAGCAATTGGCGCTTGAGCACAACATTCCCGTGCTGCAACCGCCGACCCTGCGCAACACCGAGGCCCAGGCTGAACTGGCCACGCTGAAACCGGACCTGCTGGTGGTGGTGGCCTATGGCTTGATCCTGCCGCAAGTGGTGTTGGATATTCCGCGCCTGGGCTGCATCAACAGCCACGCCTCGCTGCTGCCACGCTGGCGCGGTGCAGCGCCGATCCAGCGCGCTGTGGAAGCTGGCGACAGCGAAAGCGGCGTGACCGTAATGCGCATGGAAGCAGGCCTGGACACCGGCCCGATGCTGCTCAAGGTCACCACCCCGATCACCGCCGCTGACACCGGTGGCAGCCTCCACGACCGCCTCGCCGAACTGGGCCCGCCCGCCGTGATCGAGGCCATCGCTGGCCTGGCTGCGGGCACCCTGGAAGGCCAAGTGCAGGACGACAGCCTGGCCACCTACGCCCACAAGCTCAACAAAGACGAAGCACGCATCGACTGGAGCCGCCCGGCCGTGGAGCTGGAACGCCTGGTGCGCGCCTTCAACCCGTGGCCGATCTGCCACAGCACGCTCAATGGCGAAGCCTTGAAAGTGTTGGCCGCAACCCTCGCAGAGGGCAAGGGCGCTGCGGGTGAAATCATCGGCGCCAGCAAAGACGGCCTGTTGGTCGCTTGCGGTGATCAGGCGCTGTGTCTGACCCGTCTGCAATTGCCCGGTGGCAAGGCGCTTAATTTCAGCGATTTGTTCAACAGTCGTCGTGAGAAATTTGCCTCGGGCACGGTTCTCGGGGCGCTCGCTCAATGAACCCACGTCTGGCCGCCGCCAAGGCACTCGCCGCCGTGCTCAACGGCAAGGCTTCGCTGAACAGTTCATTGCCGACCCAGCTGGATAAGGTTGAGGACCGTGATCGCGGCTTCACCCAAGACCTGGCGTTTGGCACTGCCCGCTGGCAACCACGCTTGTCGGCGCTGGCGGCCAAGCTTTTGCAAAAGCCATTCAAGGCGGCCGACGCCGATGTGGAAGCGCTGCTGCTGGTGGGTCTCTACCAGTTGCTCTACACCCGCGTACCCGCTCACGCCGCGATCGGCGAGACGGTCGGTTGCGCCGATAAGCTGAAAAAGCCGTGGGCCAAAGCCCTGCTCAATGCGGTACTGCGCCGCGCCCAGCGTGAGAGCGAGGCGCTGCTGGCTGAGTTGGAACATGACCCGGTGGTGCGTACCGCCCACCCGCGCTGGCTGCAAAAATCCTTGAAAGCCTTCTGGCCTGAGCAGTGGGAAGCCATTTGCGCGGCCAACAACGCACACCCGCCGATGATCCTGCGGGTCAACCGTCGCCATCACAGCCGTGACGCCTATCTGCAATTGCTGGCCGATGCCGGCATCAGCGCCACACCGTGCGTGTACAGCATCGACGGCATCGTGCTCGAAGCGGCCGCCGACGTACGCAGCCTGCCGGGCTTCGCCGAGGGCTGGATCAGCGTGCAGGACGAGGCGGCGCAACTGGCTGCCGACCTGCTCGACCTGGCACCCGGCCAACGGGTACTGGACGCCTGCTGCGCGCCGGGCGGTAAGACCTGTCACATTCTGGAAGTCGAAAAAGACCTGGCCACTGTGGTCGCAGTCGACCTGGAGGCCAAGCGCCTGGTGCGCGTGCGGGAAAACCTCGCGCGCCTGGGCCTTAGCGCCGAGCTGATTGCCGCCGATGGCCGCGACACCGCCACCTGGTGGGACGGCAAGCCGTTCCAGCGCATCCTGCTGGACGCGCCGTGTTCGGCCACGGGTGTGATCCGCCGCCATCCGGACATCAAGCTCACCCGCCAACCCGACGACATCGCCGCCCTGGCCGTGCTGCAAGGCGAGCTGCTCGACGCCCTGTGGCCGACCCTGGAAGTCGGCGGCACCCTGCTGTACGCCACCTGCTCGACCTTGCCCACCGAAAACACCGAGGTGATTCAGGCGTTCCTTGCACGCACCAGCGGTGCACGCGAACTGGACCTCGCCACGGCAGCCGGTATCAAGCAGCCCCATGGCCGCCAGTTGCTCGCGCAAGAAGGCGGACACGATGGCTTCTACTACGCCAAACTGATCAAGATTGCCGCCGCGCGCGGCTGAATGGGTTTAAGGGAGTGACCGGATGAAAATCATCATCCTTGGGGCAGGGCAGGTGGGTGGCACGCTGGCCGAGCATTTGGCCAGCGAAGCCAATGACATCACGGTGGTCGACACCGACGCCGAGCGCCTGCGCGATTTGGGCGACCGTCTGGACATCCGCACCGTACAAGGTCGGGCGTCGTTTCCTACGGTACTGCGCCAAGCCGGCGCCGACGATGCCGACATGTTGGTCGCCGTGACCAACAGCGATGAAACCAACATGGTCGCCTGCCAGGTCGCTCACACCCTGTTCCACACCCCGACCAAGATTGCCCGTGTGCGCGAAGCCGCGTACCTGACCCGCGCCGGCCTGTTCGACAACGACGCGATTCCGGTGGATGTGCTGATCAGCCCCGAGCAGGTCGTGACGCATTACATCAAGCGCCTGATCGAGATTCCCGGCGCCTTGCAGGTGATCGACTTTGCCGGCGGCAAGGCGCAACTGGTCGCGGTAAAGGCCTATTACGGCGGCCCGCTGGTGGGCCAGCAACTACGGCAGCTGCGTGAGCACATGCCGAATGTGGAAACCCGCGTCGCAGCGATTTTCCGCCGTGACCGGCCGATCCTGCCCCAGGGCGATACCGTGATCGAGGCCGACGATGAGGTGTTTTTCATCGCCGCCAAAGCGAATATTCGTGCAGTAATGAGCGAAATGCGCCGACTGGACGAAACCTATAAACGTATCGTCATTGCCGGCGGCGGGCAGATTGGCGAACGCCTGGCCGAAGCCATCGAAAGCCGTTACCAGGTGAAGATCATCGAGATGAGCCCGGCGCGTTGCCGGCATTTGTCCGACACCCTCGACAGCACCGTGGTGCTGCAAGGCAGTGCCTCGGACCGTGACCTGCTGCTGGAAGAAAATATCGCCGACGCCGATATTTTCCTGGCCCTGACCAACGATGACGAAGCCAACATCATGTCGTCGTTGCTCGCCAAGCGGCTGGGGGCGAAGAAGGTGATGACCATCATCAACAACCCGGCCTACGTCGACCTGATCCAGGGCGGCGATATCGACATCGCCATCAGCCCGCAATTGGCAACCATCGGGACCTTGCTGGCCCACGTGCGGCGTGGCGATATCGTCAGCGTGCACTCCCTGCGCCGGGGCGCGGCGGAAGCCATCGAGGCGATTGCCCATGGTGACTCGAAGTCGAGCAAGGTGATCGGCAAGGCCATCCGCGATATCGGCCTGCCGCCGGGCACCACCATCGGCGCGATTATTCGCGATGAAGAAGTGATCATTGCCCACGACGACACGGTGATCGCTACCGGTGACCACGTCATCCTGTTCCTGGTGGATAAAAAACATATCCGCGATGTGGAGAAACTGTTCCACGTGGGCCTAAGTTTTTTCTAAGTGTGAACATTCCAGTGTGGCGAGGGGGCTTGCCTCCATTCGAGTGCGAAGCGCTCGTAAAATGCTTGGGGCCGCTGCGCAGCCCAACGGGAGCAAGCTCCCTCGCCACAACAGCCTTACTTCGCTCAAGGTGACAATAAATGCTCGATTCCCTGGAAAAAATGCTCGCCAAGGGTGTGGATAATTCACTGCTGCGCTTTGGCTTGGGCAAGGGTTATCTGGACTTGAAGGACAACGCCAAGGCGGCGGAGCATTTGCAGAAGTGCGTTGAATTCGACCCGAAATATTCGGCGGCGTGGAAGTTGCTGGGCAAGGCGCACCAAGCTCAGGGTGACAGCGCCGCCGCGCGGCAGGCGTGGGAAAAGGGCATCGAAGCGGCCCAGGCCCATGGCGACAAGCAGGCCGAAAAAGAGATGACGGTGTTCCTGAAGAAACTCGACCGCCAAGCCTGATCTGAACCAAATGTGGGAGGGGGCTTGCCCCCGATAGCGGAGTGTCAGTCGATGCCTCTTTGACTGAACCACCGCCATCGGGGGCAAGCCCCCTCCCACATTGGTTTTGTATTGGTCTTGAGGCAGCAGTAAGTCAGTACCACCGCTCTTCACCCGGCGGGCGTTTCTTGAAGCGTTTCATGCTCCACATGTACTGGCTCGGGTAAGCCCCCACATAACGCTCCACCACCTTGCTCATCGCTGCGCAGGACGTGGCGGTGTCGGTGCTGTACATATCTTCCGGCGCCGCTTCCAGGATCACTTTGTAGCCCGAGCCGTCCGGCAGCCGCAGGGCGTGCAGGAAGACGCCCACGGCCTTGTGGCCTGCGAGCATGTTGGGCACAAACTTGCTGGTCAACGCCTGGGTGGCGAAGAACGGCACGAAGATCCCGGCGGATTCCGCCGGCTCCGGGTCGGCAGGGATGCCCACCTGGCCGCCTTTGCGCACTTCCTTGATCACACTGAGGATGCCTTCCTTGGTGGACGCGGCCACACGGTTACCCAGTTGCACGCGCTGCTTGCGCAGCAATTCATCCACCGCCTTGAGCTTGGGCGGGCGGTAGAAAATGATCGGTTTGCACTGGTTGCAATAGAAGTGGTTCAACACTTCCCAATTGCCCAGGTGACTGGTGATGCCAACCACGCCTTTGCCCGAAGCCAGGGCGTCGTGCAGCACGTCCAGCCCTTCGACTTCGCGCACCAGGTCAATGGAACGCTGGGCTGGCCAGATCCAGGCGCAGGCGCTTTCGGTGAGGGACTTGCCGATGTCCATCAGGCTTTGGCCGACCAGGCGCTCGCGGGCGGCCGGGTCCATGTCCGGGAAGCATTTGGAGAGGTTGATCCGCACCGTGTCGCGAGAGCGGTTGGGGGTCTTCCACATAATCCAGCCGATGGCCGTACCGACGGCCTGGACGGCGCGCCATGGCAGCAGGGCAAACAACCTAAGAGCGCCTACCAGCAAGGCGCCTTTAAACTTTTCCACAGGTCACTCCTGATCGTGTGTGGTGCGCAAAGCCGGCATTCTAACCGGCGTTGGCCAGGTCCGCGTAACGGTCGCAGTCCTGAGTGTGGTCCATGACCATGCCCGAGGCCTGCATGAACGCGTAACAGATGGTCGGGCCGACAAAGGTAAAGCCGGCTTTTTTCAAGGCTTTGCTCATGGCTTGGGCCTCCGGCGTAATCGCCGGGACCTCACTGCGGTCCTTGAAGTGATTGACCTTGGGCACGCCGCCGACAAACGACCAGAGCAACCCCACCGGGTCCTCCAGCGCCAGCCAGGCGGCGGCATTGCGCCGGGTGGCGTTGAGCTTCAAGCGATTGCGCACAATACCCGGGTCAAGCATCAGCGCTTCGATTTCAGCGTCGCTCAACCGCGCAAGCCTCTGCGCATCAAAGCCGAACAAGACCTTTCGATAATGCTCGCGTTTGCGTAAAACGGTGATCCAGGACAGGCCCGCCTGGAACCCTTCGAGTAAAAGCAACTCGAACAAGCCCTGCGCATCGCGCAGCGGCGTTCCCCACTCCTGATCGTGATAAGCCATGTACAGCGGATCTTCAGAACACCAAAAGCAGCGTGGCATAAGGCTCCAGGGGATGGTGGCGCGGCCGAATCGGGTATACTCCCGCTCTTTAAATCGCAGCCCAAGTAACAGGTGAATTTCGTGAGCCAGCCTACGCCAGCCGTGCGTACCTTCCAAGACTTGATCCTCGCCCTCCAGCAATACTGGGCCGAGCAAGGTTGTGTGGTACTTCAGCCCTACGATATGGAAGTAGGCGCCGGCACTTTCCACACCGCTACATTCCTGCGGGCCATCGGCCCGGAAACCTGGAACGCCGCTTATGTGCAGCCCAGTCGTCGCCCGACTGACGGCCGCTACGGCGAAAACCCGAACCGTCTGCAGCACTACTACCAGTTCCAGGTGGTACTGAAGCCGAACCCGGACAACTTCCAGGAACTGTACCTGGGCTCGCTCAAGCATGTCGGCCTGGACCCGTTGGTCCACGACATTCGCTTCGTTGAAGACAACTGGGAGTCGCCGACCCTGGGCGCCTGGGGCCTGGGCTGGGAAGTCTGGCTCAATGGCATGGAAGTGACGCAGTTCACTTACTTCCAGCAAGCGGGCGGCATCGAGTGCTACCCGGTGACCGGCGAGATCACCTACGGCCTCGAGCGCCTGGCCATGTACCTGCAGGGCGTGGACTCGGTCTACGACCTGGTGTGGGCAGACGGCCCGTTCGGCAAAGTCACCTACGGCGACGTGTTCCACCAGAACGAAGTGGAGCAGTCCACCTACAACTTCGAACACGCCAACGTCGACAAGCTGTTCGAACTGTTCGACTTCTATGAAAGCGAAGCCAAGCGCCTGATCGAACTCGACCAGCCGCTGCCGCTGCCGAGCTATGAAATGGTGTTGAAGGCCTCCCATACCTTCAACCTGCTGGACGCCCGCCGTGCCATCTCGGTAACCGCGCGCCAGCAATACATCCTGCGTGTACGCACCCTGGCGCGTTCCGTCGCCCAAGCCTACCTGCTGGCTCGCGCCAAGCTGGGCTTCCCGATGGCAACCCCGGATCTGCGTGATGAAGTGTTGGCTAAGCTGGAGGCTGCACAATGAGTGCTCAAGATTTCCTGGTTGAACTGGGCACCGAAGAGCTGCCACCCAAGGCGCTCAATACCCTGGCCGACGCGTTTCTGGCCGGTATCGAAAAAGGCCTGCACAGTGCGGGTCTGAAGTTTGAAGCGAAGAAGGTCTACGCCGCGCCACGTCGCCTGGCCGTGTTGCTGACCGCGCTGGAAACCCAGCAGCCGGACCGCAGCATCAACCTCGACGGCCCGCCACGCCAAGCCGCGTTTGACGCCGAAGGCAACCCGACCCAGGCGGCCCTTGGCTTCGCCAAGAAGTGCGGCGTGGAACTGAGCGAGATCGACCAGAGCGGCCCCAAGCTGCGTTTCAGCCAGGTCATCACTGGCAAGCCGACCGCCAGCCTGTTGCCGACCATCGTTGAAGACTCGCTGAACGACCTGCCAATTCCCAAGCGCATGCGCTGGGGTGCACGCAAGGAAGAGTTCGTACGTCCAACCCAATGGTTGGTGATGCTGCTCGGTGACCAGGTCATCGACTGCACCATCCTCGCCCAGAAAGCTGGCCGTGATTCCCGTGGTCACCGCTTCCACCACCCGCAAGCGGTGCGCATCACCTCGCCGGCCAACTACGCTGCCGACCTGCGCGCGGCTTACGTGCTGGCCGATGCCAACGAGCGTCGCGAGCTGATCAGCAAGCGCACCGAAGAGCTGGCCCGCCTGCAGGAAGGCACCGCCATCGTGCCGCCAAGCCTGCTGGACGAAGTGACCGCACTGGTTGAATGGCCGGTGCCGCTGGTGTGCTCGTTCGAGGAACGTTTCCTCGACGTGCCGCAAGAAGCGCTGATCACCACCATGCAGGACAACCAGAAGTATTTCTGCCTGCTGGACGTGGATGGCAAGTTGCTGCCGCGTTTCATCACCGTGGCCAACATCGAGAGCAAGGACCCGCAGCAGATCATCGAAGGTAACGAGAAAGTCGTTCGCCCGCGCCTGACCGATGCCGAGTTCTTCTTCAAGCAAGACAAGAAGCAGAAGCTCGAAGACTTCAACCTGCGCCTGCAAAACGTGGTTTTCCAGGAAAAACTCGGCAGCGTCTACGACAAAGCCGTGCGCGTTTCCAAGCTGGCCGCCTACATTGCGCCACGCATTGGCGGTGATGCCGCCTGGGCTGCGCGTGCGGGCTTGCTGTCCAAGTGCGACCTGGCCACCGAGATGGTCGGCGAGTTCCCTGAGATGCAAGGCGTTGCCGGCTACTACTACGCCCTCAACGATGGCGAAGCCGATGACGTCGCCCTGGCATTGAACGAACAGTACATGCCGCGCGGTGCCGGCGCCGAGTTGCCGACCACCCTGACCGGTGCGGCCGTGGCCATCGCCGACAAGCTGGACACCCTCGTCGGTATCTTCGGTATCGGCATGTTGCCTACCGGTAGCAAAGACCCGTACGCCCTGCGCCGCGCGGCCTTGGGCGTGCTGCGCATCCTGATCGACAAGAAGCTGGACCTCGACCTGACCCAGGCCGTGGTGTTTGCCGTCGGCCAGTTCGGTGCCAAGGTCAAGCAAGCCGGTTTGGCCGAGCAGGTGCTGGAGTTCGTGTTCGACCGCCTGCGTGCGCGTTACGAAGACGAAGGCGTGGACGTGTCGGTGTACCTGTCGGTACGCGCCCTGCAGCCGGGTTCGGCGCTGGACTTCGACCAGCGCGTACAAGCCGTACAGGCGTTCCGCAAACTGCCGGAAGCCGACGCCCTGGCCGCCGTGAACAAGCGTGTGTCGAACCTGCTGAGCAAGGCTGAAGGCCTGGGCAACGCCGACGTCGACCCAGGCCTGTTTGCCGATGCCAAGGAGTTCTCGCTGAACTCGGCCATCGCCAAGGCTGAAAACGCCGTGAAGCCGCTGATCGCCGAGCGCAACTATGCCGAAGCGTTGGCGCGCCTGGCCACCCTGCGTGAGCCGGTGGATGCTTTCTTCGAAGCCGTGATGATCAATGCCGAAGATGCCGGCGTGCGCAAAAACCGCTACGCCATGCTCGCGCGTCTGCGCGGCTTGTTCGTCAACATCGCCGACATTTCGACCCTGAGCTGACCATGTTGAAACTGCTGATTCTCGATCGGGACGGGGTGATCAACTACGACTCCGACGCTTACATCAAGTCGGTGGCGGAGTGGATTCCACTGCCCGGTTCGATCGAGGCCATCGCGCAGTTGAGCAAAGCCGGCTGGACGGTGGCCATTGCCACCAACCAGTCCGGCATCGCCCGCGGCTATTACGACATCGCCACCCTGGACGCCATGCACGCGCGCTTGCGCACGTTGGTGGCCGAGCAGGGCGGTGAGGTGGGGTTGGTGGTGTATTGCCCACACGGACCGGATGAGGGCTGCGATTGCCGCAAACCCAAACCGGGCATGTTGAAAACCATTGCAGAACATTACAAGGTGCCCTTGGCTGGGATATGGTTCGTCGGGGACAGCCTCGGTGACCTGGAGGCGGCCAAAGCCGTCGACTCTCAGCCAGTTTTGGTAAAGACCGGGAAAGGCGAAAAGACCCAGGCGAAAAACCTGCCGGTAGGCACCTTGATTTTTGACGATCTAGCGGCGATTGCCGCAGAACTTATCAACAACTAGCCGCCCTCGACTTCCTGGCCAAGGAGTGTTCGGGAGTGCGCTTTTAACAGGCGGGCCTTGTCCCGCAACGGTAAATGCCGCCATGTCGATTTTGCAGGCCATCAGAACCTTTTTCTTTTACCTGCTGTTGGGCACCAGTTCCTTCCTCTGGTGCACCCTGAGCTTTTTTATCGCGCCCTTTTTGCCGTTCAAGGCGCGCTATCGCTTTATCAATGTCTATTGGTGCCGCTGCGCGTTGTGGCTGTCCAAAGTGTTCCTCGGTATTCGTTTCGAGATCAAGGGCGCCGAGAATGTGCCTGAGCAGCCCTGCGTGATTCTGTCGAACCACCAGAGCACGTGGGAGACGTTCTTTCTGTCGGCGTACTTCTCGCCCCTGAGCCAGGTGCTCAAGCGTGAGCTGCTGTACGTGCCGTTCTTCGGTTGGGCGATGGCCATGTTGCGGCCGATCGCCATTGACCGTGACAACCCCAAGGCGGCGCTCAAGCACGTGGCCAAGAAGGGTGACGAGCTGCTCAAGGATGGCGTTTGGGTGCTGATCTTCCCCGAGGGCACCCGTGTACCGTACGGCAGCGTAGGCAAGTTCTCGCGCGGCGGCACCGCGTTGGCAGTCAATGCCAACCTGCCGGTGTTGCCGATTGCGCATAACGCCGGCAAGTTCTGGCCCAAGACCGGCTGGGCCAAGCGTAAAGGCACCATCACGGTGGTGATTGGCGAACCGATGTACGCTCAAGGCGAGGGCCCCCGCGCCATTGCCGCGCTGAATGAGCGTGCCCAGGCCTGGAACGAAGCGCAGCAGCGAGCCATGGGTTCGCTGCCCCCTGAGCCGGTTGTAGTGGACACGCCGGTGATCTGAGGATCTGTGGATAACCTGTGTACGGTTTGTTGGCGAATTGCTGATTTTGGCTTGTAAGAAACTGATTTACTTACATATTTCCCAAGCTGATAAAATCGCGAAAAAGGTGCATAAGTTTTTTCCGCATTAAAAAACCGGTCCTTGAGACCGGTTTTTTATACACAGCGAAAACGTCGGCTTTTTCACTCCTCCAGCACAGGCAACTGCAGGGTAAACGTAGTGCCTTTGCCCAGCGTACTCTCGCAGCTGATGCGCCCCCCATGGCGCTCCACAACCGCCTTGACCATGGTCAACCCCAACCCCAGCCCATCGCTGCCCTGAGCAGAATCGAAGCGCTTGTACTGGCTGAACAGTTCCGGCAAATCCTGCTCAGCGATCCCCGGGCCCTGGTCGCTGATGTGGCAATGCAGCCAGCCGTCGAGGGTGTCATGCCGCAGGCGCACCGTCGTGCCAGAGGGCGAATACTTGACCGCATTCTCCAACACGTTGAACAGCGCACGGGTCAGCAGCGATTGGTCGGCTGACACCATGCCCTCATCGGCTTCATCCAGGTCGTGGACCAGATGGATACCCTTGAGCTGAGCGATCACCGCCACCTGGTCAAACGCATCCATCACCAGCATGGCGAACAGCGTCGGCTGAAACTGGTAACCGTCGGCCTCGGCCTTCGCCAGTTGCACGAACGACTCGGTAAGGCTCAACGCGCGACGCACCTGCTGCTCGATCTGGGTAAAGACCGCTGACTCGCCATTGTGCACATCCAGCAGTGCAAGGATCGCCGAATGCGGTGCGCGCAGGTCATGGGAGAGGAAACGCAGCATGGTTTCCCGATGCTGCTGAGCCTCGCGCTCCTTGCTCAGGTCGGTGAGGCTCAGCAGCCAGCCCAGTGCTACATCGCCTTCAGCGGGAAGCAAGGGCGCCAGCTCCATGCGCAGGCTGCGTTGGTGGATATCACGGAACTCAACCAACTGCAGTGCCGAGAGGGCAGGGCGCACACCGTTGTGCAGGGGCGGGTACCCGAGGTCGGCCAATTGCTCCAGCAGGTTGTGGTTGACCAGCTGATTGCCGAACACCTCCCGGGCAATCCGGTTGGCCAGCAGGATATTGCCCTTGGGATCGGTGATCAGCGTTGCCACCGGCAGGCACTCCAGGCCATCGGCCATAAAGCGGCGGGTATCGCGTGTGCGGCTGACGGCTTGCTCCAGGGCAAAGATGCGCCCCTGCAATACATCGCCTTTGCTGGCCGGTGCACGGCGGCGCTCGGGCAGCACTTTGGGTTCGTTATCCAGGCGCGCCAGTTCCCAGCCAAAGTAGGCGAGGATCACGCTGAGGCGGCGCCAGTTCCAGATCAGGTAGCTGAGCAGCAGGCCGATCAGGCAGGCAGCAGGCGACCACCAGTGGCCCAGGCGCAACAACATCCATGAGCCGAACAGCGCCGCGACCATGCAGCCCAAAGTCATCCACAGTGCATAACGTGGGCGATAGAGCAGCAAGCCCAACAGCACCGCCACCAGCGAGGTGGCCAGGCATGCCGCCAGCCATCCGGGCAGGTCGACAATGCTGCGCCCCTGCAGCAACCCATTGAGTACGTTGGCCTGGATTTCTACACCAGCCGTGGTGCCGACCGTGGAGGAGAGCGGTGTGACAAAACGATCACCCATGCCAGAGGCAGTGCCGCCGACCAAAATCAGACGGTTGCGCAGCCGCTCAGGCGGCACTTCACCGCGCAATACACTGACATACGACACGCTGGGGAAGTGGGTATGGGGCGCGATAAACGGGATACGAATCGCATGCTCCCGGTGCCAGGCTGGCGGGGTCGATTGCCGAGGCTCCCCAGGCATCTCTGCAGGTTGGCCACTCATCTCATAGGCCAGCCACGCCAATTGCGGGGCCGTGGCATCGGGCGGGCCTTCACGCATATAAAGGCTGCGGACAACGCCGTCGCTGTCTGCTTCGACATTGATATGACCGACCCCCTTGGCACATTTGAGCAGGGGCAGCATTTGTGCGCCCGCTTGGCTGTAACTCGCAGGGCCCTCACGCACCAGTGGCAACAGTACATTGCCGGCGTTGCACACCGCGTCGGCCAGGCGTTTGTCGTTTGCGGGGTCTCCGGGCTCGCTGAAGATCACATCGAACAGAATGCCGGCCGGTTGCGCCGCGCTCAGGCGGTCGATCAGGTCAGCGTGCAAACTGCGCGGCCAGGGCCACTGGCCAAGTTTCTTGAGGCTGGCGTCGTCAATGGTGACCAGCAAGATCTGCGGGTCCACCGGCAGCGGTGTGAGGCGGCGCAGGCTGTCATACAGCGGGTTGTTCAAGGCCAGGCCAGGGCTCAACGACAGGTAGGTGGTGAAGGGCAATAACAGCAAGCCGATGCACAGCCACTCGCGCACCAGGCGATGGAACAGGCGCTGGGCATGCGTGGGTTGACGTTTTTCGGCCTTGCCCCAAAGCATCATGGTTCAACGCACCTGTGCAGTTGGCGGGTAGTAGAAGATGTCATAGACCCCGGTTTCCCCTTCCAGACCGTGCTCATCATAAGCCGACACACGCACGTGATAGAACGACGCTTTGAGCCCAGTGAAGCTCAATTTCGGCGCGGTGGAAAAATTTTCCTGTTGGATGTTCATAAAGCTTTTATCGGTAGCGACCTGAGCACGATAACGCCGCGCACCGGGCAGCGGCCGCAGGTACAAACTCCATACCGGCGCTTCGCCTTTTTGCCCGTTCTGGCCAATCAGCTTGGGAGCTGCAAGCAGTTCCACAGGCTGCAGAGCACCCTGGGTCTTGAATAGCAGGCCCTGCCGAGCGCCCACTTTTACCTCGTCCTCTGCTGGGCGAGCGTTGGTTTGGCGCTTGACTGCGACTTGGCCGTCCAATACCTCGAGCACCGATTGCCCACCGTCGTCGTGTACCCGAAAGTGCGTACCGCGCACGCCCAGCACGCCCACCGGCGTGACGATCTGGAAGCGATCATGCTCACTGGTGCGCTTGATCACGTACGCCTCGACCTGGCCTTGTTCGAGGGTAACCTGAGGAACCGATCGTTCAGGCGCCACGTGCAACCTAACCTGCGAACCAGAGGGCAATACAACGCGTGATCCGTCGCCCAACAGCAGGCTGACAAAGGCATCCGGCGAGGTCTTCACGCCTTCTTGCTCGTCAATGGTCATGCCTTCTTTCAAGACGCTTGCCTGACCTTGGCGATCGAGCTTCCAGGCCTCGCCACTGAGATGCTGGACCACCGCCGGCAATGGCTGCGCACGACACAGCAGGTTGTCATCGATATAGGCCGGGCGGATTTTGGCAGATGCATCCGCAGTACTCAGCGCCACGATCAGCAACGAGGGGAGGGCGTAGCGCAGGCGAGAGGTAGAAAGGGCTTGGGTAGTGATCAAGGTTGGCGATTCCATATCGGCGCACGAGAGATTACGGCAGCGCATGTGTCGGCTGATCCTTTTACTTACCGTCGGGAGCCGGTATCTTTCCCACATGGGTGTAGAGGTCTTTCATGGATTAACCGCCCGCTGGTTTCAGCGTATAGAGAGATCCAAGGGGCCGTTGAATCTGACCACAATTATTCAGATTCAGTGGCCGGCAACTGCGCAGTATGTGCCGTTTATTGATGGCCGTCGGCTGCCATATTTTTAGTAGAAGGACCCACGACATGCGTGTCGCAATACTGGATGACGAGCCTGCTGAATTACGACGGGTGGAACAGACACTGCGACAAATCCCCAGCACTGCCGAACAGCCTTGGACCCTGCATTGTTTTGAACGCGGTGAAGACCTGCTGCGCCAGTTGCGCCGGGAAACGTTTGACCTGCTGATCCTCGATTGGCAACTGCCCGATATCACCGGTATCGCGTTGCTGCGCTGGACCCGCGAACACATGGAGTCGCCCCCTGCCGTCATCATGCTCACCAGCCGCGATGCGGAGAGCGATATCGTCACGGCATTGAACAGCGGCGCCGACGACTATGTCAGCAAACCCTTTCGCCCCAACGAACTCAAAGCACGAGTGACTGCGGTGTTACGCCGCCACGGTTTGCACAAGTCGGCAACCCACGAAGTCCAAAGCTTTAACGACCTGACATTCGACGATGCGGAGCTGACCGTCACCCGCGCCGGGAAACCTATCAACCTGACCGAGCGCGAGTATCGCCTGGCCAGTTGTCTGTTTGCCAACCTGGCACGGCCGCTCTCCCGAGAGTACCTCTACGAGCGTTTCTGGACCCATGAAGAAATGGTTTCGTCCCGGCCGCTGGATACGCACATCTATCGCCTACGCAATAAGCTGGGGCTGACCGCAGATCGGGGTTGGCAACTGCTGACCATCTACGGATACGGCTACCGCCTGGAAAGCGTTACGGTGCCCTCACACAACTGAAAACATCGATGTTCCACGTGGAGCATTTTAAAAATGCTCCACAGCCCGCAATAAAAAAGGCCAACGCTAAGCGTTGGCCTTTTTGTTTTAGCAGGTCTACCTGATCAGAAGTCCAGGTTGGACACCGCCAGGGCGTTGCTCTCGATGAAGTCACGGCGAGGCTCGACCGCATCACCCATCAGGGTGTTGAAGATCTGGTCTGCGCCAATGGCGTCTTCGATGGTCACGCGCAGCATGCGACGCTGAGCCGGGTCCATGGTGGTTTCCCACAGCTGATCCGGGTTCATTTCACCCAGACCTTTGTATCGCTGGATGGTGTGACGCTTGGTGCTTTCGGCCATCAGCCAGTCAAGGGCTTCCTTGAATTCCTTGACCTGCTTCTTGCGTTCGCCACGCTGAATATAAGCGCCGTCGTCCAGCAGAGTGCTCAGTTGCGCGCCCAGGGTAACCACGGTCTTGTAATCGTTGCTGCCGAAGAAGTCTCGGTTGAAGGTGACGTAGTTCGACAGGCCGTGGGAGATCAGTTCGACCTCTGGCAGCCATACATTACGTTCACGGTCTTCGCGCAGGCTGGCTTTGTACACCAGGCCAGACTTCTCGACGGTGCGCAGGCGTACTTCGTACTGAGCCAGCCAATCCTGCATATGAGCGTGATCGCCCAACTGCTCCAGGCTGATGGCCGGCAAGTAGATGAAGTGCTCGGTCAGCTCCTGCGGGTACAGGCGCGACAGACGCTTGAGGGTCTTCATCACCATACGGAAGTCGTTAACCAAGCGTTCCAGTGCACCACCGGAAATGCCCGGGGCCTCGTCGTTCAAGTGCAGGCTGGCATCTTCCAAGGCCGACTGCGTCATGTACTCTTCCATGGCGTCGTCGTCTTTGATGTACTGCTCTTGCTTGCCTTTTTTCACTTTGTACAACGGCGGCTGAGCGATGTAGATGTAGCCACGCTCGATCAACTCCGGCAACTGACGGAAGAAGAAGGTCAACAGCAGGGTACGGATGTGCGAACCGTCGACGTCAGCATCGGTCATGATGATGATGTTGTGGTAGCGCAGCTTGTCGATGTTGTACTCGTCACGGCCAATACCGCAGCCGAGTGCCGTGATCAAGGTGCCGACTTCCTGAGAAGAAATCATCTTGTCGAAGCGAGCCTTCTCGACGTTGAGGATCTTACCCTTCAACGGCAGGATGGCCTGGGTGCGACGGTTACGACCCTGCTTGGCGGAACCGCCAGCAGAGTCACCTTCCACCAGGTACAGTTCGGAGAGGGCAGGGTCCTTCTCCTGGCAGTCAGCCAGTTTGCCCGGCAGGCCAGCGATATCCAGCGCGCCTTTACGGCGGGTCATCTCACGGGCTTTACGCGCCGCTTCACGGGCACGGGCTGCGTCGATCATCTTGCCGACAACCAGCTTGGCCTCGTTCGGGTTTTCCAACAGGAAGTCGGAGAAGTACTTGCCCATCTCCTGTTCCACTGCGGTCTTCACTTCGGAAGACACCAGCTTGTCTTTGGTCTGGGAGCTGAATTTAGGGTCCGGCACTTTCACCGAAATAATTGCAGTCAGGCCTTCGCGCGCGTCGTCACCGGTGGTGGCGACTTTGTGCTTCTTGGCCAACCCTTCGGCTTCAATGTAGGTGTTCAGGTTACGCGTCAGTGCGGAACGGAAACCCACCAAGTGAGTACCGCCATCGCGCTGAGGAATGTTGTTGGTGAAGCACAACAGGTTCTCGTTGAAACTGTCGTTCCACTGCAGGGCGATTTCCACGCCAATGCCGTCTTCACGCTGAATGTTGAAGTGGAACACCTGGTTGACCGCAGTCTTGTTGGTGTTCAGGTATTCAACGAATGCGCGCAAACCGCCTTCGTACTTGAACAGCTCTTCCTTGCCGCTGCGTTCGTCTTTGAGGACGATACCCACACCGGAGTTGAGGAAGGACAGTTCACGAATACGCTTGGCCAGGATGTCCCAGCTGAAGTGGATGTTCTTGAAGGTTTCAGCCGATGGCTTGAAATGGATCTGCGTACCGGTGGATTCACTGTCGCCAACGATTTTCATCGGCTCTTGTGGCACACCATGCACGTAGGTCTGTTCCCAGATTTTGCCGCTACGGCGCACAGTCAGGATCAGCTCTTCGGACAGAGCGTTCACCACCGACACACCCACGCCGTGCAAACCGCCGGAAACCTTATAGGAGTTGTCGTCGAACTTACCGCCGGCGTGGAGCACGGTCATGATGACCTCTGCCGCCGAAACGCCTTCTTCTTTATGCACGTCTACCGGAATACCGCGGCCGTTGTCGCGCACAGTGATGGACTCATCCGGGTGGATGATGATGCTGATGTCGTCGCAGTGACCGGCCAGAGCTTCGTCGATGGAGTTGTCGACCACCTCGAACACCATGTGGTGCAGACCGCTACCGTCATCAGTGTCGCCAATGTACATACCGGGACGTTTGCGTACGGCATCCAAACCTTTCAGCACTTTAATGCTGGTCGAGTCGTACGTGTTTTCTTCGCTCATGCCTTCACTCCCGATGGTCGTGGGTCTGGGTGATACGGCCCTGTTCCACGTGGAACAAAGCAACTGGCGTTTCCGTCTGCCAGCCTTCCCTCAATAATTCGTGGTCTACACAGGTGATAAACACCTGGCAGCGTAAGTCTTCCAACAAGCGGCATAACGCGCGACGGTGCTGCTCGTCGAGTTCGGACGGCAGGTCATCCACCAGATAAATACACTGACCACGCCTGGCCTGGCTAACCAGGTGGCCTTGGGCAATACGCAGTGCGCACACCACCAACTTCTGCTGACCCCGGGACAAAATGTCCGCGGCATTGTGTGCGCCCAATCTAAGACGCAAATCAGCCCGTTGGGGTCCGGCCTGGGTGTGGCCAATTTGCTGATCCCGCTGCAGAGACGTGGCGAGCACAGCACTTAGCTCGCGCTCTTTGTCCCAACCACGGTAGTAACTCAGCGTCAGGCCCTCGAGATCCAACAACTCACTCAAGGTCTGCTCAAAGACTGGTTTCAAGGCTTTGATATAGGCGCGGCGGTATTCATCAATTTCGTCGCTGGCCAGGCACAGTTCCCGGTCCCAGGCCGCTTGCGAAGCGGCGTCAAGTGTACCATGCCGCAGCCACGAGTTCCGCTGCCGCAGGGCCTTCTGCAGGCGCTGCCAAGTGGCCATAAACCGTGGTTCCACGTGGAACACTCCCCAATCGAGGAATTGCCTGCGGATTTTCGGCGCGCCTTCCAACAACCGAAAGCTGTCAGGGTTGATCAGTTGCAACGGCAGAATTTCTGCTAGCTGTGCTGCACTGCGAGCATTTTGCCCATCAATGCGAATTTGGAACTCGCCGCCGCGATCACGGGATATGCCCAGGGCACTGTGCCCACCTTCAGCCAGTTCAACCTGGCCAAACACCGTGCACGCCAATTGTTCGTACTGGATAACCGGTAAAAGGCGGGCGCTGCGAAACGAACGAGCAAGCCCCAGCAAGTGAATGGCTTCCAGCACGCTGGTTTTGCCACTGCCGTTGGCGCCGTGGAGGATATTGATGCGGGGGGAGGGGGAGAAGGTCACCGGGTGCAGATTGCGCACCGCGGTGACCGAGACGCGACTGAGGGACATCTAGCTTCTGCTGAGCATGATTACAAACGCATCGGCATAACAACGTAAGCCGAGTCGTCGTTGTCGGATTCCTGCACCAGGGCGCTGCTGTTGGAGTCCGACAGAATCAGGCGAACCTGTTCGGTGGTCATCACACCCAGCACGTCGAGCAGGTAGCTCACGTTGAAACCAATCTCCAGCGAGCCGCCGTTGTAGTCAACGCCCACTTCTTCTTCAGCCTCTTCCTGCTCCGGGTTGTTTGCCTGGATTTTCAGCTGACCGTTGGCCAGTTGCAGACGAATACCACGGTACTTTTCGTTCGACAGAATTGCGGTACGGCTGAACGCTTCACGCAGGGCTTGGCGATCACCGATCACCGTCTTGTCGCCGCCTTTAGGCAGTACGCGTTCGTAATCCGGGAATTTGCCATCAACCAACTTCGACGTGAAGGTGAACTCGCCGGTGGTCGCGCGGATGTGGTGCTGGCCCAGCACGATGCTGACGTTGCCGTCCGGCTCGGTGAGCAGGCGCGCCAATTCAAGGATACCTTTGCGCGGCACGATCACCTGGTGGCGATCCGGCTGGCCGATATCGGCACGCATCGAGCACATGGCCAGACGGTGACCGTCGGTGGCCACGGCGCGGATGATGCCTTCGGAAACTTCCAGCAGCATGCCGTTAAGGTAGTAACGCACGTCCTGTTGGGCCATGGCGAAGCTGGTGCGCTCGATCAAACGACGCAGTTTGCTCTGCTCCAGGCTGCACGTCAGCGACCCTGGACCTTCTTCAACCGTCGGGAAATCATTGGCCGGCAAAGTAGACAGGGTGAAACGGCTGCGACCCGCCTTGACCACCAGCTTCTGCTCATCAACCTTGATGTCGATCAGGGCGTCGTTGGGCAGGCTCTTGCAGATATCCATCAGCTTGCGCGCCGGCACAGTGATCTCGCCCGGCTCCGCAGGCTCTTCCAGCTGCACGCGACCCACCAGCTCGACTTCCAGGTCGGTACCGGTCAAAGACAATTGCTGGCCTTCGACTACCAGCAATACGTTGGAGAGCACCGGCAAGGTCTGTCGGCGCTCGACGACGCCTGCGACCAGTTGCAGGGGTTTCAACAGGGCTTCGCGTTGAATGGTGAAATGCATGGTCTAGTCCCTTGCCTTAATAAGCTGCGCTGGTGTCATCAAGTAGTCAGTGTACGCAGCAGGTTCTTGTAGTCCTCGCGAATATCCGCGTCGGATTCCTTAAGTTCGTTGATCTTGCGGCACGCGTGCAAAACCGTGGTGTGATCGCGACCGCCAAACACATCACCAATTTCCGGCAGGCTGTGGTTGGTCAACTCCTTGGAGAGCGCCATAGCCACCTGACGGGGACGCGCCACCGAGCGCGAGCGGCGCTTGGACAGCAGGTCGGAAATCTTGATCTTGTAGTACTCGGCCACGGTGCGCTGGATGTTATCCACACTCACCAGTTTGTCTTGCAGGGCCAGCAAGTCTTTCAGGGATTCGCGAATCAGCTCGATGGTGATATCACGGCCCATGAAGTGTGAGTGCGCGATGACCCGCTTCAGCGCGCCTTCCAGCTCACGCACGTTGGAGCGAATGCGTTGGGCGATGAAGAAGGCTGCGTCATGCGGCAGATCGACCTTCGCCTGATCGGCTTTTTTCATCAGGATCGCGACGCGGGTTTCCAGCTCCGGCGGCTCTACCGCGACGGTCAGGCCCCAGCCAAAGCGCGATTTGAGGCGTTCTTCCAGGCCTTCGATTTCCTTGGGATAACGGTCACTGGTCAAGATGACCTGTTGGCCACCTTCGAGCAGGGCGTTGAAGGTATGAAAGAACTCTTCCTGAGAACGCTCCTTGCGGGCGAAGAATTGAATGTCATCGATCAGCAAGGCATCAACCGAGCGGTAGAACCGCTTGAACTCGTTGATGGCATTGAGCTGCAAGGCCTTGACCATGTCAGCGACGAAGCGCTCCGAGTGCAGGTACACGACCTTGGCATTCGGGTTCTTCTTTAATAGATGGTTACCCACTGCGTGCATCAAGTGGGTCTTACCCAAACCCACGCCACCATAAAGGAAGAGCGGGTTGTAGCCGTGCTTGGGGTTATCGGCCACTTGCCAGGCGGCCGCGCGGGCCAGCTGGTTGGATTTACCTTCGACAAAGTTCTCGAAGGTAAACGTACGGTTCAGGTAGCTGGTGTGCTTGAGCGCACCTTCAACCTGCACGGTGCGTTGCTCGGCGCGGACCGGAGCCTGCTGTGAGCTGGCGCCTGCCATAGGGTCGAAGCTGTCGCGGGACGGCTCTTCATTAATAGGCGCGTTTTTCTGCGCCGAGGATTTCGACGGAGCCTGGGCGACCGGCGCCGGCGAGTTATTAACAGGCGCCGCCGCGGCCTGAGCCTGCGAGGCGCTCGCTGCCAATGGCGCATTCGGCGCAGCACGCGGTGCTGAGCTGCGTTTGCTGCCGATTAACAAGGAGAGCACGGGCGCGAGGCCGTTGCCGTGTTCATCGAGCAATTCGAGAACGCGGCTCAGGTACTTCTCGTTGACCCAGTCGAGAACAAAACGGTTGGGTGCATAGACACGCAACTCGTCGCCTTCGGCTTCGACCTGTAGCGGGCGGATCCAGGTGTTGAATTGCTGGGCAGGCAGCTCTTCGCGCAAAAGCTCCACGCACTGCTGCCAAAGTTCCACTGACACGGATATCCCCTAAGTTGAAAGCCGGTGAGGCAAAAACAGCCGCCATTGTAGCGATCAGCCGCCCACTTATCCACATGTAGGTTGCGCACAGGCCACCCAAAATCAATGCGTTAAGCACAAAAAAGTCGACCAGCGGTCTGTGCATAAGCTCTGTGGATAAGCGCCCCTGAGCTCGTTGCACAAGTGGGGGTTAAAGTCTGTGGGTAACCGGCCTGTGGATAACATGCCATTCCACACACAGCTTATCCGATAGCGCAGCACAGGCAGAGCACCGTTTCTCCCCCGTGTTGTCATTCTCTGTACATCAGGCAGAATATGGCCTCAAGGCACTTATCCACAGATGATCGACGCCCTAGCTTTTATAAGCTTTACAGAAAAGCTTTAAATAACTTCCTTCTTTATTTTTATATCTATGGCACTGCTCATGAAAGGCGAGCGGATGGAAAAGGTCACGTTGCGCCCCAGAGATCTAATTAAAGGAAAAGCTGGTTGGAAATTGACCTAGAGGCTTGCTTTCACTAGAATCGCCGGTCTCTTAAAACGGGGGCCATTCCGGCCCGTTGTGGACGAACCAGGTAACAACGCCATGAAACGTACTTTCCAACCAAGCACCATCAAACGCGCCCGCACCCACGGTTTCCGTGCTCGCATGGCTACCAAGAACGGCCGTGCTGTCCTGTCGCGTCGTCGCGCCAAAGGTCGTGCGCGTCTGGCAGTTTGATAATCCGGTACTGGTGGTGAGTCAGGACTTCAGTCGGGAAAAGCGTCTGCTAACCCCCCGGCATTTCAAGGCAGTCTTTGACTCCCCCACCGGCAAGGTTCCGGGGAAAAATCTCCTGCTCCTTGCGCGTAACAACGATCTTGATCACCCCCGTCTCGGGTTGGTGATTGGCAAGAAGAGCGTAAAGCTCTCCGTTGAGCGCAATCGCCTCAAGCGTCTGATGCGCGAATCGTTTCGCCTCCACCAGGACAGTCTGGTTGGTTGGGATATTGTTATCGTCGCGCGCAAAGGCTTGGGGGATGTAGAAAACCCCGAATTGATTCAGCATTTCGGCAAGCTCTGGAAACGTTTGGCGCGTACCAACAAGCCAGCACCAGCAGTCAGCACCGAAACTGTAGGGGTAGACAGCCTTGATGCGTAAACTGGCCCTCGTTCCGATCCAGTTTTATCGCTATGCCATTAGTCCTCTGATGGCCAGCCACTGTCGTTTCTACCCCAGTTGTTCCTGCTACGCGTTAGAGGCCATAGAAAATCATGGTCTTCTGCGCGGTGGCTGGCTGACCTTTCGTCGTTTAGGTCGCTGTCATCCGTGGAATCCCGGTGGTTATGACCCGGTTCCACCTATCCCTACCTCCCGTTCTTCTTCGATGGCCGAGTAATCATGGATATTAAACGCACGATCCTGATCGTCGCCCTGGCAATCGTGTCCTACGTCATGGTCCTAAAGTGGAACCAGGACTACGGCCAGGCTGCCCTGCCGACTCAGAATGTTGCTACCAATCAGGCTGCGCCGGCTATTCCGGACACCCCGCTGGGTAACAATGCGTCCGCGAGTGCCGATGTTCCCAGCGCGAATGGCGAGACAAGCGCCCCTCTAGAAACGCCAGTGGTCACCAATAAAGACCTCATCCACGTTAAAACGGATGTGCTCGACCTGGCTATCGACCCACAAGGTGGCGATATCGCGCAGTTGAAACTGCCGCTGTATCCACGTCGCCAAGACCATCCTGATGTACCGTTCCAACTGTTCGATAACGGTGGTGAACGTACTTATCTGGCGCAAAGCGGCCTGACTGGCACCAATGGTCCGGATGCGCGTGCTACCGGTCGTCCGGTTTATTCGACCGAACAGAAGACTTATCAACTGGCTGACGGCCAGGACCAGTTGAATGTTGACCTGAAATTCACTCAGGACGGCGTCAACTACATCAAGCGCTTCAGCTTCACTCGCGGTTTGTACGACTTGAAGGTCACTTACCTGATCGACAACACCAGCGAAAAACCTTGGAGCGGCAACCTGTTTGCCCAACTCAAGCGTGATGGCAGCTCCGATCCGTCCTCCAGCACTGCCACCGGCACCGCCACTTACCTGGGCGCCGCCCTGTGGACAAGTAGCGAGCCGTACAAAAAAGTGTCGATGAAAGATATCGACAAGGGCGCGCTGAAAGAAACGGTTCAAGGTGGTTGGGTAGCGTGGCTGCAACACTACTTCGTCACCGCGTGGATCCCGAACAAGGGTGAAGCAAACCTGGTGCAAACCCGCAAGGACAGCCAGGGCAACTACATCATCGGCTTCACTGGCCCGGCGTTGACCGTCGCTCCAGGTGCCAAGGCTGAAACCAGCGCTACTTTGTACGCCGGTCCGAAAAGCCAGGCTGTGCTGAAAGAGTTGTCCCCAGGTCTGGAATTGACGGTGGACTACGGCATTCTGTGGTTCATTGCCCAGCCGATTTTCTGGTTGCTGCAACATATCCACAGCATTGTGGGTAACTGGGGCTTCTCGATCATCTTCCTGACCATGCTGATCAAAGGGATCTTCTTCCCTCTGTCGGCTGCCAGCTACAAGTCGATGGCGCGCATGCGTGCTGTTGCACCGAAACTGGCTGCTCTGAAAGAGCAACATGGCGACGACCGGCAGAAAATGTCGCAAGCCATGATGGAGCTGTACAAGAAAGAGAAGATCAACCCGCTGGGCGGTTGCTTGCCGATTCTTGTGCAGATGCCGGTATTCCTGTCGCTGTACTGGGTACTCCTGGAAAGCGTAGAAATGCGCCAGGCCCCGTTCATGCTGTGGATAACTGACCTGTCGATCAAAGACCCGTTCTTTATCCTGCCGATCATCATGGGCGCGACCATGTTTATCCAGCAGCGTCTGAACCCGACTCCGCCGGACCCGATGCAGGCCAAGGTAATGAAAATGATGCCAATCATCTTCACCTTCTTCTTCCTGTGGTTCCCAGCTGGTCTGGTTCTGTACTGGGTGGTCAACAACGTGTTGTCGATCTCTCAACAGTGGTACATCACACGTAAGATCGAAGCGGCTACCGCAAAAGCCGCGGCGTAACTTACTCTGTGGGTAACCACTCAAGACGCCCCCTAGTGGGGCGTTTTGCTTTCCGTCACTTTTGTTCTGGAACCTGTTGATGAGTGCTCCTCGTGAAACCATCGCTGCTGTCGCTACCGCTCAAGGTCGCGGCGGTGTCGGTATCGTGCGTATTTCGGGGCCCCTCGCGGGCATAGCTGCCAAGGCTATCAGCGGCCGTGAGTTGACGCCGCGCTATGCCCATTACGGGCCGTTTCTGGATGCTGACAAAAGCGTGTTGGACGAGGGCCTGGCGCTCTACTTCCCTGGGCCGAATTCGTTTACCGGTGAAGACGTGCTGGAACTACAGGGCCACGGCGGCCCGGTGGTACTGGATATGTTGCTGCAGCGTTGCCTGCAACTGGGCTGCCGCCTGGCGCGGCCGGGGGAGTTCAGCGAACGTGCCTTTTTGAATGACAAACTCGACCTGGCCCAGGCCGAGGCCATCGCGGATTTGATCGAAGCCAGCTCTGCACAAGCTGCCCGCAATGCATTGCGCTCACTGCAGGGCGCATTTTCCCTGCGTGTGCATAACTTGACCGAACAGCTGATCAGCCTGCGTATCTACGTGGAAGCAGCCATCGATTTCCCGGAAGAAGAAATCGACTTCCTCGCCGATGGCCACGTGCTAGCGATGCTGGACAAAGTCCGCGATGAGTTATCCACAGTTCTGCGTGAAGCCGGGCAGGGCGCGTTACTGCGCGATGGCATGACCGTGGTGATTGCCGGGCGGCCGAATGCTGGCAAATCCAGCCTGCTAAATGCCCTGGCGGGTCGTGAAGCGGCCATCGTCACCGAGATCGCCGGCACCACGCGCGATATCTTGCGTGAACATATCCACATCGACGGCATGCCGTTGCACGTGGTTGACACCGCCGGATTGCGTGACACCGACGACCAGGTGGAAAAGATTGGCGTAGAACGCGCGCTCAAGGCTATCGGCGAAGCCGACCGTGTATTGCTGGTGGTGGATGCTACGGCGCCGGAGGCTGTGGATCCTTTTGCGCTGTGGCCGGAATTCCTCGAGCAACGGCCGGACCCGGCCAAAGTCACCTTGATCCGCAACAAGGCTGACCTGACCGGTGAAGCCATTGCCATGCAAACCAGCGAGGATGGCCATGTCACCATCAGCTTGAGTGCCAAGTCGGCGGGAGAGGGCCTGGAGTTGCTGCGCGAGCACCTCAAGGCCTGCATGGGCTACGAGCAGACCTCGGAAAGCAGCTTCAGCGCACGCCGCAGGCACCTGGAAGCGCTGCGCCATGCCAGCGCGGCCCTGGAGCACGGTCGGGCACAACTGACCCTGGCGGGCGCCGGTGAGCTGCTGGCGGAGGATCTACGCCAGGCCCAGCAGCTATTGGGAGAAATCACCGGCGCGTTCAGCTCCGATGATTTGTTGGGGCGGATCTTTTCCAGCTTCTGTATCGGTAAGTAAGCGAGTTATCCACAACCGCTTACCAGTTGTAAGACACCGTACCGAGCAAGGTACGGCTGTCGCCCCAGTAGCAGCGCCCCGCATCGTTGCAACCGGCTACGTATTCCTTGTCGAACAGGTTCTTGGCGTTCAGATCCAGCGACCAGTGCTTGTCTAGCTGGTAGCCAATGGACGCATCCACCAACGTGACACTTCCGGCGTCCAACTTTCCGTACAGCGAAGGTGCTGTGTAGGAAAAGGTACTGTCGAAATAACGTACACCGCCGCCCACGGACAAGCCCTTGAGCTGACCATCGAGGAAGCGGTATTTGCCCCACACCGACGCCTGGTTGCGCGGAACGCCGGTCATCTGATGCCCCTCGACCAGCGACGTTGCGGAATCCTTGGTAATCCGCGCGTCGGTGTAGGTGTAGGCCGCCGTGACGTTCAGGTTAGGCGTCAAGTTGCTGTTGATTTCAGCTTCCACACCTTTGGCGCGGCTTTCACCGACCTGGCGATAGCTGTTGGTGGTGGCGTCGAGGTAGGTGTCGTCCTCTTTGCGCAGGTCATACACAGAGAGTGTCATCGCCGTATCCCAGCCGATGGGCTCGTACTTCACGCCCACTTCGTACTGGCTACTGGTAATCGGCTTCAGAGGCGCGCCGGCGTTGGAGATCTGTTGCACCGGGACAAACGCGGTGGAATAGCTGACATACGGCGTGAGGCCGTTGTCGAACTGATACATCACCCCGCCCTGGTAGGTGAACTTGCGATCCTCGGAGCCGATATCGCTGGCCGGTTTCACTTTGTCGCGGAAATCGCTGTCGACCCAATCCTGGCGGCCGCCGAGCAGGAACAGCCAGTGGTCATACTTGCTCTGGAGCTGTGCATAAACACCTTTCATCTGCTGTTCGAGCAAGGTGTTTTGCACCGCCACCGGGGTCAGTGGGTCACGCAGGTACACAGGGTTATACACATTGATGGTGCCGGCGAAACCCGCGTCCCAATCCTGGTTGAACGAGGTACGGTCGTAGCTGGCCCCCAACAGCAGGGTGTTTTCCAGGCCACCGACCTGGAATTTTCCTTCAAGCTGGTTATCCAGGGAGTACACCATCGACTTGTTGTAGCGATCGTAGGCGGTCATGTTCAGTTGCGTGCCGAAGCCGCCGTTATCCAGCGCCCCCGGCCAGGTTTCATGGCGATTAATGCGTGACTGCATATAGCGCGAGTTCTGGCGGAACTGCCAATCGTCATTGAAGCTGTGGCTGAATTCGTAGCCAGTGCTCCAGGCTTCGCGTTCGAAGGTATTCCAGTCCGGGTCGCCGAGCATGGTGTGCTTGGACAGCTTGCCATTGGGATTACTGAGCAAGGTACCCGCCGCAGGTAGGCCAAGTTCCAGGTTGGTGTGGTCTTTCTGGTAGTTGGCCAACAGCGTGAGGGTGTTGTAATCGTCGAAATTCAGGGTCAAGGACGGGGCGATATAGAGGCGATCGTCCGGGACGTGATCGGTCTGTGTGTCTGACTTGCGCCCCAGCATCACCACGCGGCCAAGGATGTTGTCGTTATCATTGAGTGGGCCGGAGATATCCACACCCACCTGGCGCCGGTTGTTCGAACCATAACCCAGCTGCACCTCACCTTGTGGAGTGGCTGTCGGATGTTTGCTGACCAGGTTCACCAGCCCGCCCGGTGCGTTTTCCCCATAGAGCAGGGAAGACGGCCCACGGAAAATCTCCACGCGCTCGAGGCCGTAAGGCTCACTGGTCGTGTCGTACCGGTTGCCCTGTACGCGTAGGCCATCGCGCAGCAGGCCGTAGCCGTAATCGGTGGCGTTGAAACCGCGAATGAAAAACAGATCACCGGCCAGGCTGTCGCCGGCGGCGAAGGGCGGCGCGAAAATACCCGGCACATAACCCAATACTTCGGTCAGGGTCTGGGACTTCTGGTCCTTTATACGTTGGCCGGTGACGACGGATACCGAACGCGGCGTTTCCGACAGCGGCGTGCTGGTCTTGGTACCGATGCGGCTGTTTTGCGCCTTGTAGCCCACATCCCCCGCGATCTCCTGATTGAACCCGGCCTGTTGATAAGTACTCACGGTAGTGGGGGCAAGCGTGAGTTCTCCAGCCGGAGCCGCCTGTAACACATAGCTGCCAGGTGCTTGGATGACGGCCTGCAACCCCGAGTTTTGCAGCAGCAGCGCGAAGCCTTGCTCCACTGAATAGTCCCCCTCCAACCCTGGCGTGTTCAAACGCGCGGTCTGTTGGGGCGAAAAAGACAGAATCACATTGGCCCGGGCGGCAAATTGGCTCAACGCGTGGTCCAGCGGGCCCGGCCCAATGGCGTAGTGCGCGGCCATAGCAGGGGTTGAAACCAATACACCGCTGGCGCTCGCGAGCAGGAGCCCGTAAGTCATGCCGTGGCAAGAGAGTCGTTGGCGAAGCTTGGTAGGAAGGCGCATAGGTGGGTAAGCCCTGAAGGTAGCGTCGTAATTACCTGTAGGGCCGTTTCACGTAGAAAAAAGATAACCCCCCTGTGGATTATTTTTATGCTCAACCGGCGTGCTTCACCGACACCCAATAACGAGTGAAATATTTCACCTGGATCGGCAGGGTCGCTTGCAGGTTGGCCAGCACCGCATCGGTCGCATCCAGGCGCAAGGTGCCGGACACACGCAACCGCGCCGAAGCCAGATCGCACTGCAGCACACCCGGGCGATAGCGGGCGAGTTCGTCGATGACATCCCCAAGCCGGGCGTCCAGTACGATCAGTTGCCCGTCGACCCAGGCCGCCTGCGCACCGCCATAGAGATGGTTGGGCCCGACATTTCGGCGATCGAAGTCAGCACTTTCTCCCGCGCCGAGTAGCCGGCCGCGATCGGGTTGATCGGCGGGGGATACCTCTACCCGATCCTCCAGAACACCTACACGCGTGACATCCGCCAACTGACGCACCGTAAACCGCGTGCCCAATGCCTGGATTCGGCCCTGGCGAGTTTCGACATAGAACGGCGTTTGCCCCCCGAACTTGCCAGTGTGGATAAGAACCTCGCCTTCGCGCAGGCGGATCAGACGCTGGTGCCCATCGAACACCACATCAATCGCGGTGTTGGTGTTGAGATCAACCCGCGTGCCATCGGCCAACTCGAGATGCCGGCGTTTACCCACAGCGGTGCGGTAGTCGGCCCACACACTGCCCAAGGGCGTATGTTGCTGAACATTCCAACCCAGGTAGCCGGTGCCGCCGAGTACCAGCATCCACTTGAGTACCTGGCGACGTTGTTGCTTGGTCGATAATGCGCGGCGGGTGAAGTCCTGAGGCATGGCACCCAGGCTGCGTTGCAACTGCTCCATCTGGTTCCATGCCGCCTGGTGCGACGGATCGCCATTGAGCCATTGTTGCCAGGCATGGCGCTCGGCCGGTGTAGGTGGCTGGGATTGAAATTGTACGTACCAGGTGGCGGCCGCCTCGAAAGTCTTGCGATCAGGGGCGGCCATTACAGGCTGGCCATGATCAGCGAACATTCGGTCAGGGCGCGAACCATGTGCTTCTTCACAGTGGTCAGTGATACCTGCAGGTGGTCAGCGATCTGTTGATAAGTCAGGCCGTCGATCTGCGACAGCATGAAGATCCGTCGTGCGCGTTCCCCAAGGCCGGTGAGGGCTTTATCCACAGACACCAAGGTTTCGATGATGATCGCCTTGTCTTCTTCGCTGATGGCCGTGGCTTCAGGCCGCTCTGCCAATGTCTGCAGGTAGGCCTGTTCAATCGCGTGTCGCCGGTAACGGTCGATTACCAGGCCCCTGGCGATGGTTGCGAGATAGTCCCGCGGCTCCAGGATCTGCGCCGCATGGCGCCCACCGAGAATGCGCACGAACGTATCGTGCGCCACATCAGCCGCATCGCAGGCGTTATGCAATTTACCTTTGAGCCACCCGTGCAGCCACGAATGGTGCTGTTCATAGATGTGCTGGACCGCAGCCGTGTGTGAAGGAGGGGACATAGGGCATGACAAGGCAGGTTAATGATAATCGCTATTATTAACTGCCCTGTGGTTTTCTCACAATAGGGCTCTTTTTACCGTGCTCTCCACCGAGTCGACCGATATCGGTGGCGTCGTCGTGGGCGAAATTCGGCTTTTCTGTGGATTAAGCCCTGTGAATAACCGCCCTTGTGCCCAGTTGATAACAGGGCTTGAAACCTGAGTAAAAACCCCTCTGTGGATAACCAGCTGTTTAATCCACAGGCTTAAAGCACTTATCCAAGGGCCTCATTGGCACATGACCACAGACTTTTGAATCGCTGTACACATTGTAAACAAAGGCCTGTAGAGATCTATCCACAGAAATGGTGCTCAGTAGAAATAAACATAAAAACAAAGATTTAATAAATTTCTCTCTTTTAATTTCTATTGTCCGTGATTCATCCACAGCTGGTTAAATTTTGTGCAAAGGGTTCTTTAGGAAGGGCTAAGTCCCTATACTTGCCGCCAAAGCTCTAAAACTCTTTCAACAAACAATTCCTGATTACCTACATAAGCAGGCACGAGGTGCGTGGTGGATTTCCCTTCCCGTTTTGAAGTGATCGTCATCGGCGGCGGTCATGCCGGTACCGAGGCAGCACTGGCGTCAGCACGCATGGGCGTAAAAACCCTGTTGCTCACGCACAACGTGGAAACCCTCGGTGCCATGAGTTGCAACCCTGCTATCGGTGGGATTGGCAAAAGCCATCTGGTCAAGGAAATCGATGCCCTTGGCGGCGTCATGGCCATGGCCACCGACAAAGGCGGTATTCAATTTCGCGTGCTCAACAGCCGCAAAGGCCCGGCCGTGCGTGCTACCCGGGCACAAGCCGACCGCATCCTGTACAAGGCCGCAGTCCGCGAAACCCTGGAAAACCAACCGAACCTGTGGATATTTCAACAAGCAGCCGATGACCTGATCGTCGAACAGGACGTAGTGAAGGGTGTTGTCACGCAAATGGGTCTGCGTTTCTTCGCAGAATCCGTTGTGTTGACCACCGGAACGTTCCTGGGCGGACTTATCCACATCGGCATGCAGAACTATTCCGGCGGTCGCGCGGGTGATCCGCCGTCGATCGCTTTGGCAAAACGCTTGCGTGAATTGCCGCTGCGCGTCGGCCGCCTGAAAACCGGGACCCCGCCGCGTATCGACGGGCGTTCTGTGGATTTCTCGGTGATGACCGAGCAAGCCGGCGATACGCCGATTCCGGTGATGTCGTTCATGGGCTCCAAAGAACAACACCCGAAACAGGTGAGCTGCTGGATCACTCACACCAATGCGCGCACCCACGAAATCATTGCCGCGAACCTCGATCGTTCGCCGATGTATTCCGGGGTGATCGAAGGTATCGGCCCGCGTTATTGCCCGTCGATCGAAGACAAGATCCACCGCTTTGCCGACAAGGAAAGCCACCAGGTCTTTATCGAGCCGGAAGGTCTGACTACCCACGAGCTGTACCCGAACGGCATTTCCACTTCCCTGCCGTTCGATGTGCAAATCCAGATCGTGCAATCGATCCGTGGCATGGAAAACGCCCACATCGTGCGGCCGGGCTATGCCATCGAATACGACTACTTCGACCCGCGTGACCTGAAATACAGCCTGGAAACCAAAGTCATCGGCGGTCTGTTCTTCGCTGGGCAAATCAACGGCACCACCGGTTACGAAGAAGCCGGTGCCCAAGGTTTGCTGGCCGGGACCAACGCTGCATTGCGCGCCCAGGGCAAAGACAGCTGGTGCCCGCGTCGCGACGAGGCGTATATCGGCGTGTTGGTTGACGACCTGATTACCCTGGGTACCCAGGAACCGTACCGGATGTTTACCTCCCGGGCCGAATATCGCCTGATCCTGCGTGAAGACAACGCCGACCTGCGCCTGACCGAAAAAGGTCGAGAGCTTGGGTTGGTCGATGACGCGCGTTGGGCAGCTTTCTGCAAAAAACGCGAAAGCATCGCGCTCGAAGAGCAGCGTCTGAAAAGTACCTGGGTTCGCCCCGGCACCGAGCAGGGCGATGCGATTGCAGAAAAATTCGGCACGCCGCTGACCCACGAGTACAACCTGCTGAACCTGCTGTCGCGTCCGGAAATCGACTACGCTGGTCTGGTCGAAGTGACAGGCCAGGGCGCAGAAGACCCACAGGTCGCCGAGCAGGTCGAAATCAAGACCAAGTACGCCGGTTACATTGACCGCCAACAGGATGAGATCGCTCGCTTGCGCGCCAGTGAAAACACCAAGCTGCCTGTGGATATCGACTACACCGGGATTTCCGGGCTGTCGAAAGAAATTCAAAGCAAGCTGGGGATAACTCGTCCGGAAACCCTGGGCCAGGCTTCGCGCATTCCCGGCGTCACGCCGGCAGCCATTTCGCTGTTGATGATTCATTTGAAAAAACGCGGCGCGGGCCGTCAGTTGGAGCAAAGCGCTTGAGTTCGTTGGTCACCTCGCAACACGCCGAAGAATTATCCACAGGGGCACGCCAATTGGGCGTCGACCTGACCCCGGCCCAGCACGAATTGCTGTTGGGCTACCTGGCCCTGTTGATCAAATGGAACAAGGCTTACAACCTCACGGCGGTTCGCGACCCGAATGAAATGGTTTCGCGTCATTTGCTCGACAGCTTGAGCGTAATGCCGTTTATCGAAAACGGTCGCTGGCTTGACGTGGGCAGCGGTGGCGGCATGCCTGGCATCCCGCTGGCCATCCTGTTTCCTGACTCGAACGTGACCTGCCTGGACAGCAACGGCAAGAAAACCCGCTTTCTGACCCAGGTCAAACTCGAACTCAAACTGGACAACCTGCAGGTTATCCACAGCCGTGTTGAAGCCTTCACGCCTGAACTGCCGTTTAACGGAATTGTTTCCCGGGCATTCAGCAGCATGGAGAACTTCAGCAACTGGACGCGTCACCTCGGTGACCGCGACACCCGTTGGCTGGCAATGAAGGGCGTTCATCCAAGCGACGAGCTGTTAGCATTGCCGGCAGACTTCCACCTCGATAGCGAACATGCCTTGGCCGTACCCGGTTGCCAAGGCCAACGCCATCTGCTGATACTGCGCCGCACGGCATGATTGGGAACACAAGCAAGAATGGCTAAGGTATTCGCGATAGCGAACCAGAAAGGTGGCGTGGGTAAAACCACCACCTGCATCAACCTCGCAGCATCCCTGGTCGCCACCAAGCGCCGGGTGCTGTTGATCGACCTCGATCCACAGGGCAACGCCACCATGGGTAGCGGTGTGGATAAACACGGCCTGGAAAACTCGGTCTACGACTTGCTGATTGGCGAGTGCGACCTGGCCCAGGCCATGCACTACTCCGAGCACGGTGGTTATCAACTGCTGCCGGCCAACCGCGATTTGACCGCCGCGGAAGTGGTGCTGCTGGAAATGCAGATGAAAGAAAGCCGTCTGCGCAGCGCATTGGCACCGATCCGTGAAAACTACGATTACATTCTGATCGACTGCCCACCGTCGCTGTCGATGCTCACGCTCAACGCGCTGGTGGCCGCCGATGGGGTGATTATCCCGATGCAGTGCGAGTACTTTGCGCTGGAAGGGTTGAGCGACCTTGTGGATAACATCAAGCGTATCGCCGAGTTGCTCAACCCGAACCTGCAGATCGAAGGCCTGTTGCGGACCATGTATGACCCGCGCCTGAGCCTGATGAACGACGTGTCGGCGCAGCTCAAGGAACACTTCGGTGATCAGCTGTACGACACCGTTATCCCGCGCAACATCCGTTTGGCCGAAGCGCCAAGCTATGGGATGCCTGCGCTGGCGTACGACAAATCGTCGCGTGGCGCCATTGCCTACCTGGCGCTCGCCGGTGAGATGGTTCGCCGTCAACGCCGCAACTCACGCACCGCTGCAGCCCAGCCAATTTAAGGAATCCCCATGGCCGTCAAGAAACGAGGTCTCGGACGTGGACTGGATGCACTGTTGAGTGGTCCGACCGTCACATCGCTTGAAGAACAAGCGGTGCAGGCCGACGAGCGCGAGCTGCAGCACCTGCCCCTGGACCTGATCCAGCGAGGCAAATACCAGCCACGCCGCGACATGGACCCTCAGGCGCTGGAAGAGCTGGCCAACTCGATCAAGGCTCAAGGCGTGATGCAGCCGATCGTGGTGCGCCCGATCGGCAGCGGTCGTTTTGAAATCATCGCCGGCGAACGCCGCTGGCGTGCCAGCCAGCAGGCTGGCAAAGAAACCATCCCGGCGATGGTGCGCGATGTGCCGGATGAAACCGCCATCGCCATGGCGTTGATCGAGAACATCCAGCGTGAAGACCTCAACCCGATCGAAGAAGCGATCGCGTTGCAGCGTTTGCAGCAAGAGTTCCAGCTGACCCAGCAACAAGTGGCCGAGGCGGTGGGCAAGTCCCGCGTTACCGTGTCCAACTTGCTGCGCCTGATTGCGCTGCCGGAAGTCATCAAGACCATGTTGTCCCACGGCGACCTGGAAATGGGCCACGCCCGTGCTTTGCTCGGTTTGCCGGAAAATCAACAGGTTGAAGGGGCGCGACACGTTGTCGCACGAGGGCTCACCGTTCGTCAGACCGAGGCACTGGTTCGCCAGTGGCTCAGCGGCAAACCTGCACCGGTCGAAACGGTCAAAACTGATCCGGATATCGCCCGTCTCGAACAGCGGCTGGCCGAGCGCCTAGGCTCTGCGGTGCAAATTCGCCACGGCAAGAAAGGCAAAGGCCAATTGGTGATCGGGTATAACTCGCTCGATGAGCTTCAGGGCGTCCTTGCCCACATCCGCTGAAACATTTGCTTATGTAGCGCGTGATCGGAAATCACTACCCGGCAGTTGAATAGGGGCAGAACCGCCCCTATACTCTGCGCGCATTTTGTCGGCACAAATTATGCCAAGTTATTGATTTCCGGCAGCCGACCATTGAGGAGCAAGAGTGATGGAAACCCGCACGCCAAACACGTTGCCGTTCCATCGCTTGGCCGTTTTTCCGGTTTTATTGGCTCAGTTTGTCATTTTGCTGATCGCCGCACTGGCGCTTTGGTATTGGCATGGAGTCGTAGCCGGATATTCAGGACTCTGCGGAGGCCTGATAGCCTTGCTGCCCAATATGTATTTTGCTCACAGGGCCTTTCGGTTTTCCGGCGCCCGAGCAGCCCAGGCTATCGTCCGGTCTTTTTATGCCGGCGAAGCAGGGAAACTGATTTTGACGGCAGTGCTGTTTGCACTGACCTTTGCAGGTGTGAAGCCATTGGCGCCGCTGGCTGTATTCGGCGTCTTCGTGTTGACCCAACTGGTCAGCTGGTTCGCTCCCCTGCTAATGAAAACAAGACTTTCGAAACCTTAGGGCGTTTGAGGCAACCATGGCAGAAACAACCGCTTCGGGCTATATCCAGCACCACTTGCAGAACCTGACCTTCGGTCAGCTTCCCAACGGCGGCTGGGGCTTCGCCCACACCGCAGCAGAAGCCAAAGAAATGGGCTTCTGGGCTTTCCACCTGGATACTCTGGGCTGGTCGGTCGCACTGGGTCTGATCTTCGTCCTGATTTTCCGCATGGCGGCAAAAAAGGCGACTTCCGGTCAACCAGGTGCCCTGCAGAACTTCGTTGAAGTATTGGTCGAATTCGTCGATGGCAGCGTGAAAGACAGCTTCCATGGCCGTAGCCCGGTGATTGCACCGCTGGCACTGACCATCTTCGTCTGGGTGTTCCTGATGAACGCCGTCGACCTGATTCCGGTCGACTGGATTCCTCAGCTGGCCATCCTGATCACGGGTGATGCGCACATTCCGTTCCGTGCCGTATCCACCACTGACCCTAACGCCACCCTGGGCATGGCCCTGTCGGTGTTCGCGTTGATCATTTTCTACAGCATCAAGGTCAAGGGTATCGGCGGCTTCATCGGCGAACTGACCCTGCACCCGTTCGGCAGCAAGAACATCTTCGTTCAAGCCCTGCTGATCCCGGTGAACTTCCTGCTGGAATTCGTCACCCTGGTCGCCAAGCCGATTTCCCTGGCCCTGCGACTGTTCGGCAACATGTATGCCGGCGAGCTGGTGTTCATTCTGATCGCTGTGATGTTCGGCAGCGGTCTGCTCTGGCTTAGCGGCCTGGGCATTGTTCTGCAGTGGGCGTGGGCTGTGTTCCACATCCTGATCATCACCCTGCAGGCCTTCATCTTCATGATGCTGACCATCGTCTACCTGTCGATGGCGCACGAAGAGAACCATTAAGGCCAGTCTCGACTAGTCTGATGTCCTTCCCGGTGAAACGGGAAGGTGGGCCCTACCGGGCTATGAAACGATTTGTTTTACCGCTTTAAAATCTAAAAAACCTAAACCATACGACGTAAAAGTCGGGAGGAAAGATGGAAACTGTAGTTGGTCTAACCGCTATCGCTGTTGCACTGTTGATCGGCCTGGGCGCCCTGGGTACTGCCATTGGTTTCGGCCTGCTGGGCGGCAAATTCCTGGAAGGCGCAGCGCGTCAGCCAGAAATGGTTCCAATGCTGCAAGTTAAAATGTTCATCGTCGCCGGCCTGCTCGACGCCGTGACCATGATCGGCGTTGGTATCGCTCTGTTCTTCACCTTCGCGAACCCCTTCGTTGGTCAACTCGCTGGCTAATCACTCGAATTTTCGAGTGATTGGGGTGATGGACAACGAATGAGCGAGGTGTTGGCGTGAACATTAATGCAACCCTGATTGGCCAATCCGTTGCGTTCTTCATTTTTGTAGTGTTTTGCATGAAGTTCGTGTGGCCTCCGGTCATCGCGGCTTTGCACGAACGTCAGAAGAAGATCGCGGATGGTTTGGACGCTGCCAGCCGTGCAGCTCGCGACCTGGAGTTGGCCCAAGAGAAAGTGGGTCATCAACTGCGCGATGCTAAAGCACAGGCAGCTGAAATCATTGAGCAAGCCAAGAAACGCGGTAACCAGATCGTCGAAGAGGCTGTTGAAAAAGCCCGCGTCGAAGCTGACCGTGTGAAGGCTTCGGCTCATGCCGAGATCGAACAGGAACTGAACGGCGTCAAAGACGCGCTGCGTGCCCAACTGGGTGCTCTGGCGGTCGGCGGTGCTGAGAAGATCCTCGGTGCCACAATCGATCAAAACGCGCACGCGGAGCTGGTTAATAAACTGGCTGCTGAAATTTAAGCGAGGGCGATCATGGCAGAACTGACCACGTTGGCCCGACCTTACGCTAAGGCAGCCTTCGAGCACGCCCAGGCCCACCAGCAACTGGCCTCTTGGTCAGCCATGCTCGGCCTGGCTGCAGCAGTGTCGCAAGACGACACCATGCAGCGCGTGCTCAAGGCCCCGCGCCTGACGAGCGCAGACAAGGCCGCCACTTTTATTGAAGTGTGCGGCGACAAGTTTGATGTGAAAGTGCAGAACTTCATCAATGTCGTTGCCGAAAACGACCGTCTCCCGCTTCTGCCGGAGATTGCCGCTCTGTTCGACCTGTACAAGGCCGAGCAAGAGAAATCGGTAGACGTTGAAGTCACCAGTGCTTTCGCATTGAACCAAGAACAGCAAGACAAACTCGCCAAGGTTCTCAGTGCACGACTCGACCGGGAAGTGCGCCTGCAAGTTGCGGAAGACAAGTCCCTCATTGGGGGCATTGTCATTCGCGCCGGCGACCTGGTTATCGATGGCTCGGTTCGCGGCAAACTCGCGAGCCTTGCCGAAGCATTGAAATCTTGAGTTTGAAGGGGCAGCAGAGCAATGCAGCAACTCAATCCTTCCGAAATAAGTGAAATTATCAAGGGCCGCATCGACAAGCTCGATGTGACCTCCCAAGCCCGTAACGAAGGCACTGTCGTCAGCGTATCTGACGGCATCGTGCGGATTCACGGTCTGGCCGACGTAATGTACGGCGAGATGATCGAGTTTCCGGGCGGCGTCTACGGTATGGCCCTCAACCTGGAGCAAGACTCCGTAGGTGCCGTTGTATTGGGCGCATACACCAGTCTGGCTGAAGGCATGAGCGCCAAGTGCACAGGCCGCATCCTGGAAGTTCCGGTTGGTAAGGAACTGCTGGGTCGCGTAGTCGACGCACTGGGTAACCCTGTTGACGGCAAAGGTCCACTGGGCAACACCGAGACCGACGCGGTCGAGAAAGTTGCTCCAGGCGTGATCTGGCGTAAGTCGGTAGACCAGCCTGTACAGACTGGCTACAAGGCTGTCGATGCCATGATCCCTGTCGGCCGTGGCCAGCGTGAGCTGATCATCGGTGACCGTCAGATCGGTAAAACCGCTCTGGCGATCGACGCGATCATCAACCAGAAGAACAGCGGCATTTTCTGCGTCTACGTAGCCATCGGTCAGAAGCAATCGACCATCGCCAACGTGGTTCGCAAGCTGGAAGAAAACGGCGCCCTGGCCAACACGATCATCGTGGCTGCCAGTGCTTCGGAATCTCCTGCGCTGCAATTCCTGGCACCGTACTCCGGTTGCACCATGGGTGAATTCTTCCGCGACCGCGGTGAAGACGCGCTGATCGTTTATGACGATCTGTCCAAGCAAGCAGTGGCTTACCGCCAGATTTCCCTGCTGCTGCGCCGTCCACCAGGCCGTGAAGCTTACCCAGGCGACGTGTTCTATCTCCACTCCCGTCTGCTGGAGCGCGCATCCCGCGTTTCGGAAGAGTACGTAGAGAAGTTCACCAACGGCGCAGTGACCGGCAAAACCGGTTCCCTGACCGCACTGCCGATCATCGAAACCCAGGCTGGCGACGTTTCCGCGTTCGTTCCGACCAACGTGATTTCCATCACCGACGGTCAGATCTTCCTGGAATCGGCCATGTTCAACTCGGGCATCCGCCCTGCAGTGAACGCCGGTGTTTCGGTATCCCGTGTGGGTGGTGCCGCTCAGACCAAGATCATCAAGAAGCTTTCCGGTGGTATCCGTACCGCTCTGGCTCAGTACCGTGAACTGGCGGCATTCGCCCAGTTCGCTTCTGACCTGGACGAAGCGACCCGTAAGCAACTTGAGCATGGTCAGCGCGTTACCGAGCTGATGAAGCAGAAGCAATACGCCCCAATGTCGATCGCTGACATGGCGTTGTCGCTGTATGCCGCTGAGCGTGGGTTCCTGACTGACGTCGAAATCACCAAGGTCGGCAGCTTCGAACAAGCGCTGATTGCTTACTTCAACCGCGATCATGCCGACTTGTTGGCCAAGATCAACGTGAAGGGTGACTTCAATGACGAAATCGACGCTGGCCTCAAAGCCGGTATCGAGAAGTTCAAGGCCACCCAAACCTGGTAAGCCGCAGCGGGAGCCGCAAGGCTCCCGCTTGCTAACCTGATAGGTGTTACATGGCAGGCGCAAAAGAGATTCGCAGTAAGATTGCGAGCATCAAAAGCACGCAAAAGATTACCAGCGCCATGGAAAAAGTGGCGGTCAGCAAAATGCGCAAGGCACAAATGCGCATGGCTGCTAGCCGTCCTTATGCGGAGCGTATCCGCCAGGTAATTGGGCATCTGGCCAACGCCAACCCGGAATACCGCCACCCGTTCATGATCGACCGCGCCGTCAAGCGTGTGGGTTATGTGGTAGTGAGCAGTGACCGTGGTTTGTGCGGTGGTCTGAATACCAACCTGTTCAAGGCCCTGGTCAAGGACATGGCGGTAAACCGCGAAAACGGCGTCGAGATCGATCTGTGTGTTGTTGGTAGCAAGGGTGCGGCCTTTTTCCGTAACTTCGGCGGTAACGTCGTTGCAGCTATCAGCCACCTGGGTGAAGAGCCGTCGATCAATGATTTGATCGGCAGTGTGAAGGTGATGCTGGATGCATACCTGGAAGGCCGGATTGACCGCCTCTCCGTGGTATCCAACAAGTTCATCAACACCATGACCCAGCAGCCAACCGTGGAGCAATTGATTCCACTGGTGGCGACTCCGGATCAGGAACTCAAGCACCACTGGGACTACCTCTACGAACCAGACGCCAAAGAGCTGCTTGACGGCTTGATGGTGCGCTACGTGGAGTCGCAGGTGTACCAGGCGGTGGTCGAGAACAACGCAGCTGAACAAGCGGCGCGGATGATCGCGATGAAAAACGCTACCGATAACGCCGGTGATCTGATCAGCGATTTGCAGCTGATCTACAACAAGGCGCGTCAGGCTGCGATCACCCAAGAGATCTCGGAAATCGTCGGCGGCGCTGCCGCGGTTTAACGGTTCAAATATTCAGAGGATCCAGCTATGAGTAGCGGACGTATCGTTCAAATCATCGGCGCCGTTATCGACGTGGAATTTCCACGCGACAGCGTACCGAGCATCTACAACGCGCTGAAAGTACAAGGCGCGGACACTACTCTGGAAGTTCAGCAGCAGCTGGGCGACGGCGTAGTTCGTACCATTGCGATGGGTTCCACCGAAGGCTTGAAGCGCGGTCTGGACGTTATCGACTCTGGCGCAGCCATCTCCGTACCGGTCGGTAAAGCGACCCTGGGCCGGATCATGGACGTACTGGGCAACCCGATTGACGAAGCTGGCCCGATCGACACCGAAGAGCGTTGGGGTATCCACCGCGCTGCGCCGTCGTTCGCAGAGCAGGCAGGCGGCAACGACCTGCTGGAAACCGGCATCAAGGTTATCGACCTGGTTTGCCCGTTCGCCAAAGGCGGTAAAGTCGGTCTGTTCGGTGGTGCCGGTGTAGGCAAAACCGTAAACATGATGGAACTGATCCGTAACATCGCCATCGAGCACAGCGGTTATTCCGTGTTCGCCGGTGTGGGTGAGCGTACTCGTGAGGGTAACGACTTCTACCACGAGATGAAGGACTCCAACGTTCTGGACAAAGTGGCACTGGTTTACGGTCAGATGAACGAGCCGCCGGGTAACCGTCTGCGCGTAGCACTGACCGGCCTGACCATGGCCGAGAAGTTCCGTGACGAAGGTAACGACGTTCTGCTGTTCGTCGACAACATCTATCGTTACACCCTGGCCGGTACTGAAGTATCCGCACTGCTGGGCCGTATGCCTTCGGCAGTAGGTTACCAGCCGACCCTGGCTGAAGAGATGGGCGTTCTGCAAGAACGTATCACTTCGACCAAGGAAGGTTCGATCACTTCGATCCAAGCGGTATACGTACCTGCGGATGACTTGACCGACCCGTCGCCTGCGACCACCTTCGCCCACTTGGACGCCACCGTCGTTCTGTCCCGTGACATCGCTTCCCTGGGTATCTACCCAGCGGTCGATCCACTCGACTCGACTTCGCGCCAGCTGGACCCGAACGTGATCGGCCAGGAGCACTACGACACCGCTCGCGGCGTTCAGTACGTGCTGCAGCGTTACAAAGAACTCAAGGACATCATTGCGATCCTGGGTATGGACGAGCTGTCGGAAGCCGACAAACAGTTGGTTAACCGTGCTCGTAAGATCCAGCGCTTCTTGTCGCAGCCGTTCTTCGTGGCTGAAGTCTTCACCGGTGCTTCGGGTAAATACGTTTCCCTGAAAGACACCATTGCTGGCTTCAAAGGCATCCTCAACGGTGACTACGACCACCTGCCAGAACAAGCGTTCTACATGGTCGGCGGCATCGAAGAAGCGATCGAGAAAGCCAAGAAACTGTAATCCAAGCGCCCGGAAACGGGCGCTCATCAGGTTGAGGCAATCAGATGGCTATGACAGTCCATTGCGATATCGTCAGCGCGGAAGGGGAAATCTTCTCCGGTCTGGTAGAAATGGTGATTGCACACGGCGAACTCGGTGACCTGGGTATTGCCATGGGCCACGCGCCGTTGATCACCAGCTTGAAGCCAGGTCCGATCACGCTGACCAAGCAAGGCGGGGAACGTGAGGTGTTTTACATCTCCGGTGGTTTCCTCGAGGTTCAGCCGAACATGGTCAAGGTACTTGCCGACACCGTGCAACGTGCTGGCGACCTGGATGAAGCCTCCGCTCAGGAAGCCGTCAAGGCTGCTGAGAAGGCCCTGAACGAAAAGGGTGCGGACTTCGACTACAGCGCTGCTGCTGTACGTCTGGCCGAGGCTGCAGCTCAGCTGCGCACGCTCCAGCAGATCCGCAAGAAGTAAGCGGCCACGCCGTCATGCTTCATGCGCGATTGATTAAAAAGGGTAGCCTCGGCTACCCTTTTTCTTTTTCAGCAAAACACTTCTCAGGTCTGAAGCCGGACCGCCCAGGATTGGTAGCCATTCATGTCTCTTGAAATCGTCATTCTCGCCGCAGGCCAGGGCACCCGTATGCGCTCGGCCCTGCCCAAGGTGCTGCACCCGGTGGCCGGCAATTCCATGCTCGGCCATGTTATCCACAGCGCCCGGCAGCTGGACCCGCAGCGAATCCACGTGGTGATCGGTCATGGTGCCGATGTGGTCCGTGAACGCCTGGCGGCGGATGACCTGAATTTCGTGCTGCAAGACAAACAACTCGGTACCGGCCACGCCACGGCCCAAGCCGTACCGTTCATTACCGCCGACACTGTGCTGATCCTCTACGGTGACGTGCCGCTGATTGAAGTACAGACCCTGCAACGCCTGCTCAAGCACGTGGTGCCGGGCCAGATGGGCCTGCTCACCGTTGAGCTGGACGACCCCACCGGCTACGGGCGCATCGTGCGCACGGCCGACGGCAAGGTCGCGGCTATCGTCGAGCATAAAGACGCCAGCGATGCCCAACGCGCCATCACTGAGGGCAACACCGGCATTCTCGCGGTCCCGGCCAATAAGCTCGCCGACTGGATGAGCCGCCTGTCCAACAACAACGCCCAGGGCGAGTACTACCTCACCGACGTGATCGAGATGGCCGTAAGTGACGGCCTGCTGGTCGCCACCGAGCAGCCCCACGACCCGATGGAAGTGCAGGGCGCCAACGACCGCAAGCAGCTTGCCGAGCTTGAGCGTCACTACCAACTGCGCGAAGGCCGCCGTCTGATGGCCCAAGGCGTGACCCTGCGCGACCCAGCGCGTTTCGATGTACGCGGTGAAGTCAGCGTGGGCCGCGACGTGCTGATCGACATCAACGTGATCCTTGAAGGCCGCGTGATCATCGAAGACGACGTGGTGATCGGCCCGAACTGCGTGATCAAGGACAGCACGTTGCGTAAAGGTGTGGTGGTGAAGGCCAACAGTCACATCGAAGGTGCCGTGATGGGCGAGGGCAGCGATGCTGGTCCATTTGCGCGTTTGCGACCGGGCACCGTGATGGGCGCCAGGGCGCACGTGGGTAATTTCGTCGAATTGAAAAACGCCAAAATGGGCGACGATGCCAAGGCTGGCCATTTGGCTTACCTCGGTGACGCAACAATCGGGGCGCGCAGCAACATTGGCGCCGGCGCAATCACGTGTAATTACGATGGCGCCAACAAGTACCAGACGACGATTGGTGAAGACGTATTCATCGGCTCCAATAACTCGCTGATCGCGCCGGTAACCATCGGTGATGGTTCGAATACTGCAGCGGGCTCGACTATCAACCAGGATGTGGATAAGTCGCAGCTCGCCGTAGCCCGTGCGCGCCAACGCAACATCGACGGTTGGAAACGCCCGGTCAAAATCAAAAAGACCTGAGTTATCCACAATCAATGTGGAAGGGGGCTTGCCCCCGATTGCGGTGGATCAGTCAGCTTATGTATCGACTGACACTCTGCTATCGGGGGCAAGCCCCCTCCCACATTTGATCTGCGGTGGCTTAAAAATGTTGTTCGCCGCGCTTGACGATCTTTCGCTAATAGGTTTTGATTGCCTTCGTTATCTTTCGAAACGAAACTTATCATCACCATGTCGAAACGAAATACACCCCAACGGCGCCACAACATCCTCGCCTTGCTCAATGAGCAGGGCGAAGTCAGCGTGGACGAGTTGGCCAAGCGTTTCGAAACTTCGGAAGTGACCATCCGCAAGGACCTGGCCGCCCTCGAAAGCAACGGACTGCTGCTACGCCGCTACGGTGGCGCAATCACCATGCCGCAGGAGCTGGTAGGCGACGCCGCGCAGCCCGTCTCAGCCTACAAGCGCGCCATCGCCCGTGCAGCCGTGACGCGCTTGCGTGAGCACGCACGCATCATCATCGACAGTGGCAGCACCACCGCGGCGATGATCCCCGAACTGGGCCATCAGCCCGGCCTGGTGGTGATGACCAACTCCCTGCACGTGGCCAGCGCCTTGAGCGAACTGGAACACGAGCCGGTGCTGCTGATGACCGGCGGCACCTGGGACCCGCATTCGGACTCGTTCCAGGGCCAGGTCGCCGAGCAGGTGCTGCGTTCCTATGATTTTGACCAACTGTTTATCGGCGCCGATGGCATCGATCTGCAGCGCGGTACCACCACGTTCAACGAATTACTCGGCCTGAGCCGCGTGATGGCCGAGGTCGCCCGCGAAGTGGTGGTGATGGTCGAATCCGACAAGATCGGCCGCAAGATTCCCAATCTGGAGCTGCCCTGGAGCAGCGTCCATACCCTTATTACCGATGATCGCCTGCCGCATGAGGCCCGCGACCAGATCCAAGCCCGTGGCATTACGCTGATATGCGCGGCAATCATCTAGGAGACATACCATGTGTGGAATTGTAGGCGCAGTCGCTGAACGCAACGTCACCGCCATCCTGCTCGAAGGCCTCAAGCGCCTCGAATACCGTGGCTATGACAGCGCCGGTGTGGCGGTTTTCACCAACGCCGGCAAGCTGGAGCGCATGCGTCGCCCGGGCAAGGTCAGTGAGTTGGAGCAGGCCCTGGCCGGTGAGCCGCTGGTCGGTCGCCTCGGTATCGCCCACACCCGTTGGGCCACCCACGGTGCGCCGTGCGAACGCAACGCCCACCCGCACTTCTCCGGTGACCTGGCGGTGGTGCACAACGGCATCATCGAAAACCACGAAGTGCTGCGCGACCAGCTCAAGGGCCTGGGCTACGTGTTCACCTCGGACACCGACACCGAAGTCATCGCCCACCTGCTCAACCACAAGCTCAAGGACTACAGCGACCTGACCACCGCCCTCAAGGCCACGGTCAAGGAACTGCATGGCGCGTACGGCCTGGCGGTGATCAGTGCCAGCCAACCCGACCGCGTGGTCGCCGCCCGCAGTGGCAGCCCGCTGGTGATCGGCCTGGGCCTGGGCGAGAACTTCCTCGCCTCCGACCAACTGGCCCTGCGCCAGGTTACCGACCGCTTCATGTACCTGGAAGAAGGCGATATCGCCGACATCCGCCGTGAAAGCGTGGCGATCTGGGACGTAAACGGCAATTCCGTCGAGCGCGAAGCGGTGCAATATCGTGACGGCGCTGAAGCGGCCGACAAGGGCGAGTACCGCCACTTCATGCTCAAGGAAATCCATGAGCAACCGGCTGTGGTGCAACGCACCCTCGAAGGCCGCCTGGGCGACCAGCAAGTGCTGGTCAATGCGTTCGGCCCGCAAGCCGCCGAGCTGTTTGCCAAAGTGCGCAACGTGCAGATCGTCGCGTGCGGCACCAGCTACCACGCCGGCATGGTTGCCCGTTACTGGTTGGAAGAGCTGGCCGGCATCCCGTGCCAGGTCGAAGTCGCCAGCGAATTCCGCTACCGCAAGGTGGTGGTGCAGCCCGACACCCTGTTCGTGACCATCTCCCAGTCTGGCGAAACCGCCGACACCCTGGCCGCCCTGCGCAATGCCAAGGAGCTGGGCTTCCTCGCCAGCCTGGCGATCTGCAACGTGAGCATCAGCTCCCTGGTGCGCGAATCCGACCTGACCCTGCTGACCCAGGCCGGTCGCGAAATCGGTGTGGCATCCACCAAAGCCTTCACCACCCAACTGGTTGGCCTGCTGCTGCTGACGCTGTCCCTGGGCAAGGTGCGCGGCACCCTGGCTGAAGGCGTCGAAGCACGCCTGGTGGAAGAACTGCGCCGCCTGCCGACCCGCCTCGGCGAAGCCCTGGCCATGGACAGCACCGTGGAAAAAGTCGCGGAGCTGTTCGCCGACAAAAACCACACCCTGTTCCTCGGCCGTGGCGCGCAATACCCGGTGGCGATGGAAGGCTCGCTGAAACTCAAGGAAATCTCGTACATCCATGCCGAGGCCTACCCCGCGGGCGAGTTGAAGCACGGCCCTCTTGCCCTGGTGGATGACGACATGCCGGTGGTCACCGTGGCGCCGAACAACGAACTGTTGGAAAAACTCAAATCCAACCTGCAGGAAGTCCGTGCCCGTGGCGGCCAACTGATCGTGTTCGCCGACGAGAAAGCCGGCATGACCAACGGTGAAGGCACTCACGTCATCAACATGCCGCACATCCACGACACCCTGTCGCCGATCCTCTACACCATCCCGCTGCAGTTGCTGTCGTACTACGTGGCCGTGCTCAAAGGCACCGACGTGGACCAGCCGCGCAACCTGGCTAAATCGGTGACCGTGGAGTAAGCCGCCTCACCCTGGAGGCCCATCGGGTCTCCAGGCCCCTGCGAAAGGACGCGACCTCGATGCAAACCCCCTCCCAGCTTCACCAACGCCTTAACAACCGCCGATTCACCGTGGCCAACAATACCCACGGGCTGTCCGGCAGTGGCACGGTGTTTCATTACCTCGTCGAGGCTGACGGGATTTGCGGCACTTACCAGGGCGGCCGAATCCGCTGGGGTAAACAAGTCGGCCGAGTGACCGGCCCCGATACTATCGAGCTGCTGTTTCAGTGCCTGACGCTGGACGGCCAACTGCTGGCCGGCTGGTCGCGTGGCACGGTGGGTGTGGACGATGCCGGGGGCACGACGCTGAGCTTTGTGTGGGGTTGGTTGTCGGGTGCAACGGGAGGCGGTGAATCACACTATGTTGAGTGCGACAGCCCGTCCTAAGGCACAAACTCCACCTTCAGCCCGCGACTCGCACTGCGGCCCTGATCATCGCTGACCCGCAACCGGTACTCCCCTGATTTGCCCGGCCGCCAGTTCAGCGTGGTTTGCGGCGGGCCTTGGCCGATCAAGGTTTGATCAGCAAACCAGTACAGCGTCGCGGCATCGCTGGCGGCGTTGGCATTCAGGGGGATGCTTTCCTGCGGCTGGGACAGGCGCAGTTGGTAGCTCACTTGGGTCAGCGGCGAGCGGATCTGCGGCGCTTCGCTTTGGTCGCTGATGCGGCTGGGCTGGCAGTTTTTCATCACGTTGGGCGGTGTGCGGCGCGGCAGGCCAGCGGCGCGGTACAGGCGTTGGATGTCGCTGGGCCAGAATTCGAAGACTTCTTCGCGTGTGTACTGCGCCTCGAACGGTGGGCACGCAGCCTTGCCGGTGCGGGTGTCGATCAGCACCGGGCGGTGCAGGTTGGACACGCGTATGGGCGAGACGCCGGGGATGTACCAGGTCTTGCGGGTGTATGGGCACCAGCGGTTGGGCAGCTCGCCCGAAGCCGCGCAAACGTTGATGCGCACCAGCCCGGCGGGCGGCTTGTCGGGTTTGATCAGCACATTGGGCAAGGCCAGGGGCAGGGCGTCGGCGATGCGGAAGAACAGCGGAGCGGCGGTCTTGGCGCCGATAAACGCTGGGTTGGGCCGACCATCGAAGTTACCCACCCACACCACCAGCACATACGGGCCGACCAGGCCTGCGCTCCACGCATCGTGAAACCCCCAGGAGGTGCCGGTTTTCCAGGCGGTACGCCACTGGCTTCCAGGCAGGCCATCCGGGCGCGGGTTGCGGCGCAGCATGTCGCGCACCATGAACGCGGCTTGAGGCGTCAGCAGTTGGGCGCCAGTGGTCTGGAGCTGTTCCTGCAAATAGCGCAAGGGCCGCAAATGCCCGTCGCCGGCCAGCATCACATACAGCCGGGCCAGCTCCTCAGGGGTCATTTCGCCGCCGCCCAAGGCGAGTGCCAGGCCGTAATGGCTTTCGCCCCGCAAGCCCTTGATCCCGGCCCGTTGCAGCATGCCGTACAGCGAGGGGGATTTGACCTGGCTGGCCAGCCACACCGCCGGGATATTGCGACTACGGATCAACGCATCGCGCGCCGTCAGTGGCCCGATAAAACTGCCGTCGAAATTTTCCGGCTGGAAGTAGCCGAAGTTACTCGGCATGTCCTTGAGGATGCTCATGGGGTGGATCACGCCCTGATCCAGCGCCAACCCATACAGAAAAGGCTTCAGGGTCGACCCCGGTGAGCGCCGCGCCAGCACGCCGTTGACCTGGCCCTGGATGCCTGTGGATAAGTAATCCGCCGAGCCCACCAGCGCTTTCACGCTCTGGTCGCGGCTGTCGATCAGAATCGCCGTGGCGTTTTCCACACCGGTGCTGCGACGCTCGGCGATAAAGCCGCCGATCAGGCGTTCAAGCAATTGCTGCAGGGGCAGGTTGAGGGTGCTGTTCAGTTCGTTGCCGGGTTGAGAGGCCAGCAGTTGCTCGCTCAGGTGCGGCGCCAGAAACGGGATCTGTTGGCGGCTGCGCGCTTCCAGCGGCAGGTCGAGCAAACTGTCGTTACGCGGGTCGTGTGGATAAGTCTCGCGCCAGTCGGCCATCAAACGCAGGCGGGCGTTTTGCAGCGATGGCCCAAAGCGCGCGCGCCGCCCCGGCTGCTGGGGGATCACCGCCAGCGCCAGCGCTTGGGACAACGACAGCTGCGCCGCTGACTTGCCAAAGTAGATCCGGCTGGCAGCCTCGGCGCCTTCGATATTACCGCCCATGGGCGCCAGGTTCAGGTAGGCCTCAAGGATGTCATGCTTGCTGTAACGCGCTTCGAGCCACAGGGCCAGGGCCATCTGCTGCACCTTGCCCGGCACCTGGCGGGTGTTCAGATCCCACAGGCGCCGCGCCAGTTGCATGCTCAAGGTCGAACCACCCTGACGTTGGCCGCCGCTGTAGGTGGCGACGGCCGCGCGCAGCAATGCCGGGGGATTGATGCCCGGATGCCAGTAGAAATTGCGGTCTTCCTTGAGCAGGATGGCCTCGACCAGTGAAGGAGAAATCCGCTCCAGAGGTAGCCAGAGTCGGTATTGGCCGTCATCCGCCAGCGTCATGCGTAGCAGCGAGCCGTCGTCGGCCAGCACCACCCGTGAAGACGTCACCGCCTGTTCCAGCGGGGCATGCGGCCATAGCCGCAATCCCGCCAGCAGAACCGCCGCTACCAGCAGCGGCGGCGTCAGGCGTTTAAGGCTTGGTAATTTCAAGCTCGCCTACTTTGCCGCGCCCTTGCAGGGTGGTTTCGTACATGCCTTGGGCGTAGGCCGGAGGCGTATTGAACGTCCCTGCGTTGGTGGCGCGCACGCGGTACACGAAAGTGCCTACGTCGCGCAGCGCAGTGCCGTACAACACCACTCGATCATCACGCACGTCCACGTAGTCCGGCTGCCAGGTGCTCAGCTCGGTTTCGCCGATCGGCGCCTGCCAGGTGTCGGCCTCTTCGTCACTGGCTTCGACGTACTCGGATTCTTCACCTTCACTTTCCTCGGAGCTGGCGGCTTCCGGCTCCGGCGGCAAGTTATACACAGGCTCGACGCCACCCGGCAGCAGGTCGACCACGGCCACTTGCTGCACTTGCTCACGGTCGGTGGCGCGCAGACGCAAGCGCACCAGGAACTCATCGCCCACGACCACCTTGCTCACCGGCTCGCCTTTGAGGTCGAGGTATTCGTGGATGATCTCCAGGCCATTGTTGATCGGCTTGAGCTTGGCGCCCTTGTCGAAACCGGCTTCGCTGAGCATGTAGAACGCCGCAGGGCCGTCGGATTTTTCCAGTACCAGCTTTTGCGTGGCGCCCGGTACGGCGGCTCGGGGCGGCTGGCCGGCCATCTCCAGCAGTTGTTGCTGTTTGTCACCCAACCAGGCGGTGGCCTTGAGGGTCATGTCGCTCTGTGTACGCTGGCCATAGTTATCCAGAGCGCGCAGCAGTAATGCCGCCGACAGCGAGTTATAGCGTTGCTCGTTGAGGCGCTTGCCGAGTTTGTCCAGCAAGGCCACCGGCACGTCATCCAGCAACTCGGGGAAGTGCCGCGCGAGCAGGTGCAAGTGCTCGGCATCGTGCACCAGCGGGTCGTAGTACAGGCCGTCGCTGTCCCACTTATCCACAAGCGAGCGCCATGGGACCTTGCGGAACAGCGTATCCGCCTGGCGATCCTGCTTGAGCAGCTTGTAGCTCGCGGCCAGGTAGGCGGCGCCGATGTCGTTCTGCCAAGTGTCTTTGAAGTAGCTTTCGTAGCGCTCGCGGATGTCACTCAAGGCGCCGCTGACGAGAATTCCCTGACGGCTCAACAGGTAACTGGCGTAGGCGCGGTTGCGCAATTCCGACAGGCCTTCACTCGGGCCGTTGGCCAGGTCCGTCAGATAGGCATTCGCGCGCACCAGCAGGTCTTCCGGCACCGGCAGCCCGCGCTCCTTGGCTTCGATCAGGAAGTCAGTGGCGTACAGGCTGGCGTAGGGCGCCACGTCCGGGTTGGCCGCCCACAAACCGAAGCCGCCGGCCTGGTTCTGACGTTGGCGCAGCATACGTACGACGCTGGTGAAGGCGTGTTCGGCCTCCGTCGCATTGCCGCCCCAGATCAACGCCGGCATGGCCTTGGACACCAATTGCTCGGTGCAGGCATAGCCATAGTCATCCAGGTAATGCTTGAGGCCGTTGGCCCATACCAGTGGCGAAGCGGCGACGCCCAGTTGCACGTCGCGCAGTTGGGTGAACAGCTCGCGCGTGGGTTTCAGCTCTTTGCTGGCGCTGTCGAAGCGGCCCAGGCTCAGGGCTACGCGGTGTTCGCTCAGGGGGCGGACCGAGGTGGTTTCGGCCACCTGGATACGCTTGCCATCGGGCAGCACCGCGACAAAACGCAGGTCCGCCGAGCCGAGGGTTTCGCCGACCTTGACCTTGAACTCGGCCGTGCCTTCCTTGCGTGGTTGCAGGGACAAGGTGCTGCCCTTGTCGCCTTGCACCACCAGGCCAGCGCTGGTTTGCACTTCGAACTTCACGTCCGTGGCCGCGTCGAGGTTGCTGAACACCCCGGCGCTGACATTGAACACATCCCCCGGTGCGACAAATGCGGGCACGTTCGGCGTGATGACGATCGGCCCGCGCACGTCGGTATTGGCCTCGCTGACCCCCACACTGTCGCTGTCCACTGCCACTGCAAACAGGTGCAGCTTGCCGTTGAAGTTGTCCGGCACCTGGTAATGCAGCACGGTTTCACCGGCGGGCAAGTCCACCAGCCCGGACCACCACGCCACCGGCGGCTGATGTTTACGCTTGAACGGGTTGAGGTGATTGGCCAGGGCGCCTTCGGTATCGCCACCGGGCGCTGCGCCACTGAGCAGGCGGCTGAATTCCGGCAGGATCAGGTCAAGGATCTGACTGGTACCGACTTCCAGTGCGCGCTTCTGGAAGAAGAAGCCCAGCGGGTCCGGCGTCTGGTAGCGCGCCACTTGCAGGATGCCTTCGTCCACCGCGTACACCACCGCGCGGCCCGGGCGGTCGGCGTTGACCTTGATATCCAGGGTCTGCCCCGGCTCGATCTTCGCCGGGCCTTCGACCTTGAGCGCCATGCGCCGTGCATCCAGGTTGATGCTGAACGGCACCACGCCGTAGGACAGCGGGCTCATGTAGACCTCGGCCGAACCCATGTCCCGCACAAACTGCACGTTGACGTAGGCATTGCCCTCAAGCCCTGCAGGCACGCGGATATGTTGCACGCTGTTGGTACTGTCGGCCTTGAACCACTGCTGGGTGTAGACCTTGTCGCGCTCAATGGTGATCAAACCGGCACCGGTGTACGGCGCGCGGATGCTGATCGCGATTTCATCACCGGTGGCATAGCTGCGTTTGTCCAGGCGCAGTTGCAACTCGGCATTACGCTCCAGGGAGCGCGAGGTGTTGCCACGTCCGGCCACGCTGTAGTCGATCTGGTTGAGCAGGTTGCCGTTGGCGTCCTTGAGTTGCAGGGTGAAATCCCCCGGCGTGGCGGTATTCAGAGCCTGCCTGGCGCCTTCTTTGGTCATTACCAGCGGTGAGGCCGGCTGGCTGATGTTCTTGATGCGCGACTCGTACTTGTAGGTGCCGTTGGACTGTTTCACCAGTACCGACACGTAGCGGTGCTCGACCACCTCGCTGGTCAGGCCATCCACCGCCAGCGGCGTAAGGTCCGGCGCGACGGCCAGCCAGTGCACCTGGCGCGGGGCGTCCTTGGCGACGTACGACAGCGAGTCCTGACTTTTCACACCCACAAGGTAAGGCGCGGACGACACCAGCAGCGCGCTTTGCGCCGCCACGTTACGGCCACCTTCAGCCTCGAACACCTGGGTCATCACCTGCAGGCGATAGGTGCTGCTGGCGAAACGTTGAAGGTTGAGGTCGAGCACGGCCTGGCCGTTGTCGTCGACCGTGGTTTCGGCCAGGTCTTCGGTGCTGGCCTCTTCCAGGGAGTCGTTAATGCGGAAGCGGTATTCCGGGTAGCGATCAAACGCTGCCAGCGTCGGGCTCAGGGACATTTTTGCGCTGACCCGCCGACCGGATGCCGGGGCGCCGAACAGGTGCATGGCGGTGACTTTGGCCACCACCTGGTCCGGTGGAATCCAGCCCTGCACGGGCGTGTCGTGCAGGCTCAGGCTAACCTTCATGCGGTCTGGCTCGAAGTCGCGGAACTTGAAGCTCACGCTGCCCAGGTCGGTGCGGGTTTGCTTCTCGCCGATCAACTGCAGCGTCGCGGTGTAGTCCCCGGCGGGGGCGACGTCGCTGCTGGGGAAATCAAAGGTTTCAAAACCGCTGGCGGACAGCTTGAGCGGCTGGCGGATTACCTCCAGGCCACGCGGGTCGGTGATTTGCAGTTCCACCGGCAGGCCTTGCAGGGCGCCTTTCCAGTTGCCGCTGCGCACGATCATGCCCAGGTGCGCGGTTTCGCCCGGTCGGTACAGGCCACGGTCGGTAAACAGGTAGGCGCTGAGGCGATCAATCGCACCGTCTTCCTCCAAACCGCCTACATCAAAACGCGACAAATCCAACTGCTGGGACTGGCGAGCAATCGGCAGGAACGACTGGTCATTGCCACGGCTCACCACATACATCAGCGGCGTTTTCTCACGGCGCAGTTCATCGAGCTTGGCGAAATGCGCATGGCCTTCGGCGTCGGTGTGGCCGCTGCTGACCGGCAAACCATTGCGCCCGATGATGTCGACTTGCGCGTCGGCGACTGGCGAGCCATTGCCGATGGACTGCACATACACATCATGGCTGCCATCGCTGGAGCGCTTGGCGATGATGCCCAGATCCGTCACTACGATAAAACGCAGGTCGCTGGTGCTGCTGCGGTCGTACTCGAACGTGCGCGTGGCCGGGTCATCCTGTGGGCTGAGCTTGAGCACAAAAATGCCGCGACGGCCGCCATTGGCGGTGAGGTAGTGGCTGAGGTCAACGTTGTCGTAGACGGTTTTCGCCGGGTCGTTGGATGACAGCGCAATATCCAGCGACTGACGCTCGACCATGCGATCAAAGTATTCGTTGCCGAAATTCGGCCGCGCAAAGCTGCCGCTGCTCTGGTCCACCAGGTGCTGCAACTGGTTGGGCAGCAGGCGCGCAATTTCCACGTGGGCGCCGGGTACGCCACGGGCCATGAAGCCGAGGCGTTTTTCGCCATTGAGGCTCAGCAGGGCGCCGTCAGACAGGAACTGCAAGGTGCGTGGGTAGGCCGGCATGCTGATCAGCGAGGCTGTAGGGTTTTTTGCCAGGTAGCCGCCGATGGCTTCCAGGTTGGCGGGCACGCGTACATACAGTGCGCGGCCTGCTGGTGCTTTGAATTTAAACGCGTGCAGGGTATTGAGCGGCTCGACGCTGGGCACGTGGGTGAGCGTGACCTTGGTGCTGCGGGCCAGCAGGGCATCGTCGATATCGTTGCTGCTGTAGGGCCGAGTGTCGTCCTCGGCTTTTTCCGGCAACAGCCAGGCCTGGACCTTACCGGCAATGGTGTCGTCGGCTACAGCGCTGGAGCTGCTGAACATCAGCACCGGCTCCGGCTCACCGCGCTCGTTATCCACAAAGCTGACTTGGGCGCCGGTGAAGGTCAGGCGATAGCGGCCGGGCACCGTGACTTCCGCCACCAGCGGCGCAGTGCTGGGGTTGCCGCCGTCGCGGGCCTTGATGCCTTCATCGAGCTTGGCGCTGACCGGTGTGCTTTCCAGCGGGGTGGCCAGGGCGGCAGAGCGTACGTAGGCGTTGAGCTTGGTGTCGTCGAAGGTGATTTCCGGGCGGTTGGGCAACTGGGCATCGCGGTAGGCCAGGCCTTTGCCGAGGGTTACCGAGACACGCTTGCGTAGGCTGTCTTCATCCACAGGGTGGGAAAACCGGAATGTGGCTACCAACTGTTTCAGCGTCGGGTTGGACGGGTCTTGGTACAGCTCGTTTTGCGCCAGGCTGGCGCGGAACGGCTGGGTGGAAAATTGAGTGGTGTATTGGTCCAGCAGTACGCCGTCGGCCAGCAGGTTTTTCTTGGCCAGGTCGAGGCTGTAGTGGGCGTCTACCGGCCAGTCTTTTTCCGGCACGAACAGCAAGGTGCGGTCATCGGACCAGCGCCAGGTGCCTGCCACCTCTGGTTTGAGGGTGATGCCTTGAGTTACCGGCTTGCCGATGGCCGCCAGCGGAGCCACGGACTCGGCAAAGCGTACCTGCAAGTTATCCACAACCGGCGGCTGCTGGGTGTAGTTGGTCAGGTTAGGCTTGTGCAGCGAATAGCTCGCGGTGTGCGGTTGCGGCAGGTTGGAATACCAGTGCCAGCCGTAAAAACCGGCGGCGGCCAGCAGCACCAGTCCCAGTACGCCGGCACCGGTGTGGCGCGGGTAAGCACGCGCCTTGTGGCCCAGATTCGCTAGGCCACGGCCGATGGCTCGCAGCCAGAATGGCGGATGCCATTGGCCAAAAATGGCCCTCACCACCGTCACAAACGCGCCGACAAGACGGCGGCTGATCGCTTTGAACGAATCGAACATGGTGAGCTTCCCTGGCTAAGTGCGGCGTATCTTACAGCGTCTTTGATACAAAAGATGTGGGAGGGGGCTTGCTCCCGATGGCGGTGTGTCAGCCAGTACCTAGGTGACTGGCAGACCGCCATCGGGGGCAAGCCCCCTCCCACATTTTGATCTTCACTTGGGGTGAGGGAGCGGTGGTGTCAGGTCCACCAGTAGCGCACGAGGTGGAAGAAGATCGGCGCGGCAAAACACACCGAATCCAGCCGGTCCAGCATGCCGCCGTGCCCTTCGATCATATGGCCCCAATCCTTCACGCCCCGGTCGCGCTTGATCGCCGACATCACGATGCCGCCGGCAAACCCCAGCAGGTTGATCAGCAGGGCGATCAGGAATGACTGCCACGGGTTGAACGGCGTGGTCCACCACAGCGCTGCGCCGATCAGGGACGACAGCAGGATCCCGCCGACAAAGCCTTCCACGGTTTTGGACGGCGACAGATTGGGCGCGATCTTGTGTTTGCCGAACAGCTTGCCGCACACGTACTGCAACACGTCCGAGAGTTGCACCACGATCACCAGATAGGCGATCAGCAGCAGATTGCGGCCTTCGTAGCCCGGGATGTCGAGGGTCAGCAGCGCGGGCACGAACGACACGCAGAACACCGCGATCATCAGGCCCCATTGAACCTTGGAGGCGCGCTCCAGGAAGTGTGTGGTGTCGCCGCCCAGCGAAGCGAGGATCGGCAGCAGCAGGAACACGTACACCGGGATGAAGATCGAAAACAACCCGTACCAGTCCGCGTAAATCAGCAGGTATTGCAGGGGCAACGCCAGGTAGAACGCGGCCACCAGGGCCGGGTAGTCGCTGCGGCGGGTGGGGGTGAGGGTAAGGAATTCACGCAGGGCGTAGAACGACACGGCGTAGAACAACAGGATCACCGCGCCGGTGCCGAGCCAGAAGGCGACGCCGATCACTACCACCATCACCCACCAGGCGTTGATGCGCGCGTTGAGGTTGTCGATCACCGCATTCGGCGTGCCACGCGTGCGCAGCTTGAGGATCAGGCCGATCAGCGAGGCCAGCACCAGGATCGCGCCGATCCCGCCGAACAACATCAGGGTTTGGCTGGCCATGTCAGACATGCTCCGGGGCAAGGGCGAGCAGGGCGTCGCGGGTGCGGGCGAGGAAGGCGGCTTTGTCTTCACCGTCTTCCAATTGCAGCGGCGCGCCGAAGCTGGTGGTGCACAGCAACGGCAGCGGCAGTACGCGGCCCTTGGGCATGACCCGGTTGAGGTTGGCGATCCACACCGGGATCAATTCAGCCTGTGGGTAACTTTTTGCCAGGTGATACAGGCCGCTTTTGAACGGTAGCAGGCCGTCTTCCAGGTTGCGTGTACCTTCGGGAAAAATGATCAGTGAATCGCCACCTTCGAGTGCTGCAAGCATGGGCTGCAAGGGGTTATCCACAGGCTCTTTGCGTTCGCGGTCGATCAGCACACCGTTGAACACGCGGTTGATGATGTAGCGGCGCAAGGCGCTTTTGTTCCAGTAATCGCTGCCGGCCACCGGGCGTGTGAATTTGCGCAACTGCTGCGGCAACGAAGCCCAGAGCAGCACGAAGTCGCCGTGGCTGCTGTGGTTGGCGAAGTAGATGCGTTGCACCGGCACGGGCGCGCACCCCAGCCACAGGCTGCGGGCGCCGGTGACGGTGCGGGCCATGGAGGTAATCAACGTGGCAACCACGGGTTCGAACATGGGGATTCCTTATCCGGCGAAAGGCAGCCAAGGGCTGGCGAGGATCACGCCCAGGGTCAGCAGCGCTTGCGCACCGAGCAACCAGGCTTGTTTGCGCAGCAGTTTGAGCGCACCGCGACGGCGCTCGGCCCAGGGCCGACCCGCGCGTTTCGGCGATTGCAGGCCAAGAGTTTGCAGGGCCTGGTCGAGGTCGGCGGTACGGTCGAGGTCGCGAGCCAGCAGGGCGAACAGGTCGGCATCAAAGGCCACACGCAGTGCCCAGTACTTTTGCAGCAGCCCGAGGATAATCATCCACAGGCTGAGCAGCAGGCAGACCGGCGCGATACTGGCCATCAGCAGCTGAGCCAGGCCAAATAACACGCCGAGCAGGGTCAGGCCTGTGGATAACTGATCCAGCGAACGGCCACGACGCAGCAGGCTGGCGACAATCTGGAGTTCCATATCAGCGGGCATGGGCTAAGCCCTCCAATGCTTCACGGTGTGCGGGGTGCAGGACCACATCGGCCCGCGCTGTACGAATAATAGTCAGCGCTTGATCAAGTGTTGTGGCCCGCCCGGTCTGTAGCAGCCACGCGGCGACGGCGGTGGCGCTGCGCGAGTAACCCAGGGCGCAGCACACCAGCAGCGGGCCGCTGGCGCGCAGGCGCTCGATGGCCTCGGCGGCTTGCAGGCATTCGGCGGGCGTAGGCGCAATCAGGTCCAGCACGGGCACACACTGATAGGCCCGGCCCTGTGGATTAATCGGCAGCTCGGCGCACAGATCGACGATGGCCTTGTAAGAGCTTTGCTCTTTCGAGGTGGGGATCCTGCCCAGCCAAACGTTATCCACAATCAGGTCGGGCTGTGGATGCTTACGTGTCCACAGCCTTGAGTTTACCCACGCAGCGGCCAGGTAGGGCGCATATAACCAGCGCGCGGCGGGCGTGAGTCGGCCATCGTTACGCTTCTGAAAGCCTGTTGCGCCCACTGCGTAGTAATTCGCCATGATCAGGCTCAGGGATGCGGCCGGCCACAGCAGCCACAGCCATGCGCCGCCAAGCCAACATGCGGGAACCGCCAGGGCCAACGCGCCGAGGCCGTAGCGCAGGCCCAGCCGCCTGCGCTGGCGATCCTGCGTGAGCAGGGCATTGAGCAGCGGGTTCGGATGTTCCAGCGGCCACAGCCATACGCATACCCAGCCGGCGAGGGCGCCTGTGGGTAAGTCGATAAAGTGATGTTGATAAGTGGTCAGCACTGAAATACCGATCAATCCGAACCAGCCATGCACCACCCAACGCCACACGCCTTGGCTATGACGTTGGTACATGACCCACAGGATCACCAGCAACGCGATGTGCATCGACGGTGCCTGGTTGAAGGGTTTGTCGAACCCCGCCAGCACGGCAAACAGCCAGCCGAACACGCCATCCAGCTCCGGCCGTTCGAAGGTGAAGCGCAGCGGCCAGAGCAGGAAGCAGCTCACGGCGATCACCTGGGCACTCAGCAGGCGCAGCGCATGTTGCTTGAGTTCATGACGACTGTTGGGGAGCAGCAGGGAAAAGCCGTAGAGCAGGTCGATGGACCAGTAGGGCACGATGGTCCAGGCCCAGAACGGCATATGGGTTTCCCAGCCGAACACCAGGGTGCCGACGTCGCTGCGCTGGCTGGTGACCCAGGTGGCGAAGCCGTAGGTGCTGAAAAACAGCGGCGCCAACAGCAGCAGCCACAGAACTGCGGGTTTGAGTAGACCGGGTTCGCGCATGCTCAGATCTTCTGCGCCAGGGACACGGTAAAGATGCCCCATTCATCCACACGCTGGGTGATCTTGCGGAAACCGGCGGCCTCCACCAGCTGGTCCATTTCTGCCTGGCTGCGACGGCGCATCACCCAGGCCTGGCCCTGGCGGTGGCTGGTCAATGCACGGGCGATAAGCTCCAGCTGCGGGTGCCACGGTTGGCCGGTGTAGACCAGGTAACCACCTGGCTCCACGGCCTCGGCCAGGCCGGCCAGCGAACCGCCGACCATGCCGTTGTCGGCAAACAACTCGTACAGCCCGGACACCACGGCCAACGTCGGCTTAGGGTCGAGTGCCGCCAAATCCAAGCGGTCGAACGCATCGCCTTTGACGAACTGCGCGATATCCCCCAGGCCTTTCTCGCGGATCAGCGCTCCGCCGTCGCGCACGTTGATGTCGCTGTAGTCACGCAGCAGGATCGATTCCGGCAGCGGCGACACGCCCTGCAAGGCTTCGAGAATGTAACGGCCATGGCCGGCGGCGATGTCGACGATGCGCACTTCCCGACCTTGAGTGCGCAATGAGGCCATGGCCAGGCGCAGCAGCTCTTCGACGTTCAGTTTGCGCTGGCGAATGCCGCGCCAGCCGATGGAGTTGAGGTAGTTGGTGTCGATCATCCGCCCCAGCCCGCCCTTGCCGGTGGGTTTGTTGCGGTACACGTAGTCGAGGGTGCTGCCGGAATCGAAACCGGTGTCGAAGCCCAGTTTCACCCCGTCCGACAGATTCTTGCCCAGGCCCATGCTGGCGCGGGTCAGCCGCCAGTACAGGTCACGCAGGGAATTACGTGGCAGCGGCGCAGCGAGGGCTTCGGACTCGGCGCAGGTCGCGCCAATTTTGTCGGCATCCAGCAGGCTGGCGCGGTCCAGCGGGTGCGCGAAGTTCTGCAGGATAAAGCGCCTCGCGCTGCTGACGGCCACTGCGCGGTCGCGTTCGCCCAGGGTGTCGTGGAAGAAGCCGGGCAGGATGTGCAGCTCTTTTTTCAGGCTGCCGAGGCGCTCGAAAAATTGCTGCTGGGGTTTGCGATGCACCACAAAGTCGGAGCCGGAAACCAGCAGCTGAGTCGGCACCTGAATCGCTTGGGCATCGGCTACAACGCGGTCGGCGGCTTCGTACAGGCCCAGCAGCACATTCACCGAGATTGCTTTAGTGATCAGCGGGTCGCTGTCGTAGGACGCTACGCGCTCCGGGTCATGGCTGAGGAATTTGGCCTTGACGTAACTGTTGACGAAAAAATTGCCGCGAAACCGGCGCATCAACGCCAGGCCAGGGCGGGCGAACGGCACGTAGAGCTTGACCTTGAATGCCGGGGAGGCCAGCACCAGCGCGCGGATTTTCGGCGCGTAGTCATGCACCCAGGTGGCTGCGATCACCGCACCGACGCTTTGCGCGATCACCGCCAAATTTTCCGCCTCGATGCCATAGGTCGCGCCGATATGGTCGCAGAAGGTCTGCACGTCGCGGGCACTGGTGGCGAAGCTCGGGCTGTCGCCGCGTGCGCCGGGGGATTGGCCATGGCCGCGGGCGTCCCAGGCGAAGAAGTCGAACTGCGGCAGGTTCAGTTCATCGACGAGGTGGGCGATCCGTCCCGAGTGTTCATGGCCGCGATGGAACAGCACGATGGCCTTGCGTGGCTCGCCCTGCGTTGCAGCACTGGCCGGCCAGTGCCGGTAAAAAAGCTCGACGCCATCATGGGTACCAAAGGTGTGCTCTTGCTGTTCGCGCATCGCAAAATCCTTATGCAGAAGGGGAAGATTCTGGGTGTTCCTTGAGGCCCTGACGCACCCGGTTGACCAGGGTGTAGGCGAGCAGGGCAGCGACCAGCCACATCACCGCGTCGACCCAGCCGGCACCGAGCCAGCCCAGTGCAACACCGGTGGCCAGCACGCCGAGTACGAAAGCCCGATCACTCTTGCCCATGGGGCCGTCATAGCGCCGCGATGCGCCGACCATCGGCCCCAGCACGCCGGCGTATTCGCTGAACACCGCCAGCAGCGCCACCAGCAGCACGGGCGCCAGGCTCACGCCGGGGATCAGCGCGAAGGGCAGGATCAGCGCGCTGTCGGCAATTACGTCGCAGAGTTCGTTGAGGTAAGCGCCCAGGCGCGACTGCTGGCCGAATTCGCGCGCGAGCATGCCGTCGATGGCGTTGAGCGCCATGCGCAGGATCATCCACAGCGGAATCAGCGCAAACAGCCACACATACTGGGCGAAGCTGGCGATCAACAGGCCGACCAACAGCGACACCACGCCGGCCAGCACAGTGATTTGATTCGCGGTGGTGCCGTTGTCATAGAGGCGCTGCACCAGAGGACGCAGCAGGTTTTGAAAACGCGGTTTGAGCTGATAGATCGAAATCATGGGAGGTGACGCTTCCTTGTCCGTGAACCCGCGAAAAACTGCTTGGGAGTGTGCCCGATTATTCATCGCGTGCACCAGCGATAGCGCGTGTTTATGGGGGGTTAGTCACGGTCTTGAGCGCGATGAAGGGCAAATGTGGGAGGGGGCTTGCTGCCGATAGCGGTCTGCTGGTTGATGCATGTGCTGATTGATCCACCGCCATCGGGAGCAAGCCCCCTCCCACAGGGTGTGTGGGGTCTGTAAAAACGGTGTTTTTCGAACAAAAATTTCACGCTGCGTGTTATATCGTAACGAATTGTGTGCAGACGGGCGTTGAGTGGATGCAAGTGGATCTGGAAGCTGACGGCGCCTCGGTTGAGAGCCTCGCGCGTTTTCAACAAGGGCTGTTCCATGCCCGTCGATTGCGCCAAGCCGGGATCAGCCTGACGGCACTGGCCATTGCCGGCTGGGTATTGGCGTTGTTTGTCGCGCTGTTTGCGCCGTTGTCGATCTGGCCGGTGGTGTTGATCAACTGTGCTTCGGCCTTGTTGGTGCTGGTGGCTGGGCTGCAGTCGGCGTGGTGGGTGGCCGATTGGCGTGCCCAGGCGTTGGAGCCGCCGGCGGCCGACGTATCGGTTGAAGACACCGGCCGCTACGCCCGCCTTGTCGGGCGCGTTGGCAGGCAGATCGGGGCGCCGGTGTTGTGGCTCGGCGGCTGGGCGCTGCTGGCGCTGGTCAGCATCATGGAGTTCTGGAACCTAGCCTTGCCAGTCGCTGCGGTGGGGCAATCGGCCAGTGTCGGTGCCGCGTTGGGGTTGGCCCTGGCGTTTGGCTTGCTGGTATTCGAACGCCGCCTGGCCCAGGAAACCCCCGCGCAATGGCCAGAGGCCTCGCAGTTGGCACAGCTGAGCCGGGTGGCGATTATCTGCTTGCTGGTCAGTGCAGTGTGCCTGCTGTTTGCCGGGGCTGAGTCCGTCTGGCCGTTGCGCCTGGCGGTGCTGATCGGGCTGCTGCCAGCGCTGGTGGCGGTGGAGTTTCTATTAAGGGGTGCGCTGTCGCTGTTCAGCCCGCGCCAGCCGCGCCTTGAACCGCGCCTGATGGCGCAAAGCTTTATCGCCGGCCTGCTGCGCTGGCCACCGCAACCGTTGCTGGCTTTGCAGCATGAGTTGCACAACCGCTTTGGCATCGACCTGCGTCAGATCTGGGCATTTACCTACATGCGCCGGGCGTTTTTGCCGGTGCTGCTGGTGGTGCTGGCGCTCGGCTGGGCGCTGACTGGCGTGCACGAAGTGGCCCTGCAAGGCCGTGGGATTTATGAGCGTTTTGGCAAACCCGTCGAGGTGTTCGGCCCCGGTTTGCATACCGGCCTACCCTGGCCTCTGGGCCGCGTCATTAGCGTGGAAAACGGCGTGGTGCATGAGCTGGCCACCAGTGTCGGTGAAGCCGCGAAGCCCGATCTGGCGCCTGCCGAAGGCCCGCCGCCGGCGATTGCCAATCGGTTATGGGACGCCAGCCATGTGAATGACAAATCCCAGGTAATCGCCAGCAGCAGCGGCGACAAGCAGAGCTTCCAGATCGTCAATATGGATGTGCGTTTTGTCTACCGTATCGGCCTGACCGACCAGGCCGCCCTGGCCGCTACCTACAATAGCGCGGATGTGCCGACCCTGATCCGCAGCACCGCCAGCCGCATCCTGGTGCATGACTTTGCCTCGCGCACCCTCGACGAATTGCTCGGCGAACAGCGCACCCGCCTCGCCGACGAAATCGGCCGCGCCGTGCAGGCGGACCTGCAACAGCTCGACAGCGGTGTAGAGATTCTGGCGACTGTGGTGGAAGCCATCCACCCACCGGCCGGTGCCGCCAACGCCTACCACGGTGTGCAAGCCGCGCAGATTGGCGCCCAGGCATTGATCTCCCGCGAGCGCGGCGCCGCCAGCGAACAGACTAACCAGGCCTTGCTGCAAGCCAGCACCGCCCGTGACCAGGCCGTGGCCACCGCCCGCGAGGTAAGCGCTGGCGCCCAGGCGGCCGACCTGCGCTTTGCCGCCGAACAAAAAGCCTACGCCGCGGCTGGCCAGGCTTTCGTGCTGGAGCAGTATCTCGGCCAACTCAGCCAGGGCCTGGCCCACGCCAAGTTGCTTATCCTGGATCACCGCCTGGGCGCCGACGGCGCACCGACGATCGATCTGCGTTCCTTTACCTTGCCGGCCGATCCCTCGGCGCCGCGTAAAGCCGTTCAATAAGGAGTCTGTCTGTTGAGCGCTCATTCTCACGATCACGGTCATCATCATGGCCATCACCACCACCACCATCATGGCGATGCACAGGCTGCCGGGCCTTTCCCTTGGCGGCGCATGGCCTGGGCGCTGCTGCTCGTGTTGTTTGCCGTGGCAGCGGCGAGCCTGGTGCAAGTGCGCTCCGGTGAGGCCACGGTGATTACTCGCTTCGGCAACCCGTCACGGGTGCTGCTGGAACCGGGCCTGGGCTGGCGCTGGCCGGCGCCGTTCGAAGCCGCGATCCCGGTGGACTTGCGCCTGCGTACCACGTCCAGCGGCTTGCAGGATGTGGGCACCCGCGATGGCCTGCGCATTATCGTGCAGGCCTACGTGGCGTGGCAGGTGCAGGGCGATGCCGAGAATGTGCAACGCTTTATGCGCGCGGTGCAGAACCAGCCGGATGAAGCGGCGCGGCAGATTCGAACCTTTGTCGGCTCGGCGCTGGAAACCACGGCGGCGAGCTTTGACCTGTCCAGCCTGATCAACACCGACGCCAGCCAAGTGCGCATTGCCGAGTTCGAAGCGCAGTTGCGTGCGCAGATTGATCAACAATTGCTCACCACCTATGGCGTGCGTGTGGCACAGGTCGGCATCGAGCGGCTGACGTTGCCGTCGGTGACGCTCACGGCCACGGTCGACCGCATGCGCGCCGAGCGCGAAACCATCGCCACCGAACGCACCGCCGTGGGCAAGCGTGAGGCGGCGCAGATTCGCTCCGCCGCCGAGCGTGATGCACGCATCGTGCAGGCCGATGCCACGGTGAAAGCCGCCGATATCGAAGCGCAATCGCGGGTTGAAGCTGCGCAGATTTATGGCCGCGCCTACGCGGGCAACCCGCAGCTGTATAACCTGCTGCGCTCGTTGGATACCTTGGGCACGGTGGTCACGCCGGGCACCAAAATCATCCTGCGCACCGACGCGGCGCCGTTTCGTGCGTTGGTGGACGGGCCCAAGGACGTTCAGCCATGACCGAGCGCCACAGCCCGGACAGCCCGTGGATTCAGGCCGGACGCCTGACCTTCCTGGCGCTGTATGGAGTAACGGTGTTGGCCGCGTTGGCCTGGGCATTTTCCAATGTGCGCCAGATCGACCCGCAGAACCGCGCCGTGGTGTTGCACTTTGGCGCGCTGGACCGCATCCAGAATGCCGGCCTGTTGCTGGCCTGGCCGCAGCCGTTCGAGCAGGTGGTGTTGTTACCGGCGGCGGACCGCGTGATCGAGCGGCGGGTGGACAACCTGTTGCGTTCCGATGCGGCGCTCCAGGCCGACCGCGTGGCCAGCTTTGCCACGCCGTTGAGCGACGCGCTGGCCGGTTCCGGTTACCTGCTGACCGGTGATGCCGGCGTGGTACAGCTGGATGTGCGGGTGTTCTACAAGGTCACCGAGCCGTATGCCTTCGTGTTGCAGGGCGAGCATGTGTTGCCGGCGCTGGATCGCCTGGTGACGCGCAGCGCGGTGGCTCTGACGGCGGCGCGGGACCTGGACACGATCCTGGTGGCTCGCCCGGAACTGATCGGCACCGACAACGGCGCCGCCGAACGGCGCGAACGGCTGCGCGGCGATCTGGTGCAAGGGATCAACAAGCGCCTGGCGGCGCTGACCTCCAGCGGTGTGGGGTTGGGCATTGAAGTCACCCGCGTTGACGTGCAGTCGAGCCTGCCGGGGCCGGCGGTGAATGCCTTCAATGCTGTTCTGACTGCCAGCCAGCAAGCCGACAAGGCGGTGGCCAATGCACGCACCGATGCGGAAAAGCTCACCCAAACCGCCAATCAGCAAGCCGACCGACTGCTGCAAGTCGCCCATGCCCAGGCCAGTGAACGCCTGGCCAGTGCCCAAGCGCAAACCGCCACCGTCGCCAGCCTGGCCCAGGTGAAAGACCCGGGCCTGCTGTTGCGCCTGTACCGCGAGCGCTTGCCCAGGATTCTCGGCCAGGCCGGTTCTGTGACCACGGTCGACCCTAAAGACGACTCCCGCTTGATCATCCAGGGAGCCGAACAATGAGTGCACCCATGCTGACCTCCGCCGAGCAGCGCAGCGCTGCCCGGCAATTGACCCTGGCCATGTTGGCGTTGGGCTTGCTGATACTGGGCCTGGTGTGGCGCTGGCTGGCGCCGGACCAGAGTGGCGTGAGCCAGTTGTTGCTTGGCGTGGCATCCCTGCTGGTGGCCGTGCCGGTAATGCGCTCGGCCTGGTACAGCCTGCGCTTTCCGAGCCTGCATGGCATCACCGACCAACTGATCGCCCTGGCGATGATGGGCGCGTGGGCGACCGGCGACCTGCTGACCGCCGCGTTGCTGCCGATCATCATGATCTTTGGCCATGTGCTGGAAGAGCGCAGCGTGATCGGCTCGCAAGAGGCGATCCATGCCCTCGGCAAGCTGACTCGCAGCCATGCGCGGCGGGTGCAGGCGGACGGCAGCATTGTTGAAGTGGACAACGGCACGCTGTGTACCGGCGATATCGTTGAAGTGCGCGCCGGTGACCGGGTGCCTGCCGATGGCGTGGTGCTGTCCGGCCAGGCGAGCCTGGACACGGCGCCGATCACCGGCGAGTCGGTGCCATTGGAAGCCCGTGCGGGTGTGCAGGTGTTCGGCGGCGCGATCAACCTCGATGGCCTGTTGCGCCTGGAGGTGACCCGTACCGGTAATGAGTCGACCCTGGGCAAAGTCATCGCGCTGATGCAGAACGCCGAGCGTTCCAAGCCGCCCATCACGCGGCTGCTGGAGCGTTACGCCGGCAGCTATATGGTGCTGGTGCTGTTGCTGGCGGCGGTGACCTGGTTTGTGACCAACGATGCTCAGGCCATGCTGGCCGTGCTGGTAGCTGCGTGCCCCTGTGCCTTGGTGCTGTCGGCACCGGCCACGGCGATTGCCGGGATTGCGGTGGCGGCGCGCCACGGCATTTTGATTCGCAGCTCGGCGTTCCTCGAGGAGCTGGCGGACCTGACCTCGCTGGTGGTCGACAAAACCGGCACCCTGACCTTTGGCACCCTGCGTTTGCAGTCCATCGAGACCAGCGCGCCGGACCGCCAAGTGGTGCTGAACCTGGCGGCCAGCCTCGGCTCGGCCAGCAGTCACCCGGTCAGCCGGGCCCTGGCAGGGTTGGCGACGCAGGCGCAGTTGCTGGCGCTGACCGATATTCGCGAACGCCAGGGACTGGGCGTGGTGGCACAGACCGCGCAGGGCGAGGCTGCGTTGGGGCGGCCGGAGTTGTTCGAACACTTGGGCATCGTCACCACCGCCGTCCCCAACCACGACGGCCCGATCGCCGGGCTGGCGCTGAATGGCGAGTTTCTGGCCTGGCTGTTGCTGGCCGACAGCGTCAAGCCGGAAGCGCGTCAGGCCCTACAGGAACTGCGGGATTTGGGCCTGGGCCGGCAACTGCTGCTGACCGGCGACCGCCAAAGTGTGGCCGACAGCCTTGCGCTGGACGTGGGCATCAGTGATGTCGAAGCCCAGGCGCTGCCCGAGGACAAGCTCAACCGCGTATTGGGCGAGATCGGCAGCGGCTTTCGGCCGATGGTGGTGGGCGACGGCATCAACGACTCCCTGGCGCTCAAGGCCGGTGTGGTCGGTGTGGCCATGGGGGCGGGCGGCGCGGACATCGCGCTGGCGTCGGCGGACGTGGTGTTGATCGGCAGCGACCTGCGCCGGCTGGGCACCTGCGTGCGCTTGAGTCGCCAGTGCCGTCAGACGTTGCAGGTCAACGTGATCATCGGTTTGGGCTGGACCCTGGCCATCGTGGTGTTTGCCGCGTTTGGCTGGTTGGGTGCCGCAGGCGCAATGATTGCGGCGGTGCTGCATAACCTCAGCACCTTGCTGGTACTGGGCAATGCCGGGCGTTTGCTGCGCTTTCAGGAGCCGCTTTTGAAGCTCGAAGACTGATTTTCAGAACTGTGCATCGAACCGGCGGTCACTCGTGTAGAGGGCGCCGGGCTCCATAGAGGAACGCTATGAAATCGATAGCCTCCTACTTTGTCTTGGGATGGTCTACCCTCACAGCAGACGTCTGAAACAAGGGGGGACTACTCATGCTCGCGCAACTTCCACCGGCCTTACAGAATCTTCAGCTACCGCTGCGTCTTCGACTCTGGGACGGCCATGAATTCAACTTGGGCCCAGAGCCCAGTGTGACCATCGTGGTGAAGGACCCCACCGTCGTCACTCAACTGACCCATCCCACGCTCGACTCACTGGGCGAAGCCTTCGTCGAGGGCAAACTGGAGCTGGAAGGCTCTATCTCCGAGGTCATTCGGGTTTGTGATGAGTTGAGTCACGCCCTGATCGACGACGATGAAGACCGTCGTCCCGTGCGCTCGATCCACGACAAGGCCACTGATGCAGCAGCCATTTCCTACCATTACGACCTGTCCAACGAGTTCTACCAGCTGTGGCTGGACCAGGACATGGCGTACTCCTGCGGGTATTTCGAAACCGGCAGCGAATCCATCGACCAGGCCCAACAAGACAAATTCCGCCACCTGTGCCGTAAATTGCGGCTGCAGCCTGGGGAGTATTTGCTCGACGTAGGCTGCGGTTGGGGCGGGCTGGCACGGTTTGCGGCGCGGGAGTTCGGGGTCAAGGTGTTTGGCATCACGCTGAGCAAAGAGCAGTTGGCACTGGCCCGGGAGCGGGTGAAGGCCGAAGGCCTGGAAGACCAGGTCGACCTGCAACTGCTGGATTACCGCGACCTGCCCCAGGACGGCCGGTTCGACAAAGTGGTGAGCGTGGGCATGTTCGAGCATGTGGGCCACGCCAACCTGGCGGAGTACAGCAAGACCTTGTTCGGCGCGGTGCGTGAAGGCGGCCTGGTGATGAACCATGGCATTACCGCCAAGCACACTGACGGCCGCCCAGTGGGCCGTGGCGCCGGGGATTTTATCGAGCGTTATGTGTTCCCCAACGGCGAGTTGCCGCACTTGGCGATGATGACTGCCGAGCTCAGCGAAGTCGGGCTGGAAGTGGTCGACGTCGAAAGCCTGCGCTTGCACTACGCGCGCACCCTGGACCATTGGAGCGAGCGCCTGGAAGACAACCTGGAAGCGGCGGCGAAGATGGTGCCCGAACAGGCGTTGCGCATCTGGCGGCTGTACCTGGCCGGTTGCGCCTATGCGTTTGCCCGGGGCTGGATCAACCTGCACCAGATCCTGGCGGTGAAACCCCATGCCGATGGCAGCCATGAACTGCCGTGGACGCGGGAGGATATCTACCGCTGAATTTCGGTTAGGCAAACAACTCGGTAAAAATGTGGGAGGGGCGGTGCGACGATTCGACTTGCCCCCGATAGCGGTACGTCAGCCAGCTGATCTGGCACTGATACACCGCTATCGGGGGCAAGTCGAATCGTCGCACCGCCCCTCCCACATTCAGATCTTCGGCGTTTGTTAGAGAATCGGTGAAATAAGCCGCGCCACCCGCATGCCCAGCTGCTGCAGGCGGCGGGTTTCGCGGCTTTCTTCCTGGCTGACTTCATGGGCCAGGGCAAAGTCGTCCAGCAGCATGTGCTCGACTTGTTTGGCGAACGCTTCGTCGACGGTGAGCAACATCACTTCAAAATTCAGCCGGAACGAACGGTTGTCCATGTTCGCACTGCCAATCGCGCTGATTTCGCTGTCCACCAGCACCACCTTCTGATGCAGAAAGCCCGGCGTGTAGCGGAACACTCGCACGCCAGCGCGTACCGCTTCAATCGCGTAAAGGCTGGAGGCGGCGTAGACGATACGGTGGTCGGGCCGTGAGGGCAGCAACAGGCGCACATCGACGCCGCGCAGCACCGCCAGGCGCAGCGCGGCAAACACGGCTTCGTCGGGGATGAAATACGGGCTGGTGATCCACACGCGCTCGGTCGCCGCATGGATGGCCTCGACGAAAAACAGCGAGCAGGTTTCATACGGATCGGCCGGGCCGCTGGCAAGCAATTGGCAGAGCACACCGTCTTCGGGGTAGGCGTCCGGCAAGATCAGCGGCGGCAACTCGCGTGCGGCCCAGAACCAATCTTCGGCGAACGATTCCTGCAGGCACGCCACGACTGGGCCGGTGACTTGCACGTGGGTATCGCGCCACGGCGCCAGTGGCGGTTTTTTGCCCAGGTATTCATCGCCGACGTTATGCCCGCCGACGAACCCGGTCAGGCCGTCCACCACCACGATCTTGCGATGGTTGCGGAAGTTGACCTGGAAGCGATTGAGCCAGCCGCTGCGGGTGGCGAATGCCTTGACCTGCACCCCGGCGTCGCGCAGCGACTGGACGTAGCGATGGGGCAGGGCGTGGCTGCCGATGCGGTCGTAGAGCACGTAGATGCTTACGCCTTGTGCAGCCTTTTCCTTCAGCAAAGCATGTAGCTGTCTGCCAAGCTCATCGTCATGGATGATGAAAAACTGGAACAGCACGGCGGTCTTCGCGTTGCGAATGGCCTCGAAGATTGCGCTGAAGGTGGCATCGCCATTGATCAGCAGCTGCACTTCATTGTTGGCCAGGCATGGCATGCGGCCCAGCTTGGGCATGGCGCGCAGGGACGCATAGGCGCTGGAGTTGCGCGCGGCCAGGGCCTCCTCGACCCACGGGCGCCAGTTCAGCTCGGTGATGGCGGTGTGCATTTCCTGGTTGGCCTGACGCCGCGCCTGGATATACGCGTCGAAGGTACTGCGGCCGAAAATCAGGTAGGGGATCAGCGTGAGGTAGGGCATGAACATCAGCGACAGGGCCCAGGCGATCGAGCCTTGGGCGGTCCTGACGGTCAGCACCGCGTGGATCGCGGCGAGGGTTCCGAGAAAGTGCAACGTGGCAATGAAGTAGGCGAGCAGGTGCGGGCCAAAAAAATCCATGAACGACATCACTCCAGACAATCCAGTGCCTAACAGACCATGAACGGCTACGAATGTCGCTATTTTATTTGCCGTGCAACACTGGCGCTTTCGCGACGTCTAACGCCCACAATTACCCAGGAGTTACCCGATGAATGCTCGTCTGCTTGGTTTAGCCATGGTTATTGGTTTGTCGCTGCCGGTGGCCGCACAGGCGCAGATGCTGGCGCCGGGCTTGTGGGAATTGACCACCAGCAATATGAAAGTTGATAACCAGGACCTGCCGGACCTGTCGCTGATCCTCGGTCAGCTCAAGCAACAGATGACCCCGGAACAGCGCGCGATGCTGGAAAAACAAGGCATCACCATGGCCGGTAAAGGCGTACAGGTATGCCTTACGCCGGCCCAGGTGGCCTCTGACTCGATCCCCCTGACCGACCCGCAATCGGGCTGCAAACAGGAAGTGACCGACAAGACCGGCAACCAGTGGAAATTCCGTTTCAGCTGTCCGAAAGCCCAGGGCACTGGCGTGGCGACTTTCCAAAGCCAGAAGGAATTCACCACCACCGTCAACGGCACCTTCAATGCCACCGGTGTCCAGCAGAAGGGCAGCCTGGACAGCCACGCGCAATGGCTGGGTACCGACTGCGGAACGGTCAAACCACGCGCTTAACGCAGAAAGTGCAGGGGTAAGCCCTGGCAACTGTCGACCACCTGGCCGTTGTGCCAGGCCAGGTGGCCTGACACCAGCGTGGTGCTGACGCTGTGACGAAAGCTGCGCTCGGCAAACGGCGTCCAGCCGCAGCGAGCAAGGATCGGCTGGCTGCTGACCGGCTTGCCGGCGGGTTCGGGCTTGATCAACACCAGGTCGGCCCAATACCCTTCGCGCAGATAACCTCGGTCCGGGATGGCGAACAGGTCAGCGACCCGATGGCTGGTTTTGGCCACCAGGGTGGTCAGGGGCAGCAGCCCGTCGGCCACCAACTCCAACAACGCCGGCAGCGCGTGCTGCACCAGCGGTAACCCCGACGGCGCTTGACGATACCCCAACTGTTTTTGTGCCCAGGTATGCGGCGCATGGTCAGTGCCAATCACGTCCAGACGGTCACTCAACAAGGCTGCACGCAGGGCGTCGCGGTCGGCGCGGGTCTTGATCGCCGGGTTGCATTTGATCTGGTGGCCGAGGCGGTGATAGTCGTGGTCATCAAACAGCAGGTGGTGCACGCAGACTTCGGCGGTGATGCGTTTGTCCGCCAGCGGCTTGTCTTCGAACAGCTGCAGTTCACGGGCGCTGGTCAAGTGCAGCACATGCAGGCGCGTACCAAAGCGCTTGGCCAACTCCACCGCATAAGACGACGAGCGATAACACGCCTCGGCATCCCGGATCAGCGGGTGAGCGACGGCCGGGATCTTGTCGCCGAAGCGTTCGCGCAGGCGCTGTTCGTTGGCCAGGATGCTCGGCGTGTGTTCGCAGTGGGCCAGCAGGATGGTCGGCACCTCGGCGAACAGGCGTTCCAGAATGCGCGGGTCATCCACCAGCATATTGCCGGTGGAGGCACCCATGAACACTTTGACCCCGGCCACTTCGCACGGGTCGAGGGCGGCGACGGTGTCGAGGTTGTCGTTGCTCACCCCAAAGTGAAAGCCGTAGTTGGCCACTGAGTGCAAAGCGGCGCGGCGCTTTTTATCGGCCAGCGCTTCCAGGTTCAGGGTGGCCGGCTGGGTGTTGGGCATGTCCATGAAACTGGTGATGCCGCCTGCCACTGCAGCCCGGGATTCGCTGTAGAAGCTGCCCTTGTCCGGCGCGCCGGGCTCGCGAAAGTGCACTTGGTCATCGATCATGCCGGGCAGCAACCACTGGCCCTGCGCGTCGATGGCCACGGGCGCGTTGCAGCCTTCGATGCTGCTGGCGATCTTCTCGATACGGCCATTGCCGATGAGCACATCGGCGTCGAATTCCTGGCCTTCATTCACCAGGCGGGCATTGCGGATCAGCAGGCGGCTCATGGTTCAGAACTCGTTTTGCAGGGCTTTGTAGCCGCGCACCAGGTCGACGTTGGTGCGGGCCACGTCTTCAGAAAATTCCGAGGCGCTGACGCTCACCGGCGGGAATTGCGACAGGTCGGTATTCGGCCCGATGCGGGTGGTGGAGGGCACGTAGAAGGCGGCGGGCAAGTCGCGGCCGTCGACCACCGAGTTGTGACGCACCACGCAGCCGTCGCCCACGGCGCAGTTGAACAGCACGCTGTTAAAGCCTATGAACACGCGGTCGCCAACCGTGCAGGGGCCGTGGACGATGGAGCGATGCGCGATCGAAGTGAACTCGCCAATGGTCACTGCCGCGCCGGACTTGGAGTGGATAACCACGCCGTCCTGGATGTTCGAATTGGCGCCAATGGTGATCGGGTCCATGGCGCCGCTGGCGTCGACTTCATCCGCGCGGATCACGGCGTAGGGGCCGACGAACACGTTCTCGCCGATGATGACCTTGCCGCAGATGATCGCGGTTTTGTCGACGTAGGCCGATTCGGCAATGACCGGCAGATCGCCGGAAGGGTTCTTGCGGATCATGGTTGGCTCAGTGCAGCGCAGAGGGTGTTGAGGTTGTATTCGAACAGCCCGGTGAAGGTGCTGGCCGGGCCTTCTGCGGCGAGGGCGTCGGAGTACAGCGTGCCGCCGATCTGCGCGCCGCTTTCATCCGCGATCTGCTTGAGCAGGCGCGAGTCCTTGATGTTCTCCATGAACACGGCCTTGACCTTGTCTTTGCGAATCTGGGTGATCAGCGCAGCGACTTCGGCGGCGGACGGTTCACGCTCGGTCGACAAGCCTTGGGGGGCGAGGAACTGAATGCCATAGGCCTGGCCCAGGTAACCGAAAGCGTCATGGGAGGTGACGATGCGGCGGTTGCCCGGTGGCAGGGCGCCGAACCGGGCCTTGGCTTGGGCGAGCAGCCGGTAGATCTCCTTGAGGTAGGCCTGGCTGGTGCGCAGGTAGTCGGCCTTGTTGGCCGGGTCGGCGGCGATCAGGGCCTTGGTGATGTTGTTGACGTAGATTTCGGCGTTGGCCAGGTTATGCCAGGCGTGTGGGTCGGGGATGGTTTCGCCGTCTTCCTCCATGGTGTGGGAAATCACGCCTTTGCTGGCGGTGACCACGGTGGCCTTGGTTTCGGTGCTGCTGACCAGGCGGTCCAGCCAGGGCTCGAAGCCAAGGCCGTTCTTGATGATCAGCTTGGCCTTGAGCAGCGCCTTGGCGTCGTCGGGGGTTGGCTCGTAGGTGTGCGCATCGGCATCGGGGCCGACCATGTTGCTGATCTGGATGTGATCACCGCCGATCTGGTGGGTGATGTCATCGAGAATACTGAAGCTGGTAACCACTTGGAGTTTGTCGGCGGCCTGAGCCGTCGATAAGCACAGGACGAGACTGAACAGCACGAGTAGAGCGCGCATCGGGAAACACCTCATTGGGATGTAAGCAAGGGCGCACGGCGCAGCAAGCCGTGCACCGGACCAAAGACCACGGACAACAGGTACCCAGCCCCGGCCACCAGCACAATCGCCGGGCCGCTGGGCAGTGAGTAGTAGAACGAGAGCAACAAGCCCAGCCACACCGACAGGCATCCCAGCACCGCCGATATTGCGATCAACACCGGCAGGCGCCGGCTCCAGAAACGTGAAGCAATGGCCGGCAACATCATCATGCCTACCACCATCAAGGCGCCGATGGCCTGGAAGCCGATCACCAGGTTCAGCACCACTAGGGTCAAAAACAGCCCGTGGGCCAGTGGGCCGAGGCGGCTGACGGTCTGCAGGAACAACGGGTCGAGGGTGTCCAGCAGCAACGGTTTGTAGATCAGCCCCATTGCAATCAGGCTGAAGCCGCTGACCCAGAGCATGCCGGTCAGGGTGGTTTCATCGACCGCCAGCGCCGAGCCGAAGAGCAGGTGCAGCAGGTCCAGGCGCTTGCCGGCAATGCCGAGGATCAGCACACCGGCAGCCAGGGAGATCGGGTAGATGGCGGCCAGGCTCGCGTCTTCGCGCAGGCCGGTGCGGCGAGTGATCCATGCCGACAAACCGGCCATGCTCAGCCCGGCGCCGAGGCCGCCGATGGTCAATGCGGGCAGGCTGAGCCCGGCGAACCAGAAGCCCAGGGCGGCGCCGGGCAGGATGCCATGGGCCACGGCGTCACCAATCAGGCTCATGCGGCGCAGGATCAGAAACACCCCCAGCGGCGCGGTACTGCAGGCAAGCACCAGCCCGCCGATCAGGGCGCGGCGCATGAACACAAAGTCGCAAAAAGGCATCCACAGGTGTGCGGCGAAGTGCATCAGGCCACCTGCATCTGAGGTTGCGGGCGGATCAGTTCTTTGCTCGCGCCGAACACGCAACCTGTGCTTTTGACCTGCAGCACTTGCGGGGTGTGGTGGCGCACGGAGGCGAGGTCATGACACACCACCACCAGCGTACGGCCTTCATCGTGCCAGGCGTGGATGTGTTTCCAGCACAGCGCCTGGCCATCTTCGTCGAGCGCGGCATGCGGTTCGTCGAGCAGCAACACTGGCGAATCGGCCAGGCTCATGCGGGCGAGCAGGGCGCGTTGCAACTGGCCGCCAGACAAGGCCATCAAGGGGCGTTGTTCCAGGCCACTGAGGCACCAGTCTTCCAGCACGGCGTGTAAACGCAGGCTGCGTTGTTGCGGGGTGAGCTGGGTGCCCCAAAAACCGGCAGCCACCAGCTCTTGCAGGCTGATTGGGAATTGGCGATCGAGGTGCTGCTGCTGGGGCAGGAACGCCAGGCCGCCGCGCCGTGGCACCTGCACGGTGACCTTGCCGGCCAAGGGCTTTTGCAGGCCGGCGATGACTTTGAGCAGGCTGCTTTTACCGCAGCCGTTGGGGCCGATCACGCCGGTGAGGCTGCCTTGTTCCAGGGTGAAATCGACTGCGGGCGTCAGCGGTTGGCCGGGAGCGCCCCAGCGCAGGGCGTTGCAGGTGATCATGCAGAGTGTCTCGTCCAGCGGCTTTCAGCCACGGCATCGTGCGCGTGCAGGCTTTCGGCGTGGATCACTTTGAGGTGGAAGGCTTTGACGGCATCCGAGCGTTTCAAGGCGAGGTTCAGGCGGCGGGCGGCGTCTTCGCAGAACATCAGGTTCTGCCCGTTGGCCAGGGCGAAGGCTTGTTCGTCCGCACGTTTCACGGCGGTTTGCACGGCGGTGCCGAGGGCGGCTTCGACGTTATCGATCAACGCGGTAAGCGGCAGTTGGTCGCCTTGCAGCTGGACATGCAACTGCGCGCTGCTGCGTTGGCTATGGGGCGTAGCGACAATGCCATCAGCACTGCCGAGCCAGGTCAGTACGTCTTCATGCTGCAACGGCGTGTTGGCAAAGTCTTGAAGAAATTGCTGCTGAATCAACTGCCTGGCGAGCGCAGCTGAGCAAGGGCAGGTTGAGGAATAGGTAACGTCAATTTTTAGTTCCACGTGGAACATCTGATTTTCCAAACGCGCTTCGATGCTCACCGGGTAGCGCTTCCAGCCGGCCAATGGGCTGACCAGCGCCGTGCGTTTGAGCAGCAAATCGGTGTGGATCCGCAGGTAGGCGTTCTCAGATAAACCTTCATGACTGTCGAGAAAACGCTGCAGTACATTACGCAGAAGTGCGGGCGTAAGGGCCTGCTGATCGAGCATTTCCAACGCCAGGTACAGGCGTGACATATGGATGCCACGGGCGCTGCCATCGTCAAGGCTGACGCCTGCATCGGCAGTGGCGGTCAGGTGTTGGCCATCGATAAGGATCGGCAGGGCGATGCCGCACATGCCTACCCAATCGAGTGGCAAGGCTTGGCGTGAAGCCTGCGCGGCGATATCCGGCAGAGTCAGCGCATTCATGAGCAGGTCCATCGTTGGAAATAAAAAGACATGTTATATTATAACCATTGAGTCGACGAAGATTTTTCTGCTCCGGCCTTTTCTCAGTCATGTCGAGTAGGGACGCTCCTCTATTTGCGGTATTTGTCATGCACAGACGTCAGCTCCTTAACCTGCTTCTGGCGAGCCCCCTGTTCACCTTGCCCTTCACCGCGTCGGCAGCGCAGATCCGCAACGCCCGCCTGTGGCGCTCGGAGGACAAGCTGCGGCTGGTGTTCGACCTCAGCGGGCCGGTGCAATACAAAACCTTTTCCCTGAGTGCGCCCGAACGCCTGATCATCGACCTCAGCGGCGCTGGCCTCAGTGGTGATTTTTCTCAGTTGGCTTTGGAGAACAGCGGCATTACGTCGATACGCTCCGGGCATTTCGGCAAAGGCGATACGAGGATTGTGCTGAACCTGGCCGCGCCGATGCAGCTCAACAGCTTTCTATTGCCGCCTCAGGATGGCCAAGGCCATCGCCTGGTGCTGGACCTTCGCAGCGTTACTCAGGTGCCTCGCCACATTGCAGCCCAACCCTCACCGCCGGTGGATAAGGCGCATCCCAAGCGCGACATCATCGTGGTGGTCGACCCCGGCCACGGCGGCAAGGACCCCGGCGCCGTCGGCTCCAAGGGGCAGCGCGAAAAAGACGTGGTGCTGTCCATCGCCCAACTGCTGGCCAAACGCTTGAAGCGCGAGAAGGGCTTCGACGTGAAGCTGGTGCGCAACGACGACTTCTTTGTGCCGCTGCGCAAGCGCGTGGAAATTGCCCACAAGCACAACGCCGACATGTTCATCTCGGTGCACGCCGACGCGGCGCCGCGCATCACCGCGTCGGGCGCTTCGGTGTATGCCTTGTCCGAAGGCGGCGCCACGTCCGCCACTGCGCGGTTCATGGCGCAACGCGAAAACGGCGCCGACCTGCTGGGCGCTACCAGTTTGCTCAACCTCAAGGACAAGGACCCGATGTTGGCCGGGGTGATTCTCGACATGTCGATGAACGCCACCATCGCCTCCAGCCTGCAGCTGGGCAGCTCGATCCTGGGCAGCCTGGAAGGCATCACCTCCTTGCATCAGAAACGCGTGGAGCAGGCCGGGTTCGCGGTGCTCAAGTCACCGGACGTGCCGTCGATCCTGGTGGAAACCGGGTTTATCTCCAATGCCCGGGACAGCGCGCGGCTGGTCACGGCGCGGCATCAACAGGCGGTTGCCGATGGCTTGTTCGAGGGCCTGAAAAAATACTTCCAGAAGAACCCGCCAATGAATAGCTACATGGCCTGGGTGCAGGAACAGAAAGACGCCCAGGCCTAACAGCCGGTTATCCGGCTGCAGGTGAACTTGGCGCTGGCGCCCCCCGAGCTGGAGAACCGGTTGAGGGTGGTCCAGCCCACGCGCCGTGTGTAGCCGACCCATGCTTCACCATCCGACGCCAACCCGGTGAAGAACGTCAGCTGCCCATAGCGACTGTTGGTCTGTGCCCAATAGCGTTTGCCGATCACCTCAAACCCCCTCAAATACGTGGTGCTGCCCACCGTCGCCACGCTGTAGGCATTGCCCAACGGATCCACGCAGGCCAGCAGGTTGGCGCTGCGCGTGCAGTGGGCCAACGGGCTCGGTGCCTGGGCACAGGCGGGGCCTGCCGCTGCCAATATCAGGGCGCACACCAGGTATTTCATAGGGGTTCTCGGGGGGTGGGGGAGGGCCAAGCATTGCGCCCTTCGTCGCGGTGAGCAAGGGGGATTGGCTTATTTGTATTGTTATACTATAACATAAAACAACAGCCTGACCCGTGAACAGCTTCCATGACTGAACAAGACCTTCTGGCCCAGCCCCCCGCCGATTACATGAACGAAGCCCAGCAAGGTTTCTTCCGTGCGCTGTTGCTGGCCCAGCGCAATGAGCTGCAAGCGCGTATCGACGCGGAGTTCCAGCTGCTGCGCGAGCAGGAAACCAACAGCGACCCCGCCGATGTAGGCAGCGCCGAAGAACAGCGCCAGTGGCAACTGCGCCTGCTGGAGCGCGAAAAAAAGCTGTTGGACAAGATCGACGACGCCCTGGAATTGCTGGCCCGTGGCGAATACGGCTGGTGCCGCGAAACCGGCGAGCCCATTGGCCTGCAACGCCTGCTGCTGCGCCCCACGGCCACCCTGTGTATCGAAGCCAAAGAACGTGAAGAGCTGCGCGAACGCCATAAACGAGCGATCTGACCGGCCAACCTGATGAGGAATACCTGATGCCCAATCGTCTCCCCGTTACCGTGTTGTCCGGCTTTCTCGGCGCCGGTAAAAGCACGCTGCTCAACTACGTCCTGCGTAACCGCGAGAACCTGCGGGTGGCGGTGATCGTCAATGACATGAGCGAAATCAACATCGACGGCAGCGAGGTTCAGCGCGACGTCACCCTCAACCGTTCTGAAGAAAAACTGGTGGAGATGAGCAACGGCTGCATCTGCTGCACCTTGCGGGAAGACTTGCTTTTAGAAGTCGGAAAACTCGCCAAGGAAGGTCGGTTCGATTACCTGTTGATTGAATCCACCGGCATTTCCGAACCCTTGCCCGTGGCCGAAACCTTCACCTTTCGCGATGAAAACGAGCAAAGCCTCGCCGATATCGCGCGCCTGGACACCATGGTCACGGTGGTCGACGGCATGAATTTCCTGCTCGACTACCAGGCCGCCGAAAGCCTGGCCTCGCGGGGTGAAACCCTCGGCGAAGAAGACGAACGCTCGATCACCGACCTGCTGATCGAGCAGATCGAATTCGCCGACGTGATCCTGATCAGCAAGATCGACCTGATCAGCAGCCGCGAGCGCGAGGAGCTGATGGCGATCCTCGAGCGCCTCAACGCCCAGGCGGAAATCATCCCGATGGTCATGGGCGAAGTGCCGCTGCACAAGATCCTCAACACCGGCCGTTTCGACTTCGAACGTGCCGCCCAAGCCCCAGGCTGGTTGCAGGAGCTGCGCGGCGAGCATGTGCCGGAAACCCAAGAGTACGGTATCGCTTCCACCGCCTATCGCGCGCGTCGTCCGTTTCACCCGCAACGCTTTTTCGACTTTATCGACCGCCCGTGGGTCAACGGCAAACTGCTGCGCTCCAAGGGCTTCTTCTGGCTGGCCAGCAAGCACCAGGACGCCGGCAGCTGGTCCCAGGCCGGTGGCCTGATGCGCCACGGGTTTGCCGGGCGCTGGTGGCGTTTTGTGCCGAAAAGCCAATGGCCACAGGACGAAGAAAGCGTGGCGGCAATCATGGGTAACTGGCAACTGAGCACCGGCGATTGCCGCCAGGAACTGGTGTTTATCGGGCAGAACATCGACTTCGCACAGATGCGCGCCGAGCTGGACGCCTGCTTGCTCACCGATGCAGAAATGGCCCTGGGCGTCGAAGGTTGGCGCCAACTGGCCGACCCCTTTGGCCCCTGGTATGAGGAGGCAGCCGCCTGATGTTGGCCCAAGTGATTGCGTTACGCCCAGTGATCCGCCAAACCCGCGGCGAAACCCCGCTGGCGCTGTCCGAGATCCTCGAAGACGGCGTCAACCTGGCGCTGTGGCAGCGCCAACTGCCGTTGCACATTGCCGAGTTTGGCGCGTTGCTGGTGGCGCTCAACGAACCGTTGGCGGACTCGATGGTGATCGAACTCAACAGCGAGGACGCCGAGCCGAATTTGCACGGTCTGGCGGCCAGTTGCCGTGATCTTGAAGGCTACGAAGGCTTTATCGCCGATGTGTCGTGGCTGGTCAGCGCGTTTGCGTGCCTGCTCGGTGCCAAGCGCATCGGTGTGCGCCTGCGGCTGTTGGACAAGGCCATGTGCCCGCGTTTTCACGTGGACCACGTGCCGGTGCGGCTGATCACCACCTATGCCGGCATCGGCAGCCAGTGGCTGCGCGAAGGCGTGATGGACCGTCGCAGGCTGAGCGAGCCTGATGCTGAACCCCGCGAGCGCATCGAGCAGATCCAGTGCGGTGAAGTGGCCTTGCTCAAAGGCACAAAATGGCACGGCAATGAGGGCTACGGCCTGATCCATCGCTCGCCGGCCCTCAAGGCGGATGAACGTCGCTTGATCCTGACGCTGGATTGGCTGGCATAACCGGGTAGGATCAAGCTCTCTACACGGTCTGAATGATGCCCCTCATGCTGCAGAACATTCCCACCCACGTGATCGCCGGGCCTTTGGGCGCCGGCAAGACCAGCCTGATCAAGCACCTGCTCGGCCAGCGCCCGGCCAATGAGCGTTGGGCGGTATTGATCAACGAGTTCGGGCAGATCGGCCTGGATGCCGCCTTGCTCACCCAGGACGACGACGGCATTGCCCTGGGCGAAGTCGCCGGCGGCTGCCTGTGCTGTGTGAATGGTGCACCGTTCCAGGTAGGCCTGGGCCGCCTGTTGCGTAAGGCCAAGCCGGACCGGCTGTTTATCGAGCCTTCGGGCCTGGGGCATCCGGCGCAGTTGCTCAAGCAATTGCGCGAAGCGCCCTGGCAGACCGTGCTGGCGGTTCAACCCTGCGTGCTGGTGCTGGATGCCCAAGCCCTGGCGGCGGGCAAGCCTTTACCGCCAGCCCAGCAGGATGCACTGGCCAGCGCCGGGCTGCTGGTGTTGAACAAGGAGGAAGGGCTGGAGGCTGCGCAACGCCAGGCCGTCGAACGACAATTACCCGATTGCCCGCTGTATTGGACGCGCCAGGCACAACTACCCCTCGACCAGTTGCCCGGCCTCACGGCGCAGGCTAAAGCCGCTGTGGATAACCTTGAGGTGCCCAAGGGGCTTGCGCAAATGCCGGCCATTTGGACTGATCCCACACAGCCGATCTGCCTGAGCCAGGCGCAGGACGGCGGCTGGAGCATCGGCTGGCGCTGGCATCCGAGCCAGCAATTCGACACCCCGCGCCTGCATGAATGGCTGTCAGGCCTTGAATGGCGCCGCGCCAAGCTGGTTATCCACAGTGCCGAAGGTTGGGTGTCCGCCAACGCTGTGGATAACCGCCCGCTCATTTGGCAACCCAGTGAATGGCGCCGCGACTCGCGTATCGAGTTGATCTTCAGCGCACCACAGGACATGGCCGCATTGCAGGCCGCCCTGGCCGCCTGCCGTTACTGACGGGTCTTGGTGGCGTGGTCCTGGCGCCATTGGCTCAGTTCGATAACTTCGGCGCTGGGCAGCGGTTCCTTGGCCTCGAACGGGTAGGGCGCCAGTTCGATCTGCGCACTGTGGGCGCCAAATTGGGTGATGACGCCCGCGTGCCGGGTTTCGCCGGTCACGGTAAATTCAAAATTATAGACCCGCGCCAGGCGCCGCCGACCGTTGGCATCCTTCACAAAGCCGATGCGCTTGAGCGCCACCGCACCGTCCAGCAGCTCGATATCGAGCTTGGCGCAATGCTGCTTGACCCGCTCCAGCGCGCGTTCGCGCAGGCCGTGGTTGTGCCACACCCAGGCGGCAGCGGTCGCCAGCAGCATCAACACGAAGATGTTTCCCAGGGTCAGCATGCGAAGAACTCCAACAAAGTGAGGGCAGCTTAACTGTGTCGCCGGTCTGTCGTACAGGCTGCGTTTAGTCGCATACTGCGCGGCCAGAATTTCAATGGCTTTACGGAAATCCCCTGCATGAAACGCACACCTCATCTGCTTGCGATCCAGTCTCATGTGGTCTTTGGCCACGCCGGAAACAGCGCCGCCGTGTTCCCCATGCAGCGGGTCGGGGTGAACGTCTGGCCGCTGAACACGGTGCAGTTCTCCAACCACACACAGTATGGTCAGTGGGCGGGCGAAGTGTTGGCGCCGCAGCAGATTCCGGCATTGGTGGAAGGCATCGCTGCGATTGGCGAGCTGGGCAACTGCGATGCCATCCTGTCCGGCTACTTGGGCAGTGCCGACCAGGGCCGCGCCATCCTCACCGGCGTAGCGCGCATCAAGGCCATCAACCCCAAGGCCCTGTACCTGTGCGACCCGGTGATGGGCCACCCGGAAAAGGGTTGCAGCGTGCCTCAGGAGGTGAGTGATTTTCTGCTCGACGAAGCCGCCGCCATGGCCGACTTCCTGTGCCCCAACCAGCTGGAGCTGGACAGCTTTGCCGGGCGTAAACCGCAGTCGCTGTTCGATTGCCTGGCGATGGCCAAGGCCCTGCTGGCACGCGGGCCCAAGGCCGTACTGGTCAAACACCTGGATTACCCGGGCAAGCTGCCGGACGGTTTCGAGATGCTGCTGGTGACCGCTGAGGGCAGCTGGCACTTGCGTAGGCCGCTGTTGGCATTCCCGCGTCAGCCGGTGGGCGTTGGCGACCTGACCTCGGGGCTGTTCCTGGCGCGTGTACTGCTGGGCGACAGCCTGTTGGCCGCCTTTGAGTTCACTGCGGCGGCGGTGCATGAGGTGCTGCTGGAAACCCAGGCCTGCGCCAGTTACGAGCTGGAGCTGGTGCGGGCGCAGGATCGGATTGCTCATCCCCGCGTGCGCTTTGAGGCCACCCCGATAGGCTTGTAAGTACGCAAAACCTAATGTGGGAGCGGGCTTGCTCGCGAAGGCGGAGTGTCAGTCAATTATTCAGTGACTGACACTCCGCCTTCGCGAGCAAGCC